>NZ_JBFTKO010000017.1:0-109828 GCF_056395985.1 Pedobacter sp. 05T44
AGCCCTAATTTCTATTTGAGTTCCTGATGAAAGGGATGCAGAAGTCTAAATCGAGATATGAGTCTAAACTCTGAGGAACGAATAGTTTACTTCTGCTTCCTTCTCATTCTAAATTATCAAAAACAAATCTAAAGGACGATAGGAGAGATCTCTTGTTTATGCTAATTTGCTGTGTAGCTACTTCATGGTCAAGAGATCTCTCCTATCGTCGAGATGGCGAGAAAGAAATATGTTGTGACGAATACCTAACACAAAAGATACAAGTAAGAAAACAAAATGTTGGCAACTAAAATTCCGAATTCTTTTGCGCCTGATTAACTTTGGGCCATGAGACAATATACCCTAAGCGCATCCCTAATTATATTGACCATAGCCCTGGTATCCTGGGGCCAGAAAGGTCATAAAGCCATTGCCACTATTGCAGAAAAACACTTAGCTCCAAACACAAAAACCATAGTAAGCACCTATCTGAAAGGTGAAACCATGAGCGAGGCAAGTACTTGGGCTGATGAGATTAGTGATGATCCTCAATATAAAAAAACTGCATCCTGGCATTACATCAACCTTCCAATGGGATTAACCAAAGAGCAGTTTACAGATTACGTTATTAAACAAGACAAAGACAATGTTTATACTGCAATTTTAAAAGCAGAGGCAAACCTTAAAGATAAAACACTTAGTTTGGCACAAAAAAATCAGGCATTAAAATTCCTGATTCATCTTGTTGGTGATGCACACCAACCCATGCATGTTAGCCGTGCCGAAGATAAGGGCGGCAATGATGTACAGGTAAGATTTAATGGAAATGGAACTAATTTGCATGCCTTATGGGATGGAAAACTTATAGACCATGAAGGATTCAATTATGCTGAAATGGCAAAAAAATACGATTGGGCCAACCCGGAACAAGTGAAGAAATGGCAGGCCGATAGCCCTATGCAATGGCTATGGGAAAGTTACCAGGTAAGCACTCAGATCTACGACGACACTCAGCCAGGTAGTAACATTGATGAAGCTAGCTACAAAAGATCAATCGCAATTGTCCACCTGCGCATTGCTCAAGCTGGTATACGATTGGCTGGAGAATTAAACAAACTATTTAACGAACAACAACAGACTCGCCCTATAGAAAAACCGATAGTACCTATCGCTGTAGTTCCGTCCAAACCTTTGGCTAAAGCAATCACGGTAAAATTAACTGACCTAAAGAGCTCTGTTGGCAAGAATGTAATAGTAACAGGCAAGGTATTTAGCCTGAAAGACATTAAAAGTATGGTATTAGTTAATGTTGGAGCAGCGCATCCCAATCAACTCCTTACCCTAGCGCTAAAAGGGAAAGCGAAAGTATTGGCAGATAAGATTAACGGAAAAACCATCACTATTCAAGGCACAGTGAGCTTATTTAAAAATAAACCAGAGATGGTAGTGACTGACCCTAGCCTGATCAAGTTTTAAGTACCAATAATGAGATGAATGACTACAGCATTTCTAGCTGTAGTCATTCTCTTGATTTGAAATTATAGATCTCGCTACCCTTCCATATAATAAACCCAAGTTTAGCACATTGCCTGGCAACTTCAGATTCAACGGCAGAAGGAACGTCATTTACAATCTTCCACCGAACAGCATACTTGCTATTATAGTTGATGTAAATAACCAGATCTTCGCAGTTCCGGTTTTCGATAAGTTCTTTTGTTAATGAATCCTGCAGCTCAGCTGCAAAGCGGGAGAGTCTTTCATGCATCACCTTTGACAATGGAGGTGCGGGTTTAAGGTCTGGTTCAATTATAGCAAGTACAGTAACGGTAGTCATAAGTAATCCTCAAGTGCCGCTAATATTACCAAAAAGATGCAGAGCCACAAATTATGCAACTGAATTTAACATAATTTAAAGTTTAGTACCTGATTAACAAGAGAAAAAAAATCTTTCATCTGCGTTTAAACAGCCCTTAAAGAAAAGCAACATAATTCAAAATCGATTTCTCATTTTAAAGCTCTCTTACATCTTAATACCCCACACACAACAAAGGGATTATACAAGCACAATAAAATCAATCCTGAAGCCCAAAAATAACCTTAATTAATCACAAAAAACACTCAACCATATCTTTGCTTAAGGACGTTAATTTGCTTATTTTTGCATAGTTCCTGATTTTTCCTTTTACCATTATAGAAACCTAATTGACTACGTTGAAAAATAGAGATAGAAATGTTATGCCCCAAGGTAAGCCCTCATTTAAAGAAGCTTTAAAATTTTGGTTTAAATTGGGTTGGATAAGTTTTGGAGGCACGGCAGGCCATATCAATATTATGCATGAGGAATTGGTAGGTCAAAAAAAATGGATTAGCAACAGCAGATTTTTCCACGCATTAAGCCTTTGCATGCTTTTGCCCGGTCCAGAAGCCCAGCAATTAGCCATTTATATTGGCTGGCAGCTACATGGTAAAAAGGGCGGACTAATAGCCGGCATTTTATTTGTACTTCCCTCCATGTTTATTTTGCTATTACTAAGCATACTGTACGTTTCTTATGGAAATCAGCCATGGATGTTTGCTATGTTCAATGGATTTAAGCCTGCTGTTATCTCCATCATAATAGTAGCGCTGTTAGGTATAGGCAAAAAAGCACTCCATACCAGGCTTCATATTTTAATGTGCGCTTTAGCCTTTATCTGTATTTTCTTCTTTAACATCTCGATGTTCCTGATCATAATAGGAACGATTTTACTCGCTGTTCTAATCCAACGATTGTGGCCTGCGCTATCTGCTAATAGAATTTCGGAGAATAACCTAACCTCTTCTAATGAAGAAACTTTCTATTTTAATAAAAACTCTGTGGCACGTGGCACAAACACACCCAATAGCAAGTCTTTACGGCAAACGGCTATTTTTGCGCTGATCTGGCTAATTCCTTTACTTTTGTTGTACTTTCTTTCTGTTGATTTTCAATTTTGGAAAGACCTAAGCCTCTTCTTTACCCAAACTGCATTATTTACAATAGGAGGATCTTATACTGTTTTACCATATGTTGCACAGTTTAGTGTTTCGAAGCTGAACTGGCTAAGTAAGATGCAAATGATTGATGGTTTTGCCCTTGCTGAAACAACTCCCGGCCCATTAATTATTGTGGTGTGTTACGTAGGATTTATGGCAGCCTTTAATCATTTTTCAGGTTCTATCCTTATGGGCACAATTGGGCTTTTAATTACAACCTTCAATACCTTTTTACCTTCATTCTTATTCATATTTGTTGGCGGACCGATTATTGAAAAAACACATGGAAATAAAACAATTGGCAATGTTCTGGGATTTGTAACAGCTGCAGTTGTGGGAGTGATTTTAAACCTCACCTTATTTCTGGGAAAGGATATTATTTTCCCCGGTGGAGTATCTTTTAAATATATTGATTTTTACTCATTGGCCTGGATTATTATCACCCTGGTGTTAATGAAAAAATTTAAAGTTAACGTCCTCTATATTATTGGACTGAGCTTATTTTTCGGCCTCGCCCATTTTTATATTTTCAGATAAAATTATAATTTAACTGTTTAATATTAAATAGCATGAATTTACCAGCGCAATTAGCAAAGCACTTAAAAGATGTTCATTTTGGCGGGAACTGGACATCATCAAACCTTAAAGACAATTTGACGGATGTAAACTGGCAACAAGCAACAATGCAGGTTCATTCTTTTAATACCATCGCTACCTTAGTTTATCATGTGAATTACTACATAAGTGCAGTGCTAAAGGTATTACAAGGAGAACCACTTGAGGCTAGCGACAAATATAGTTTTGACCTTCCTCCAATCGAGTCACAAAGAGACTGGGATAATTTGCTGGACAAAACCTTTGCCGATGCAGAAACCTTCACTTTACTGATTGAGCAGTTGCCAGAGCATAAACTTTGGGAAAACTTTACAGATGAGAAATACGGAACCTACTACAGAAATATCCAAGGGATTATTGAACACACTCATTACCATTTAGGACAGATTGCGCTGATAAAAAAAATACTCTTACAAGCAGCTGAAAACCAAAGCAAAGGTTAGTTTTCTGTGATTTTTAAGTTTCTGAAATCTCCTGCAGATTCGCTGCCGGTCCAGAAAGCTATCTTCCCGGAATTTAGATTGCTTAAAGGAACCACTTCCAAGCATGGCTTAGGGTTTTCATTTACATAGACACTGATCATTTTTGCTTCCACTTTAATCCGAACCTTAAACCATTCTGCCGGATTAACATCCTCTCCGATCGGTTGCTCATACTTTAATGGAGAAGCTTCTCTAAGCTTTGGCCAGTCATTACCGGGAAGAGAAATATATTGGACAGCATGTTTTTTACGCAGCTCGTTATCAGATCTAAAATTAAATGGCCTAAAATAGATTGCCTCATAAGTAGAATCGTTTTGTATGTGGAAAGCAAATCCAACAAAGCTTTTCTGGAAAATATCTTCACCCTTCACCTCAAACGTTATCTCACCGTTTTTAAAATCGCGGTGTTTTATTACAGCAAAGCCTGCATCATACTTTGAATTTATATGTAAAGTGGGCTTTTGAGATGAACCACTCATATTTATGGTTCGATTTACGGTATGTGTAACCTTTGTAATGTCTACAGTTACTGTTTTCTGAGCCGATACTTTTACACTAACCGAAAAAATGAGTGTCAAAAGTATAAGTAAGGATTTTGGACTTTTCATATTGTTAATTTTCCTTTACAGTTCAAGAGCTATGCCAATGAATTTACCTACCTTAATAAGGCTTTTGACTACCCATGCTGTTCAAAATTGAACATCTACCGTTCGGATAAGAACAGTATCCATCCTTGAAATGATTAGTAAAAAGAAATAAAACCTTATTTTTACTTTTAGAATCGTCTATATCATATAATTCATTCCTTATGATCAGTTCCAACATTTCAAATGAAGCTTTAGATATATTTCGTAAAGGATTAGCGCATTTCATCACTTTTGATGACACTGAATGGACTGAATTCATATCGCACCTTAACTATAAGGTTATTAAAAAGAGGGATCATTTTTCAGTTAAGGATAAAGTTTGTAATGATATTGGATTTATTGTAAATGGTTCAGTTCGCTATTACCATGTTAAGGATGGCATAGAAATAACTGGGTATTTCAGTTTTGAAAATGAATTTGTAAGCTCTTACAAAAGCTTTCTTACGCAGCACCCCTGCACTGGATACATACAAGCGCTTGAACAAACGGGACTGATACTTATTTCCCGTAAAAACATGGACCTGATGCTTAATCATCCATTATTGGGCTACAAGATGGAACGTTTCGGCCGATTGGTTGCAGAACATTACATCTGCTGTTACGAAGACAGGATCACATCTTTTATTACTGAAACTCCTGAAGAACGTTATCTTAAAATGCTCGAAACAACGCCTGAAATTATGCAACGTGTACCACAACATTATGTTGCCAATTTTTTGGGCATTACACCTGTGTCACTTTCGCGGATAAGAAAAAGGACTTTAATATACGCCTAACTCCAGGCACCCATAATTAATTTCTTATCTTTTGTTAACGTTTTGGTTTACAGACCTCAGCTATATTTGTATCATACAAATCGAAAAGACATGCATACTATATTAGGTGCCGGCGGGCCAACAGCAAACGCGCTTACAAAAGAATTATTAAACCATAATCCTAATGAAACTATTCGCCTGGTAAGTCGCAGGCCACTTAAAGTTACAGGTACCAACGTTACMTGGCAAAAAGCTKATCTGTTAAACTATGCAGAGGTATTGGCTGCTGTAAAAGGTTCTGCTGTAGTTTACATGTGCGCAGGTCTGATTTATGATAAAACCATATGGCAGCAACAATGGCCAGTAATTATGCAGAACCTGATTAACGCATCAAAAGAAACGCAGGCGAGGTTAATATTTTTCGACAATGTGTATATGTACGGGCTGGTTAAAGGTCCCATGCTTGAGACAACACCATACAACCCAATTAG
This sequence comes from Pedobacter sp. 05T44, assembly GCF_056395985.1. Classification (NCBI taxonomy): domain Bacteria; kingdom Pseudomonadati; phylum Bacteroidota; class Sphingobacteriia; order Sphingobacteriales; family Sphingobacteriaceae; genus Pedobacter; species Pedobacter sp. 05T44. The sequence goes on from NZ_JBFTKO010000017.1 coordinate 5,985, forward strand.
TGTGAAAGGTGAAGTTAGGGCGCGTATAGCTACACAACTGATGGAGGAGGTTAAAGCAGGAAACATACAAGCTACAATTGCCCGGGCTGCAGATTTTTATGGTACAGATTCTATGAATAGTTTTCTGGATATGATGGTATTAGATAAGTATGCAAAAAAAACATCTGCACAATGGATTGGCGACCCGAAAGTGTTACACAATTTCACTTACATACCTGATACTGGCAAAGCAATGTATCTTTTAGGGCAAACACCAGATTCTGATAATCAGATATGGCATTTGCCTACTGCTGCACCAATAACAGGAAAGGAATTTATAACATTGGCTGCCGAAATTTATGGGGTAAAGCCTGCTCACACTACTATTAATAAATTTATGCTTCAGCTGGTTGGTTTATTTAAAAAAATTGTAGCCGGAACTGTAGAGATGTATTATCAATATGATCATGACTACAATTTCAATTCTTCAAAATTTGAAAATACATTTAAGATAAAACCCACCAGTTATAAAGAAGGAATAAAGCACATGTCAGAGACTTTATACCGGGCAAAATAAAAATCCACATTGTTAATATTCTCACAAATACATTAAGGAACGATAGTTTAAGTCGATTAAAATATTTTCATTATTAAGCTATTTTATTGAATAAATATATATTTTTACGGAAAAAAACATATGCTCTCAAAATCTTATAAAATTATTGCCTTTTTATTTCTTGCAACAAGCTTATCGCTATTAATTTCGTGCAAAAAAAATGATGAAGATCTTAAAAGGCAGATCGCTGAATTAGAGTCTAGAGTTTCTGGTATCGAAAATCAAATTGGCAATATCAATTCTAATCTTACCATTTTGCAACAACAAGGTAAACTAAACTCCGATGAGATTAATTCCTTAAAAGCTCTAACATCTGACCTATCGACCCTTACTAATGAAATAAAAAATGGCGGAGTTACCAATTCTGTTGACATAGCTAACTTAAAAACATCGCTTCAACAAGCAGCTACTATTATACAACTAGAGTCTTTAAAAACTACAATCACTCAATTAGGTGAAACGATAAATAAAATTGATACCGAACAAAAAGCCACTGCGACAGCTACAAGTGAATTACAATCGGCAATAACAAAGATGGCCGCCGATTTAGAAGAATTGAAAAATGGAGAGAGCACACAAGAAATAAATGGAAAAATTGAAAAGGGCGGATTCTTAAAAGGTTCAATTTTATATCTATTCGAGATGGACTCAACATTAACTCAAACAGGCAGAAGTTTTAATAGTACAATTACCGATAATTATGGATCATTTAGTCTGAGGGTTAAAAATCTTAAGGGCAAAAATGTTAGAGTTGTTTCTTCTGGCTTCTATTTCAACGAAGTATCAGGTAAGAACTCCTCCTCTCAAATATCATTATCCGGTCTTGTAAAGATCAATACGTCTGAAGCAGTCAATGTCAACATTCTTACTGCTCTGGAAGAACCAAGGGTAAAATACTTAATTGATCAGGGAAAGTCCTTTAATGATGCAAAAATTCAATCAGTAAATGAAGTTTTGAGTGTTTTTGGTATTCAAAACCCTGGGATTAAAAGAGCAGAAAAGGTAAATCTAATTGGATCCTCAAGTAGAAGTAATATTTTGCTCTCGTTATCCACAATGCTAGTTGGGTTTAGATCAGACGGTGAGCTGACTGAAATTCTAAACGATATTGCAGAAGATTTAAAAACTGATGGTCTGCTGAACGATGTTTCTTTGGGTAATAGTATCATGACTCACCTATATTATTTAGATACGACCAAGGTAATCAATCAGGTAAAAGCTAAATACACTGCACTATATCCGGATTCTATACTTAATAAAATAAATCTTAGCTATTTGGATCAATTTAAAAAATCAACTTCTTACATCAAATCCTTTGATTTAATCGAATATCCAGCACTGGGTTCAACGATATACAAAGGTAAAAACATCCTGAATTCGACTACTACTACGCTTAACAATAATATATTTGAAATATCCGCTAATTTAGTTGAGAGCGCTCTAAAATTCAGAGTGGAAGTAACAGCTGATGCTGGTGAGTTATCAGAGCTATTAGGTACAAATAAAAATTGGGCTATATCTTATCCGACAAAAAACAAGGCAATTTTAGAGACCTCTACGGTTGGATTAAATACAATTACTTTTACTACTGGAACTCTTCCTTCAAAGACGGCAACTTTAACCGTCAAATTTTATGAAAACGGTCTATCAGTTCCCACTATAACTAAAACAATACCTGTAAACTTAAATTAATAAATTGAACTGAATCTGGTTAAAAAAATAATCGTAGAAGAAAACCTCTGATTTTCTTCTACGATTATATATATTGTTACGCATTTTCTAAATCTGCAATTATCAGTTTTTTCATTTTCATTAATGCCCCCATTACCCTCTGGCCACGAACAGGATCGCTAACCAATTTACTTAATGCTTTAGGTATAATTTGCCAGCTTATCCCAAACGGGTCAGTTAACCAGCCACAGGCCACTTCTTTACCTCCATTGGCCGTTAACTGACCCCAGTATTTATCAATTTCTTCCTGATTTTCACATTCCACAACCAAAGATATTACATCAGTAAAACCAAAACCATGATTGGCTGAACTATCCATCGCCATAGCTACAAAATCCTTGATCTTAAATTGGGCATGCTTTACAAATTCTTCATTATCATCATCTTCCTTACTATATTTTAGCACGCCCTGGATATTGGATTGAGGAAACAGGTCCGTGTAAAAATGAACTGCTTTTTCTGCTTTACCAGCGTTATCACCTGTAAACATTAATGTAGGACAAAACTTTTGAGGAGTCTGACTTTTATCTCCGGTGTACACCTGCCAAGATACACCATATTTATCTTGTACCCAGCCATATTTAGGGCTCCAATCGTAGCTATCAAGCGCCATTAAGGCACTGCCACCTTCCATCAATTTATTCCAGTATCTTTCTGTTTCTTCTTCGCTTTCGCAGATGACCATGAATGAAATGGATGGGTTAGGTGATGAAGTTGGCCCATCATTAAGCAACATAAACTTTTGTCCGCTTAATTCAATTTGTATCACGAATGGAGAGGTTTGACTGATTTTTCCTTCTCCAAAAGTCTGGATATAAAAATCTGATGCTTCTGCAATCTTACCTCTGATGGTTAAACAAGGATAAATTAAATTTTTCATAGTCTAAAGGTTTAAATATTTACTTATACTAAGATACTATACTTAAACAGATTCTATGATGGGCATAACCGACAATAAAAGGGGTAAATTATGACAACCATTCTTCTAGTCTACTAATGGTATCCTCATAAAAGATCTTGTAAGTATCCTTTGTTACATAACCAATATGAGGTGTAGCCAACACATTATCTAGCCTACGAAAAGGATGCTCAGCTGGCAGTGGTTCAGTATCGTAAACATCTAAAGCCGCTCCTGCAATTTTATTGTTTACCAATACATTAATCAAGTCAGCCTCATTTACAAGGGGGCCTCTCGATGTATTGATAAGGTAAGCAGTTGATTTCATTAAATTAAGTTCTGATGAAGTTACAATGTTTCTGGAGCGCGAGCTTAATACTAAATGTAGGGTCACAAAGTCGGCCGTTTTAAATAGTTCTTCTTTACTAACCAGTCTTACGCCATGTTCATTTGCCTTCTCTAAAGTAAGGTTTTCACTCCAGGCAATCACCTCCATCTCAAAAGCCTTTGCATAACGAGCTATTGTACTTCCAATATTGCCTAAACCAATAACCCCAATAATTTTCCCTTTTAAATCCACCCCCACTTCTCTTTGCCAGTTACCCTCTCTTAAAGCTGTCGATTCTGCAACAACATTTCTTGCCATTGCCAGCAATAGTGCCCAGGTTATTTCCGGCGCGCCACTAGCATGATATCCGGTAATTGAAATGGCAATCCCCAATTCTTCTGCAGCTTTTGCATCTATGGAGGCATTACGTCTGCCTGTTGAAACAATAAGCTTCAAATTAGGTAAACTAGATAAGATTTCTCTTGACAAAGGTGTCCTTTCGCGCATTACACAGATGGCCTGAAATGGCTGCAAGGTCCGTATAACTTCTTCTTGCGAAGCCATATGGTGATTGAATACGGTAATGTCGGCCTTTTTATGAACGTTGGTCCAATCGCCAAATGAAAAAGCTACATTTTGATAATCATCCAATATGGCGATTTGGGGAAGTGTTTTCATTGTTGTAATTTTTTATGAAGTGTAAGTCTGTGATTAAAATTAGGAATAAATAGTTCTACTGTCAGAGAGACATCACGAAGAAGTTACAAATGATTCAAATAAAACCGATAAGCAAGCAAATATGATCTTTTAGATCAAAGAACTAATTAGAATTTCAATTCAGACTGATAGTATTGATAGTTATAACAACTCAATTCTTGAATTTATTAAGACACTGTTAAATTGTATAGCATAAAAAGTTATATTTAGTACTTGTTAGGTACTATATAATATCAGATGATCAGATTCGCAAAAAAGAGAACCAAGGTTACTCTTACAATTTTGGCGGGTGTTGTAATTGCGCTCTTTACCCTGCAATTCACACCAACAAGCACTACTCCGCTCCAATTAAAGAAAGGGACTCACATTGTCCTTATAGGAAACAATTTGGGATCAAGAATGATGAACTATGGACATTTCGAAACAGAAATGCATTTGCGATATCCAGAGCTCAACTTGTATATAAGAAATATGTGTGATGGAGGGAATACTCCTGGTTTCCGGCCACATGCCAGCAGAGTGTCGCCATGGGCCTTTCCTGGAGCAGAAAAATTCCAAACAGAGCTTGCCAACAATTCAGATAGCGAGGGTCATTTTGAAACCGAAGATCAATGGCTTACCAGACTAAAAGCCGATGTAGTTATTGCGTTCTTTGGATACAATGAATCTTTTGAAGGGCCAAAGGGCCTTGAAAATTACAAGGCCGAACTTGATGCCTTTATTAAACATACTTTAAAACAGCAGTACAACGGTGTTTCTACTCCTCAATTGGCCATCGTTTCGCCAATTGCATTCGAGGATCTTTCTAAACAGTTTGATTTGCCCAATGGAAAACAGGAAAACATTAATCTTTCCTTGTATGCAGAGGCTATGAAAGAGATTGCGGCGAACAATAATGTACGCTTTGTTGATGTTTATTCGCCTACAAAAAAATGGTTTGAAACTACCGAAAAATACCTGACTATAGATGGATCACAACTTAGTGACACCGCCTATGCACGTTTCGCTCCTTTATTAGCTAATCAGATTTTTGGTGAAATGGCAGCAAAAGCTGAAGAAAACAGGGCCCTTGTTCATGCAGCTGTATTAGAGAAAAACTGGACATGGCACAATGATTTTAAAATTCCAAATGGCGTACATGCGTATGGGCGCAGATACGATCCTTTTGGGCCTGATAATTATCCTGCAGAGATTAAAAGACTCCGCGAAATGACAGCAATAAGGGATACAGCAATTTGGAAAGCCGTAAAGGGTGAAAAAATGGATCTGGTTGCTGCGGATAAGAATACAACCCCTCCTCCTGTAGTAAAAACAAATTATAATGCTGAAAGAAATGGGAGCTTGAAGTACTTATCTGGTGAGGAAGCGTTAGCAAAACTAAAAGTGGCTCCAGGTTTTAAAATAGAACTGTTTGCCTCAGAAAAAGAATTTCCGGATTTGGCTAAACCTTGCCAGATCACTTTTGATAATAAAGGCAGATTATGGGTGGCAACCATGCCTAGTTACCCGCATTACAAACCTGGGGATGCTAAGCCTAATGATAAGTTGATTATTTTAGAAGATACAAATAATGATGGAAAAGCCGATAAACAGACCGTTTTTGCGGATGGACTACATCTTCCGTTAGGTTTTGAAATCACTGCCGAAGGGGTTTACCTTTCGCAAGGAACAAACTTTGTGCTTTTAAAAGATACTGATGGCGACGGCAAAGCAGACAAAAAAGAAATTCTGTTGAGCGGTTTTGATGATCATGATACCCATCACAATATACACGCCTTTACTACCGACCCTTCAGGAGCTATATATATGGGCGAGGGTGTGTTTTTGCACACAAACGTAGAAACATCTTACGGGCCTGTTAGAGCTACCAATGGTGGCTTCTATCGCTACAGTCCGCAATTGCATAAGTTAGAACGCACTGCCCAACCATATGTACCTAATCCCTGGGGTATTGCCTTTGATCAATGGGGACAGAATTTTTATGCAGAAACATCGAGCCCAGACGTATGCTGGATGTTGCCAGTTTCGGTAAAACCAAGATATGGAGTGTTTACTGAGAAATCCAGAGATTTATTACAACCGGAACATCGTGTTCGTCCTACCTCTGGTTTGGAGTTTGTTTCAAGTCGGCACTTCCCTGATGAACTGCAAGGAGATTTTTTAATAAATAATACGATCGGTTTCTTAGGTACTAAAGAACATACTCTTGTTGACGATGGAACGGGATATAAAAGCAGACACAGACAGGATTTACTAATAGCAGAAGACAAAAATTTTAGGCCGGTAGATATGGAGTTTGCGCCTGATGGTTCTTTATACGTTGCCGATTGGCACAACATCTTAATCGGACACATGCAACACAATGCCCGGGATCCGTTAAGAGACCATGTACATGGTCGAATTTACAGAATCACCTACCCTTCTCGTCCGCTAGTAAAACCAGTAAAAATTGCAGATGCAAGCATTCCGGAGCTTTTGGAGAACCTGAAGTTACCAGAAGACAGAACACGATCACGTACACGATCTGAGTTGCGCGGACGTAAAGTTTCTGACGTGCTTATTGAGGTGAAAACATGGGTGGCTAAATTGGATAAAAATGATCCTAGATATGAGCACAACCTTTTGGAGGCACTTTGGGTAACCTGGGGGTTAAATAAAGTAGACGATCAGTTACTTAGACAGTTGCTAAAAGCAAAGGATTTCCATGCAAGGGCAGCTGCGGTAAGAGTGTTAAGATACACAGGACATCAGATAGCTGATCAGCCGGAATTGTTAATGCAGTCTGCGGCCGATGAAAACGGCAGGGTTCGACTTGAAGTGATTGCTGCCGCATCTTGGTTACCTAAAGATAAAGCATTACCTATAGAGCTGGAAGTTAGCAAAAAACCCCTTGATGATTGGATGAGAGCACCTTATGAAACTGCTATAGCTCACTTAAACGGAAGATCTGTAACAGAGAAAAAAGGAGAAAAGCTGACCACAGCTTTGAGTGGCGAAGAGCGCAAGCTCTTTGTAAAAGGACGAGCAATATTTGCTAAAGAAGGTTTTTGCATTACCTGCCATCAGGGAGATGGTAAAGGTTTGCCATCATCTGGATTTCCTCCAATTACAGGATCAAAATGGGTTACGGGAAATCAGGACCGCTTAATTAAGCTGGTACTAAAAGGCTTACAGGGACCAATTGAAATTAAAGGTAAAAAATATAGTGGACAAGTACCAATGACTCCTTTTGGAGGTATGCTAAAAGATGAAGAGGTAGCTGCGGTACTTACTTATGTGAGAAACTCATTCGGTAATCAGGCATCAGCTATTTCTCCTGCAAAAGTTAAGCAGGTGCGCAATGCAACGAAAGCTAAAACAGGTTTTTATTCTCCGGCTGAGCTGTTAAAACAACATCCATTGGAGAAATAGCCCCAGTAAATTAAACACTCGTTAATGCTCTCGTCATCTCGACGATAGGAGAGATCTCTCCTATCGTCGAGATGACGGTGTGCGATTTAAGTTTCAGAATGACGTAAACAGTAACAGAATGAAGATTACTTTCAAACGCGATCATTAAGCGCGCTAAAATTGAATATGCTTTTGGCATCTGCTTTTTCGCCTGTAAGTACTGCTACCACATTTTTCACGGTAAGCACACACATTTGCCTATATGTTGAAGCCGTAAGGCTTCCAGAATGTGGCGTAACAAGTGCACGGGAATGATGCAATATCGGGAAACCCGGAACAGGAGGTTCTTCAGGTAACACGTCAGCTGCAAACCCTGAAATCCTTTGCTTATTAAGTGCATTTAAAAGAGCTTCATGATCAATTAACGCGCCCCTGGCAGTGTTAATCAATAAAGAATCAGGTTTCATTAAAGCCAATTGTTCTGCTCCTATTATTGTACCTGTTTCCTTAGTAAATGGTAAATGAAGACTAAGTACATCCGATTGTGCTAACACCTCATCCATTGACAAATAGGTATATGGAAGATCCTGCTTTGATCTGCTCCAATACAGAACTTTCATTCCAAATGCCTCGCCAAGTTTAGCTACACGTTTGCCTATATTCCCCATTCCCAAAACACCAAGTGTTTTTCCATTTAACTCATCACCAGCGTATTGATTGCGCCAATTCCAGTTATCTTGTTTAACCTGAGCAACAGATTCGTACATGTTGCGCATCAGCATCAACATTAACGATAAAGTATGCTCGGCAATAGTTGCTGCATTTGAACCAGGTGCATTTATCACCATGATATTTCTGGCAGTAGCCTCCTGCACATCAACATTATCTAAACCAACCCCACACCTTGCAGCAACCTGCAAGGCTGGAATGGCTTCCATTAATGATTTATTTATTTGACCCTTACCACGGGTAATTACGGCATGAATCTCTTGATTTTTTAAAACAGCTGTTAAAGAAGCATCATCATATCCGGTAAATACGTTTACATGATCCTGAAGGATTTTTAATGCATCATCATCAATAGTTTCAAGCAATAAAACGCTCTTTTTCATTAGCTATTTATGATATAAGGTGGCATCATCAGATCTGAATCCTCTAAAATCATTTCTGTTTGAAACATACAAACCCTCTTCATAAAACTCATCCTTAAATATCAATGGATCTACTTCACCTCCCGGTGTCGAGGAAATTTCTACCAGGTTGCCTGCAGGATCGCGTACAAACATTTGCATGGCGCCATCAGGCAGTTGCCTAACCTTACCCCAAGGCTTAACGTCAATAACATTAAGTTCTTTCATGCKGAAGAAAATGCTGTTAAAGTCATCAACCTGTACGCAGATATGTCCACGGAAGGAAGTGGTATCTTCCCATTCGGAAAGATGTAATTGCTGTTCATCATTAAATTTAAAAAACATTACAGGGTAGTCGAACCTAAATGCTGCAAGTGGTTCTAAACCTAGTTCATTTTGATAGAATTCTCCTGCTTTCTCCAGGTTGTCTACAATTAGTGTAACGTGATTAATTTTTAGTGCACGTGCCATATGTAAAAATTTATAAATACAATTTAATTACCTCTTTAAACTTTCTGTTTGAATTCCTTTACGAAATCCCAGTTAGGTGTTAATCCTAAGCCAGGAGCTGTTGGAGCGCCAATTACGCCATCTTTAACTTCAATCTGTTCTTTTACCAACTCATACATCATTGGGTTTCCTCCTAAAGAAAACTCAATTATTGTTGCCGCCTGAGATGCGAATGCTACATTTAAGCCTGCCATAAAAGAAAAAGCCGATCCCCAGCAATGCGGAGCCAGTTCTAGCTGATTAACGCTTGCCAGATGCCCAACACGCATAGTTTCTGAAATACCGCCTATGATAGCAGCATCAGGCTGAATCACATCGAGCGCTCTTACTTCAAGCAGATCACGAATATCAAAGCTGGTGTATTCACTTTCTCCTGCTGCTATCGGAATAGCTGTCGAAGCTCTTACCTCTGCAGTTCCATGTCTGTTATCAGGACTAATAGGTTCTTCGAACCAGTACAGATTACAATCTTCTACTCCTCTGCAAAACTGTTTAGCCTCTGGCACACTAAAGGTTCCATGTGCATCAGCCATAAGTTTAATGTTTGGTCCTAAGGCTTTTCTGGCAGCTTTTACCCTATCGATACTATTCTGAACAGTTTGGTCCATAATACCAACACGCATTTTTACTGCATTAAATCCTTTAGCTACATAACCGTTTAATTGTGCGCCAATGTTTTCGGCATCTGCCCAGCCACCGCTTGCGTAAGCAGGCATCTGATCGCGACAAGCACCACCTAGTAAATCCATTACCGGAACACCGAGTGCCTTACCTTTCAAATCCCACAAAGCAGTATCTATACCACTCATTGCCGACACGGTAAGTCCTCTTCGTCCAAGAATTGGAAATCTGCGGCCTCTTGTAAGTGCATAATGATCACGTGTACCATTATACATTTCTTCCCAGATACGGTTTATATTTTTTGCGTCTTTCCCTATCAAAATAGGTTTAAGCTCATTTTCTATGCAACTTACAATTGAGGCGCATACGCCCGAGGATCCTACTGCTGCTTTAGCTTCTCCAAAACCCTGAAGGCCATCTTCTGTTGTTATCACAACAAGGGTCATATCAAAATTGGTTAGCAAGCCATAATCAGAAAAGTGTTGCTTTTCTTTCGGAATGGGACAGCGTAACCAAAACGCTTCTACATTTGTTATTTTCATTTAGGTTTATTTTGTGTGATTAATAAGGTTAGATAAGGTATCAAAAGATTTGCGTGTAAGCATGGTATAAAATTCTTCAGAAACTGAAGTACTGCCATGGTCTTCCAAAAATTTCTTTTGCTCTGGAGATAGATCTATTGGATTTTCATCAATAGAATTCGGATAAGGGTTGGCTGGAGTACGATCTAACGGAGCGCAAAATTCTACCGAAAGTACTTCATTATATCCTACCTCATGAAGTGTGTCAATTATTTTGCTCCAGTTCAAATTACCCATTCCGGGTGCCATTCTGTTGTTATCAGCAACGTGAAAGCCGATCAGTTTGCCTTTTGCTCTTCTGATGGTTTCGAACATATCAATCTCTTCAATATTCATATGAAAGGTATCCAGACAAACCCCACAGTTAGGCCCAACAGCTTGAGCCAATGCCAAGGCTTGATCTCCCCTGTTAATGAAATATGTTTCGAATCTGTTAATGGGTTCTATTCCAATTAATATACCCGATTGTTCTGTATACTCATAGACTTCTTTTAGAGAATCAACGGCCCATTGCCACTCTTCCTCTGGCCTGCCATCGGGAACTATTTTTCCGACAGTGCCAGGTACTACAGAAACCATATGTCCATCAAGCTCTTTTACCATTCGGACAACATCTTTTACATATTGCACCGACTTTGCCCTTTGGGCTTCATCTTTAGCAAGCAGATTACGATCCTCAAGCATTAAGGTAACAGACCCCCAGCAGGTTAAACCGTATTCTTTTAATAATTTACGTACCTGATTGGTATCATAATGTTCAGGACTCCCTGCAATTTCAAGTTTGTTGTAGCCTAGACTAGATGCTCTGCGAATGGTTGTTTCTATCGTTTCGGATCGCATCCAGTTATGTATCGAAAGTTCCATAAAGTATTAGGTAATGTAATGTTTGGTTAAAAAGTAGATTAAAATCGTGTTATTATTCTCTGTATGGCACATTCATTTCGATTTTTCCCGCCCATTTTTTTGGAACAGGTTTATCTAATGTCCAGTGAACAGCATTTATGACAAGTCTTTGGAAACCTTCTTCATTAAAATCTGCAGGATGGCCAAGTGTGGTCATAAAAGTGTTACCTCCTGCAGCTGTTTTCCAGGTCCAGGCAACAGGGTTGTCTACTGCCGCTTTGTCCGGATTTACAGATTTACCCATTAATAACCATGTTGATCCTTTTACCGGATAATGCGGCAAAACATGGTATAGCCACGAGGCAACATGGAAATTATTTGGCACACCCGTTAAAATAGGGTGTTTTGCCTGTGCAGGAATAACCGAAACATCCGTGGTAGATTTGTGTCCGTAATGTGTATGTCCGCCTTTACCCCATCCCGGAGGCGCACCCAATGCAAATTCGCCAAAAGCATTCCACTTCTCAAGAGGGTGCCCTGCCGGATAATTGAATGCATGTGTGGTTGTTCTGAAGCCCATTACTGGCTTGCCCGATTTTAAATAATCGTCAATGTATTTTACCTGATCTTCAGGCAACCGTCTCCATCGTAGATAGAACACGGCCAGATCAGCGTCTTTTAATGCTTCCAGGCCGGGAATGTTTTCTTCTGATTTATAATCAGGTGAGGATTTAAGAACGATCGTACGCATTCCGTAATTCTTTTCCAGTTCTGCCGCTATAAGTGGCATAGTGGCTTCACTACTGTATTCATGATCACCGGTTACAAATACAACCAAAGGCTTTTTTGATTTCTGTTTTTTGGTTTGACCAAAAGAATGGAGTGAATTGAATAGCAATATGCTTGTCGCAATTAAACATATAATGCCCCTAAGATTTTTCATTGTGGTTCTACTTTTATTTGGTCAGCTAGATGAATTAAAAAAATAAAGCTCCGAAGAGCAATTTATTTAAGAGTTAATCAAAAATATGATTATTAAAATAAAAACCAAGTTAAAAGGCACGAATAGTCTGTCACAACTTCGTGCCCAATCAGTCTATTTACGTCGGCTTTTTTAAATAAGAGATAAAAATATCAGAATTATTTTATTTTCATATTTTTACGAAAAATTAATAGCCCTTAAAATTATTATCTACATGCGCAAAACGACCTTATTATTTATTCCACTATTACTTATTTTATCTTGTAAAAAAACACAAACACCAGAAAAGCCAGAAATTGAAGTTGAAGTTGATATGTCAAATCCACTTGAAAACGTGATTCAGTTGGAATATCAAAAGTCAAGTAATGCCCTTATGTATGACCAACCAGACATTGCATTTTTAGGCTTCTTAACAGATACAATGAGTGTAAGAGATAAACAGTTTAATCCACTTAATAACGTCGGCCTGGTTAATAGTGAATATTCGTTAACTGATGTAAATGCTAAAACTGTAGAAAGGTATAAGTTAGATAACGCTGTATTAAGTAGCTATAGAGAATCTTATAGTGAAATGCTAAAAAGCAGTAATTATATGTTCACTCCTAAAATTAGCTATCAGATACATGCCACAAAAGAATTGGCTGATCTAAATAAAACTGAGATTACCTTAGTTGTCAAAGCAGTTTATTATTATCTGGTCTTAAATGAGCCAAAGCAAGAGAATTTTAAAATTTATTCAGATTTAAAAATAGATGAGATAAAACAATCCGGAGCTTATTTATCAAGAATCGGTTTTGGGATGCAGTCTAAATTTCAAATAACTACTTATCAAGATCCTAATAAACTTATTTCTTATTTAAAGGCGTATTTAAACGCTGTTTTAAATAACAACGAAAAAAATGCGGCTGAATTAAGAGAAAAATTTGAAATACCTGTAACGGAATTTGGATATTTAGGAGGTCCTCTTTCTGATTGGCTTCAATATCAGTCTTTAAGTAATACAGAAAAAATTGAGAAGTATGTTAAAGGGCTTTTTGTAGCTAAGCCTACAAATTCGGCATTTAAAAACATTGAATTTGATTTTAAAGCATTAAAATAAGCTTTCTTCGTAATAAGGTGATTGCAACTTTTACATTTGCAATCACCCTTTTATTATACAATTACCCTATCCGAACCATCTTTCATATGGGAGAGTTTGCTTAAAAACATCTCGGCCATCATTCCCGCTTTTTTCTTGGTTTCATCAGCCAATTCACCCGAAAAATGTTCATCTATGGTTTGTTCGAATAGCAGTAACCATCGTTCAAAATGATTTTTTTGAAGTGGCAGAGGCGCATGCCTGGCAAAAGGGTTTCCTTTAAATCCAGCAACTCCAAAAAGTACTGCATTCCAGAAGTCATACATTTTTGCCAAATGCGGATTCCAATCTGTAATCACCGCGTCGAAAATAGGCCCAATCAATTCATCTTGATTAACTTTGCTGTAGAAACCATCTACAAATAGTACGATATCTTCGAAATTACTAATGTCTGCTTTCATATAAAAAGTTTTACTTGTGATAAGACAACCGAACAATAAGCCATAATTTGCTAAATGAAGCTAATTTAACTGAAGTAAAGCAGGACCAAATTCTTCGAACAAGATCGACTCTTTTTTAATTCCGCAGGAAATCAAATCCTGATATTGTTTACGAATAAATGGAGCTGGCCCACAAACATAATACATAGTACCAGGATATTGGGGTAACGATGCTATTTTATTTATATCAAGAAATCCTTCCATCACTCCCTCCTGTTTATCCCGCGCTGTTGGCACATCATAAAAAACATGTTGCTCAATAGAATCATTTGCATTAACAATTTGATCAAGCTGATCTTTGAAGGCATGTACTGAACGGTTCCTACAGCCATGCAACCAGGTAATAGGATAAGTGAATTTTTGTTCCACAAGATTCTGCAACATACTGATCATTGGCGTTAGCCCAACGCCGCCGCTAATTAACACTACAGGGGCAGCTAAATCCTTTGCAAGTTTAAAGTCGCCGGCAGGTGCAGTAACATCTACAATATTTCCTTCTTTGATAACGTCATGAAAATAGTTACTGATAAGACCATTTGTATCCAAGCCCGCTCCTTTTTCGGCCTTTACCGAAATTCGGTAATAATCTTGTGCTGGAGTGCTTGAAATACTGTACTGGCGTGCCTGATATARTTTCATTTCTGGTAAAAACACTTTAACACTGATATACTGACCAGGTACATGGGCGGCCACTTTTCCACCATCGGACGGAAAAAGGTAAAATGAAGTAATTTCTGTTGATTCTACGTTTATTTTACCCACCGTAAACGGACGCCATCCTGTCCATCCATACTGCTGAGCAGTTTTTTGCTCATATAGTTTTGCCTCATGACCAGACATTAGGTTTGCCAATTGTTGGTAAGCCACTGTCCATGCATCTACTATTTCGGGTGTTGCTACATTTCCTAAAACCTCTTGAATTGATGCAATTAAATGACGACCTACAATTTGATATTGCTCTGGTCTGATGTCTAAACTAACATGCTTGTGCCCTATCCTGTCCACCACTGGCATTAATACTCCAGGGTTGGCTATATTGTCTGCATAAGCCAAAACCGCCATTGCCAAAGCAGTCTGCTGTTTACCACTTTGCTGATTCCCCATATTAAACAGGTTCTTGAGTTCAGGATTATGGGTAAACATCCTGTTATAAAAATGTTTTGTTAATAATACACCGTTCTCTTTTAGTACAGGAACTGTTGCGCTAATCCATTGTTTTTGTTCACTAGTCATATAAAAATATATTAATACCTTTTTATCCTTTATTTAGTTAAATTTTTTATTTTTTTAATTTAGTAATCCCAAGATTCAAATCGTCATTAAAATMAGCTATTGATGTGTCTTGCAGCATTTGTTGTATTTTGTTCCGAATGGCCTTAAACTCATGATGTAAAGGACAAGGATTGCTTTCAGAACAATATTCTAATCCTAAACCACATCCGGTGAACAGGCTATTTCCATCAATAGCCTCAACAACGTCAGATAGAGGCCTTTTAAGTGTAGATGCATCCATATAAAAACCTCCATTTGGCCCCTTAACAGATTGCACAATTCCTTTTCTGCTAAGATCTTGTAAAATCTTAGCCAGAAAATGCTCAGGAGATTCAATACCTGATGCTATTTCCTTTATCCCTACCCTGCTGCCTGAAGCTGTCCGGTGCGCAATAAAGAAAACTGAACGCATTGCATATTCACATGTTTTTGAAAAAATTCCCATCTGCACTACAAATGTAAAACATAAGATTCAATAATAAAAGATATATTTATCTTTTATTATTGAAGTCAAAACTTAAGGTTGGGTAATTCTTCACCTCTAATCATATAGAATTAACACATTACATAGGACGGATGTATTGCAAAAATTCTTCTTTTGTTACCTTATCTAGAAATGCACCTGAATATTCAGCGGTTACGGTGCTGCTGTTTACATCCTTTATGCCTCTTGACGATACACATAAATGAGCTGCATCAATAACTACCCCAACATCATCAGTTTCCAGAATTGTTTTTAATTCATTAGCTATTTGGATAGTTAAACGTTCCTGTACCTGCGGCCTTTGGGAATAATATTGAACAATCCTGTTTAACTTCGATAATCCAATAACCTTTCCTGAAGAGATATAAGCGATATGTGCTTTACCAATAATGGGCACAAAATGATGCTCACAATTAGAATAAAGGGTTATATTTTTCTCAACCAGCATTTGGTTATACTGATACTTATTATCAAATAATTTAATCTGCGGTTTATTTGCCGGATTAAGCCCGCTAAATATTTCTTTTACAAACATTTTTGCTACGCGTCCTGGTGTTCCGTTAAGACTGTCGTCTGTAAGATCAAGTCCAAGCGTTTCCATAATTTCCCGAAAATGCCCTGTAATAATCTTAATTTTTTCATGGTCCGCCAGCTCAAAAGCGTCTGCTCTTAACGGAGTATCATAAGAAGTACCAATATGTTGTTCGCCTAATAAATCTTCCAGCTCGGTTAAAGAAAGGTTATTATCCGTTGTATTTAAGGCAGTTCCATTCTGTTTCATAAATTATTGCGACTAATTTTATCTTTATCGATTTTTAGTAATAGCAGGGCGTAAATATAAAAAAGATAATTTTTAAGTTTTATCTTATTAATATCATACTTCTTAGAGATTGCCTTGACGATGTTCCTTTTGCAAGAGCGTTATCAGTTGTTCGATACAGAAAATATTAATAATTTTAGAGACGATATCATGACAAGTAAAGAAGTTATAGTTGTACCCTACTCCAACAACTGGGCATCAGTTTTTCAGGAACTGAGCACTATATTTAATAAGTACCTAAAGGATTACATTATTGGAATTGAACATGTTGGTAGTACCTCTGTACCCGGACTTGCAGCGAAACCAATTATTGATTTAGATCTCGTCATTAAAGATAAAAGCAATTTTAAAGAGATTATCCGGATATTAAAAGAACTTGGATATAACTACCTGGGAGAAATGGGTATTGTTGGAAGAGATGCTTTTGAAAGAATGTCGGATTTAAGCCCTGCTGACGGTTCAGGAAAACAGTGGCTTAGACACCACTTATACGTTTGCACGCAGGATAGCATGGGTTTAAAAAACCATATCCGCTTTAGGGACTATCTTCGTTCACATCCAGAAATAGTAATAGAATACGGGACATTAAAAACGGAGCTGGCCAAAAAGTATCCTTTTGATATTGATAGTTATATTGATGGAAAAACTGACTTTATCATTTCCATACTAGCAAAAAATGGTTTCGACGATGAAATACTTCAAAATATAAAACAGCAAAATATTGCCTCAAAAAACGCTTTAATAAAACCTCATTAATGCAAGAGCTAATTTCACCATTAGGAGAACAGCTGTTAAGCTTAAAAGAAGCCACTTACAAAGACCTCCGCACACCTGCTCAGTCAACCATGTATACTGTGTTGTTTATTAAAGAAGGAAAAGGCCTGTATCATGCCGATTTTGGTGTTTTCCCTTTTGCTGCTCCTGCTTTACTGTTTTCTACACCATTACAGGTTATCTACTTGGAAAATTCCGAATCTGTGAAATGCACAGAACTGCAGTTTCATGGCGACTTCTATTGCATTGAATTTCATCGTACTGAAGTGCGTTGCAATGGCTTATTGTTCAACAACATCTACATCGATCCAATTGTAATACTAACAGAAAAAGAAGCAAAGGTATTTGATAAATTACTGGATGATTTAAAAGAAGAATTAAACAACGAAACCCTGTCGGATATAGTACCACGCGCGTATCTGCAACTCTTTTTAGCCAAATCGAGCAGCATTAAGATGAATGCGGTTTCTAATAAAAATAACGATAGCGAAAGAGATGAACTTATGGAGCAGTTTAGCCAGTTGTTGGATGAGCATTTTCTTAATCTCCGTAAACCAGCTGACTATGCCGAATTATTATCCATGTCTAGAGACAATTTTACCAGGCGCTGTACCCGTTATTTCAGAAAGTCACCCTCGCAATTAATTCAGGAAAAATTAATGCTTGAGGCAAAAAAACAACTTCATTTAACCAGGCAAAGCATTAAAGAAATTGCCTATAATTTACAGTTTCAGGACGAGTTTTATTTTAGTCGCGTGTTTAAAAAATTCACAAAAGTTTCGCCACAAGTATTCAGAGATAAAACCGGTATCTCCATTGTGGCGGATATGTCCAAGGATTAACCCCYTTTGTCCATGTACTACTTACCCGGGTTGCTATAGATTTGTATAAAAATCAATAGCATGAAAAATTCAATCATAAATACAATAGCCAATCTTGATCAATTAGGTAAAAATGCAATCCGTTTTGGAATCGTTATCGTCTTTCTTTGGATAGGTGGTTTAAAGTTTTTTACATATGAGGCTGATGGCGTTGTTCCTTTTGTGGCCAACAGCCCATTTATGTCTTTCTTTTACAACCATCCTGATGAGTATAAAAGCCACATGAATAAAGAAGGCGACTTGATTCCAGCGAACCATCAATGGCATATAGCAAATAACACGTATGGCTTTTCGGCGGGCTTAGGGGTATTCTTAATTACGCTTGCTATTTTGGTTTCCCTACATAAAGTAGCTCCTTTAGCTAGTATGATCGGCAGTGCACTTATATTCTTAATGTCGGTTGGCACATTGTCTTTCCTGGTTACTACTCCCGAAAGCTGGGTACCGCATTTAACAGATGAACAATGGGGATTCCCCTATTTATCTGGTCGTGGGCGATTAGTTATTAAAGACATTGTGATACTTGGTGGCGCCATTATTACAATGAGTGAATCTGCAAGGCTTTATCTTAAAGAGAAAAGCAGTAAGACTAATTTGGTCTCATAAATCTAAACGAAAGTGCAGTTCCAGTACCTAATACAGCACCCGCTGCCACATCTGTTGGGTAATGAACGCCTAAGTATAAACGCGAAAAGCTAACAGACCCAGCCCATAAATATGCAGGCGCAATTACGTACCATTTAGGGTACGCCTGAGATAAAGCAGTAGCAGTTGTAAACGATGTAGAGGTATGCCCGGATGGAAACGAATAATGCGAAGGCTGATAAACAGCATTAATTTTAACATTGGCAAGAAATGGTCTTGGACGTTTAACGGCTTTTTTAATTAACATAGTAACCAGCGCATTAACAGCCGAACTACTCACAACATATAAAGCATTTTGCCGCATTTCTTTGTCCTTGCCAATTACACCAGCGGCAAACAAGCCTACTGGAACACCTACGTTAACTAAATCATTGTTTTTAGATAAGAACATAAAGAAGCCTGTTTTCTCAGGTGTTCTGGTTTTTGAAAGATCAATAAGTATCTGATCGTCCAAACGTTGCAATCCGTTTTGAGCAAAACCATGCAACGGTAAAGACATTAAACCAATTTGGATTACCAGTAAATATTTAAAGTATTGTATTTTCAATGTTTAGTCCTCCTTTGCTTAATAAATTTGTACGTACCGTATTACGATTCTAAAAACAGATCAAAATAACAGTTAGTTTCTGAATATACCATCATAAGTATATCACTTAATTAAAAATTACTGTTTGTTTATCATGGTGCTCATTAACCATTTCTTTCAAAAAGATTTCCTGAATTTGCATGACCTCTTCCAGATACATTGTTTTCTTTCTTGTGCCAAAATACAATGTATTCTCTATTACATTATAGCCATCCCATATTTGTTTAACGTTACCCGAATCAAGTTCTTTTTTAGAAAGAAAATCGGGAATAACAGCAATTCCCTCACCCCCACTTAAACAACGGATAATTGAGCTCATGTTAGGTACAATGTAATTAGGTTTAAAATCAGGTCGTTTACCAAAATTTATATGCCAAAACCTGCGTAAATGCTCCATATCTCCGGCTGTTCCGTACCATGTTTGGCGTTTTAACCAATCCTGTATACCGTTCAGATCTCTGCTTTTTAGCAAAGGATCAAGCTCTTCTGTTGATGTTTTTGCCCCGCCAATTACCACTATTCTTTCTTTAAAAAATGGTGTATAAATCAATCCCTTGTAATCTCCTTTTTGCGGCGTAATAATCAAATCCAGAATACCGTTATCCAGGTCACTAAGCATTTGAGGATAGTCTCCAAACTTAATAATTACATTAAAATCCAAACTCGGTAAATAAGACTCAAGTGTGAACTGGAAGGTTTMAAAGCACATACCAATACTTATAGTAGGCTTTTCCTTTTCCGTACTTTTATGGAAGTGGCGCTCTGCTTCTTCGAGTTTACACAATGATTCCTGTATATAATTGTAAAGTATCTTTCCGCGTTCGGTAGACACCATTTTTCTCGACGTCCGATCAAAAAGCTTGTACCCAACATACGATTCCAATGAGCTTAAATGTAAACTCACACCAGGTTGCGAAACATACAACGACTCGGCCGCACCTGTGAGTGTACCTGTTTCATAAATAGCCTTAAAGGTTCTGAACCATTCTAAATTAACCATAACAACATATCATAATTATGATACAAAGGTATGATTTATATTATTTTAATAGTAACATATCTAGCCGTAATTTTGTCATCACAATTAAGAAGTAAAATCAATTCTATTAAAATGGAAACAAAAAAAATATTTGTAATTAACGGAGGACAGGTCTTTGGGCATTCTGGAGGCCGTTTTAATAAAACAATTTTTGATACCACACGTCAGTTTTTTAATGACAAAGAAGGATTTGAAATCAGATCTACCGATATCAATGATGATTATGATCCAAAACAGGAAGTAGAGAATTATGTATGGGCTGATATTGTTATTTACCATACTCCTATCTGGTGGTTTCAGGTACCTAACGGATTAAAAAAATATATTGACGTGGTTTTTACAGAAGGTCACCAAACCGGAATTTATCATAGCGATGGACGTTCATCTCAAAACCCAACTATTAATTATGGTACAGGCGGTATGCTGCATGGCAAAAAATATATGGTCACCTCATCATGGAATGCTCCGAAAGAAGCTTTTACCCTACCGGGAGAATTCTTTAATGAAACCAGTGTTGATGATGGAGCATTATTCGGTTTTCACCGTATGAATGCCTTTACAGGGATGAAACCATTGCCTGGCCTGCACTTTCACGATGTAGAAAAGAATGCTAATATTGTAGCCGATCTTGAAAGATACACAACACATTTAAACAACATTTTTATAAATAAAGAACATGAGCATTTATCTAACAGCAATTTCCAGAGCGAAGCCACAACACATTGAGCAGTTTAAAGCACTTTTATTAGCACTGGTTGTAGAATCGAGAAAAGAAGAAGCCTGTATTCAATACGATCTTCATCAATCAAGTGACGATCCTGCTTTGTTTATTTTTCATGAAGAATGGGCAAGCAAAGAAGCCCTGGAATTGCATAACCAAACAGCTCATATCAATAAATTTATTAAGGATTCTGTTGACATTATTGATGGCACTGTCGTTATACATGAAACTGATAAACTTGCCTAATATTAAATAGCTATCTCTGATAGCACAATAAAAAGAATAAAAAAATGGAATATAGAAAATTAGGAAAAACAGATTTAAACTTATCTGCTATTACTTACGGCGCCTTTGCAATAGGTGGCAATATGTGGGGAGGAAATGAGAAACAAGATTCTATTGATGCTGTTCATGCATCTTTAGATCATGGTGTTACAAGTTTAGACACTGCTCCTTTTTATGGCTTTGGCTTAAGCGAAGAACTTATTGGCCAGGCAATTAAAGGTAAAGACAGAAGTAAAATTCAGCTATTAAGCAAATTCGGTTTAGTTTGGGATGGTAGCAATAACGGAAAAGGTGAGTTCTTTTTTGATGCTAACGACAATGGAAAAACCATACCCGTTTATAAATATGCAGCAAAAGAAAACATCATTAAAGAAGTTGAGGAAAGCTTAAAACGTTTGGGTACAGACTACCTAGATTTACTACAGTTACACTGGCCAGATGCTACAACACCTATAAGTGAAACTATGGAAGCATTGGAAAGCCTTATCCAACAAGGAAAAATCAGAGCTGCCGGGGTAAGTAATTATAGCCTGGAGCAGTTAAAAGAAGCAGAAGAGTCAATCCAACTGGCTTCTAATCAGCTTTCTTACAGTATGCTTAACAGGACAATTGAAAAAGATGTAATTCCATACACCATAGCAAACAACGTTGGAATTATTGCCTATAGCCCTTTAGAAAGAGGTTTGCTTACCGGTAAATACTTCAAAAACGCTACCTTAAAATCGGATGATCATAGAAATGGTTACTTTGGCCAATTCGATCCTGAAAAGGTAAAGTCATTTCTAAATGCCATAGAGCCTTTAGCGATCAGCAAAAATGCCTCTTTATCACAATTGGTTTTAAGGTGGACAACGTTACAACCTGGTATAACCATAGTACTGGCAGGTGCCAGAAATACAAATCAGGCAGTAGATAATGCGAAAGCAATTAACATCTCTCTTAGTGAAGATGAATTGGCTTTTATTAATAAAGAGCTAGAAAAACTTTAATTCAGATTTTATAGCTAAGCTACAAAAAGAGCCTTCCACTTATTCAAGTGCTCTTTTTTCTTTTTTAACCCTATGCAAAGTTACCGCTGCATCAATAGAGTGAGAGGTATGAATATCATTATCGGCCTCAGATATATCAGAAAGTTTTTGATAGTATTTATGAAGAACATCCAGCTCTGATTCCGTTAAATCCTCAATATCAACCATCCTGTTGCTGGCATGTCTGCTTGCAGCTATCAATTCGTTTAACTTAAGCTGAATGGCTTTGGAATCTTTATTTTGAGATTTTTGGATAAGGAAAACCATTAAAAAAGTAATTATTGTGGTCCCTGTATTGATAACAAGTTGCCAGGTATCTGAATAATTAAAAATGGGCCCTGAAAGTATCCATACAATCACAATTAGAAATGCTACACCGAAAGCTACCGGACTCCCTGTCCAGTTTGTAATTTTTGTAGATGCCTTTTCAAAGAAATTTCCTGAAGTGTTTTTCATAATGAGTAATGATTTTTAATAGTTAAAACCTTAATTAAATCTAATCAAATAAAGCCTGTTTACTTAAATATCTTCTGCTGAAAATGAATATTTTTAAATAAATTTGAATCAGAATGTTACATATTGACTTTTAAGACATCTAAAGTCAGTACCTTCATCCTAATGAAGTAAAATATCCGAAATGAAAAAAGTTATCCTAGACGTTTCTGGAAATAAAGCACATTCACTTGAAGTTGATTCGGCAATCTCTTTCAGTCCCTTTATTAAGTACCTGAGAGGAAGAGTAAAAGGCGAGAAAACTGTTAAAGGTGCATTATATAGATCAGCTCTTAAAGAGTTTAAAAAATATAATATTGAAGAAGCGGAAATCCCACTTGAAAGCATACATGATTATGAAAGCTTGCTCGAAAACATGTACGCGTGCCTTACCCCAGCACTTGCAACTGAGGATAAATTGGCCTGGGGACTTTGCTTCCCATTACAGCCTATAACATTTTATGGTACAGACCTTATGTACGAGTTGCTGGAAAATAAGAAAAATGACCAGGATTCGTATGTGGTTTCTAAAACCCCTGCCGACTACCATAAAGAGCGCCTGCAGTTGGTTTATTCGTTTATTTTAAAGGAACTTTACAATTTTCATGTACCTGTAAAAACACATCAGTATCATGCAGGTATCAAAACTGACACAGGGCTTTTAGGTTATTTTCATGTAAATCTTAATACAGATTTTATAGAAGTTACGCCGAAAGGTGAATTACCACCACTCAATTTCAGAGAACTTCAACAATACATAGGAGAAGGCTCAAGTTATGAAATATTGGAAAAAATATTGCCACTCGATCTTTTCCGTTTTAGAGGTATCTCTGTAATMACTGTATCTGATGTAACCGCTATCCAGGCTGTAGAAAACATAAAAAACATTCGGCTTAACCGTACCCCTGGCGATCAGGCGGCCACATATAGTGGTGTTATTCAATCTTTAAAAACAATAGTACAAAATAACAAAATCGAGTTCGACCTGTTTCCTTTTGTAAGGGTTAACAACAAACCGGTTTATGGCAATGTAAAGGGGGGCACGGGAATATTATTTTCTGTATGGGGTGAAGATAATTTAGACCCCGAAACATTTCAGCAATATGCCGAGGGTTATACCGCCAACCCGAACTCATTCTTTTCTCCTGATATTTTGGCCGAAGATCCCGTTGTGTTTCATTGGCTTCATCATTTTGTGAAACTGGGAGTTAAGTCTCTTGCCCTCACTCCCGTTTTTTACGACCATGTAATTGTTGGTGTTTTAGCGGTACATACCTGGGAAGGTGAAACTTTTGACGAGAAAATACTTGCACTGCTGGAGCCTGCAATTGCCCCCATATCTCAGTTATTACAGATCTATATCGATGAATTTAACCTGGAGCTGGAAAATGTTATAAAAGAGAAATTTACCTCTATACAACCTTCAGTTCAATGGAAATTTAACGAGGTAGCATGGCATCATATGCATGATAAAAATAAGCATTTGCCAATTAGAAATGAAGACATCAGTTTTAAAGATGTATATCCGTTTTACGGAGCTATTGACATCAGAAACTCTACAATTGAAAGAAATACGGCCAGTAAAGCTGATTTGAGTCACCATTTAAGCCTACTTTATAAAGTGCTTGATCAGTTAAAAGATCATCACTACTCCTCTTTAATGGAAGAGATGATTTTCAATTCAAGAAAATGGCAGCAGTTGCTTTTACAAGAAACCCTAAACACTCAGGACGAGAACAATCTAAACAGTTTTTTGAAAGAAGAATCTAGTGACTATTTATTCCATTTATCTCAGCAGGAACCTAAACTCAAAAAAATAATTGATGATTATTTACTCGTTACCGGAGCTGCGGATGGTGATGTTCACAAAAACAGATATGCCTTGGAAGTTTCCATGCAAATGATAAATACTGCAATTAACAATTTTTTTGAAGCCGAAAAAGAGAAATTACAGCAATCGTATCCTTGCTACTTCGAGAAATTCAGAACTGATGGTGTTGAATACGATATTTACATTGGTCAGTCCATCTCTCCGGATAAAATCTTTAATCATTTTCACCTCAAAAATCTTAGGCTATGGCAACTTTMATCTATGGCTAATGTAGTTAGAATGACTCATGCTTTATTGCCAGCTATGCCAACCAAGCTTTATACTACTCAGTTGTTATTTGTCCATAACCATACAATCGACATTAGTTTTAGAGCTGATGAGCGAAAATTTGATGTAGAAGGCGCATACAATATCAGGTATCAGATGATAAAAAAACGAATCGACAAAGTTCACATCAGAGGTAGCAGTGAGCGTTTAACACAGCCTGATAAGATAGCGTTGATCTATTTTAATAAGAGAGATATTGATGATTATCTTCCTTTTATTACTTATTTACAGGAAACTGGAGTGCTGGATCAAGACCTGGAAGAACTTGATTTAGAGGACCTACAAGGGTTAAGCGGACTAAAAGCTTTAAGGATTGGCGTTATACATCCGAAAAAGACAAACGACATTTAGCCATAGATATGTCAAATACTTTCAAAAGTAATTACTTTTGAAAATTAGTATATACTTTTGACTAAATTAACTATTTAGTCAAAACTTATGAAAAGTATTCTACCTCTCTTTGGTCTTTTATTGCTGCTAAGTGCCTGCGGTGATACACAAAAAATGCAACTAAGGGCACCAGAGCCTCAGGTTGCTGAAGCAAAAACAGATAGCACTGCAGTTATAGCTACAGACACTACTAGAACGGATTCTGCCAAAACTCTTGCAAAGAAGTAGTATTGAGGTAAAATTTACCCCATCAATTCTTTCATAAGTTTATCAAAGTCAGCTTTCATTATTGCAAGCTCCTCTTCTACTTTTGCCAGCCGCTGTTCCAAATCACTTGCAGGTCTGCTGTAATTATCGTCTATCGAATCATCTTGTGTTAGATCGGGGGTTCCGCTCAACAAATGCACATAACGCATTTCCTTTTGCCCGGCACGCTTAGGTAACTGCAAAACATAAGGCATTTCCGGATCTGAGAGTCTTTCAAGTACAGCCTGCACATCGTCCAGCGATTCAAACTCATATAACCTGCCCGAATTCGTATTTAATTCACCAGGTGTTTGTGCACCTCTTAGCATTAACAAACAAATAATAGCTACTTCCTGAGGCGTTACAGGGAAAACAATAGCAAAATTATGTTTGTACTTAACGCTCCTGCTGGAACCACCTGTTGCAGTTGAAATTAAACTCTTTCTTTTTAAAGTATCAAGAGCCAATATTACCGTCTGCTCATCGTATTGTACAACCGGCTTACGCGAAGTTTTTTGATTACAAGCAGCCGTAATTGCATTGATGGTCATTGGATAATACTCAGGCGTAGTCTTGGATTTCTCCATTAATACACCTAAAACACGAAGTTCTTCGGCATTTAAAACCGGCAGGGTCTGTGGTGAATCCATTAATTCTTAAGAATTAGATAAAATAAGATAGATCCTGTTTAATTCATCTTTAGTAAAATTGGTATTCTCAAGGCACTTTAATGAATCAGCAAGCTGCTCAGGTTTACTTGCGCCTACCAATACAGAAGTAATTCTTTCGTCGCGTAAAATCCACGACAGCGCCATATGAGCCAATTTTTGTCCTCTTTCCTGAGCTATTGCATTCAGTTTATTAAGCTGAGCTAATTTTTCGTCAGTAATTTGATCGCGTTGTAAAAATCCGTGAGACTTTGCTGCTCTCGAATCCTCAGGAATACCCTTTAGATACTTATCGGTAAGCATCCCTTGGGCCAATGGAGAAAATGGGATACAGCCAACACCCTCATTACCTAAAAGGTCTAATAAACCGTCCTCTATCCAACGCTCATACATAGAGTATTTTGGCTGATGGATAATGCATGGGGTACCCAGTTCTTTTAAAATTTGGATGGCACGCGCGGCCTCTTCCGGCTTATAATTAGATATACCTACGTATAATGCCTTACCCTGACGAACGATCAGATCTAATGCTGTCATAGTTTCTTCAAGCGGAGTCTCGGGATCCGGACGATGGTGATAAAAAATATCAACATAATCTAGCTCCATTCTTTTTAAACTCTGATCTAAACTTGACACCAGGTACTTTTTAGAGCCCCAATCGCCATAAGGTCCATCCCACATAGTATAACCAGCTTTACTTGAAATGATCATTTCATCTCTGTAACCGGCAAAATCTCTCTTTAATAGCTTACCAAAATTCTCTTCGGCTGAACCTGGAGGCGGACCGTAGTTATTAGCAAGATCGAAGTGAGTAATACCACTATCAAAAGCGAGTTTTAATATGTTACTGCAATTTTCCAATTGATCTACATGACCAAAATTATGCCATAGGCCTAATGAAATTGCTGGAAGTTTTAACCCACTGTTACCGCAGCGGCGGTATTGCATTTGAGTATATCGGCTGGAACTGGGTGTATATGGCATATAATAGATAAAATATTCAGTAGCGGCAAAAACCGCTACTGATATTTAAATAAATTAATACTTATTTAGCGTTTTTTTTCTCTGTAACTTCAGCACGAATTTCTTGAGCAAGAACTTTTAAATCTTGCATAGCTTTACGTACTCTTGTTCCAGCTGCATTGTTGCCAGAATTGTAAAATTTCTCAGCATCAGCCTCAACAGAAGCTAACAATTCTTTAACTTTTGAAAATTTTTCCATGTTTTGATTTTTTAATTTATAAGCCAAATATATATTATTTTGGAAATAAACGCGCATAACTTCACTTCTATTGCACTTTTTGTACCCGAACTCTTTTTTTTTAAAACCTTTTATAAGTTCACAGGTTATTTTCTAAAGCGAACTAAACAAATGATTATGCCATGGTTGAACTTATACATGTTGTTGAGGATGACGAAGATATCCGTTTTATAGTTGAATACGTATTGGTAGAAGCCGGTTATGAGGTTGTGACTTCTGGGACTGCAAAAGATTTTTATGAAAAAGTAGCTGTCCAACATCCTGAATTGATACTTTTAGACGTAAAATTGCCCGATGGTAATGGTATAAATATTTGCAGAAACTTAAAAACCGATAAAAAAACGAGCCATATTGCAATTATAATTATGTCGGCACATGCTGCCGAAAGAGCGGTTTTAGAAGAAGCCTGCGCCAATGGATTTATCAGCAAACCCTTTGATTTGGATGACATGCTCAACTCCGTAAAGAGGGTATTAAATGGTCATGATGATTATCAACAAAAACAAACGAGAAAAAATTCCAATAATTAAGGAAAAAATTCCTATATTTGTTTTGCACTAGATAAAAGCATTATGGCAAACACTCCAAAACCATACAAAACAAAGTCAAAAGTATCTGTTGTTTCAGAAAGCGCAGTTATTGCGTCTTACCAATCGTTATATGGCAACCCAATAAGTGTTCTTACCAATTCTAAAAATGGGTTATCAGCAAAAGCCGCCATTGATTTTCTTAATCTTTCGGGTTTCACCAAAGAAGAATTTCAGGATACTTTTAAAACAAATGTAAAAACTATACAAAATTACGTTTCGAATTCATCAAAGCTAGATGCCGCTTTAAGTGAAAAGCTTTTAAAATCTTTTTCTCTTTTTGATAAAGGCATCGAAATTTTTGGATCTGCAAAACTTTTTCATCAGTGGCTAAACACTCCTTCATATGGTCTTGGCAACCAAACCCCTTTCGATCTTATGGATACCATTACCGGTATTACCCTAATTGAAGAAGAACTGATAAGGATTGAATATGGTGATTTAGCTTAATTATGCATGTATTTCGTATAGCATTAGCTAAATATGCCACCAAGTTGTTTGCTTCGGGCAGAGCCGCACGCTGGAATCCTAACGATGTAGAAGTAATATACAGCGCAGGCTCGCGCTCACTGGCTTGCCTGGAAAATGTTGTCCACAGAAATCAAATAGGATTAAACCAATCTTTTCAGGTAATGACTATAGAAATCCCCGACGACATAAGAATCGTCCCTGTAGATATTAAAAAATTACCAGGTAATTGGATTGAATACCACAATATACCATTAACTCAAAAAATTGGGGAAGACTGGATCAACGAGGGCAAATCTGCCATTTTAAAAGTCCCCTCTTCTATCATTATAGCAGAATACAATTACCTGATAAATCCCAACCATCCGGATTTTAAATCGATAAAATTATTAAAATCGGAACCTTTTGTTTTTGACAGAAGAATAAAAAGCTAATTACGTATCCATTGCTAGGGCATCACCAGAGCATTACTAGGGCCTTAAGTCCAGTCAACGCCCTAGTAATGCCCTAGTAAGGCCCTACCAAGGCCCTAGCAACCTATTCCTCGACGTAGCGCACTTTCATCATTACGCCAGGGCTTTCGGTAAGTAAACTCCAGATCATTTTTTATTGTAAAAACCGATTTTCTTTTGAAATGAGGAAAAAGGTGGCGACATTAGCAAGCAATGAATTACCAAAAGAACATACAAAAAGCTATTATTGGCGCCTACAACAGGCATCAGCTACATGCGTATGCGCTTTTCAAAAGGTTTTTTAGAGAAAACTATCCTTTCGGTTTTAGTTTTCAAACCACCAGCAAGGACTTTATTAATTAAGCCCCGTATCATTTCGATTTTCTTTTTTCGATGCGGGGGTTAAAAGCACCTGATAAAAATCTGCTTTTTCTCATTCTTCATTTCAATTTTAATGCCTTTTCAGCAAAAGCCTGAATCGCGTATTCAATTTTTTTAAAAAATATAATAAAATATTAATTCACAACATATTCACGATCATGGAAACTAAATCATTGTCATTATCAAAAAGCGACTTTAAATTATTAAAGGAACATCTGGAAAAATCAAATATGAGCGCTTATAACAAAGAAAAATTAAGCAACGAATTAAAAGAAGCCACCATATATTCGGAAGAGGAACTTCCTTCTGATGTGGTGTGTTTAAAATCTGAAGCCCGTATAGCGAATACCAAAACCGGTAAAGAATTTACCTTTAAACTTGTAATGCCCGAAGAAGCAAACATTAAGGTTCAAAAGGTATCTGTTTTCGCTCCCATCGGAATTGCACTATTTGGCTATAGAACAAACGACATTATTACCTGGGAAATGCCAGATGGTTTACAGGAATTCAAAATACTATCGGTAAACAGGATGTAACCCACTTACCTCCTGCCTGCCATTGTTATCATCCGATGAGATAGGTCTTTTCCAAGGTATCTGTCTATAATCCCATGAACAACGTACAATATGGGAGTCATTAAAATGGCTACCACGAACTTATAGGTGTAATTTACCAGGCCTATTGCGGCAACCATTTGCCAGCTCCAGTGGTATTGGGGGTTAAGATAAAAAGCAATAAAGATAACCACAAAACTATCAATGCATTGCGAAACTAATGTTGAACCGGTGGCACGTAACCATAAGGCCTTGTCGCCGGTAACTTTCTTAATTTTATGAAAAATAAGCACATCAGCAATCTGGCCTACAAGGAAAGCAACAATAGAGCCCACAATGATCCACATACCCTGCCCAAATATACCGGCAAACGCATTGTTCATATTTAGTGATTCGCCATTAATGGTTTGTGTAACCCAAAAATCGGAAGGCTTTAACTGCATAGCTCCACCTACAACAATAAAGGCATATGCTATTAAAATGGCCGTTAGAATAGATAAATAACGAACTTGTCGCACTCCAAAATACTCATTTATAATATCAGTCATGATAAATATAATGGGCCAGGTTAACACACCGGCCGACATATTATAGGAAAGATTGGGTACTCCCAGTAAATTAATATTGAACTTTTCGATACCAAGCGTACCTTCAACTGTAAATATCTTTACACCAATAAACTCCGAGAGTATGGCGTTCGCGACAAAGAAGCTCCCTAAAATAAGCAGTAACCTGCTCTCTTTTGTTTTAAAAGTCATAGCAGGTTGAAATTATTAAATAATTCTGATATAACAGGATAAATATTATTTCTATTTTCGCTTAAACATGATATCAATACACTCCAAATTACCCACAGTTGGCACCACTATTTTTACGGTGATGTCTAAACTTGCTGAAGAACATAATGCGATAAACCTATCACAAGGATTTCCAGATTATGACTGTGATCCTAAACTGGTAGATTTTGTAGCTGATGCAATGAAGAAGGGCTTTAATCAGTATGCTCCTATGCCCGGATTACAATCGCTTAGGGAACTTATTGCAGAAAAGGCAAATACGCTTTATGATGCTGATTATAACCCGGATACTGAAGTTACGGTTACCGCAGGTGGAACACAGGCTATTTTTACGGCACTATCTTCGTGCATTACTGCTGGTGACGAAGTAATTATTTTTGAGCCGGCTTACGACTCCTATGCCCCTGCAATTAAATTATTGGGCGGACTGGTAAAGCCTTACGAAATGGTGCCACCGGATTATGAGATCGACTGGGAAATGGTAAAGAAACTATTTACTGTGAATACCAAAATGATCATTTTAAATAGTCCCCATAACCCTACTGGCAGTATTTTAACGGAAAAGGACATCAAAGCGCTTATTAAACTCACTAAGAATACAGATATACTTATTCTTAGTGATGAGGTGTATGAGCATATCATATTTGATGGTATAAAACATCATAGCCTGGCTTTATATCCCGAATTAAGAGACAGAAGTTTTATTGCAGCATCATTTGGCAAATTACTACACACAACAGGATGGAAACTCGGCTACTGCCTTGCTCCTGCCAACTTAATGAAGGAATTTCGTAAAGTACACCAGTTCAACGTTTTTAGTGTAAACACGCCAATGCAGGTAGGTGTAGCTAATTACCTTAAAGACCCTGAAACATATAACGGATTACCCGAATTTTTCCAGGAAAAGCGGGATTTCTTCCGTTCATTACTTGGCGAAACTAAATTTAAATTATTACCTTGTCATGGTTCTTATTTTCAATGTGTTAGCTATGCTCACTTGAATGACGAGAAAGATACGGATATGGCCCAAAAGCTTGTCAGGGAAAATGGAGTAGCGAGCATACCTGTTTCGGCCTTCTACATTAGAAAAACAGATCATAAAGTATTACGCTTTTGTTTTGCTAAAAAGCACGAAACATTAGAAAAAGCCGTTGAAGGACTAATGAAGTTATAATTTACATCCCTTTAAATTAGAATAATGGATCAACCAAATAACCTGAATATTAGCAATCTCAAAATTACAATTTATCAGGCCTATCTGTTTTGGGAAAACATAGATAAAAACTTACAGAACCTTGCCCTTAGATTATCAATGGGGATAAAAGAGAAAACAGATCTGATCATACTTCCAGAGATGTTCAACACAGGTTTTAGCATGAATGCTGCTTCACTTGCCGAAGAAATGAACGGAAAAACAATGCAGTGGATGGCCCAGACAGCCGATAAATACGATTGCGTTGTTACCGGAAGTTTAATTATAAAAGAAAACGATAAATATTTTAACCGCTTAATATGGATGTTGCCGGATGGTAGTTTCAGCCATTATGATAAACGTCACCTCTTCGGTTTAGGTGATGAAGATAAAACTTACACGCCTGGCCACGACAAAGTGATTGTAGACTTAAAAGGCTGGAAAATACGTTTAGCCATCTGCTACGACCTTCGTTTCCCTGTATGGCTGCGCAATCAGAACGCAGAATATGATATACTATTATTAATTGCAAGCTGGCCTGATAAAAGATCGAGCCATTGGAATGCACTTATACCTGCCCGTGCCATCGAAAATCAAAGTTATGTGATTGCTGCAAACAGGGTTGGTCATGATGGAAAAGAAGTTTATCACAGTGGTCATTCTCAATGTATTGACCCAATGGGAAAAACTGTTTATTACAAACCTGAAGATGAAGATCTATACACCTTTAGCATAGGTTACGATGACTTGGTTAAAACCCGCCATAGTTTTCCTTTTCTAAGAGATGCTGATAATTTTAAAATTATTTAGTTACTTTAAACCTAAAATGTTTAATCGTAGAAAATTCATAAAAACAACTGCAATATCGGCTTCGCTTCTTGCTGTTAATAAAAGTAGTATAGCCGAAATAATTCCGGCTAAATCAACCTCAATTGATGTTAAACCTATCGTAATCTCTACCTGGGATTTTGGAATTGCTGCTAATCAGGCAGCATGGAAAGTACTGTCTTCGGGCGGCAGAGCGCTAGATGCAGTTGAACAAGGTGTTCACGTGCCAGAAGCTGACCCAAAGAACCAATCTGTAGGCTATGGTGGCTTGCCAGACAGAGACGGGCACGTTACACTTGATGCCTGTATTATGGACGAACAGGGTAATTGTGGTTCTGTAGCAGGCCTGGAACATATTATGCACCCAATTTCTGTTGCCAGATTGGTAATGGAAAAAACACCACATGTAATGCTTGTTGGCGATGGTGCACTTCAGTTTGCTTTAGAAAACGGTTTTAAAAAGGAAAATTTACTTACCAAAGAAAGTGAAAAGGCCTGGAAAGAATGGCTTAAAACCGCAAAATATGCCCCGGTAATGAATATTGAGAACAAGCTCTATCAAAAAGCTGCTCCTACTAAATTGCCAGGCAATCAATACAATCACGACACTATTGGCATGCTGGCCATTGATGCAAAAGGAAATATTTCCGGTGCATGTACAACCAGCGGAATGGCTTATAAACTACATGGCCGTGTAGGCGACAGCCCAATAATTGGCGCTGGCTTATATGTGGATAATGAAGTTGGTGGTGCTACCTCTACCGGTGTTGGCGAAGAAGTGATCCGTAACGTTGGAAGCTTTCTGGTAGTAGAACTAATGCGCCAGGGCTATTCGCCCGAAGACGCCTGCAAAGAGGCTGTAATGAGAATCATTAAAAAGAAACCTGAAATTGCAAAGGTGATACAGGTGGGCTTTCTTGCCATCAATAAAAAAGGAGAATATGGCGCTTATGCTATTCAGAAAGGCTTTAGTTACGCCGTTTGCACTGAACAGAAAGATGACCTTTTAATTCCCGGAAAAAGTTATTATTAATATTAAGTATCATGGTAAATATGGAGGTTTGCGCCAATTCTGTAAGATCTGCTCTTGCAGCTCAGGAAGGTGGTGCAATAAGAGTTGAGCTATGCGATAATTTACCTGAAGGCGGCACAACACCAAGTTATGCAACGATCGCTTTGGCGAAAAAAATGCTTTCTATAAAGGTATATCCTATTATACGGCCACGCGGAGGTGATTTTCTATACTCTGATTTGGAGTTTGATCTAATGAAAGAGGATATAAAAATCTGCAAATCGTTAAATTGTGATGGAGTAGTTATAGGTATCTTAAAAGCTGATGGCAGTGTAGACAAAGAAAGATGCGCAGCGCTTATTGCTGCAGCTAAACCTATGCCCGTAACGTTTCACAGAGCCTTTGACATGACTAATGACCTGGAAAAGGCTTTAGAGGATATTATTGAACTTGGCTGTGAGCGAATTCTTACTTCGGGAGGAGAATCTTCTGCGCTTAAAGGAGCAGGTGTAATTGCAAAGCTAATTAAACAGGCTCAGGGAAGGATCATCATTATGCCGGGTGCCGGTGTTTCTATAAGTAATATTACTGATATCATTAAATTAACAGGCGCCAAAGAGTTTCATGCCTCTGCAAGGCATGCCGTAAAGAGCAAAATGCAGTTCAGAAACCCAAGATTGAGTATGGGAAGCATAGCTGATGAATTTAGTTACGATCTTACTGATAGTGAGACTGTAAAAAATTTAATCGGGCTTGCCAACAAACCTGCATAATAATCCGCTCAAAATCTTATCTTTGCGCCACTGATGAAGCATATACGTAATTTTTGCATAATTGCACATATTGACCACGGGAAAAGCACCTTGGCTGACCGTTTATTAGAATACACTGAGACGATTACTCAACGCGAATCGCAGGCCCAGTTATTGGATAACATGGACCTTGAACGTGAGCGAGGCATAACTATTAAAAGTCATGCCATACAAATGAATTATAAGGTTGGTGAAATTGAATACAATTTTAACCTGATTGATACTCCCGGACACGTAGATTTTTCTTACGAAGTTTCACGTTCTATCGCAGCTTGCGAAGGCGCCTTACTTATTGTTGATGCATCTCAGGGGATTCAGGCACAAACCATTTCGAACTTATATTTGGCTTTAGAGCACGATCTTGAAATTATCCCGATCTTAAATAAAATGGATTTACCTGGGGCAATGCCTGAGGAAGTAAAAGATCAGATTATTGACCTGATTGGCTGTAAACGTGAAGAGATTATCCCTGCATCAGGCAAAACGGGCTTGGGAATTCCTGATATTATTCAGGCCATTGTAGACCGTGTTCCTGCTCCGGTTGGTGATCCTGACGCGCCTTTACAGGCATTGATTTTCGACTCTGTATTTAATCCTTTCAGGGGAATTATCGCTTACTATAAAGTAGTAAACGGCCAGATTAAAAAAGGTGATAAGGTAAAATTCATAAACACAGGCAAACAATACTTAGCAGACGAAGTTGGTATCCTGAAACTGGATATGTCGCCACGCAGTGTTGTTAAGACCGGTGATGTAGGTTATATTATTTCGGGGATCAAAGAAGCCCGTGAAGTAAAAGTTGGTGATACGATAACCACTGTTGACAGACCATCGTTAGAATCAATTCAAGGTTTTGAAGAGGTTAAGCCAATGGTTTTCGCCGGAATTTATCCGGTTGATACCGATGAGTTTGAAGAATTGCGTGAGGCAATGCACAAGTTGCAGCTTAACGATGCTTCTATTGTGTTTGAACCTGAAAGTTCTGCGGCTTTAGGCTTCGGTTTCCGTTGCGGTTTCTTAGGAATGCTGCACATGGAAATTATCCAGGAACGTTTAGAGCGTGAATTTGACATGACGGTTATAACAACCGTACCCAACGTATCATATATCGCGCACACTACTAAAGGCGAAGAAGTTACCGTAAACAATCCTTCTGATTTACCAGATCCAAGTAAATTGGATTCTGTAGAAGAACCTTATATCAAAGCAAATATTATTACCAAGGCCGAATTTGTGGGTCCGGTAATGTCACTTTGTATTCAGAAAAGAGGGATTATTGTAAATCAATCTTACCTGACATCAGATCGTGTGGAGCTTGTTTTTGAAATGCCTATGGGAGAGATCGTTTTTGACTTTTATGATAAACTGAAAACAATTTCTAAAGGTTATGCTTCGTTTGACTACCATCAAGTTGGTTACCGCAAGTCGGACCTGGTAAGACTAGACATGCTGCTAAATGATGAGCCTGTTGATGCTTTGTCTTCGTTGATTCACCGTAGCAATGCTTACGATTTTGGAAAGAAAATTTGTGAGAAACTGAGAGAATTAATCCCTCGTCAACAATTCGAGATTAAGATACAGGCGTCTATTGGTGCAAAAGTGATTGCCCGTGAAACGCTTAGCGCTTTACGTAAAGACGTTACCGCTAAATGTTATGGCGGTGATATTTCCCGTAAACGTAAGTTATTGGAAAAACAGAAACAAGGTAAGAAACGTATGCGTCAGGTAGGAAATGTGGAAATTCCACAAACTGCATTTATGGCGGTATTGAAATTAGATTAACTTTTAAATTAGTATTTAGTAGGTAGTATTTAGTACTTAGACTGGATTCAGCTTGAATAAACAACTAGTCTAAGTACTAAATACTACCTACTAAATACTAGAAACTAAACACCAGGATGAAATTACTTGACGGAAAATTTGTATCAGAGAAAATAAAACAGGAAATAGCAGTTGAAGCTGCAGATTTTTTAGCAGAGAGTGGCAGAAAGCCTCACCTGGTAGCCATACTTGTTGGTAATGATGGCGGAAGTGAGACTTATGTTGCCAGCAAAATGAAAAACTGCGAAAAAGTTGGCTTCCAGTCTTCACTGATCAGATATGATGCTACCGTTACCGAGGAAGAACTGTTGCAAAAAGTTAAAGAAATTAACGAGGACGCCGGTGTTGACGGTTTAATTGTTCAACTTCCACTTCCTAAACATATTGATCCTGAAAAGGTAACTGAGGCTATCGATCATCGTAAGGATGTAGATGGTTTTCATCCAATCAATTTAGGACGCATGATGCGTAATTTACCTTGCTTTATTCCTGCTACTCCTTACGGTATTATGCTGATGTTGCAATCTTATCAAATAGATACGGTTGGTAAACATTGCGTAGTTGTTGGTAGAAGTAACATTGTTGGTAGCCCAATGAGTATTCTTATGGCCCGCAATGCAAATCCTGGTAACTGTACAGTGAGCCTTACCCATAGCAGAACTGCTAACTTAAAAGAAATGTGTTTGCAGGGTGATATCATTATTGCTGCTATTGGCAAAAAGAACTTCATTACCGCTGACATGGTTAAGCCTGGTGCTATCGTTATTGATGTGGGTATGAACAGAGAAACTTCTACTACTACCAAATCGGGATACAAACTTTATGGAGATGTAGATTTTGAAAATGTTGCACCGAAAGCTTCATGGATAACGCCTGTTCCGGGTGGTGTTGGATTAATGACCATTGTTGGTTTATTAAAGAACACACTTGCATCAGCTAAAAAAGAAATTTACCGCTAAGTAAATTTCTATGCTCTAGTCTTCTGTAATCGTCATCTCGAACATAGTGAGAGATCTCTTGGTTAGGCCAATTCAAGAGATCTCTCACTATGTTCGAGATGACGATCCTACTCCTATTTTCCAAAAAGTTTTTTAATCCAGCTTTCTTTAAAGCCTACATAAACCCCGTCAGATCTTGTTTCTAGCGGGTAAATATCTATATAATCGCCCTGTCCCTCTGCTCCTCTTCCGTTTTCAAGGTTGTACTCCCAACGATGAATAGGACAAATGAGATGCCCGTTTTTACACCATCCGCCACTTAAAATACCGCCGGCATGTGGGCAGGTGTTTTGTACTACAAAAAGTTTTTGTTGATGCTTTACCAGACAGAGCTTTTTACCATCAACATTGATCTGCTTTACAAATTCCTCCTCCGGTATTTCTGTCTCTATTTTATGCCACTTCAAAATTGAACTCTAATTAAATTTCAAACAACTTCTTCACAGATAGGTCATTTATATTCGCTCAATATACATATAATCTAATTTCCCCCGGATATTTATTTAACTTTGCAACCTTATATATGGCACATCAAATACCAGCAGACGGCACGCTACTTCCATTGATGGAAGAGTTTTACACTATACAGGGAGAAGGATTTAATACAGGTAAAGCAGCTTATTTTATTCGTTTAGGCGGTTGTGATGTTGGTTGTCACTGGTGTGATGTAAAGGAAAGCTGGGATGCTGAACTACATCCGCTTACGTTATCTGATGATATTGTTGCTAAAGCCGATACTTTTCCGGGTAAAGCTGTTGTAATTACCGGTGGTGAGCCTTTGATATATAACCTCGATTACCTTACTCAAAAGCTTCGTGAGCGAAAAATATTAACCTTTATTGAAACCTCTGGTGCTTACCCGCTTTCTGGAGAATGGGATTGGATTTGCTTGTCGCCAAAGAAGTTTAAAGCCCCAAGGCCCGATATTACACCTTTTGCAAACGAATTAAAGGTTATTGTGTTCAATAAAAGTGATTTTGAATGGGCAGAGAAATATGCTGAAACAGTTTCCGAAAACTGTAAACTTTACCTACAGCCTGAGTGGTCAAGATCAAAGGAGATTACCCCATTGATTATTGATTATGTAATGGCTAATCCGAAATGGGAAATTTCTTTACAGACACATAAATTTTTAAATATTCCATAGGTTTTCTATCTATTTCGCTATATTTAATATTATCGTTAATATAAGCGTCAATGAAGAAAACGTTACTCCTGTTCTTCTTACTCTTTGTTGTTGTACATGCTGGTGCCCAAACTACCAATATAAAGAAGGCGCAGACCAATTTTGATAAAGCTCAGAATTATTTAAAGCAAGATAATTATGACCTTGCAGTTTCTGCTTTATTAGAAACTGTAAAAGAAGATCCGTCTTTTCAGTTTGCCTTTATACAACTTGGCGATATCAATCGCAGAACAAAGAACTTTGATGCAGCTAAAACAGCATATCTGAATGCTTTAAATCTTGGAGCCGATAAAGCTGATCCCCGTTTGTATTATGGTTTAGCTGAATCGGAGTTAAATACAGGCAACTATTTGAATGCTTTAAAACACATTGAACTCTTTATTAAAAACTACAAAGGCAACGATAAAGATTTCATTAATAAAGCCAATAAATACCTTAAAGATTGTGAGTTTGCCGTTTTAGCAATAAAATCCCCACAGAAATACGAGCCGGTTAACCTTGGAAAAGAGATAAATTCAAGCTATAGAGACTACTTTCCTTCCATTACTGCAGATGGAGAAAAACTAATTTTTAGCAGAAACATAGATGGAAACGAAGACTTCTTTATTTCTTCCAAAATTAATAAAGAATGGACAACCCCTACTCCACTGAGTGATAAAATTAACACTTCAAAATTTAATGAGGGCGCTCAATCCATCTCGCCTGACGGGCTTTATTTGTTTTTTACTGGATGCAACAGACCTGATGGCTTAGGCAGATGCGACATTTATGTTAGTCATAAAGAAGGGAATAACTGGGGCGAACCTTTTAATCTCGGTGCCCCTTTAAACTCGCCTTTTTGGGATTCGCAACCTGCAATTAGTCCTGATGGCACCACTTTGTATTTTGTAAGCAACCGACCAGGTGGTTTAGGTGGCTATGATATATGGAAAAGCACACTAAAAAGCGATGGGTATTGGGGCGTCCCTCAGAATCTTGGACCCGAAATAAACACGCCATATGATGAGCATACTCCATTTATACATCCAGACGGAAAAACGCTTTATTTTTCGTCTGACGGCTGGCCCGGATTAGGAAATAAGGACGTTTTTTTAAGCAGATTAGACGATGCCGGGCATTGGGGCAAACCAGAAAACCTAGGTTATCCTATTAATACATTTAATGAAGAAACCGGCTTAATAGTAACTCCTGATGGCACAGAAGGTTTGTTTTCTTCAAATTTAAAAAGAGGATTTGGCGACATGGATATTTACCAGTTCAAAATGCCAGAAAATAAAAAACCACTCCCCATTACTTATGTAAAAGGCATTGTAAAGGATAAAGAAACAGGTGCATTTGTAGAAGCAAAGGTTCAGGTAGTGAACCTAAAAAATGGAAAAACTGAATATAACGATTATACTTCTAAAGAAACCGGAGATTTCCTTGCCGTAATGCCAATTGGAGGAAACTATGCCTTTAACGCTAGCTCCGATGGTTATTTGTTTTATTCTGAAAACTATGAATTGAATAGTTCCTATACTAACAAACCCTTTCTGCTGAAGATTTTGCTGGAAAAACTAAAGGTAGGTACCAATGTAATATTGAAAAACATATTCTTTAACACCAACCAGTATAGTTTGCTACCCGCATCAGTTACCGAATTAACTACACTTGTAGATCTTTTAAATAACAATGCCAATATTAGCATTGAAATACAGGGACATACTGATGATGTTGGAAATGTAAAGGACAACGAAAAACTCTCTATGCAGCGTGCCAAAGCGGTTTATGATTACCTTTTAGAACATAAAATAGCGGCTGAGCGCTTAACTTACAAAGGGTACGGTGAATCGAAACCTATTACATCCAATAGCACTGAAGAAAATAGAAAGCTGAACAGGAGGACTTCTTTTGTTATCAGTAAGCTTTAACAGAAAAAAGCGATTAAATAATCGCTTTTCTTACTCTAATTAGTTTAACCAAAAGGTCTTCGAGCAAATCGAGATGCAGCATATTAGCACCATCTGATTTTGCATTTGCCGGATCAGGATGTGTTTCAATAAACAAACCATCAGCTCCCACCGCAATTGCAGCTTTAGCAATTGTTTCTATTAATGCCGGTTTACCTCCGGTTACACCACTGCTTTGATTTGGCTGCTGTAATGAATGCGTACAGTCCATAACAACAGGTACTCCAAAAGATTGCATTTCGGGCAAACCACGGTAATCTACAATAAGGTCCTGGTAGCCAAAAGTATTGCCTCTATCTGTAAGGATCACTTTATTATTTCCCGCCTCTACTATTTTTTCTACAGCAAATTTCATTGATCCGGCGGATAGAAACTGTCCTTTTTTAACGTTTACAACCTTATTTGTTTTGGCAGCTGCGATTAACAAGTCGGTTTGTCTGCATAAAAAAGCTGGAATCTGCAACACATCAACGTAAGCAGCAGCCATAGCTGCCTCATCATTTTCATGAATATCCGTTACCGTTGGTACACCAAAGGTTTTACTTACTTTCTCTAATATTTTAAGTGCTTTTTCATCACCAATTCCAGTAAAAGAATCACCTTTAGAGCGGTTAGCTTTGCGGTATGAACCCTTAAAAATATATGGTATTTGTAGTTTATCCGTTATTGCAACTATCTTTTCGGCTATACGCATGGCTATTTCTTCGCCTTCTATGGCACAAGGCCCTGCCATTAAAAAGAAATTACCTGATTCCTGATTTTTGAAATTATCTAAAGGGAAATTGATCATTGTTGTTTTTTATTGTTAGTTACCTAGTTCTGACATGAATTTAATACGCATCAGCTGTATTTCTTCACGAGAATAATCTGATTCTCCAAGTTCTCTTAATGCTTCATCAATTGAATCATTTTCTGCTGATTGGAAATAATCAAATACTTCATCCTGGCGGTCTTCATCTATCACTTCATCTACAAAGTAGCTAAGATTTAGCTTGGTGCCAGAGTTTACAATTGCTTCTACTTCTTTTAGAATATCATCGTATGTGATACCCTTCGATTTTGCAATATCTTCAAGGCCAATTTTTCTGTCTATATTCTGAATAATCGATACTTTAAGCTGTGATTTATTGGCCTGTGTTTTAATAATCAGATCAATAGGACGCTCGATATCATTATCCTCTACATATTTTTTGATAAGCTCAAGAAAAGATCCTCCAAATTTAAGCGCTTTTCCATGACCAACTCCCGAGATTTGCTTTAGCTCGTCCATCGAAATTGGGTAATGTGTGCACATCTCTTCAAGAGACGGATCTTGAAACACTACAAAAGGAGGTACATTCTTTTGTTTAGCTATTTTCTTTCTCAGATCTTTCAGCAACTGCAGTAACTGAGCATCTACCGCTCCGCTGCCATGCTTAACATCATCTTCGTCATCATCAGCTGCACTTTCAATTGGCTCATTTAGGACAAACTTAAGTGCATATGGATTTTCAATAAAGCTTAATCCGCCGTTGGTTAACCCAAGTAAACCGTAATTGTCTATGTCTTTAGATAAGAAATTATTTAATACCGCTTGCCTGATAAGTGATTTCCAATGATTCTCTCCCTCAACAACTCCTAAACCAAATTCAGGAAGCTTACTGTGTTCATAAGCAATTGTCTGAGCAGTTTCATTACCTAAAATAACGCTTAGGATGTGGGCATCATCAAACTTCTCTCCTATTTTTTTAATCAGCTTTAACAGAACCATCAAAGATTCTTCTGCTTCGAATAGTTTTTTCGGTTTCTTACAGTTATCACACATGCAATTACAACCGGTCTCATTAAAGTTCTCTCCAAAGTAATGAAGGATCTGCTTTCTTCGGCATACGCCGGATTCAGCATAATCAATAACCTCCTTTAATATCTGAGTACCTATTTCGCGTTCAGATACCGGTTTATCTTTCATAAACTTGGCCAGCTTGTCTACATCCTTTTGAGCGTAGAAAGCAATACAAATTCCCTCTCCTCCATCGCGTCCGGCCCTCCCAGTCTCCTGGTAATAACCTTCCATACTTTTAGGGATATCATGGTGAATTACAAAACGCACATCCGGTTTATCGATTCCCATACCAAAGGCGATAGTGGCTACAATAACCTCTACATCCTCCATAAGGAATCTATCCTGAGTATCGGCTCTAACCTTTGGTTCTAAGCCTGCATGATATGGTAGGGCTTTAATGCCGTTCAGATTTAGGGTTTCTGCAACCTCTTCAACCTTTTTACGGCTAAGGCAATAAATAATCCCCGATTTACCGGTATTGTATTTTATGTACCTGATGATTTCTTTAATGACATCCCTCTTGGGCCTGATCTCATAAAATAAGTTGGGCCTGTTAAATGATGATTTAAACAAGGTCGCATCAGACATTTGAAGATTCTTGATGATATCCTGCTGAACCTTAGGTGTTGCAGTTGCAGTTAAGGCTATAATTGGAATATCTTCGCCCAGACCTTGTATCACTTGCCTGATTTTCCTGTATTCAGGTCTAAAATCATGGCCCCACTCGGAAATACAGTGGGCTTCATCAACCGCCACAAAAGAAATCTTAATCAATTTTAAGAAATCTATATTGTCTTGCTTAGAAAGTGATTCGGGAGCAACATATAACAATTTTGTTTGTCCGCTTAATAAATCACTTTTAACTTGAGTAATTTCGGTTTTATTTAAAGAAGAATTTAAAAAGTGCGCTATACTATCACTTCCTCCAAATGCCCTTAGTTGATCTACCTGATTTTTCATCAGTGCAATTAATGGCGATATCACTATAGCAGTTCCTTCTTCCATCAAAGCTGGCAACTGGTAGCAAATGGACTTCCCCCCACCTGTAGGCATTATAACAAACGTATTTCTTTTTTCAAGAATATTGGTGATGATAGACTCCTGATCACCTTTAAAATTATCAAAACCAAAAAAGGTTTGTAAGTTGTCAAACAACGACTTTTTCACATCCATTTCGTGTATAAAATATTCAGTGCTATTTTTACTTCAAAATAACATAATTTTGCACAAATTCAAAGCATCAATATACTAAATAATTCTGTTTGAAAAGTAAAAAATCTATTATCGACGACGCTGTTAGCACTTTACAGTTAGAAGCTCAGGCTATTTTAGGCTTAATTGAAAACATAAATGACGATTTTGTTAAGATTATTGACCTAATTATTGAAAGTGAGGGTCGTGTAATTGTAACCGGAATTGGAAAAAGCGCCATTATTGCGCAAAAGATTGTAGCAACTTTTAATTCAACTGGTACTCCGGCCATATTTATGCATGCAGCAGATGCTGTGCATGGAGACCTCGGAATGATCCAAAAAAACGACATTGTAATCTGTATTTCCAAGAGTGGAAATACTCCTGAAATAAAGGTGTTGACACCATTACTTAAACAAGCCGGCAACATTATGATTGGTATGGTTGGTCAGTTAAATTCTGATTTGGCTTTGCAGGCCGATTTTATATTGAACACCTTTGTTGAAAAAGAAGCATGCCCGCATAACCTGGCCCCTACTACCAGTACCACTGCCCAGCTAGCTATGGGCGATGCTTTGGCTATTGCTTTGTTAAACGCACGCAATTTTAATGAAGGCGATTTTGCCCGCTTCCATCCAGGTGGAGCACTAGGTAAAAAACTTTATTTAAAAGCCGGAGATATTGCCCTGAAGAACGAGAAACCCACTATTCATCCTTCGGCATCAGTTAAAGATGTCATAATCGAAATTAGTCAAAACCGTTTGGGTGCTGTTGTTGTTATTGA
The DNA here is from genome assembly GCF_056395985.1 of Pedobacter sp. 05T44. Taxonomy (NCBI): domain Bacteria; kingdom Pseudomonadati; phylum Bacteroidota; class Sphingobacteriia; order Sphingobacteriales; family Sphingobacteriaceae; genus Pedobacter; species Pedobacter sp. 05T44. Next base: position 50,473 of record NZ_JBFTKO010000017.1, read on the forward strand.
AAGCAATGTTATTTTGGGGATAATTACTGATGGAGATATTCGTAGAATGCTGGAAAAACATTCTAATTTAGCCGATATTAAAGCGAGCGACTTAATGAACCCCAATCCAAAAAAAGTAGACAAAGAGGTTTTAGCAATGACTGCTTTGGATATGATAAAAGAAAACAACATTACGCAACTACTGGTTACCGACAATGGAACCTATTTTGGCATGATACATTTTCACGACCTTTTACAGGAAGGTATAATTTAAAGAGACTGTAATATCAGATATGAATAATAATAATTACGCCTTAATAATGGCTGGCGGCGTTGGAAGCCGTTTTTGGCCAGTGAGCAGAACAGAATATCCTAAACAGTTTATTGATTTTTTTGGTGTTGGAAAAACACTTATACAGAGTACTTACGATCGTTTTTTAAAGATTTGTCCTCCAGAAAATATATTTGTAGTAACTAACGAGATATATACTCATATCATAAAAGAGCAGCTACCTGATTTGAATGAGAATCAAATTCTGGCAGAACCTATAATGAGAAATACAGCTCCTTGTGTTTCTTATGGATCGATGAAAATTGCTCAGATTAACCCAGATGCAACTATCGTAGTAGCACCTTCTGACCATACCATTACCAATCAGGATGCTTTTATCGCGGCAATTGAGCAATCCTTAAAAGCGGCATCTGAAAATGATTGTCTGATCACTTTAGGCATAAAACCCAGCAGACCTGATACAGGCTATGGTTATATACAATACACCGAGAGTTCATTAAAAACTGATGAGCAAATCCACAAAGTAAAAATCTTTACTGAAAAGCCTAATTTAGATTTGGCCAAATCTTTTGTACAAAGCGGCGACTTCTTATGGAATGCCGGGATTTTTATATGGTCTGCAAAATCAATTAACAATGCTTTCTCTAAGCATTTACCTGATATGTACGAGATATTTCATCAGGGAAATGATTTATATAATACAGCTAGCGAAGTCGAATTTATTGGAAATGCATATTTACAGTGTACTAATATTTCTATTGACTTCGGGATTATGGAAAAGGCAGATAATGTTTATGTATTACCTGCTGATTTTGGCTGGTCGGATCTTGGAACCTGGGCCTCTATCTATGATATTGCTGAGCATGATTATGTTGGCAATGCAGTAATTCCTTCAGAAAAGGTAATGATGTTTAACTCATCRAACTGCATGGTAAATGTACCAAAGAACAAATTGGTGATTTTGCAGGATTTACATGATTACATCGTTGTAGAATCAAACAATACACTATTAATTTGCCCTAGATCATCTGAACAAAGCATAAAACAAATTGTTGCTGATGTAAAATCGAAATTCGGCACAAAATATATTTAACCCCATTTAATTATCTTTTAACACATCCGGATCGGGCCAGACCTTAATCCGGATGTGTCGTTTTATTTACGTCCAATTTTACTGTTGCAATGTCTAAATTTTTATATGGAATTGATTTCGGCACAACCAATTCAGCCCTATCAATTTTTGATGAAGAGAAAAAGGAAATCATAAAAACAATTATTGTTCCTTCAATACTCTATTTCCAAAGCGAGCAAAGTACTACAGAGCCCTTAAAATATGTGGTGGGCGACCAGGCTATAGCTCAATACATAAAGGATGGAATGAAAGGGAGATTCATGAAATCTATAAAACGTATTCTTCCAAGAAGCAGTTTTATAGAAACCAGAATTCATAACAAAAAATTTAACGCCTCAGACCTTGTTACCCTGATATTAAAGGAATTAAAGGACAAAGCCGATGAGGTTATTGGTTATGATTGTAAAAAGGCCATTATCGGTCGCCCTGTCTTTTTTGACGATGACAATACCACAAAAGATGCACTTGCACAAAAAAGACTTAACAAAGCAGCAGAAAACGCCGGTTTTGAAGAAGTAAGATTCCAGTTTGAACCCATAGGTGCTGCTTTTGCATATGAAAAGACAATATCTAAAAAGGAAAAAGTACTTGTAGCGGATTTAGGTGGTGGAACAACTGATTTTACCTATCTGGAGCTTGACCCGGCGAAGGTTGGTAGTAAAGATAGAAGAAAGGATATAATTGCAACTGGGGGTATTTATATTGGGGGCGACAGCTTTGATTCTGCATTTATGTGGGACAAAGGAACACCTCATTTTGGAAAACACACGCTATACGAAGCTGCACCAGGAAAAATGCTTACAGTCCCGGTTTCTTTATTTGCGAATATATGCTCCTGGGAACAAATGAACTTTTTTAATGGAATTAAGATTAAAAATGATCTTCAAAACTATTATCATTACTCTAAGCAGGATAKAAAATTCAAAAATCTGATTACACTTACCGACAATAATCTAGGATATTCTCTTTTTCAATCAGTTGAAAAAACAAAAGTGGAATTATCGTCACTTCCTGTTTCGCAGTTTCAGTATTCAAAAATGGATATTGAAATTAACGATGAAGTATCCATTGATCAGTATAATGGCATTATTCAAAAAGATGTTAAAAAGATAAGTGCTTACTTAGATGATTTTCTATTAAATCATCAGATCGCTGTAAATGATATCGATAGCCTTTTCCTTACTGGAGGTACATCTATGGTTGCTGCAATCAAGGACCTCTTTAAAACAAAATTCCCAAATACACCAGTGCATTCGGGAGATAATTTTATTAGTGTAGCTAAAGGACTTGCCTATAGCGGATATTTATTTGAGGAATGATAAGTTAAACTTATCATTCCAACTATTACGAACGTTGTCTTATCGCTTCGTACAGGATAATACCTGCAGAAACAGATACGTTTAATGAACTGATTTCGCCAAGCATTGGGATTTTAGCCAGGTGGTTGGCCATTCTCATAATTTCGTTCGAAATACCTTCATCCTCTGCTCCCATAACGATGGCTGTTGGGGCTGTATAATCCGGAGCGTATATTAAATCATTGGTCTTTTCAGTACAAGCAACAATCTGTAAACCGCATTCCTGTAAAAACAATGCCGTTTTTTGAAGATTTGGATGTCTGCATACCGGTATACTAAACAAAGCTCCTGCCGAAGTCTTAATGGCATCAGCGTTGATCTGTGCAGAATTTTTAGTAGGCACAATTATAGCATGTACTCCTGCACAGGCAGCAGTTCTGGCTATTGCACCCATATTTCTTACATCCGTAATTCCATCAAGAATCAAAACTAAAGGTGTTTCTCCCTTTTCGTAAACTAATGGGATGATATCTTCAATTTTTTGAAAGGTAATGGATGAAATTACAGCAATTACTCCCTGATGATTCTTTTGGGTCATCCGGTTCAATTTCTCTACCGGAACATTATGCACCGGCGCATCAACCTCCTTTAACAGCTGTTTTAACTCCAAGATAATTTCGCCAGTTAAACTACGTTGTATGTAAATACTCTCTATATCTTTACCAGCCTTAATAGCCTCTATTACTGCACGTATACCAAATACGAACTCATTATTTTCTTTAGGTCTGGCAGACCTTCTTGAGTTTTCCATTTCCTTTAAATTGAAGCGCAAAAATAGCTCAAAAATTGCGATTAATTTAACCTAATTTTTAAGTGCGAGTGTTTTGCTTATCAACATCTTGCTGTTAGGAAATTGTTCGAATTCACGAAAGTCATGTTAAGACGAATGAATTTAAGTTGTGGGAATGTTCATAAAGATTTTAAGAAGAGACCTAATTTTTGTCTATTTTTGTATTCATGAGCAGCGATAACGGAACACAAGGACAAGACAAGGCAAACTTTACAGCGCGGAAAAATAGATTAAGTAATTCTATGACCACGATGGGAAAGATCCCGCCTCAGGCAATTGACCTTGAAGAAGCTGTCCTTGGTGCATTAATGCTCGAAAAAGATGCCCTATCTACCGTAATTGACATTCTAAAACCCGAAGTATTTTATCATGAAGGGCATAAAAAAATCTTTGAAGCAATTCAGGGGCTTTTTCAGAAATCCAAACCAGTAGATATTTTAACCGTTACCTCTGAATTGAGAACGCTCGGACAATTAGAAATGATTGGGGGCGCTTATTATATCACTAACCTGACAAATAGAGTAGCTTCAGCAGCGAACATAGAATTCCATGCCCGTATCATTTCCCAAAAATATATTCAGCGGGAATTGATCAGGATCTCTTCAGAGATTATTCAGAATGCGTACGAGGACACCACAGATATATTCGATTTGCTGGATCATGCAGAAAAGAACTTATTTGATATTGCTCAGAACAATTTAAGAAGAGATACACAAAAGATGGATGAGATTGTAAAACAATCTTTAGCCACCTTAGAAGCGCTTCGTGGTAAAAGCGATGGGTTAACAGGTGTTCCATCCGGCTTTACTGATCTTGATCGTATTACAGGTGGATGGCAACCTTCAGATTTAGTAATCATTGCAGCTCGTCCGGCGATGGGTAAAACAGCATTCGTTCTAACCTGTGCACGTAATGCAGCTGTAGAATTTAAAAGACCCGTTGTAGTGTTCTCATTAGAGATGTCGTCTGTTCAATTGGTAAATCGTTTGATTTCAGGAGAAACCGAGATTGAGCAGGAAAAAATCAGAAAAGGAAATCTGGCAGAATGGGAATGGCAACAGCTACATAGTAAAATAGGAACCTTAACAGAGGCTCCACTATTAATAGACGATACCCCTGCCCTTAACATCTTTGAATTCAGAGCAAAATGCAGAAGGCTTAAATCTCAATATGACCTGCAATTAATCATCATCGATTATTTGCAGTTGATGCATGGTAAGGGAGAAGGACAAAGCGGCGGTGGTAACAGGGAGCAGGAAATTGGTAGTATATCAAGAGCGCTTAAATCTGTTGCCAAAGAACTAAATGTACCTGTACTTGCACTATCGCAGTTAAGTCGTGCCGTAGAGAGCAGACCTGGTGTTAACGGAAAACGACCAATGCTATCGGATTTACGTGAATCTGGATCTATCGAGCAGGATGCGGATATGGTACTATTCTTATACAGACCAGAATATTATGGTATTACCGAAGATGAGCAGGGACGCTCCCAAGCTGGTATTGGTGAGGTAATTATTGCAAAACACCGTAACGGTGAAACCGGAATTGTACCGCTACGCTTTATTGGTAAGTATGTGAAATTTGCGGATTTGGAAGAAAGCTTCTCTGCACCTACTTCATTCTCTATGGACAGTCCTGGTGCAGGTATGCATCCTTCGCAAGATTTTGACAGACCCACCGGAAATGTAATCATTAAACCATCGCGCATGGATGACATGCATGATGAAGATGCTCCGTTCTAATCAGCCAATGGAGCTATAAAAAGTAGCCTAACAATATACCACCCAAAACAATAAAAGGCGGGCTTATTTTAGTGAAATTCAGAATAAGAAATGTTACTATTAAAACCGTTATTGCTGTAAAGTCCATACCAATTGGCTTTACAAGGAGAATAAATGCAGCAATAATAAAACCCACGCTTACAGCATTTATCCCGGATAACGAATATTTAATACGTGCTATCTTTTTAAGATCTTCCCAAAAGGGAACAATAAATAACACCAAAATCAATCCAGGCAAATTGATACCTAAAACGGCTACTATCCCTCCCGTTATCTGGCCAGTTACTCCATAACCAAAGTTTCTCATACTTAGTGCGCCAACATAGCTTGTAAATGAGAATGTAGGACCCGGTAAGGCTTGTTGCAATGCAAAGCCAGATAGAAACCCTGAAKAATGAAGGTAATGCTTCATTTGCACAAATTCAGTAAACATAAGTGGGACCAGCACTTGTCCACCACCAAAAATAAAGATACCATTGCGGTAAAAGTTCTCGAACAACCTGATAGGCAAGCTAAAAGGCGAAGTACGGTTAATAATGGCCCCTAATAAGGCCAGAAATAATAATACCCCTACAAAATAGATCAGTTTTTTGGGATTTATATTTGAGAATAGCTTTACTCGAATCTCACTTTCCTCTTTTGGAGCATCTAAAGCAGATGAAATCATACCTCCTATTAAAATTGCAATAGGAAATACATAGGCATTCCTCAATACAAGGGTAGAAATTATAGCTGAAATAGCCAGAAATACAGACAACTGCGAAACCAGCACCCTTCTTGAAAGATTATATGCCCCAAAAGCAACAATACCCAAAGCTATCGGTTGTATATATTCCAATATCTCTACAAACTTTTCTTTGTGATCAACCTTTGCATAGCTAATGGCTGCAAAAGTCATAACAGCAGCAGAGGGAAAAATCCAGATTAAAAATGTTATTAAAGAAAGTTTTAACCCTCCTACTTTATATGCAATGCCAACAAGCGTTTGAGTTGATGCGGGTCCTGGCAATACCTGCGCCAAGGCATTCAGCTCCAGCAATTCTTCTTCTGTGATGTATTTGGCATCCTTTACAAAATACTTAAGCAATAAAGCCAGATGCGCTTGCGCACCCCCAAAAGCAGTAAACGTGAACAGCATCACATTTCTGATAAACAAAAGTTGCTTCTTACTGCTCAATCTGTTAGTAATTAATCATCTTCATAATCTAAACCTGCTGCAGAATTATACGCGCCTTGTAACTCAGAAAAAGCATGCATATCCCTTTTATTTTTGGCTGCAAGCATACCTTTTTGATATATTTTTATTCCCTCTTCAGTTTTCCCCGTTTTTTCATACAACTTTCCAAGATGATAATAAGTCCCAACATAATCAGGATGCTCAGCAACTAGTTTCAGATAGTATTCAAATGCTTTTTCAAAGTCATTTGCTGAATTATATTCTGTTGCAAGGGCATACAAAACGAAAGGATCATTAGGTTCGCTCTCTAAAAAGTTTAATAGTTTGGTTAATCGGGTACTTTGCATTTTTAATCCCTGCTTTTTTAATTAGATTTGCAAAAAGACAATTTAAGCTAAAACAGCTTCATTACCTTTAAAACAAATTTATACATATGAAAATATTAGTTTGTATCAGTAATGTGCCCGACACAACAACAAAAATAACTTTTACTAACGATAATACACAATTCAATACCGCAGGTGTACAATTTATTGTTAACCCTTATGATGAGATTGCCTTATCAAGAGCTATTGAACTTTGTGAGGGTGGTAAAGGAACGGTAACCGTAATAAATGTTGGAGAAAGCCAGACAGAACCGACCATAAGAAAAGCACTTGCTATTGGCGCTGATGACGCAGTCAGAATTAACGCTACTCCGAGAGACGCTTATTTTACAGCTTATCAGATAGCAGAATACGCTAAAACTACTGAATTTGATATGATCCTTTGCGGTCGCGAATCTATAGACTATAATGGGTCTCAGGTTGCTGCAATGATTGGCGAATTCCTTGACATCCCGTCTATCTCTATCATTAAAAAATTAGATTACGATGGAACAACTGMAACAATTGACCGCGAAATTGAAGGTGGTAAAGAAGTTGTTTCTGTAACTGGCAGGTTTATTGCAAGTTGTGCAGAAGGAACTGCAGAACCTAAAATACCTAACATGAGAGGAATTATGTCTGCTAGAACTAAACCTCTTGTAGTTGTTGAAGCTAAAGAAATTGAGCAGGTTGCTAAAGTGCAGCAATTTGAAACCCCTCCTCCACGTGGTGCAGTTAAGCTGGTTCCTGCTGAAGAGACCGCTAAATTAATCGACTTATTACATCAGGAGGCTAAAGTTATCTAACTGAAGTTCTATTTCAGAGTTTAAAAATTATTTAATAAAGATCGTATGTCAGTTTTAGTATATGTAGAACAAGTAGATGGCAAATTTAAGAAATCTGTTTTCGAGGCAGTATCTTATGCAAAAGCCATTGCAGATAAACAAGGTGGCGGTTTAACCGCTATATCTATTGGTAATGTTGATGAAAGTGAACTTAAAGCATTAGGTAAATACGGAGCTTCTAAAGTTTTAAATGTTTCTAATGATCAGCTCAAGAATTTCGTAAATCAGGCATATGCCTCAATTATTGCTGAAGCAGCAAAAAAAGAAAATGCAGACGTAGTTGTGTTGTCAAACTCTTTCTCAGGAAAAGGCCTGGCTCCTCGTGTGGCTGTTAAACTTAAAGCCGGATTAGTAGATGGGGCTGTAGAACTACCTCAATTAGACGGTGGTAAGTTTCTTGTAAAAAAGACTGCTTTCTCAGGTAAAGCTTTTGCAATTACAGAATTAACTTCAGCGGTTAAAATTATAGCTTTAAATCCAAATGCGTTTGGCGTTAAAGAATCAGCAGTTGATGCAGCCGTTGAGGCATTTAATCCGGAAGTTAAAGCAACTGATCTTACTGCTATCGTTAAAGAAATAGTAAGAGCAACCAATAAGGTTTCCTTACCTGATGCAGAACTTGTTGTATCGGCGGGAAGAGGGTTAAAAGGTCCTGAAAACTGGGGTATGATTGAAGAACTAGCTGATCTTCTTGGTGCAGCAACTGCTTGTTCTAAACCGGTTTCTGATGCTGACTGGAGACCTCACTCTGAACACGTTGGTCAGACAGGTATCGCCATCAGTCCGAACTTATATATTGCAATAGGTATTTCAGGTGCAATACAGCATTTGGCCGGTGTTAGTTCATCTAAAGTTATTGTTGTAATTAACAAAGACCCTGAGGCACCTTTCTTTAAAGTAGCCGACTACGGAATTGTTGGCGACGCATTTGAAGTTGTCCCAAAATTAATAGAAGCATTAAAAGCACATAAAGGTTAATTAAATATCCGGCAAGGGCAATCTGCATTTGCCGGATATTATTTAATATGAAAAAAGTAAAACTCGATATTGTTGGTTTATCCTATAGCCAAACCCAATCAGGAGCATATGCCCTGGTTCTTGGCGAAGTAAACGGAAGAAGACGTTTGCCTATAATTATTGGCGCCTTTGAGGCACAGGCTATTGCCATAGAAATTGAAAAAATGACGCCAAGCAGGCCATTAACTCATGACCTGTTCAAAACATTTGCCCAAACTTATAACATTGAAATACAGGAAGTTTTGATTTATAACTTGGTAGAAGGTGTCTTTTTTGCAAAATTGATCTGTACCGATGGTGAAACCACTCATGAAATAGATGCCCGGACTTCAGACGCGATAGCTTTGGCTGTTCGTTTTAATGCCGCTATCTATACCTATGAATTCATTTTATCTTCAGCAGGAATTGTAATTGAGGGAAATGATTTCCTATTTCTTGAAAATATAGATAGCATTCCAAAAGAACAGGGCTCAGAAGATATCAGCACTTCAATTCCAGGCACTAACTACAAAGCTTTGAGTATGGAAGAACTCCAGCAAAAACTTCAGGATGCGATTACTGAAGAAGCTTATGAGAAGGCTGCCAGAATTCGTGATGAAATAAATAAAAGAAATTCAGCTTAACAATTTTAAAATAGTTCTATATTCAGCCATTACTTTAAAAAACCAACTAAACTATTATTTATGAATGTTAAGTTTCGCTTAACTCTAATGAATTTTTTACAATTCTTTATATGGGGTTCCTGGCTCATTACTATCGGAGTTTATTGGTTTCAAAATAAAAGATGGTCTGGCTCAGAGTTTGGAGCAATCTTCTCTACCATGGGTATTTCGGCTATTTTTATGCCCGCTCTTATGGGTATCATTTCCGATCGTTTTATTAATGCAGAGAAACTATACGGAATTTTACACATCCTTGGAGCAGTTAGCCTTTTCTCTTTGCCTCTTGTAGACAATCCCACTACCTTTTTCTGGGTTATATTAGTAAACATGTTCTTTTACATGCCAACGCTATCTTTGTCTATTACAGTAGCTTATTCAGCATTAAAAAGTGCTCAGAAAGATGTTGTAAAAGATTATCCACCTATCAGGATTTGGGGAACTATTGGATTTATTGCCGCTTTATGGGTTGTAAGTCTTTCAGGAAACGAGGCATCCTCTAATCAATTTTATATTGCTTCGGCTGTTTCACTGGCTTTAGGTATTTATGCCTTTACATTACCTAAATGCCCTCCCCTTGCGAACAGAATTGATTCGAAGTCATTTGTTGATGCGCTGGGTTTAAGGGCATTTACATTATTTAAGCAAAAGAAATTTGCGGTATTTTTCTTTTTCTCTATGTTTTTAGGGGCAGCTCTACAGCTTACAAATGCCTACGGCGATACCTATTTGCACGACTTTAAAAATATCCCGGAGTACGAAAACCTACTTGCTGTTAAATACCCTGCAATTATAATGTCCATTTCCCAGATATCTGAAACACTATTTATTCTTGCAATACCTTTCTTCTTAAGGAAATTTGGAATTAAGTATGTGATGTTGCTAAGTATGCTTGCATGGGTGCTAAGATTTGGTCTTTTCGCTTTTGCTGATCCGGCAGGAGGTTTATGGATGATCATCCTATCTTGTATTGTTTACGGTATGGCTTTCGACTTTTTCAATATCTCGGGTTCCTTATTTATGGAAACTCAAATTGATGCCTCAATAAGAGGCAGCGCACAGGGTTTATTCATGATGATGGTAAACGGTTTTGGAGCACTTTTTGGAAGTTTCACAAGCGGGTTAATTATTGATAAGTTTTTTACTTATGCCGACCATAGTAAGGATTGGCAGGGAATCTGGATTACTTTTGCATCATATGCCTTAGTACTTGCTGTTATTTTTCCTTTTATTTTCAAGTATAAACATAACCGTGCAGAGGAATCAGCTATAAAAGCAATGAGCCACTAAGTCAATTGTTTTAGGATTTTTTAGTAACCGTTTTTAATAGATTTATGTCGACTGGTAAATATAGAAAAGAACATAATTGCCTGAATTGCGGGCAGAATGTAGAAAAACATTATTGCAGTAATTGTGGACAGGCTAACCTGGAGCTTAAAGAAAATTTCTGGCAGTTCATAAGTCACAGTATAGCTCATTATTTCCACTTCGACAATAAGTTTTTTCAAACTTTATCACCCTTACTTACAAAACCGGGAGAAGTTACACTGGATTATTTAGCTGGTAAAAGGGCCAGATATATCAATCCGGTTAGTATGTATATCTTTGTTTCTATTGTTTATTTCATTGTAGTTCCAAATAAATTGGAACACAAAGCCGAAGCAGTAGAGTTTCATTCTTCTGCAAGTAAGGATTCAGCAAAATCAAAAACAGAAGCACTAAAAAAAACCCTGGAGGATGGAGATTTTGAGGATGATTCTTTTATTGGAAAATCGGCAACATATGTGCAAAGAAAGCTCGACTTAGCCGAATTTAAATCACTTAGTTTCTCAGATCAGGAAAAGAAAATTACTGAACTTAAACATATAGTAGATAGTTTAAAGACCAATGAATACGACGATGTGTTAGAGTCTTATGAGAAATCACACATTATTAAACAAGACAGTACTTATAGTTCATACTTGCTAAGACAGCAAAAGCTAAATGAAGCAGATCGTGATTCATGGATCGATAGAATTTTTAAGAAACGTGAAATTGCTATAAACCAAAAATCGGCATCAGGTAATTGGTCCGTAAAAGAAGAACTTGAACATTACAGGCCAAAACAATACTTCCTATTGATGCCTTTACTAGCTTTATTTATTATGTGGAATTTCAGAAGAAACCACATCTATTATCTAGATCACCTTATATTTACTATACACGGAACAACTGCTTTTTTTATTACCCAAATAGTTACAGTTCCTTTGAGGAGGGATTTATTCGGTACGGGATCCTCAATAAGTGATCTCATCAAGTGGGCAGTAATTATTGGGATTATCTGGTATCTCTATAAAGCTTTAACTGTATTCTACCAGCGTTCCAGAAAGGTGACCATTAAGAAAATGATAACACTCTGCTTCTTGTATATGATGGCAGCTTTCATTTCTGAATGGGTAATTGAGCGATTCATATATTACTTTGTATAAATAAAAAAGCCTTAGCTGAACAGCTAAGGCTTTTTTATTTAAGATATATGTTTAATCTATTTTCTTTTTTCTATAGCAACAAATTCTCTATTTGTATGACCTACATATATTTGACGTGGACGGCCAATAGGCTCTTTATTTTCGTGCATTTCTTTCCACTGAGCAATCCATCCTGGTAAACGGCCCAAAGCAAAAAGAACTGTAAACATATCCGTTGGGAAACCAAGTGCTCTGTAAATTATACCTGAATAGAAATCAACATTAGGATAAAGCTTACGCTCAACGAAGTACGGATCACTTAATGCTGCTTCTTCTAGTTTCTTAGCAATTTCTAAAACAGGATCATCAATACCTAATTTCTCTAAAATATCGTCACATGCCTTTTTAATGATTTTAGCTCTTGGATCAAAGTTTTTGTAAACCCTATGTCCAAAACCCATCATACGGAAAGGATCATTCTTATCTTTTGCTTTGTTGATCCATTTTTCGGTATCTCCACCATCTTCTTTAATACGCTCCAGCATCTCAATTACAGCTTGGTTAGCTCCACCATGTAATGGCCCCCATAGGGCATCAATACCTGCAGATACCGAAGCATATAAATTACAATCAGAAGAACCTACCATTCTTACAGTTGATGCAGAACAATTTTGCTCATGATCAGCATGAAGAATAAGCAATGTGTTCATTGCACTGACTACTACAGGGTCTATTTCTATTTCTTCGGTGCGTTGCCCAAAGATCATGTTTAAGAAATTACTAACGTAATCGAACTTATTTTTAGGATAAATAAGTGGGTGACCTAATGATTTTTTATAAATGAAAGATACAATTGTAGGAAATTTAGCCAACAACTTAATCATTGTTAAATCCATCGTTTCTGCTGATGAATTTGCATTTAACGATTMAGGATAAAATGTTGATAATGAACAAACCAATGAAGATAATTGCGCCATTGGATGAGATTTTGAAGGGTATCCATCGAGGAACTTCTTCATATCTTCATGAATTAGCGTATGTCTGCTAATTTGAGCCTGAAAATCGTTCAGTTCGTTTTGTTTAGGTAAATCTCCATATATAAGTAAATATGCTACCTCAAGAAATGTTGACTTTTCCGCTAATTCTTCAATTGGATAACCACGATATTTTAGAACTCCCTTTTCACCATCAAGAAAAGTGATGGCACTTTTTGTTGACCCAGTGTTTTTATAGCCAAAATCTAAAGTAATATGACCTGTTAAGTCTCTAAGTTTGGAAATATCTATGGCCTTCTCTCCTTCGGAACCTGTTATAACTGGGAATTCGTATATCTTCCCATCAATCTTAATTTCTGCAATATCTKACATATATATATCTTAAATTTATAATAAACAAAACTAACTAATCCTTTTCTATTAGCATTAAATCAACTATAACAAAGCTGTTAAATAATTATTAAATGTGGGTCAAAATCAAGTAAGATTAACAACTACTTACTGGGTTTGATCTCTTCCAAAACTGCGCCGCAATCCATCATTTCATCTCCATAATAAGGGTTCTGAATCTGTTTTTCGGAAGCCAGCCAATCCCCGCCCTCTCCTTTATTGGCCATAGGGCAATGTTGAACATAAATAGAGCCTTTTTTCAAATCTGCGTGTTTAAACATCGCAATTACATCTGAGCTCAAATAAGTAAATTCTTTTCTTTGCGAGGCTATGTCTTTGGCCGAAGCTATTTTTTCTGCAATTATAGCCGTATTCTCACAACCTGGAAAATTAGTAAGGCTGGTCTTTAATTGTGTTGCAGCTTTTTGGGCATCTTCAAACTTTGATTCTACTAAAGCATCTTTTAAATAGATATAACCATCATAAATATTTTGAACTTTACTATCGGTTAATTCAACAACAGCAGTAGTAGCTACCTTACTTTCAGATATATTATCTGTTGAGGCTTGCGTATTTGTTTTATCTGTATTTGTACAAGACAGAGCCATTAAAAGCACTCCGGCCGCAAGATATTTTTTCATACTTTATCTATATTTTTATGAATCTATGAATCTATTGTAGCTCTAAAATAGCAAAATCATGCTTGTACAGGCCTAAAATAGCTCCATTGCATTGTTTTTTGGTTAAAATACCTATTTTATATTTAAATAACTAAAAAAGCCCCTGAAAAATTCAGAGGCTTTAAATAAATATTCAATTTCAGCATTATAACTTGAACCCGTAAGCTACACGTAAAGCTACTTGTCCTAAATTTCCTCCTCCTTTTGAAAGTCCTTCATATTTCACTCCCAAATCCAAACCATTGCTCCATGAATAACCTAATGCAGGTGAATAAAGAAACGAAGTTCCTGAACCATTGGTAACTCCGAAAGCAGCTCCCAGTTCACCTAAACCGTAAAGACCTGAACCTGTTTCATCAAAGAATATTTTCACACCAGCTTTTAGTGGAATATAACCAAAATCAGGCACATCAACTCCTGCCACTTCTTTTCCAAGAAAATGAGTATAACCTGTAGTTACAGGAATAGATATTTGTTTCGATACGTCAAACTGAAGTCTGGCATCAGCCCCTAAAGCAAAACTATAACCATCGTTCGTTGGAACACCCAGGTTCACTCCAATACCTAGTTTTTGAGCACTGGCATTAGTGGTAAAAAATAACGCCACTGCAGCTACTGCAGTCGCAAAGAATTTTGTAGAATTTTTCATTTGATCGTTTATTTAAATTTAATGCATAGTTTTTTTGCTATACACCTGATCATTTACAAATTGCATGCCATACATTGAAAAGAAATATATTATTATACGAATAACAACTTTTAAATAACACTAACAATTATATCACATAGCTTAACTACGATCCTTATATTTCAATTTATAAATACTTAGAACACCATCAAGTAACTCATCCGGATTTAACTCTGTATTAAACCAGTTTATTTTAACACCATCCTTCTCCATCTTCCTAAAAAAGGTCATTTGGCGTTTTGCAAATTGGCAAATCGCTATAGCAAGTCTTTCTTTTAATTCCGAATAGCTAAGCTCATCGAAAAGATAAGCTGCAATAAATTTATACTCCAGGCCATAAAAAACAAGATCTTCTTTAGTAACTCCTTCAGCAATTAACCCTTTCACTTCATCTATCATACCTTCATTAAACCTAAGCTCAAGACGATTGATCACTTTCTGTCTCCGCAACTCAACATCCGATGTCAAACCAATCACCAGTGGATCAATTCCAGGTCTTTCAATTGATTGCAAATCGTTATGTATCAGGTATTCTGCAATCTCAATTGCCCTGATCATTCTTTTATGGGATGATTGATCTGCCTGTTTTGTAAATTCGGATGGATAAGCAGACAACTTGTTCCTTAATAACTCATTGTTCAGTTCTTTTAAGGTGTCCCTCAGTTCACTATTTACTGGTATAGCGGTGTATTCATGATTTTGAAGAATACTGTGAACATACATCCCTGTACCACCACAAAGTATAGGAAGTACATTTTGGTCAGTTAATTTCTGAAAAATAGCAAAGAAGTCCTCTTTAAATTCGTTTACGTTATATCTTTCTCCTGCTTGTTTAATATCGATCAAATGATATGGAATAATTTTTCCATTCACCGCATACTCACTAAGATCTTTGCCAGTACCAATATCCATACCCCTAAAGATTTGCCTGCTATCTGCACTGATTATCTCGCCATTTAGCGCTTCGGCCAATTTCACAGCGAGCTTGGTTTTACCAGATGCAGTTGGCCCCAAAATGATCAACAAAGGATTTTGATGCATTATAAGTATAAAATATATTTTAAATTACCAGTATTATAAATCTCTAAATACTCCTCTTGGATAAACTCAGCCGGTAACCTATGAGGAAAGTACCTAACCAAAGTATCTTTCTTCAGCCAAATCTCCAAAGGCGGTGTAACATCAGCGAGTTTAAAACCCGATTGCTCGTAAGCTTTCCCTAACGACCAATCCTTATCCGCATAACTCATTATGTCATCTGGCTTATAGGTCTTAATAAAATGTTGTAATAACTTTGTAAAACCTCCGATAACCGTATAACCAGATAAACTGGCAAACCTGATTAGCTCAGCAGATCTGTAGCCTGGACTAAGTCCTTTCATATACCTGAGGTTACTAAAACAAGCAACTGCAATAATCTGATCATCTAAACTTAGCCCGAATTTGTAATTAGATTTGGCCGATGCCTGCAGATGATTATTATTTAAGAAATCATCGGCCTGTTTTTGTGTAATTTGAATAATCTTAGTTTTGCGCGCATGAATACGTTTATTCAGACCAAGAATAGAAGAGATTCGTCCTATTACCTGTGCTTTTCTAGTTTCCCATATATCTTCCCATAAATGCACTACAGAAATATTTTTCAATTGATATTGCTCTTGCAACAATATCAGATCTTCAGGGCGATAAGCATTTATAAGTGGAATAAGGTTAATTACAACCTCCCCTGCTCCAATGGTTAGCAGTTTGTATTCTAACGATTCAATATCATGTGTGGTAATACCAATATTCCCAAAACTGGTAATTACATCTTGTTGCCAAACTGGTTTTATACCCAACCCTTTTCTTTATAAAGTTTAAACCCAGCCGCCAGAGCTTCCTCTATTTGCAACATCAATGCGTCATCCAGTTTGTTGATATGGAAACATGATTTACCATTTAACAACTTAAGCAGATCAGGACCAAAAATCTTTTTCATATCAGGCTCTGTGTATACCGGCATATAATAAAAACCCACATGTCCCTTTTGTATAATTACGCTTGCAAAGAAAACTTCATTTCTTTGCTTTCCTTCAATCACTACATTCTTGTCACTCCAAAGGTCAAAGGAAGTTTCACTGTTTACTCTATTACTAAAACCCACAGTAGCATAAGGCTGCAGCGATGCCCTAATGGTTTGAAAAATTTCTACAAAATCAGTTTTCATTGTTTTAAGTTATAGATGACTATCAGATAAACAACATCTATTTATCAATATTGTTTAAGATTATAAGTTATCGGCCAACCACCATTTGCTAGAAGGATAATTCTTATTTAAAATTACAGATTCACCCATTAATGGAGTAGCAATTTTCAAACTTTCTTCGTTTGCCTTATTAACAACCCTAATAATCGGATCATTCCAGTCGTGCATAGCTAATTTAAATTTCCCCCAGTGAACAGGCAGCAGAACCTTTGCACCCAAATCTATTGCAGCCTTAACAGTTTGCTCAGGGAAYATATGTATTAAAGGCCAGTAGGTATTGTACTGCCCGCATTCCAATATTGCAATATCAAAGGGTCCATATTGCTCGCCGGCATCTTTAAAATGTGTATCATATCCCGAATCGCCCCCTAAATACAATTTATCTTTTGATGTTTGTAAAACAAATGCAGACCATACCGTCTGATTTCTTTTAAACTTCCTTMCAGTAAAATGACGGGCAGGAAGCGCAGTAAATTTCAGCGTATTAAAAACAATTTCCTCTCCCCATGACATTTCAGTAATCCTTGAAGCAGGCACTCCCCACTTCTCCAAATGTGATCCTACACCTAATGAAACTATGAAGCGATTTGTTTTATCCTTTAATTTTAAAATGGCTTCATAATCCAGATGATCATAATGATCATGAGTAATTAACACAATATCCAGTTCAGGAAACTCTTCGACCTTTAAAAAATCTGTCCCTAAAAACCTTTTGGTCCCGATAAATGAAAATGGAGATGGCCTTTCGCTTAACACGGGGTCAACCAATATATTTTGGCCATCTGTTTGTACCAGATAAGAAGAATGCCCAAACCAGGTTATTTTAGTCTCGGAAGCATCTTGTGTAAAGTCGGGTTTAATGGTAGGTACCGGACTTTTAGGAGCCCCATTTACATTGCCCCGTAACATTCCTTTTATCATATCCCAATAACTTACGTTATCAGGTTTCATAGGGGTTGGCGACAAGTTTTCAAGTGCACCATCCCTATAATTAGGTAATTTTTTTATACGCGCTAAGCGAGCACCTTCAGGTACTCGCCCGAAAATAGGAAAGTTAAGCACCCAAACTGTAAACAGCACAAACACAGCAATAAAAATCAGTATGGAATACATAATCTTCTTTTCATATGGTTAATGTAAGCGAATATACTTACAAAAAATTCTGATCTCTTAACTTACTTTCTCTTCCGGCTTCTCGTCTTTTGCGAACTTTTCTGCCAGTCCCATTCCCGATTGTAACAACTCGTTCGTAATAGTCCTGGTATAATCAGTAATTTCAGCTTTAAAATCAGCTACCGACGCGCCTGAGCGGATTTCCTCCAATCTCTTTTCCCACTGTCCGGTTAATTCTGCTTGTGCAATTTTCTGATCTTTTACCACATCATAAACCGCTAAGCCTTTAGTTGTAGGAACAAGGTTTCTTTTTTCCCTAACAATATATTCACGGTTAATCAAGGTTTCAATAATAGCAGCCCTGGTAGCGGGAGTTCCCAATCCGCTGTCTTTCATTGCATACCTCAATTCTTCATCCTCTATATCTTTTCCTGAGGTTTCAAGGGCTTTTAATAAGGACGCTTCATTATACAGCGGTTTAGGCTTTGTTTGCTTCTCAAGTAAAGCCTTATTTACAATGGGAAGCTCTTCGCCTGCCTTTACTTTCGGTAATGATGGATTTTCTTCATCCTTCTTTTCGTCATCCGATTCATTAAATACCGATCTCCAGCCAGCAGAACGAATTACTGTTCCATTTGCCATAAAAACTGATCCGGCTTCAATTGTTATCTTTGTAATTTCTTTTACGCATTCCTGGTGGAACGCTTCAAGCATCCGGCCAACTACCATATCATAAATGGCCTGTTTATCGCCACTCAATTGATAAGGAGATTCTCCTGTAGGCAAAATAGCATGGTGATCCGTTACCTTCTTTGCATTTACACTTCTCTTATTCAAAGGTGCCGTTTGTAGAAAATCGGCCTGTTTCCCAAAATCCTTATGCACCTTCAGCTTATCTATCAGGTTAGGAACACCAGCAAAAACATCATCACCGATATACCTGCTCCCTGTACGGGGATATGTAACCAATTTACTTTCATATAAGCCCTGCAACAAGTTCAGCGTCTGATCTGCTGTAAACCCTTTGCGTTTGTTGGCTTCTTGCTGTAAGCTACTTAAATCATGTAATAAGGGAGGTGGTTCTTTTCTTGGTTTTGCTTCTACAGTTAAGATCTTACCCCCATTTGGAAAACCAGATGCAACGTCCTCAATTTTTGCGAACAATTCTTCTGCTTCCTCCTTCTTATCAAAGTTATTTACGGAAATTGCTTTAAACAGCTGACCATCCTTGTCTAACTGTATGGCAAGCTGATAATATAGTTGCGGCACAAAATGCTTAATTTCCAGAAAGCGGGAGCAGATCATTGCTAAAGTAGGTGTTTGAACCCTTCCCAATGAGAGCACCGACCGCGCTCCTGCCGATATACTAAGTGCCTGGGTTGCATTCATTCCTACCAGCCAATCTGATTCAGATCTGCAATGTGCCGAATTAAAAAGTGTATCATAATCTGTTCCCGGCTTTAGATTTCTAAAACCTTCCTTAATCGCTTCGTCAGTTTGCGACGAGATCCACAGCCTTTTGAAGGGTTTTTTACATTTCAAAAAATAGTAGATATAACGGAAAATAAGCTCACCTTCCCGCCCGGCATCCGTTGCCACAATGATCTCGGTAGCTTCATCAAACAATTTCTTAATGATGTCCAGCTGTTTCCTAACGCCCGGATCTTCCACCAACCCATCCTTGGTTTTTATTTTTCTAATACCAAGCTTAAATTTTTTAGGCAGCATTGGTAAATGTTGCCTCCTCCATCCAATAAAACCATACTCTTGAGGAGGAGCCAATTGAAGCAAATGCCCAAATGCCCAGGTAAAAGAATATCCCTTACCCTCTATATAGCCGTCTTTTTTTGTAGTAGCGCCGAAGACTTTAGCCAACTCACGAGCCACTGAAGGCTTTTCTGCAATAACAATCTTCATAATTATTCAAAAATATCTATACCAACTTTAAATGTGTTGCAATGTGCATCCACTATATCTTTTATATCTGGCGAATACCCTCCGCCCATACTCACCTGAACGGGTAAATTATTGTCTTTACAAAACTGCAATACCATCCTGTCTCTTTCCATACAAGCCGCTTTTGATAAAGCCAGCTTACCTAACTTATCGCTTCTAAGTACATCTACTCCTGATAAGTAAAATACAAAATCAGGTTTATGTTTTAGCAGCGCGGGCAAACGTGATTTTAATTTACTTAAATACAATTCGTCTTCAATTCCATCCTCCAATGCTATATCTAAATCAGATTGCTCTTTTCTAAATGGGAAATTTTTGTCGCCATGCATAGAAAATGTAAATACACGCGGCTCACCATAAAAGATCTCTGCTGTACCATTTCCCTGGTGAACATCTAAATCTACAATTAAGATCCGATTAGCTAAGCCATTATTCAGCAAATAATTGGCCGCGATAGCCTGGTCGTTCAACAAACAAAACCCCTCGCCCCAATTGCTCCCGGCATGATGTGTACCACCTGCAACATTAAAAGCTGTACCAAACTGCTTTGCATAAATGGCACCATCTATCGTTCCCTGGGCAATTCTCACCTCGCGCTCTACCAACTGTGCTGTTAAAGGAAACCCAATCCTTCGCTGTTCCTTTGCAGGAAGCGTTAAATCCCTTAGCTTCTCCMAATACTCTTCCTTATGCGTCAGCAAAATCACCTCTTCACTTACTTTATCAGGAGCAAAAAGGTTCTTACTAGTTATAAATCCCTGGTGTAATAACTGCTCGGGGATCAACTCATACTTAAGCATTGGGAAACGATGCCCCTCTGGTAAAGGATGTGCAAATAAAGGATGCCAGGCAATTTTAACCATCTTATCGCAATATTTGCTCTACATGCTTTTCAATGTTATTACAAATCTCGTCAACAGGCAAATCATTTGCATCAGATCCAAAAGGGTTCTCAATCTCTTCTGCAATGAGCTCCAAACTGGCCAGTACATACAGTATAAATGGCACAATAGGAACCACAAAGTAACCTAAGCTAAACACCCATCCAAATGGCAAAGTAATTACATATATGAAAATGAATTTCTTAATGAAAGCACTATAAGAATACGGAATAGGTGTATTCTTAATTCGCTCACAGCCACCACATATATCAGTAAACTGCTGAACATCTGCATTAAGTATAATTAACTGCTCCTGACTGATAGTTCCTGCTGCCTGCAACTCAAAAACTTTAGATGAAATACTGGCCGCTACCTGATTAGGAATGTGCTTCCCACCATCAACCTCAATAAGGAAACTGTTTTTTCCGAAATACTGTTTTTCCCTCAAATGCTCTTTTAAAGCAAAGGCATACTTCGGAATTCCATATTCAAAAAACTCTACATGTTCTTCTTTTAGTTTTAACGACTTAATCTTTATTGCAAAATTACGACTCACATTGGTTAGTGCGCCCAGAAGCCTCCTACCTTCCCACCACCTGTCGTAAGAAGTATTGGTTCTAAATACCAATAACATAGAGATTACAAAACCCAGCAGGTTGTGCATCATTCCTATATTTTTAACATAGGTAGTTTCTGCCAGTTTCAGATAGTTAAGTTCTAAAAAGGCGATTATAGCCGAAAAAATGGCTACGCTAATCATTAGTGGCCACAATTTCCGAATTGTATCCGCCTTATGGACATGAAAGATAAAAGTGAACCAGTCTTTTGGATTATAGTTTATCATATTAAATCTCTTAAATAGTACTAAATAATACCTTTAGCAATCTGAAGTAAAAGTTCGCCCGTACGAAATACATCTTCAAATGAATTATATAAAGGAACCGGACTCAGTCTGATTACATTAGGTTCCCTCCAATCGCCCAGAACATTATTTGCTGTTAATTTCTCAAAAATCTCTTTTCCATTCTGTTTTGCAATAATAGATACCTGAGCGCCACGATCGTTTTCACTTAGAGGGGTTATAATTTCAAATTGCTCAAACCCCAATACCATATTAACCTGATCTATAATATAAAACAAATAAGAAGTTAAAGTTTTACTTTTAACTCTTAATGGCTCAATAAACCCTGCTTTTTCGAAAATTTGCAATGAGGCAAAATACAATGTCATAGGCATTACCTGAGTGCAGCTCACCTGCCACCCATCTGCACTTGCTTCTGGCAAAAAGCCCTTTTCCATTTTAAATCGCTGCGCTTCCTGATATCCCCACCATCCTGCAAAGCGATTCAGTGTGGTATCTGTAAAATGCTTTTCATGAACAAAAATGCCACTTATTCCACCTGGTCCTGAGTTCTGATATTTATAAGAACACCAACAGGCAAAGTCGATATCCCAATCGTGTAATTTTAATGGAACATTACCTGCAGCATGTGCCAGATCAAAGCCTACAATAGCCCCTTTAGCATGCCCTGCCTTGGTTATGGCTTCCATATCGAACCATTGCCCGGTAAAGTAATTTACCCCTCCAAATAAAACTAATGCTACTTCATCGCCATGTTCGTTAATCTGTGTTAAAATATCTTCTGTTCTTAATGTATATTCACCTACTCTTGGGGCCACCTCAATAATCGCTTCTTTAGGATCATACCCGTGAAATCGAACCTGGCTTTCAACTGCATATTGGTCTGACGGAAAGGCACCTGCCTCCATGATGATCTTGAATCTACCTTTAACGGGTTTATAAAAACTTACCATCAATAAGTGCAAATTAACCGTTAAGGTATTCATCGGACAAACCTCTTTAGCGCTTGCTCCAACCAATGGTGCCATCAGTTTTTTCAGCTCTTTATGATAGAACATCCACGGATTATCACCTTCAAACCAACCCTCTACAGCCAGATTATGCCAGTTGTTTAACTGCTCATCAACTACCTTACGTACAGCTTTAGGTTGCAATCCTAAAGAATTACCACACAGATAAATAAATGGTTTTCCATTTTGTTGCGGAAATAAGAAATCATGCCTAAAACTACTAAGCGGATCTGCCTGATCTAGGCTTTGAGCAAAGGCCAAATTGTTCTCAAAATTCATCGATTCAAATATMAATAAAAAAGGCAGATAAATAAATCACCTGCATCATTTGTTATCAACAATAATGGTTTTACCTACTATAAAAATCAGTTTTATTTGTTGGGTTTGCTCACAAATTTATTCCCCCTGATGTAATATCTCCAGGGAAGCAAAGCATGATCTTCGGCATAATCAACACCAACTCTTGCTGATGAAACGATCTGATCACCAGGAAAAACAATTCCTTTATCTTCAATCCATATCTCATCTCCCAATAGATCTTTTGCATTTAAGCCTTTATCTATCCCCATCGCTTTTGAAAGTGCTCCCGGACCTGCAGTAATATTAGGCTTTAATATTACCATATTCCTCCTCCTAAGCATTATATCTATTCCCTTTACAGGTTCAATCCCTCTAATTAAAACAGCATGTGGCGTCCCTTTTGGTGCGGTAACAACATTAAAAAGATGATGAATGCCATAACAGAGATAAACATAGGACAAGCCACCCTCTTCATAAATAACCTGAGTGCGGTTTGTAAAGCGCCCTCCATACGCATGAGACGCTTTATCATCTATTCCTTTATAAGCTTCTGTTTCAACTATAACTCCAGCAGTCAATTCGCCATCAATTCGGGTAAACAACATCTTACCAAGCAACTGTACAGCAAGATCATTTACGTCGGTATTTTGATAAAAAGAATAGGCTAATTTAGGCATCTATTAAATTAACTATTTCCTTTAGATACTTAGCATCAATATCATCAAAATGAGAAAGATATTCACTATCTACATCTAACACTCCTATAATTTCATTATTGCTAAAAACGGGCAAAACAATTTCTGATCTTGACGCAGAAGCACAAGCAATATGACCAGGAAACGCATCCACATCCGGCACTACCAAAGTCTCTGCCTGTTCCCATGAAGCACCACAAACACCTTTACCTTTTTTTATTCTGGTACAAGCTACAGGGCCCTGAAAAGGCCCAAGCACCAACTCGTCACCTTTTACCAGATAAAAACCAACCCAAAACCACTTAAACTGTTCTTTTAAAGCTGCCGAAATATTAGCCAGGTTAGCAATCTGATCGTCTTCTCCACTTATCAAAGCCTTGATTTGCGGAATCAAAGAGCGGTATTGCTCCTCCTTACTTATATCGGTTATTATGTGTAAATCCTCTGCCATTTTAATCTATGTAAATGAATTGCAAAAATACAAAACCACGCAGTCAATACTGCCATCTATGGGTAAAAGCATAATTAAAATCCCTAAATTTGCGATTTTAACTATCATATTAATCATAAAGATGAATAAGAAAACCTTAATTATCACTTCACTCCTTACGCTCGGAATAATCCAATCGGGTTATAAGCCATGGGAAGAAGGAATGTTCCCATTAAGTGAAATCCATAAACTTGACTTAAAAAAGGCTGGTTTAAAAATTGACCAAAACAACATATATAACCCAAAAGGCACCAGCCTGGTTGATGCACTTGTAAATGTTGGTGGCTGCACTGGATCTTTCGTTTCAAATGAAGGCTTAATCATCACCAACCACCACTGCGCCTTCAGCGCGGTACAACTCGCCAGCACCGCAGAACATGATTACCTGACAAACGGATTTGTTGCCAAAACACATGAACAGGAAATTGAAGCAAAAGGACTAACATGCCGCATAACTGACAGTTATGAAGATGTATCTGATCGCGTTTTAGGAGCTGTAGCACAGATAGAAGATCCTGCCTCCCGATTAAAAATAATCGATGATGTAATGAAAAACATCGTTATCGAAGCAGAAAAGAAAGACCCAAGTATTAAAGCAGAGGTATCCGAAATGTTTATCGGAAAAACCTATGTACTATTCCGCTACAAAACCATTCAGGATGTCAGACTTGTATATGTACCTAACAGACAAATCGGCGAATTTGGAGGCGAAACGGACAATTGGGTATGGCCTCGTCATACCGGAGATTTCTCTTTTATGCGTGCTTACGTAGCACCTGATGGCTCTCCCGCCAAATTCTCTAAAGACAATGTACCTTACACACCTAAAAAATTCTTAAAAGTAAACCCCAAAGGCACTAACGAGGAGGATTTTGTTTTCATCTTAGGATATCCTGGAAAAACATTCCGCCATCGTCCGGCTGCATTTATAGAGTATCAGGAAAAATTTCTACTCCCTTATGTATCCAACCTATATGATTTCCAAAATTCAACAATGGAAACTATTGGCAAAAAGGACAAGACTACTGAAATTAAACTGGCAACACGCATAAAAAGAAACGCTAATGTTTTAAAGAACTATAGAGGCAAACTACAGGGACTAAAAGGGATAGATCTAATTTCAAAAAAGAAAAAGGAAGAAGAAGCCCTTATCCAGTTCATCAACAACAATGTTAATGCTAAAGCAAAATACGGAAACCTGATGTCCGACATAGACAATCTGTATAAACTTATCAATACTGATGCCCAGCGTGATCTTTGGCTTACACAGATTTATACTTCAACAAACCTTTTAACGGTTGCTAAAAACATAAACGCGTTCAAAAACGCTCTTAAAGCTCAGCCCGCAGCTCAAAAGCAAGAGTTTTTTGATCAAAACATCCAAAAACTTAAGCAAACATTATCAAGCACCTAYGAATCATATGACATAGACGCAGATAGAAAGATATTCAAAAGAATGCTTGAAGACGCTTCTCGGTTCAGCCCAATCCAAAAGGTAACTGCCGTTAACAAAATCACTAGTAAAGGTGCAAATAGCAATGATGTTATTGATCAATATGTAGAAAGTCTTTTTGAAGTAAGCAAGCTAAAAGAAGTCAATTATGTTTTAAACGTATTACTTCAATCTCCAAAATMTATTTCTACATATAATGATGGACTACTTCTCTTTGAAGATGATATCGCAAAACAAATCAATGAGTTAAAACCTGAAAAAGACCGCAGAGATGGACTATTAAATAAGCTTATGGGCGACTATGTAAACATCAAAGAGAAGTTCTTAAACAAAGACTTCATTCCTGATGCGAACAGCACTCTCAGGTTAACCTACGGCTATGTTAAAGGCTATTGGCCGGCCGATGCCTCATACATGAGGCCATATACCACAATAAAAGGAATACTTGAAAAAGGTGCTACAGGGAATCCTGAATTTGCTTACCCAGAGCAAATCAAAACACTTTGGAACGCCAAAGATTTTGGTCCATATGCAAAGAAAGACCTTAACGACGTCCCAGTTTCCTTTCTTTACAACATGGACACTACTGGCGGAAACTCAGGCTCTCCTATCATGAATGCCTATGGCGAGCTGGTAGGCGTAAATTTTGACCGTGCATTCGGAGCAACAATAAACGATTATGCATGGAATGATAGCTACAGCAGATCAATTGGCGTAGACATCCGTTATGTACTATGGGTTGCTTCAAAAATTGACAAAGCCGATTTTCTTATAAAAGAAATGGGCGTTAAACTTTAATCTACAGACTCGTAAAATAACCATCATAAAAAGTCGCCCGATAAAATGAAAGGCGGCTTTTTCTTCCAATACAAAATCAAATTTCTTACTTAATAAATTACAGAAAGCATGAGAGTAATAGCAGAACTTCCACATCCAGAATGCAAGATCACCTTATTTAACATGAACCAAAAATACATCATCAAATTCGAGCAGGGAACCCTCGAACAAAGTTATAAATTGTCAGAACTCGACCTCAGTGGAGGAGGGGCAAACGAGATCTTTCAAATCTTGGATGAAGCCTTTATTGCCACTGTAGTTGAACGATTTAAGAGTATGAGAAGTGATTTTTCGGCTGCGTACAATAGACAGCAGTACTAGTACACCAAAGCCAACATAACTAACTGTATTACAGATAAATTGACAAACAAACAGAATATTATTCTGCATTTTATCACCCTCAAACCACCTCAAACATCTGCTTAAATAACCAAAAACTTAAACAAAATACACGTAATAATTCTGTTTTACAGATACTTAAATAAACACACAATATAATATTCTGTGGTTAAAAATCGCCAAATATATGAGAAGTTTAGCAAAAAAATAGCTTTTGAGACTCGCCGCTCTCCAAACAATTAATTGGTGGTATGGAGAATAATGTGAACCTTTGTGAAGATGAAAAATCAAATTAAAGTATATGAGAACTAAAATTAATACTTTGCTGGCATCCGCTCTAATAATTGCAACGGTACTTCTATCTTGCAATAACATTAAAGAATCCATCGAACGTGATCTTTTCATTACCCCTGCCGAGGGCATATCTTTTACGATACCAAAGATCACAAGTACCGAATCCGGAACAATCCTTGGAAACCTCAATGTGAAAAACTTTAATCTCGATTCTTTGATCAATAAAGAATCATCAAAATTCGGATTAGGTAATGTAAAAAACATACGCATCAAAGAATTCAACTTAGAACTTTTGGATGCAGATAGTTTAAATAACATTCAAAACATAGAAAACATAATTGTCAAACTGCAAGCATCCGGACAAGCAGACCAATCAATTGCTACAGTAAACCCTCCAAATACTCGAGCCACTAAACTTAGCATTCCAATAACATCCGGAAGTTCAGATGTCAGAACCTTCCTTACCTCCTCTTCATTCACCTATAATCTTTCAGCTAAATTAAGAACGGCTACTACTAAGGAATTAAAGGCACGCGTTAAAGTAACCTATGCCATTAGGGTTGGTTTATAAAAAATATAGTTATGGTTTAACTTCCCGTTAAGCATCTAGTTGTTTCAAATATTGATTCTTAACCAGAAATTTAGTATATTTGCACAAACGGGATATCATTATACTATTCTCTTAATATTTACTTGCCAATCAAACCTTTTGATTGGGTTTCAATTCCTCCTGGCTACTGGTCCGTTGTCGCCCGAGAATTAATTATATTAAGCCATATTAACAGTAAACAGCAATAAGTTTACATGTTTGGCAAACAGGTAAAACCAGAGGAGAGTTATTTTTTAACTAATACATTGAATTTATGGCTAAATCTCAGGCTACCTTCATGAAGAAGCAACTAGAAAAAAACAGACAAAAGAAAAAAGAAGATAAAGAGCAGCGTAAACTTGAACGTCAACAGAATTCCTCTGGTGGTGATCTTGAAAGCATGATGGCCTATGTTAACGAGTGGGGAGAAATTGTATCCACTCCGCCAGAGAAAAAATAATTTAGCCTTTAAAGCTAAAATCTCCAAAAGGATTCTTATTGTTTCAATAAGGGTCTTTTTTTTGCGACATTATTTCATTGTCATCTCACCTTGTGTCCGGGTTTGGAAATGGTTCGGTTCAGGTTAGGCAACACCAGGTGTTACACAGGGGTTACATAGGTGTATTACAGGTATGATGCAGATCCGTACCCCAACGAAAGGGGTCTCATGGGCATCTGATATCCGCGTATCAGAGAAAGAGCTAAGCAAGCTGAACCGAACAATTTAGTTCTGATTCTTCTTCAATAATCTCCCTATTAAAACATACAATGAACCCAAATGAAATGAAAGTTAATAAAAAGGAATAACTTTTGCAAGTAAGCATATGTCAGGTTAATTTATTCAATCCTCTCAAATGTTTACAGACCAAATATTAATTACCCAAAACAAGTTAACGGTTCATCAGTTATTTAATATTGCAGCTCTGGATTTTCCAGAGATTATTGCCGTGGTTTTTGGCGAAAAGTCCATTACMTACCGTGAATTAAATAACAGAGCTGAGAATTTAGCAAACGTTATTTTAAATCAAGCTTTTGATCAGGAAATTATAGGATTAAGTGCAACCCGCTCTATAGAAATGATTATTGGATTATTAGCAATCCTAAAAGCAGGAAAAACCTATTTGCCATTAGATTCTAGCTACCCAGAAAACAGGTTATTACAGATTAAAGAAGATTCTGGAGTAAGTACATGTATTTCGTTGTTAAACGAATTCAATGTCTTTACTGACCTTGGGCTTTATCCTATAGCTTCAGATAAATCATACCTTGATACGGTTAACAATGACAATTTCCAACAATCTGAAAATGGATGCATTCTTTATACATCAGGCTCTACCGGAAAACCAAAGGGAGTATGTATCAGTCATAAAAGCCTGATTAATTTTTTACAATGGCAAAATGATCATGCGCTTAATGGCAAAGGCATCAATGCGTTACAGTTTTGCCATCTCAGTTTTGACGCTTCATTTCAAGAAATCTTTGTGCCGTTAACAACAGGTGCTACTCTTTACCTTATTAATGACGATTATAGACTTGATGGCACAAAACTTTTAGATTTTATCATCGCAAACAAGATAAATAAAGCCTTTTTACCTTATGTTACGCTTCAATATTTAACAGAAGCTGCTGTCAAAGAACAGCGATTTCCAGCTAATTTAAAGGAGTTAATAACTGGTGGCGAACTACTTAAAATCACCCCTAATATAAATGAATTCTTTTCTTCTATTTCCAATTCATGTTTGGTAAATGTGTACGGCCCAACCGAAACAACCATATGGGTAACCGAATTAAAACTTAAAGGTAACCCCAATAATTGGGCATCAATACCCACAATTGGGGAAACAATAGCACAGTCATCTATTTATTTTATTGATGAAAAATTAACCTTTCTTGAAAATGGAGAAATTGGTGAAATATGCATTTCAGGTCCCTGCCTGTCAAATGGATATTTTCATCAGCCAGACCTAACAAATGAGAAATTCATTGAACTTAACCATTCAACACTTGGACAAATTAAAGTCTATAKAACCGGAGATCTCGGTAGGCTTTTAGACAATGGAGAAATAGAGTTTAAGGGCCGGAAAGATGGGCAAATTAAGATCAGAGGCAACAGGGTTGAACTAGGCGAAATTGAAGTTGCCCTGATGAAAGAAGAAAGCGTTAACCAGGCCGTGGTGATATTAAGAGAAGACTACCCCGGCAGAAAAGCGCTGATAGCCTATTTGACAGGAAATAAGGCCACAGGAGACAGCAATAAGGTTAGACACCATATAAGTAACCTCCTGCCGGATTATATGATCCCATCCGGCTTTGTTTGGCTCGAAGAGCTTCCTAAAACTACAAGTGGAAAAGTAGACAGGAAAGCACTACCAAAACCAGATCTTAAAAGGCCTGAACTAAACACGCTTTATAAAAGCCCAAAAACAAAGCTTGAGAAAGACATTATTGGTCTATTCATCGATATATTTCAATATGATAAAATCGGAATTGACGATAATTTTTTTGAGCTTGGGGGCAATTCGCTTCTTGCTCAAAAAACAGTAGCAGAGTTAAAGTACCAATTCAATTGTCATTTACCTATCACCAGATTATACCAATATCCTACTGCCGCAGGGATGGCCGATTTTCTTGAAAACAAGGCCCCTGAACAGACTACCTTCGTTAAAGAAAGTAAGCATAAAGATACCTCTCATGATATAGCTATAATAGGAATGGCAGGTAGATTTCCAGGGGCCGAAACTATTGACGACTTATGGGATCTACTTATCGAAGGTAAAGAAACCACCAAATTTTTCAGTAATGAAGAACTAGACATCAGCATTCCCGACCGCCTAAAAAATGATAAGGCATATGTTAAAGCGAGAGGGATAATTAAAGATGCGGAAAAATTTGATCCTGCCTTTTTTGGAATTAATCCGAAACTGGCAGATTTGATGGATCCGCAGCAAAGAATATTCTTAGAGATAGCTTGGGAAGTATTGGAAAAAACGGGGCATTTATTCCCTGTTTATTCTAAAAAAGTCGCCATTTATGCAGGTAGTGGAAGTAATACTTATTATGTAAACAATTTATTACAATATCCCGATTTAATAGAAAACATTGGAAGCCTGCAAGTACTTACAGTAAACGAAAAAGATTATATTGCTTCGAGAACGGCTTATCATTTAAACCTAAAGGGACAGGCTGTTAGTGTAAACTCTGCCTGTTCAACCTCGTTACTTGCGGTGGCAGAAGCGGTAAAAAGCCTTCGTTCCGGTTATTGTGATGCAGCTATCGCTGGGGCCTCCAGCATCACCTCTCCTATTAACAGCGGACACATTTATCAGGAAGGTAGCATGTTGAGTGCTGATGGCCATTGCCGTCCTTTTGACAATGATGCCACAGGAACTGTATTTAGTGACGGTGCCGGTGTTGTTCTACTCAAAAGATTAACAGACGCCAAACGTGATGGTGATGTTATTTATGGCGTTATTAAGGGTATTGGATTAAACAACGATGGTGCAGAAAAAGGAAGTTTTACAGCTCCCAACACTGAAGGCCAGGCAAATGCAATTAAAGAGGCAATAACAGATGCAGATATTGATGCTTCAGAAATCAGCTATATTGAAACACATGGCACCGGAACCCCAATTGGCGACCCAATTGAATTTGATGGATTGGTTAAAGCTTTTGGTCATCAGAGTAAAACTCAGTTTTGTGCTATAGGATCAATTAAGAGCAATTTCGGTCACCTTACGCAGGCCGCCGGCGTTACKGGCTTAATTAAAGCTTGCCTATCTCTACATCGCAAGAAAATACCCGCTTCTTTGGGATACAAACAGGGAAATAAGAACATCGACTTTCTAAACAGCCCTTTTTATGTTAACAATAGCCTGAGTGATTGGACATCTGAAACTAAAAGAATTGCGGGCGTAAGTTCATTTGGTGTTGGAGGTACAAATGTACATGTGATTGTTGAAGAATATGAAAATCTGGAATCAGAGTCATCAACCGGCAGGCCGTACGACTTAATTACCTGGTCGGCCAAATCAGAGAACAGCAGGGAACAATACGCATCCTCAATATCTAATTATGTAAAAAAGAATAAGAATACTAATCTTGCGGACATTGCTTATACTCTTCAAAAAACAAGGAACGACTTCTCTTATAGAAGATTTGCAGTTGTAAACAACATTGAATCTATTGTCAGCCAACTCAATTTGGAACTACCTAAAACAGGTACCACAAATAATCTTCGCGAAGTGCCTGAAGAAATTGTATTTACATTTCCAGGCCAAGGTGCGCAATACCTAAATATGGCTGCTGATCTATATAAGGACGAGCCAGTAGTTAGAGAAGCTATAGATTGCTGTGCCGAAATTCTTAAGCAATATATAGATCGTGACATTAGAGAGATCATATTTACCAATTCATCTAATGACGAAGCCGAACAACTATTAAAACAAACCAGATACACACAACCAGCACTTTTTGTAATTGAATACGCACTTGCCAGGCTGTGGATGAATTGGGGTATCACGCCTACGCTACTTTGCGGGCACAGCATTGGCGAGTATGTTGCAGCACACCTTTCGGGAGTCTTTTCATTAGAGGATGGGTTAAAACTAATTGCAGTTAGGGGGGCAATGGTTAATGCACTTCCTCCAGGATCTATGTTATCCGTAAGAAGCGAGTCAGATCAAATAGCCAGCTTCTTAAGCGAAGGACTATCTATCGCAGCAGTAAACAGCCCGAAACTTTGCGTAATAGCAGGTCCGGAAAATCAAATATTGGAATTCAGCAAACTACTTGATATTAAAGAGATCCCTAACAAACTACTCTTTACCAGCCATGCCTTCCATTCATCTATGATGGATCCAATAGTTGATGATTTTCAAAAAGTAGTTTCTGGAATCGCTCTATCTGCCCCTAAAACTCCAATTATATCAACAGCTACCGGCTCACTGCTAACCGATGAAGAGGCAATAAATCCACAATATTGGGCAAGCCATTTAAGAAACACGGTACAATTTTCTACAGCTATTGATACAATACTTACTTACAATTCTCCAATTTTTCTGGAGGTGGGTCCAGGATCGGTAACTACAACCCTTGTAAGGCAAATTGCTGCACTAAAATCAACTTCTGTAAGGGCTATGCAGAGCCTGGCAAATAATGAGAACGATTATTGCATTCTATTAAACACATTAGGTCAGCTTTGGAATTGTGGCCTGCAACCAAATTGGGATAATTTTTATAACGGTCAGCAAAGATTGTTATTAGATCTTCCAACCTATCAGTTTGATAGAAAGAAGCACTGGGTAGATGCAATTGCAATTAACAAATTAATACCCGAGGACAACAACTATAAACCAAACAACAACAACACTCTTGTAATGAAAAAAAATAACCTGGCAATAAAAATCAGACAAGTATTAGAAGATGCATCTGGAATTGAAATGCAAAATGTTGCCGCCAATCAAAACTTCGTTGAAATAGGATTAGATTCTTTATTACTTACTCAAATCGCAATCTCTTTGAAAAGAGAGTTTAATTTGCCTGTTACATTTAGGAAATTAAATGAAGAATATCCAACTATTGAATCGTTGACTGATTACATAGATAAAAACACCGTTCAGGAAACCCCTGCTCCAATACAAAACAATACGCCAGTTCGTAATGGAAGTAATCATCAGGTTGTTGCACCTGTTTCATTTGGAAACGCTAACGACTACAACAATTCCGCACTGGGACTTATCGCTCAGCAGTTAGAAATCTTATCTAAACAGGTTTTGCTAATGAATGGGAATAATTCTATAGCGCCCCCTACTGCAATAGAATCACCAAAGCCTAAACAACAAGAAGAATCTGAACTAACCCTTCAAGAAAAATCTGAAATTCAAAAACCGTTTGGAGCTACGCCCAAAATAGATCGGCAATCAACAGAACTTAATATAAATCAGTTGAGCTTTCTCAAAAACTTAATTGAAAGTTATAATCAGAGAACATTTAAAAGCAAAAAATATGCGGAGGAAAGCCGGAATTACATGGCCGACCCAAGGGTTGTTTCTGGCTTTAAACCCTTAACAAAAGAGCTCATATACCCTATTGTAATAAATAAATCGAGTGGTAGTAAAATGTGGGATCTGGACGGTAATGAATACATTGATGTATTGAATGGGTTTGGTTCCAACTTACTTGGTTACCAACCAGATGTTATCAAAAAAGCAATGCACGATCAAATTGAAAGCGGATATGAGGTGGGCCCACAGCACGAGCTTGCAGCCGAAGTGAGTAAATTAGTATGTGAATTTACCGGATTTGATAGATCAGCGCTTTGCAGCACTGGATCTGAAGCAGTACTCGGCTGTATTAGAATTGCCAGAACCGTTACAGGCAGATCGTTGATTGTCGCCTTTACAGGATCATATCATGGTATTATTGACGAGGTATTGGTTAGGGGAACCAAGAAATTAAAATCATTTCCGGCAGCGGCCGGCATAATGCCCGATGCAGTTAAAAATATACTTGTGCTCGATTACGGAACAGAAGAAGCTTTGGCTATAATTAAAGAGAGAGCAGATGAGATCGCTGCAGTCCTTATTGAGCCGATACAAAGCAGACGTCCCGAGTTTGTACCAATAGATTTTGTTAAAGAAGTAAGAAAAATCACCTCTGCCAGCGGATCAGCTTTAATATTTGATGAGGTAATCACGGGTTTCAGGATGCATCCTGGCGGTGCACAGGCTTTGTTTAATGTCCGTGCAGACCTTGCGTCTTACGGCAAGGTTGTTGGCGCAGGTATTCCTATTGGGGTGATTGCCGGAAAAAAAGAATTTATGGATGCGCTTGATGGAGGCACCTGGAATTATGGAGATGGTTCATATCCAGAAGTAGGTGTAACTTACTTTGCAGGAACATTTGTTCGTCACCCTTTAGCTTTGGCTTCCGCAAAAGCATCTTTAATATACATGAAAGAAAAGGGACCAAAATTACAACAAGAGCTAAATGAAAAAGGAAACTATATTGCTAAAACACTTAATAAGGAAATAGAAAAAAGACAGCTGCCTTTCTTTATTGCCAATTATGGATCCTTATGGAAGGTTAAATTCCACGAGGAAATTCCTTATAGCGAATTAATGTTTACCTTAATGAGGCAAAAGGGCATCCATATACTTGATGGTTTCCCATGTTTCGTAACAGAAGCAACCTCGCATGCTGATATTGAACAATTGATTAATTGCTTTATAGAGAGTATGGATGAAATGATTAATGCCGGTTTCTTTTTGAACAGAGCTGTTACTGAGACCAATTCAAAAACATATTCAAAATTCAGCACAGATAAAATCGTGATCAATGCCGATAATCCTCCTGTAAGAGGTGCCAGACTGGGAAAGGATGTTGAAGGAAATCCGGCATGGTTCATTAAAGATGAACAGAATAAAGATCAGTATTTACAGATACGTTTCTAACGCCGTTACTAATGAATAAAGATTTTGAATACGTTGCTGTAGATTTTAATCCTTTCGGTGAAAATGAGATTGAAAAAGTAACAATTACTAATGAACCGCAAAGAGAACTATGGCTATCCTGTATTTTAGGTGGTGATGAAGCTAGTCTGGCCTATAATGAGTCTGTTTCTCTTGAGTTAAGAGGTGTTTTTTATCAGGAGGCATTTAAAAAAGCCATCGATAGCTTAATTGCCAGACACGAAGCATTAAGATCTACTGTCAGTAAAAATGGAGAAAACTTAATAATATATAAAGAACTCTCGTTTTCAATCATTACGGATGATTTAACCGGTATTGACTTAGATAAAAGATTGAACAATTTTCATGAGTTTGTCCAAAAGGAAATGGCTACTCCTTTTGATCTTTATGAAGGTCCATTATTTAGAATATACCTGCACAAGATTGAAGAAAATGTTCATTACTTTACGCTCATAATACACCACATTATTGGCGATGGCTGGTCAATTGGAATTATTCTGGAAGACTTAAGTAAAATGTATAATTCCTATGTACATGACACTTTTCCTCAATTAGAACCTGCAGAACAAATCAGTGATTATACCTTACAACAGATTAACTTTACAAATAGCAGTGAATATATTGAAACCCAGAATTTCTGGATCAATAAGTATAAGCATAATGTTCCTACACTTAATTTACCAATAGATTACACACGGCCTTCAGTTCGGACTTATACTGGTCAACGAAATGATTACATTCTGAAAAATGATCTATTGAATCCAATAAAGTTGTTATCAGCAAAAGCAGGTAGCAGTGTAGTTATTACTCTTCTAAGTGTATTTGAAATCTTGTTACATCACCGAACAGGGCAACAAGATATTGTTATTGGTCTTCCATCATCCGGACAGGCTGCAACAGGGAATTTTGGACTGGTTGGCCATTGTGTAAATTTACTGCCACTTGACAGCAAAGTTGATCCGAAATCGTCTTTCTTAGATTATTTAAAAAGAAGAAAGGGTGAAGTGTATGACGCTTACGATTTCCAAAGACTAACTTTTAGTGAATTGCTCAAAAAGTTACCCATTAAGAGGGATAAAGCTCACATACCACTGGTTCCTATTGTTTTTAACATAGACATGGGTATGGATGAAAAAGTATCATTTGATGGTTTAACTCATAGACTTTTTTCCAACGCAAGAGTAGCCCAAACCTTCGAAATTTCGTTAAATGTTACCGGCTCTAAAAACGCAATGACATTTGAATGGGCGTACAATACAAATCTATTCAGATCCGATACCATCGACAGTATGATGTCGGAATTTGAGTCTTTATTAAAAACCGTAACGGATAATCCTGAAGTACTAATCAAAGACTCATTAATAAACAAGAATCCGTTTCCCACCACAATAAATCAGACTCTAATTGCCGACAGAACAATTCTAGACCTATTTAATCAAAGAGTTCTTGACAGCCCAGATAGTAATGCTGTAGTCTATGAGGGTAAAAAATTAACTTACAATCAGTTAAACGAAAAGTCTAATCAACTGGCAAACCATTTAATCAGCAAAGGAGTCAAAACAGAAACACTTGTAGCAATTTGCATAAAACCATCTATAGAGACAATAATTGGAATAATCGGAATTCTAAAGGCTGGGGCAGCTTATATTCCAATTGATCCTGAATTCCCGGAACAAAGGATTAGCTATATGATTTCTGAATCGACAGCAAGCATGTTAATATGCGACACTGAAACGATAAAACGAATTAAGGAAGCAGGCAATCGAGAACTTATTTGCCTGGACGATAGTGAAAGCCAGATCTGGCATACTAGCAAATCCAACCCTACCATCAAAATATTTCCTGAAAATCTGATCTATGTTATTTACACCTCTGGCTCAACCGGAAACCCGAAAGGAGTTATGATTGAGCATGGATCAATAATGGATTATTTTGAAGGATTAAATTCAAAATTAAATACACTAAAAGACTGTAAAAGTTTTGCACTTGGGTCTACAATAGCAACAGATCTAGGCAATACGATTCTCTTCAATTCCTTAATATCAGGTGGAGAATTACACTTATTTGCTAAAGACAGGTTCAACAATCCTGAGTACATACATCAATATTTTAATAATTATAACATCGATTGTTTAAAGATCGTTCCGTCGCACTGGAGGTTTTTGAGGCATCAGGGAAACTTACTTTTGCCTTCTAAACTACTAATGTTCGGAGGAGAATCATTGCCTGGCGAGTATATTAAAGAAATTCGAAGGACCAATAGTGAATGCGTGGTTGTAAATCATTACGGACCTACCGAAACTACAATAGGTAAGCTAATACATGTAGTAGATAAAAATGCAGATTATCCGGCATCAGCTCCCATTGGTAAACCTTTTGGAAATACCATCCTTCATGTCCTCAATAAAGATTCAAATTATTGCGCAATTGGCGTTCCAGGAGAACTGTATATTGGAGGCTTCGGAGTAGCAAGAGGTTATTTAAACAACCCTGAATTGACTAGTAAAATGTTCACAGATCGCTATGCTGAAGGAATAGAAACCGGGTTTTATAAAACTGGCGATTTAGTACGATGGTTAGCTAATGGAGATATCGAATTCTTAGGTCGTATAGATGATCAGGTTAAAATCAGAGGCAATAGAATAGAACTTGGTGAGATACAAAATGCATTGCTTAAATGTAAAGACATACGGCAATGTGCCATAATTGTAGATGAAGACACTAATCAAGAAAAAAGGCTGGTAGCCTATGTTGTAGTTGATTCTATTTTTAATAAGGATGCGATAATAAATCATTTAAAATTGACGCTTCCGGAGTTTATGGTTCCAAGGATTTTAATTCAGATAGATAAAATCCCCTTAACTGCGAACGGAAAATTAGATAGAAAATCACTTCCAAAAGCGGCAATGAACCCGATCACAGAAAATGGTTATGTTGCCCCTGGAACCGCTGAGCAAAATCTACTTACAGAAATATGGGTTTCCAATCTGGGGATTAACAAAATAGGAATTACTGACGATTTCTTTGAGTTAGGAGGCCACTCTTTAATTGCGGTTAAGGTAATGGGCGCAATAGAAAAGAAAACAGGTCTCCGTTTGCCCTTATCCAGCTTATTTGAAAACCCAACAATTGAAACACTTGCTAAGCTCTTAACCCCCGACGATAAATTAAATTGGGACTCTCTGGTTCCATTAAAAACAAGCGGAAATAAACCTCCAATATATCTTGTTCATGGTGGAGGCTTAAATGTTTTCGTATTCAAATCTATCTCTGGATTTATGGATGAAGATCAACCGGTTTACGCACTTCAAGGTCTGGGCTTAAACGGTGATAGAGAAATTCCTGACACAATTGAAGAAATTGCCGCTAAATATAATGCTGAGATTCTAGAATCAAATCCGGAAGGGCCATATTTAATTGCCGGGTATTCTATGGGAGGAAAAATAGCCTACGAGATGGCCAAACAATTACTTGAAAAGGGTAAAGAGATAAAAATGCTTGGAATATTTGACACTTATGCCGGGTCATCTGCAACCGGTATAGAAAAGGTCAAAGAGAAAATAGTTCGTCAGTTAAAAAAGGGTCCTTTTATAGCTAAATTATTCTTGGATAATCCTATGCAGACTCTATCCTACCAATTGCGAATATCTAAAAGAAAACTAAAACCTATTTTCTTAAAAAACAAGGAGATAGATAAAGAAGTTTTCACATATAAAAGAGAGGTTTATGAAAGCTACGAAATGGCTTACAAAAAATATCAACTACAGCCTGTAGATCTTAAAATAGATCTGTTTAGAGTAGAAAAAAGAATTTATTTTCTAGACGACCGTGTATACTTAGGCTGGCGGAAGTATGGCAAAAAAGGTATAGATATCCACTCTGTTCCAGGTGATCACAAAACATTTTTAGCTTCACCCAACGATCAAAAGCTAGCAAAAGTTCTGCAAAGAGTAATTAACACTAAGGTTTAAAATTATGGAGCTATTAAATATTAATAACGATGTAAAGTGGACCGCTGCAAAAAAGGACGTTGCATTCGATAAGAGCGCAATTAATATATTTCGAATAAATGTAAACGAATATTTCAATCAAATCAGCAATGTGTATGAGTCTAATCTCTCATACACAGAACTTGAAAAGGCCTTTCGTTTCTTCAAAGAAAGTGACCGAAAAAGATACATCGTTTCTAAATATGCCTTGAGAAATATTTTATCATATTTTCTTTTAGTATCACCAGCAAAAATATCTATCTATAAATCCGAGAACAAGAAACCAGCAGTTAGTGGTATTGAATTTAATGTAACCCATAGTAAAAGCTACATTCTCATTGGTGTAAGCCCATTTAAAATAGGAATTGATATTGAACATATAGACCATCATTTCAATTATCACGATATTACCACTTCTAGTTTTAGCCCAGAGGAACTACAACTAATAAGCAATCAAAATACAAGCGCCAACTTCTATTCCATATGGACAAGAAAAGAGGCTGTACTCAAAGCTTCCGGAGAGGGTTTAATAGACAATATGAATGAGCTTAACAGTTTGAACAGTTCAATTACCAGAAAACAAGTTAAATACTACCTCCAAAGTTTTATGCCAGATAAAGAATATGCAGGCTGTATTGCGTTTGAAGAACCTGAGGCCACACTAAATTACTGGGATTACCAATAAGATCAGATCTATTTTCTTTTTGATTTCTCCCAGGCGGCACTTTGGCTCTTTTTAAAATACCTGATTATTCCAGCTATTACGGCATAATTCATCAAACAAAAATAATAAGGTACAAAAAGCGCCTTTATGCGTATATTTTTACTCTCAAAAATGTATCCGAGTATACTTAAAGTATAAAATAAAATCTGTAAAATAAATATCGTTTTATAGAACAAAGAATCATAATGATACACGATAAGACCATTTACAACAAACAGAGCAATTAGTAAAAATGGAGTTATAGTCCACCTCAACACACGATGACTGATGTATTGAAATGTAAATACCGGATTATTAAAGGGATTTGCAGCTTTTTTTAAACGGAAGATAGACTGTATGCCACCTGCCGCAATCCTTATTTTTCGTTTTAACTCCTCCGCGGTATTAGCAGAGGCCGTTTCCATAGCATAAGCTTTTGGCTCATAGGCTATGATATACCTTTTTTCAGCTATCCTCATTGCAATCATATGGTCGTCAATGATAGTATCTGATTCAACATTTTCGTAAAGCCTGGTTCTTATGCTGAATAATTCTCCTGCAGCTCCTACATTTGAATACAATTCATAATCCCATTTTTTCAACAACGATTCATACTTCCAATAAAAGCCTTCACCCGCAGAGCTTGCATCAGCAGTCTGATCCACAAAAATTCGTTTTTCTCCTGCTACTGCACCAACTTTATGATTCCTATAATGCTTAACCAATTCCTTAATCGCTTCATCATTTAGAAATGTATTTGCATCCGTAAAAATCAATATTTCGCCCTCAACAAATGGCATTGCTCTTTTAATAGCAGCCATCTTTCCCGCTCTCGAATCTTCATGTAATACCAATACATCATTAAATCTGTTAAGTTTTTCCGTAGTACTATCCGTGGAGCCATCGGTTACAAAAATAATCTGCTTTTTTTCCTGTGGGTAATCCAATCTTAAAGTATTTTCCACTTTAGCATCAACAATATCTTCTTCGTTATAAGCAGCTACAAGTATGGTTACGCTGGGAAACTCCAGATTAGCATCAAATGAAGCTGGGGTATAGAATAGTCTCTTTATTTTTATAAGTAAAAATAAAACAAACCCATACCCAATAAAGGTGTAAAGAATAATAAAAAGAGAAACCCAAAAAGCTATTATCATTTCCCTTAAATTTTAAATCCTAATTTACTACTGCTTTTTGAATTCGTAAGATTCCAAAACACACCCTTAAAAACCCACTTAACTAGATTCAATCTTTTTTTGAAGATATAAGATATAATCTGCTTTGGACATGCAAAACAAATGTAATAGATGCTAAAGATAATTGTATTTAATAAAGATGTATTTCTTCTAATATATAGCATCCTATTTCTAGTCATAAAGTATGTCTTAATTTTACTTTCCTTACCTACACTCATCGATTCCTTATGGTAAATTGTCGATTTGCCGGTGAACCATATTTTTTTACCTATTTTCTTAAACTTATCACACCAATCTAGTTCTTCATAGTAAAGAAAAAAATCTTCAGACATTAAACCTGCAAGCTCAAGATCCTTTTTCCTGCACATCATTGCTGCCCCATGGCAATAACCGGTTTCTCTGCTATCCAAATTGTATTGCCCGCAATCAACCTCCTTATTCCCTATCCCCCTGTTTCTGCCTGTTAAATAATTCATTTCCGTAAAACCCGCGTATTGAATAATTTTCGGGTCCTCATAATACAAGATTAATGGCGAAATCAACCCAATATCCGGACGCAGCTCCATTTCATTTAAAAGAACCGGAATCATATTTTCAGTTATTTCCGTATCATTATTTAGCAGTAAAATATACTCGCCTTTAGCAGCTCGTATTCCTAAATTGTTGCCACCGGCAAATCCCAGGTTTTTATCCGACCTTATATATACTACGTCAGGATATATGTTTTTAAAATAAGCTTCATTGTCATTACTACTCCCATTATCAACCAATATAAGCTCAATGTCTTCGTTCGGGGCATTGAGCAACACAGATCTTAAAAAATCCTCAGTTACCCTAATTTGATTAAAATTTACAGTAATTATGGTAATTCGACTCATTTTGCCTCTATAAAAATTGGGGTCTCTGTTACTTCCACTTCCAACAGCCCATTTTTAGTCGCTACCTCCTTGGTTATCATCTTATCAGAACCAGGATTCAACTGATGTATTAAAGCTTTTTTTGCCCGATTTAAATCTAACAAATATTTCTCCTTTCTATCTATTTCATCAGGAACAACCAAAACATACATTCTTTTTTGCCCATTCTGGTAAATATCAACTACTGGATCCTCATTAATAGAATTGAAATAATAGTAGTCGCCCATTAGGTTAGTAACCTGATGAATATAATCTGCAGCAGGCCTCCTTTTTTTACTTTTTTCTACAAGTCCTGAATATCCAAATGAAGTTCCGGGATCGGTCCCTGGATCATTGTTATCATATAATTGGTAATAAAACACCTTATCAATTCCTAATCTGGCATACAATAAACCTAAACGGAGCAACCAATCTGCCTGGGTAATAAGATTAGACTTTGATCCTATCGGAATAGCTCTTTGAACACTTTTTTCACTTATGTCATATCCGGTTTCAGTAGACCATACTGGCATGTTTCCTAGTTTTGACGATAAATCAGTGAAACTTTTCGCAATTTTAGTCATTTCATTAGTTTCAGGAGCAACTCCTCTCTTTTTACTTTTGAACCTTGCAAACCATCCTGTATAATCATTAGAATACATATGATAATTTATAACATCAAAACATAAATCAACCTCACCATTCTTTTTATATCCCCTATTCTTTTTACACCACTCAACCATCCGCTCTACAAACTCTACATTTGGTTTTGCTAACCCTCCCATAACAACATTCATAGTAGAATCGGCTGTTTTAACTCCTACACCTTTTCCTAATTTGCCTTTGTGGCCATCGTAAAATGCTGAAAGCTGAGCTGCATATTCTTCAGGACTTTGTTCACAATCTTTACCTTTCCACCATTTATCAGGCTCGTTACTACTTTCTATGTATTTTATATAGCCTAAACCTATAATTGGTTCATGAGATTCCTTAGGAACTTTTATCAGGTTTTTATTGATTTTCTTATTTTGTCCGTATCTGGCGGCAAACTGAAAGCCGGCCTTTCCAATTTCTATGTATGATAATGGTGCATCTCTTTTGTCTCCGAATTTTATTGGCATCAAATCTCGCTGACGCCTGTGTTCAGGGTACGTATTTATTAGCCAGCTGGGTGTAACCTGTAAATCTACTACCACCAACATACTATCTTTAAAACACTTTTGATAAATTTCATCATAACTCCATCCGCCCTCKGGCTTATGGTTAAATCTAAAAACATCTTTTTCAGGTTCAATCCTTTCCCAATCCAAAAAATGTCTAAATCCATTAAAATTGGTTATCAGATTATATTTTGTGGTATCAAAATTATATTGCAGATCATAAAAATCCCATTCAAAGCCATTAATACCAAACATATCCTTAATCTTGATATGCTTATCCCTAAGCGGGCCAACTTCTACATACTCCTTCCTATCGGGGGTACAGCAAGTAAAAAAAACGATAAATGTTATTAAAATGCTATTAATAATTTGGTTTGTTTTTTTCATCTTTTTAATATAAAATTCATTAACAATATAATCATTTCGGCAGGGCCATAAACGCAAAACCATACGGCCTTAATTTTTACCTTCTAATTAGCTTTTTAATTACTTTTCTTAATAAAAATTTAGATTTCCCCATACTATTCGGGAAAACCATTTTTCTTTCATCGGTACAATAAACAGGCTTACCTGAAAGGTCAGCTATCTGTTTTGCTTGCCAAATTGAGCTTTCAATAAATAAATAGCAATCATATTTCACATATACAGATGCTTTAAAACCGCCATGATTATTAGCCTTTAATCTTGCCGCCTTATCAGGAAGATCTAACATAATCAGATGATTGTATTTTACGTTGTGCTTCGCTAACCAAGCCTCTGTTAACGCTCTGTACTTTTCTAACCTATTGGTAACTAAATAACCTATGGTTTTACTTGGTCTAAAAAATGGTTCTACATTTTCTAAAAAATGTTCATACTTAGGCCCATCATCATTTTCTTCTTCTGTTGGATCTATGCACAATACGCCGTCGATGTCAAAACAACAATTTTCAAGTAGATCATGATGCATCATATTCCATTCAAAAATTCTTGGTCCTGGGCATATTTCAAAGTAAAAGTCAATATTATCTTTGGTCTCTTCTACAGCATATACAGCTGTATATAGCACTTTCTTTTCCGGATAAAGTCCTTTAAGCTTATTTTTAACGTTAATTATGGAGCTGCCAGACCAAATACTATCCTCAACAATAAGTACATTTTTATATTCACTAAAAGGCTTGATATACGATTTTAATCGCTCTCCTGATTGAAGGATTCTTCCATTAACATATCCTTCTACGTCAGTAAAGGGAAGATTTAAATGCAGGGCCAGCAAATTARCCGCAAGCAATCCACTTCTGGGAACCCCCACAATTAAATCTATCTCCAAAGGTACTTTAGAAAGATTAGTAGTAATTGCATGATTTAAATCTTCAATTGATCTGTAGTTCATTTTTTAGATTATTTAAGCTTTTAATTTATTCTTATTAATTAGGAACTGACCAATCTCAAGAATCCTATTCATTTTATTTCTCGTAAACTTTGTCAGAAACCATAGTCCTATATAAATAATGGCTCCTGCAAGAAAACCAATTATACAAATCAGAAACGAATTGGTCCCCGCTAGGTTTGCTCTTACAAAAAACATACCTGCACCACTAATTAGCGCAAACACCGCAGGCAGGCAAATTTCCTCTAGAAATTGTAAAATTGAAAGATGCGAATCCTTTAAACTATAAAGCAGCAAGGGAATAAACAACGCGTAAGTTACAATTGCATACGATATGGCAATACCTGTGGTGCCCCAATTTATTCCAATACAGAATCCGGCTACAACTAAAGTAGAGTTAATAATACCTAAGTAAAAGTATTTTTTTGCTTTCCCGGTAGTTATCAATAGTAAT
Source organism: Pedobacter sp. 05T44 (assembly GCF_056395985.1). Taxonomy (NCBI): domain Bacteria; kingdom Pseudomonadati; phylum Bacteroidota; class Sphingobacteriia; order Sphingobacteriales; family Sphingobacteriaceae; genus Pedobacter; species Pedobacter sp. 05T44. Next base: position 95,368 of record NZ_JBFTKO010000017.1, read on the forward strand.
CCCTGAGTACTCGCAACAGGCTGGATAAATGCAGATATAGCTAGCAATTTAAATATAGAAGATGCTGCGATCCATTTATCTCCTAAAACAATAAAGATAATTTCGTGCGAAAAAACTGCAAAATAAATCACAATAGGCATAGAGAAAAATGCCAATGTAAACAGGTACCTGCAAAAAAAATGATTGTATTTCCACTTATCGTTTTGAAGGTTACTTAAAGCCGGCAGCGCAACAGCATTTAGTGGATCCCGTAATTGAGTAATCGGCAAAAGCAACAACTGATAGGCTTTTGAGTACATTCCCAATGCACTTGGCCCCGAGAACTTTCCGATTAAAACATTATCCATGTTTCTGGAAAAATAATTTACCAGATCAAATCCTGTTAAACCAGCGCCAAAAGATACCAATGTTTTTATCCCCTTTGAATTAAAACCAAGTCGAGGCCGCCAATCGCATAAAAACCAGAGTGATATAGTTGAATATATTGGGCTGGAGACTGAGATAGCTACAATTGACCAGTAACCAAATCCTTTCCAAGCTAAAAACATACCAGTAAGTAAACTACCTACAGTGCTTAAAATCTGAATTCTCGACAAAGTTTTAAACTTCATCTGCCTCTTCATTAACGCATTATGCTGAAGAGAAAATCCTGTAATAAAAATACTTGCGGCAAACACAAGAGTCATATTCAGAAGTCGCTCTTCCTTATAAAAGGCAACTAAAAGTGGTGCTAAAAGCGACACAATTAGTGCTATAACAAAACTAACACCGATGCTTATCCAAAAGATGGAGTTCACCTGGTCATCTTTTAGTTCCTTTGTTTGAATAACTGCCGAAGATAAACCTAAGTCTTTAAATACAGTGATAAACCCAGTTATTGTAGTTACCATAGCTACCAAACCGTAATCTCCCGGCACCAATAACCTGGCTAGGATAATGGTAGACAGCATATTTATTCCAAAAGACAATACCTGGCCGGCAACAGTGTTAAAACCACCTGAAATAGAATGCGACTTTAAATCTTGCGTCAGATGGGACGTTTCTAGCCATTTATTATACTGTTTGTCTCGGTTCATCTATGAGCGTAGTAGTTTAGGGTGCTGATTAAAATATAGTAAATCAATATTTATGCTAACATTTAGATCAGCGTTGGATTATTGGTAGTACAAGATCTTATTGATTCATTTAATAATGAAACAACCTTATCCCAACTAAAGCCCTTTGCAAAAGAAATCCTTTCTGAATGCAAGGCAGAATTATCTTCAGACAAGGCCTTAGTTATTAGATCTGCGAACTCTGGCGCATCATTAGCAAGATAAGTATGTTCTGAAAATACTTCTTTCATTGTATTAGTAGACTTTGCAACTACAGGTTTCCCCATCGCAAGATATTCTACTATTTTTAAAGGAAAGTTACCAATAGTAATTTCATTAAGTAACTGTGGATTTATACAAACGGAAAAATATTGCACATAAGAAGGAATATTTTTCTTATCTATTTTACCAAAAAAATGAACATTTTTCATTTCATGTAAAATACTCTTACTAAATTCCTTGTCCTCTTCACCAATTAAAACGAAGTTATATTCTGGTTTTGCAGTTGCTATATTGATGATTAAATCCAGATCAAGTCTTAAAGAGCTTAGCGCCCCAACATAACCTATTATTGGTTTATCCAGATTTTTTAGCCGCGCCGGGATATCATGCAATATATCATTATTAAAAAGCTCAAGATCTACGCCGTTTCCAATGTAAAAACTATTTGGGTTATATTTTTTGGCGCTTCTAACGAAGTCATTGGAGTTACAAATCACAAGATCCGACTTTTTTATCAATTTAGGTTCTAGAGCCTCACCATGTCTTTTCCAATAATCAACACCAAGCGTATAATCCCTATCAAGATATATATATAGGTCTGGCTTCAATAATTCCTTTAAGTAAAAGCTCCTGAATATATCTTTATCATTGATAAGAATAAAGGAGTCAAAGTTTAGCGCCGACAATGCTTGTTTAATGTCCCTGGCAAACCGCCTGTTATTTACATAATTGAAAAGAGAAAATACTTTTGTTGAGGGGATCCAATTAATTGACTCTAACAAGCTATTCGTATTTAATACGTATAGATTATCAGTTAAACTCCTTGTTCCGGTGCCTCCATTTTTTATAAGCTTAATATGCTCTTTTACATAACGGTCGTTGTCCTTTGACAGTAATGTTTTTCTATCAATAGGAGGATTTACGAATAATACTCTGTGCTTTTTTGCCAATTCTTTAGCTAAGCTTGTGGAAGTTGACTCCCGATCTGTATTTATTCGCTGCAAACTGACAAAAACAAAATTCATTAAAATACGCTTTTATATCTATTAATAACTGGTAGATCGATAAGATACAATAAAATTCAAAACAATAAGCTATCCAAAACAAGTCTGTTTTCTACGATTGTTTTTAATATCCATTAAAGATAACCTAAACTAAGTAATACCGCAACTCTTTCTAATAGATAAAGCTTTCACAATTAACAACTTAAATTAGACCCGACAATAATTCATTGCCGCGTTTAATTAATGATATAAGTTCAAGGAAAGTTGAATTTAGGAGAAAGAAATAATAAAAATTGGGGAAAATTTTCCACACAAAACACATATTATTACTGCTCCAAAMTATCAAATCAAGCGCTAAATGCTTTTAAGCGTAGAAAAAAAATAAAAAAACTTTCTTTCTCAATAAAAAAAACTATTTTTATTGAGAAAAACATTCCCCATTACAAATATTACGCCACTTATTATAGGATAGGGATTTATAATTAGACAGTGTCGCAATGGTAAATGTTATTTGTTTAGAACGAAAATCAACAGTAATTAAAAATTATTTTACATGTAAATTATGACAGTGAAAACAAGGAGTTACCTATTCTTATTTACAATTATCATTTTATTAGCCTGTAAAAAAAGTACAATTCCTGTAGAGGAAGTTCCACTCCCCGAAACCGAAAAACCTGTCCCTCCACCAAAGGATACGGTTGCTGCCMCCGAAAATGCAACTGTCTTAAATTTAGGAACCGGCTCAGGTAATCTATCTATCGATGGAAAAACACTGGGAATAACATCAAATACTATAATAAAAATAAAAGGTGGTTCATATAATGGTATACAAATAAGTAATATCAATGGTACTAATAAACCTGTAATAGTTCAAAACGACGGACTTGTTCAACTAATTGGAAACAAACAAATAAAACTCTCCAATTTAAACAACGTTACTATAAGTGGAAATGGAACCCCCGGAATTTCAAGAGGATTTCTCTTTAAAGACAGAACTGTAGATGGAGCCCCATTCCAATTAACAGATAACATCAACAACTTCACAATACAAAATGTATCATTTCAAAATCTTGTGACCTATGGTTGTATTCAATATACCCCGCAAAACATCTACAATGGGTCAGAAAATTCTTATAGCAAAAATTTAAAATTCCTGAACATTGATTGCGACAACACAGGTACCTTAATCAGGTTTAGAGGATCTGCTCAAGACAATATCATAAAGGGGCTGATAAAGGATATTGAAATTGCTTATGTTACATTTAAAAACTCCACAAAAGTAGGAAGTGCGGTGGTATTAGAGAGCGTAGATTCCTATAATATTCACCATAATGTTATAAAAGACATCAATCAGGAGAGCAGCAATCATAACGGAATTTTCTATCTGATTGGTAATGGTAAATTTTATAATAATTACGTAAAAGATCACCAGGGAAATGCAATAAGAGCGTGGTGCTTTAGCTTAGGAGATAGTCCTAAAGAGGTTTTAATTTTTAATAATATTGTTGCCAATTCAAGAGAGTATAGTGCCTTTGAACTCCAAACGTTCAAAAGAAACATTATGCCAGGAAAAACAACATATGTAAATGCGAAAGTCTTTAATAATACATGTGGAAATTTACTGCCAAAATCAGGTACCTTCCCTGCTCAGATTTTAGACTTGTATACACAGGAAGGTGGAAAATGCGAAGTTTTTAATAACCTCGGATATCAATTCCCTTTGGTTGGCCAATATAACACAAACCCAATTTGGAACCAGCTGGGTAACACAAAACCTTCCTCTTATTCCAACAAATATTTCAAAACCTATGCGGATGCCGGAATAACAGATAACGTAAAATTCAGTTTAGCTTCCAATTCAGCAACCAAAAGTTCAGGAGGAGCAATTTCGCTGCAAAATTTCGATCCTTCTTTAATCAAACTAATAAGCGTAGACTATTACGGTAAAGCCAGATCAACAAGCAATCCTTCAATTGGGGCAGTAGAATAAAAGATTTTCTTATTTAAGTTGATATTTCTTACCAAAAAACTTTGAGTAATATCTTTTTAACAATAAAACTATCTCTCTATACCCGTTTATAAACATATCAAAGAAAGTAAATTTTTGATAATAATAATTTAAGGCAAAATAACCTACTATAAGTCCTGTAAGTGTAGAAAAAACAGAAGCTGCAGCAACTACATAAACATTTCCTGTAATCACTATTGCAAGCCAATCGGTTAAAACTGTTACAAACAGCATAAGTATAATCTTCAGTAAATTAACCTTAGGCATATGAATTACATCTAATGTAACAGCAAAAAAGCGTTCAGCCGGATAAAGAAATGCGATAACCATAAATATCCTCAATATATTTGGTGCCTCGGTTGCAACATACTTAGGCCCACTAAATATCAATATGGCTACATCTGCAAAAATGATGACCAACACACTAACCGACATCAGTGCTACCGTTATCATTCCAATGTACTTTTTCATCACAAGAATAACCTTCGCCTTTTCATTTGAATTAAAGCAAGCTGATAAGGTTGGCATAGCTGTATAAACAAAGCTTCTTAAAGGAATCTCAATAATCTGCACCAATTTAGTTCCTGCATTATATACCGCCAGAACCGATGGACCAAGAAAAAATTTGATGATAAACGAGTCAACAGAACCTAACAGATTTGCACTCAGGTTTGTTCCCACGCTGTATTTCCCAAAATTATAGATTTCGGATATAGCGGATCTGGTTTTATATTTCAACATGCTTATATCGGTCCATCTAAAAAACAAAGCTATTGAGCTCGACACAAAATTTGCAGACAAATAGCAATACAAAACCGTATGTATAGTAATTCCTTTTAAATTCAGAAGAATCAACAACAAGAAGCAACCTTGATTGGCAAAGTTTAAAAATAATAAGCGGTCATATCTTTGTTTTCCCTGCAAAATGCAATTTGAAACAAAAAATGGTAGTGATAAGATGTAATTAATACTAAAGAATTGGAGAAAAAGCTTAAAGCTAGGATCCGCGATATAACCCGAAGCAAAATAAGCAGGAACATTCAGTATCGCAAAAAACAGCGTTATCATAATCGCGATAAACCACGTTGAACCTATTATTTCCTTTTTCCTGTCCTCAGTTGATCCCGAAAAGAACTTTACAAAAGCGGTAGATAAAAAGCCAGACCTAAAGGTATCCACTAATAACAAAATCGTTAAAAAGAAACCCCAATTACCCATATCTTCCCTTGTTAAATGTCTAAAAAGAATAGACAGGGTAACAACCCCAATTACAGCGTTTATGCCGTTGCTGGTCAGAGATAAGATATGTTTACTTTTAGCTAAACTTAATAAGAAGGCAATCTTCGATTTCATTGTATTGATCTACTTTAGTAAGCTAAAATTTAAATATTCCCCTTTTTCATTTCACTAACAGCATAATCACATGCACGGGCAGTTAACGCCATATAAGTCAATGAAGGATTTTGGCATGCAGATGAAGTCATACAACTTCCATCTGTAACAAACACATTTCTTACAGCATGTATTTGGTTATGTTTATTTAATACAGATGTTTTAGGATCATTACCCATTCTGGCAGTTCCCATTTCATGCACTGTTGCCCCACCTGGTGTGTTATAAGAGAAAGTATTAACATCTTTAAATCCAGCCTTTTCAAGCATAATCGCTCCTGTATTCTGAATGTCTTTCATCATCAGATGCTCATTTTCTCTAAATGAGAAATCTATCTCAATCAATGGCAATCCCCATTTATCTTTCTTATTCTCCGAAAGCGCTATTTTGTTGTCAAAATACGGAAGGCATTCACCCCATCCCCCCATCCATACAGACCATGAGCCTGGCTTAGTTAATTGATCTTTAAATGTGGCTCCAAAACCCTTTAAATTGTTTTTTTTCTCCTGCCACCCCTCTCTTTCGCCTCTTCCCTGAAAATTGTATCCTCTTAAAAAGTCCACTTTTTCTCCCTTTCCTATATTCCTAAATCTTGGGATAAGAAAACCACAGGGTCTCCTCCCCTTGTAATATTCATCTTTAAAGCCCTCATGTGTTCCCGAGGCACCTGAAGAAGAGTGATGATCCATCAAGTTATGCCCCAATTGCTCACTATCATTACCAATTCCATTTGGAAATCTCGATGATTTAGAATTTAATAGAATCGAAGTGGTATTAATTGTCGAAGCATTAACAAAAATAATCCTCGCATTAAATTCAAACTCCTCAAGTGTGTTCAAATCTATTATCCTTACCCCTGTGGCCTTTTGAAGTTTTTCATCATAAATAATTTCCTTAACAACTGAAAAAGGCCTGATTGTCAAATTTCCTGTTGCAGCTGCTGCTGGTATTGTAGCACTATTACTGCTAAAATATCCGCCATATGGGCATCCCCTGGTGCATAAATTTCTATTCTGGCAAGGTCCTCTATCAGTCAGTCCCCTTGTTAAATTTGCAACACGGGCAATAGTTAGCAACCTATGCTCCTCATTCTTTTTTATAGATGCAGCAAGATGTTTTTCTATACAATTAAGCTCCATCGGAGGCTGATAGCAACCATCAGGTAAATACGGAAGGTTTTCATGCCTACCACTAACACCAATAAACCTTTCCACATAGTCATACCACCCAGAAACATCTTTATATCTTATTGGCCAATCGATAGAAACACCATCTTTAATATTTGCTTCAAAGTCAAGATCACTTAACCGATAACATTGTCTTCCCCAGATTAGAGATTTACCGCCAACCTGATAACCTCTTATCCAATTAAATGGTTTATGCTGAATATAAGGATGCTCCTTATCACTCACATAAAACATCCGGTCACTTTCGTCAGATGTTCCGCTTCGTATCGGATTCTCTGTTGACTCCTTATTTGTATTATTTAATCTATATTCAAAATCCCATGGATTCAAATTGGCAGTTGGATAATCTTTAATATGACGTACATCTCTTCCTCGTTCCAGCATGAGTGTTTTAAGACCCTTCTCACACAATTCCTTAGCTGCCCACCCACCGGTAATTCCTGATCCGATTACTATGGCATCATAAGAAACAGACTTTTCAAAAGTGTTTACCATTTATAAATTATTTTGTTGCCCAAGATTTTTGTTTATCCCCAATTGTAATACATGCCTCAAAAGTTGAGGGTAAATAGTCATATGATAATCCTTTGGTAGCGCCCAGCTCCGAAGTACAATAGCCAGTCACCGTGTAAGACTTAAACATATGAAAGAAATTGTCTCCCAATATTTTCTGTTTTAGTTTACGAATCAGGTAATGTGATTCTTCTAAATTCTCAAAATGAGTTAGTACAGCTTCCCGTTCTTTCACATTACATGCTACATACGTCTTATTGTAATTCTCTTCGGTATACGTTTCTAAATCAGCTAGTCCTTTTATAAAGTTATTTTGGGATTTTGTTGCTGTACAATCTCTTACCATCTTAATAATAAAATCTTCAACCTTTGCCATTTTAGCCCCTGGGGTATCCGTAGCTGGTATAATAGTCTCAGCTATTTCTGCTATAAGCGATTTTTTACTCGTTAGATATAAAAGATCCGGTTTCTTATAAATATTCCAATACTTCCAAAAACCGGCTCCACTTACAGCAATTGCTGAAATTCCTAATATCCTATATATGACCTGTCTCCGATTCATAGCATTCTTTTATTACAAGCTAAAGGATAAATGAATTATAAATAGAGAGCAATTGCTCCGCTGCAGATTTCCATGTAAAGCTCGCAGCTCTTTTCAATCCCAATTCCCTCATTTCCGACCGTAAAGCACTATCGGCAAAAAAACGAATCATTGCGTCTTTTATCTCATTATGATCAAAAGGGTTTACGAACAATGCTGCATTCGAAGCCACCTCTGGCATAGACGAAGTATTTGAAGTAATAACCGGTACCCCGCAAGCCATAGCTTCTAAAATAGGCAGTCCAAAACTTTCACGCAAAGACGGATATAAAAATAGGCTGGAGCAATTATAAAGCAGAGGCATCTCGTCAGACGGAATGTATCCCGGAAAAATAAAGTGCTCAATAAATTGTTCTTTACCCAATTCCTTCAGGGTATCTTCAACTAATTTCTTATCGTAATCTAAAATAACCAGAGGTAAGCCCTCGCTTATAGCAGAACGGTATTCAGTATATGCCTTAATTACATTTAAAGTGTTTTTTTTAGGGGCAGTATTCCCTAAAAAGAGGATAAATTCTTCTGGTAACCGATTAGCATTTCTAAAAGCAAGGAGCTTTTCTTTAGAATAGGCCGCATTAAATTTAGGATTCACAGCATTATAGATCACTTTAACCTTATCCTCCGGCAATTTCAGTTTGTTCAGAATCACCTCCTTCTCAAAATTCGAAACGGTGATGATCAACTTACTCTTATCAACAATTTTAGGTACTATAAACCTTCTGTACAGATTACCAAAATTTTGGTATGAAGTCCCCTTAAAGTCCGTTTTCTCAAGATAAATAATATCGTGTAAAGTAAGCATTAATGGAACCGAAAGGCTAAGCGCAGAAGTATTGCATGTTGAATGAAGAAAATCCAGGTTGTCTTTCTTTACAGCATTTGGTAAAGCAAATTGCTCCCATGTTGGGTACGAACTTGAAGAAAGCGTCCTGATTTTAAAATTGTCCTGCTCTTTAACGCAGGTATTATCTACATCGTTTCTTGCATATAGAATATATTCATTGTACTTATCTAACTTCTGGATTTCATTTATCAGTTCTAATGCAACAACCTCCATCCCGTGTTTTTTCGCTCTGAAAATACGTTGAACTTCTATTCCAATACGCAACTTCTTTTTCATCTATCGATTCTTTACTTTATAGTCTATTTCTTTATCTCTTCTTTATAATAGTGTTCTGTAGCTACCGAAATTTTATTGGCTTTTCGAACTTTCAAAAGTGCTAAAACCTGATAATACATAAATTTGTGCACGTTTTTTAAAGAACTATAGATTCTTTTATCCGCCTTGAAATATTTCAGCGCCGAAAACACAGAAACAATAAATACGATTGCTCCAAGTATCCAATAAATTGAGAATAGCGGGATAAAAAACAAGTCCAGCACAAAAAAAGTAGCTGAGAGAATGAGCAATATAAATAGTGGCGGTCTAAGCAGCATAAGGCTAAACAACCCCTGATTCAGATTAAAATTCACAATAGATTTACCAAATAGATTCAGGCCGAGAAAAAAATACTTAAACCAGGTATTCAGCCATCTTGATCGCTGATTTACCAACTGACCGGTTTTACTTGTTTTTTCGTCATACACAATCGCCTTCTCAGCAAATGCTATTTTGTAACCCCTATTTAAAATTTCATATTGCAATATTTTATCAAAACCTGCACCGGTAATTAGCGTATGTTCCAGGCAATCTCTGTAAACAGTTGTCGTAAAAGCCATCCCAGATCCAGAAAGCGCTGCAGATGATCCAGCTTCAAATAAAAGTTTTCGATCAATCAGCCTGTAAAATATATCTCCTGCCTCATCAAGGCACGCATATGGGGTATTTAAATTTTTAGCTGCCCTTACCCCTTGAACTGAGGTATAACCCGCTGAAATGAACTTGTTCAATTCAATAAAATATTCGGGATGAACTAAGTTGTCACTATCAATTATGGTTATTATTTCATGATCTCTTTGAAACCTGTCTATTGCATAAAAATGGGATTTGGTATTACTGGCCAATACTTCTTCCGGTTTCAAAACAACAACCTTATTGTCTGTAAAATTCAAATGACTAACATCACAGTTATCTGCCACAACATAAATAATGTAATTGGTATAATTCGCCTTCAAAATAGAATCTACCACCATTGGAATTAAAGTGGTCTGCTGGTATGCGGTAACAATAACAGCATAATCAAAATCGGTTCCGGTTAACTTATTAGTTATGCTTTGCTTATTAAAAAACTTAAAAAAACACAAAATTAAGGGGGTAAATAAATGTATCCCAATTAGAACTTGAATAACAATAAAGAGAGTATAAATTATATCCATTAAGATTCTTTTGTTTTTAAAGATTTAAAAATAGCTTTATAGATTTCATTGGCACAATTTTCCCAACTATGACTTGAGGCAAAAGCTCTTCTCGCCACCTGCAACTCTTCAGTATTTTCGTCGATAGCTCTTTGTATAAGCAGCGCAAAACTTTCTTTATTCTCTGCTAAATATACGTACGAAGAGAAAATTTCCATTGCTCTTGTTTGTGTTGCAACTATTGGCTTACCCATTGCCAAATATTCATCCACCTTTCTCGGATAATTACCAATTGTTACCATATTCACTAATTGAGGATTAATACATACATCAAAAAAGCTCATATACAAGGGAAGCTCTTCCGGTTTCTTTATTCCTGTAAAAATCACGTTTTCCAGATCATGTAAATTACTAAACGCAAAATCATCATCTTCTGGCCCTACCAAAACAAAAGTCAAATCCTTCCTTTCATTTGCAATATGGTATAATAGCGATATATCTAATCGTATGCTATTTAAAGCGCCAACATAACCAACAACCGGGGTACTAATATTTGCGAACTCCTTAGGTTTATCACTTACATCCGCATTCTTGAACATCTCAATATCACAACCCTGGCCAACATAATAAGAATTCTCATTATAGCTTTTGCAATAGTCAGTCAGGTACAGAGAATTTGCCAAACACAAATCATTTTGAGCAATAATTAAAGGTTCAAGTCTTTTCCCATGTTTTTTCCAGTAGTCAACAGCCAGAATATAATCCCGGGAATAATAAATACTTAGTGAAGGATGTAATAGATCTTTTAAATAAAAGCCTTTTAATAATTCATTGTCATTAAACAACAGAAAATCTTTAAAACCCAATTCCTCTAAAGCCCTTTTTATCGAATTAGAGAACTTTTTATTGTTTCTCTTGTTCAAATAATTAAATATGGATGGATTTGCAATCCAGTTTATTGATTCAACCATGCAATCCGGATACAGATTCCAAAGGTTATCCTTAATTTTTATTAATCCTTTCTCTTTTCCCTCAATTACCCGCAAACGTTTTTTAACTTTTAAATTGTCATGATCTTTATAACGGGTAATTCTATCAAGCGGGGAATTCACATATAATACAGTATTATTTTTTGAAAGTTCGAGTGCAATATTTTTGCAATTACTGCCAATTTCAGTATCCCAGGGTTGCTGTCCAATAATAATTACATTTCTATTGATCATCTTTAATTAATTACTTGCTCCTGTTTAGAAAAACTAAACAGACATCCAAGATTTAGTATCTTCAGAATACTTTTTTATTATTCTTGCCGGGTTACCTACTGCTACACAATAATCTGGAATATCCTTAGTTACTATACTGCCTGCCCCAATAACAACGTGTTTCCCTATTTTTACGCCAGCAGTAATCACACTGTTTGCCCCAATCCAAACATCATCACAAATCGTAATTTTCTTCCTGATCTCCTTCTGCTTACTTGGCGGAAGGTCAATATCCTCATAACCATGGTTCAGTCCCGAAACAACTATATTCTGTGCCAACATCACATTATTCCCTATCTCAACCGGACCAATTACCACACTGCCAATTCCAATAATCGTATTATCCCCTATTAACACATTACCTACTCCATTATTGATGGTTACAAAATCCTCGATTATAGATTTCTCACCTAAACTGAATTCATTAAATGGAAAAACATCCATTCTATTTCGACGCCTGATAATGCTCCCTGCCCCCTTTTTATGTATAAAAGGATTCACAAAAAGCCTGACCCAAAGTCGTGGCTTATGATCATTTTCAGGTATCAACATCTTATGCAACAGCTTTTTTAGCCTTGGATTTGATTTTATTTTATTGACTATCGACATAAATATTAAATTCTATTGCATTAGGACATGAAAATTAGCCCTTGTTCTTAATTTCTAAAAAAAAGGCAATCGCAAAACATATTACACCAGGAATAACAAAGATTTCAAATGGCATTAGCTGTAAATTATTTTAAGATCATTATCATTACTTCCTTCAGTATCCTTACTTGGTTCACTATTATTATTTGATGGCAAGGACTCCCTTTCATCAAAATTCACACTCTGAAAAATAAGTGCAAAAGATAAAGCGGCTACAATAGCCGATGGCATTGAATTAATCACTTCATTACCATAGCTGCATAAAAAAATACCCGCTGTAGCCGAAAGCATTGCAATACACTTATACCTCAGTCCCACATTCCTGATCTTCCAGATTATCCCACTACATTTACCCAGAATATACATCATCATAGAAAACCATATTGTTAACCCAACAACACCATACATGGCCCAAACCTTAACCCAGTAGCTATCCGGTTCAATTGTTGAAAGAAACTTATCCTTATTATAGAGTTTACCCCAGGTACCAATTACGCCTAGTCCTCCACCAAAAGGTTTGTTCTGCAAACGCTCACTAAGAACCTTTTGGTTGTTAAACCTAACATTTAATGAGGCTTCTTTAAAGTTCAATGCGCTTCGCAATCTATACAAACCATAATTACCATTACCAATGGTGGTGAACTTTAAAAACCCAAAAAACAACACAGCTACAACTACCCCAAGAATGATTACTTTCAAATTTTTGGTCAGAAAGAAAACACATAATGCACCTACTGCCAAAGCAAAAAATGCACCTCTGGTTCCCGAAATCAGCATTCCGTAAAAAGATAATCCGGCAGCAATCAGGGCAAGTACCCTTTTCCATGATTTGAACGGAGCTATTGCAAGCACAATAGCAATCATTACAAACGAAGCCTGGGAAACACCAAACTGTCCCGAATMACCATAAAAAGAAAAGACCCTTAATCTTCCCCATAATAAGTGGGTAACTGCTCCAACTTCATCTAAAAATTTTTGCTCACCAGATGAAACACCTATATGCTGTTGCTTCATACCGTTCAAAGTTGCCAGTAACGACAAAGCAATTAACAATATCAACACCCAGTTTAGTTTCTTCTCAGAGTCAATCAACAGAAATACCAGGGGGATGATCAGCATAGGAAACAGCGCAGTACTTCTTATCTCCTGCAACCACCCTATCACACTGGCTCCTTCAGGGTTTATAATTTCAACTACACTAATGATAAACCACATCAGCATTAGTTTGGTAAGCGGATTATTTAAGCGCGTCCAGTCATATCGCTTGTGCTGAATAATCACAATTACCCAAATCAGCAACAAAAGAGCCTCTATTCCTATACCATAGGCTATACCACCAACCTCACGTGATAAGATCCCAAATAGAAAGCAATAAGCCGTTAAGGCGTATAGACCTATATAAGGTTCTTTAAAAAGAAAGATCATAAAAACAACAAACAACGCCGCTAAAATCAAAAGCACCGCGCCCATTGGATTAATATATGTTATCAAACTAACTCCAAAAGCAACCAATATCCCTAAAACCGACAAAATAATTGTACGCCATGTTTGTGATAATGAGGATAAAAACTGGTACATAGGTTGTTATTATTTCACTTTGTTAAGAACCCAACCAATAAATCCAGGTTGCCCCTTAATATATGTCAACAGCTCTTTTTGAGGATCAGATATAGATCTGCCAGATTCAAAAACAGCTAAGTTCAGCTCTGTAAAAAGCAACCACTCTTTCGCTTTGTTAATGTCCTTAAGCCCGTCTACATCTATAATGATCACATCAAACTCGTCTTTTAAAACCTGAAAGCCTTTTCTTAAACTTGTGGTACTCTGGCTCTCCAGTAAAGATGAATTCGCATCATTCTTATTCAAAATTGTAATCAGRTCTTCTGTCTGAATTTCACGTTTCACTAAAAAGGTCTCAAAATCCTGGTTTATRGCCAACGCTTTTGAATCCGAYATYACYTTTTTTGTCTCCCCGCCAATTAGCAGCACTTTTTCTCCCATCATCGCAAAACCATAGGCCAAACTGCCCGACAGAAAGGATTTGCCCTCATTGCTGTCAAGACTTGTAATCCCCAATATTTTGGCATTGTTCTTTTTCAAGGCGTCAGAAATCTCAAAACGTAATGACCGTAAAAGGTTTTTAAAAGATAAAAACTCAGGATCATTCTCTTTGCTCTTCCATAACTCCCTGATGTTAATATCTGAATATGACAGGTATGGAACCGAACCTAAAAC
>NZ_JBFTKO010000018.1:0-103375 GCF_056395985.1 Pedobacter sp. 05T44
TAGGCATAAAAACCTTGACGACTTGATAATTCGCCGCTGCCGTGGTTAGGCATTATTCCTACAAAATTCTGTATAGCTGAGGAATAGGCATAAAAACCTTGACGACTTGATAATTCGCCGCTGCCGTGGTTAGGCATTATTCCTACAAAATTCTGTATAGCTGAGGAATTAAGCGTAACACTTAATAACAATTGTTTTTTAGGTTCTAGACCACTGGTCAAATCTAAAGGACGGCTTGTTTCAAATTGTGTAGTCGGTTGTTACCTGTTTTTTTTGATTATACAAAAATTAAATACTACATTCTCAACTGAATCCAAACCGACCAAATCTCATTAAGCGCTATATCCCATAACAGAAGAATAAAGAAAGGGTTCAATTTCGAATTTTTAAAAAAAAATACGATTATGCTCTTTAACTCTCTCCACTTCTTTTTCTTTTTTATACTGGTTACTCCAGCCTTTTTTCTGTTGCCACATCAGCATAGATGGAAATTACTGTTGGCCTCGAGCTGCTATTTTTACATGACTTTTGTGCCGGTGTATATCCTGATCCTGGGCTTCACGATCATTATAGATTATTTTGCCGGGATACTCATAGAGAACTCCAAGGGGAAAAAGAAAAAGAAATTCCTTATTTTAAGTCTGGTGGCAAACATTGGTGTGCTGGCCGTTTTCAAATATTACAATTTTCTTAATGATAACCTCTCGTTTTTGCTGGGAAACATCGGTTATCAGAACCATGTACCTTATTTAGAAATTCTATTGCCCATTGGGCTTTCTTTTCATACGTTCCAGGCGATGAGCTATACCATTGAAGTTTACCGGGGAAATCAAAAGGCAGAGAAACACTTTGGGATCTACTCTTTATACGTAATGTTTTATCCTCAGCTGGTGGCCGGACCGATAGAGCGGCCGCAAAATATCCTTCATCAGTTTCATGTGAAGCAGTATTTTAATTATGCGAATGTGGTAGAGGGCTTAAAGCTCATTACATGGGGCTTATTTAAAAAGGTGGTGATTGCCGACAKGTTATCCATTTATGTAGATGCGGTATACAATAATGCGGATCAGCATAGCGGGCTGACGCTTATTGTGGCGACCGTTTTTTTTGCATTTCAGATTTACTGCGATTTCTCAGGTTATTCTGACATCGCGATAGGCTGTGCAAGGGTTATGGGCTATAACCTGATGATCAACTTCAGGAGGCCTTATCTGGCGGGAAGCATAAAAGACTTCTGGTCGAGATGGCACATTTCCCTATCCACCTGGTTCAGGGATTACCTTTATTTCCCTTTGGGTGGCAGTAAGGTGGCGATACCCCGGTGGTACCTTAATCTTTTTATTGTATTTATGGTAAGTGGCCTGTGGCATGGTGCAAACTGGACTTTTATTGTCTGGGGGGCATTACATGGGATCTATCAGATTTTTAGTGTTTCATTTAAAAAATTCAATGAAAGGAATATTCTGGGTTATCGTCCTTTAACTAATGCTTTTCATGTTTTGCTCACCTTCGCGCTGGTCTGCTTTGCCTGGATATTTTTCAGGGCCAATAATGTAACGGAAGCCTTTAACATCTGTAAGAGCATATTTACATTAAAAGGGGAAGGCTTATTTATAGGCACTCCTGAAGGTTTTGTATATGCGCTTATCTGGATTTTGTTTCTGCTGGTTGTGGAATACATTACCGAATACCACTCGGACATCATTAAAGTATTTTATAGCTCAAACAGAGTGGTGAGGTATGCAGGATATACGGTTATTGTGTTGTTTATCATCCTGTTTGGCGTGTTTAACGGGGGGCAGTTTATCTATTTTCAATTCTAATCATGGAACCATTTTATAAACTATTGAGGAACGGGCTGATCATACTGGTTTTGTTATTTGTGACAGACAGGGCCCTTGGTGCATTAATTGAACACTTTTTCTTTAATGAAAAACAAGGCGATTCGGCAGTTACCACGCATGGGATTCTGGATGCCAATGAAGACATCCTTATTTTTGGGAATTCCAGGGCCAGCCATCACTATATCCCCGAACTGATCACTGAAAAAACCGGACTGTCTTGCTATAATCTTGGTAGGGATGGCATGAAGATGCTTTATTATGAAACCTTGTTGAAATCTGTTTTAAGTTATCATACCCCAAAAGTGGTGATACTGGATTTGAACCTGAACGATTTTGAGTATCAGCACCAGGAGGAACAAAAGCTAACGGCTGTTTTGATGCCATATATTAACAAGAATAAAGAAATCAGTGAAATGATTTATACGCAGAGTAAAATGCAATTCTCGCTGGCACATATTTCAACCCTTTACCGGGTTAACTCTTTGCCCATGTCAATCGTGCAGCATCATTTGGAAATAGGCCAGAAACACTTTAGCGGATACGAGCCGCTTTCGGGGAATATGCCCCAGAGCGCTACAGTGCAACACATTGACAATGCGAATTATAAGGAATCGAAAGATCAGTTAACCGCGTTTGAAAATTTTGTTAAAGCAACCAGATCGAAAAATATAAAATTACATGTTTTGGTGTCGCCAGGAATGAAGATCCATAAACATAATGCATTGAAAACTGCTGACAGCATTTTAAGCAAATATGATTTAAAGTGTTATAATTATTCGGAACTGTTTAATGCAAATGCAAATAAGCTGTTTTACGATGTTGGCCATTTAAATGAGATAGGGGCAAAAGCATTTACAGACAGTGTGATTGTTGATCATTTAACTGAAATACCAGCAGCAGGAATCAATTAGCCTGCTCAATTCTGCTGGCTGCAGAAACTAAAAATAATCTTGCAGGAAGTGTTCTTCGGTATTACAATACAGAGAAGAATAGATATTGAGGTCCTGGATGTTGGTCTTAAGCTTTCTTTTCATGTGCAGGATGGGATGGCTTTTTTTAATGTTGAGCAGCTCGCTGATATTTTTATCGCCAAGTATGGCCCAGATCTTCTGCTCTCCCTCTTTTACTTCTATGTTGTAGCTTTCCCTTAAGATTTTAAAGAGCGAGAGGTTTTCTAATTCTCTGGAAATAAACCCGGGCAGATTGATGTTGCTGAGGTATGTTTCTTCGTAGAGTACCGGAATATCATTAATGCGGCGGAGCCTTGTAAAGTAGATACAGTCATGTTTCAGTTCTCCTTCATTTAATGGAAAGAAGAAATCCAATGGCCAGTCTTGCTTCATCTGCTTTTGCAAAATGGAAGTGCTGAGGTTTTGGCTGCCTACACCGGCGGTAACCCCGCTTAAGGACAGAATGCCTAAGCCCGCTTTAGGTTCGGTAACGATGCTGCCCTTGCCATGCCGGCGGGTAATGTAGCCTAAATTGGTTAGTCCTGATAATGCCTGCCTAACAGTAACCCTTGTGGTGTTATAGGTTTTGCAAAGGTCGTTCTCCGAAGGCAGCAGTTCGCCTTTTTGGTACATGCCTTTTTCGATCTGCGCTCTCAAATCATCGGTTACTTTTTTATATAGGGGGCTTAATTTATCTGGCTTCATCTTGTATATACAAGTTGTTTTTTATATGTTTGGTTAGCCCATCGTTAATACAGAGGGGCAGACCAAATATAAAAGTATGAAATTATGAAGACATACAAACTAAACAGATTGTTTAACCGCAATTCAGGAAATTGTTTTGATGTAGCGATTGACCATGGGTTTTTTAATGAACACTCCTTTCTCAGTGGCATTGAAAATATCCAGAAAGCTGTTTCTATACTAGTTGATGCAGGACCTGATGCCATACAGCTTACCCTAGGGCAGGCACAATATTTACAAGCTATCCCCGGCAAGGAGAAACCAGCTTTGGTTTTAAGAACAGACGTAGCCAATGTTTACGGAAAAGAACTGCCGCGGGCATTGTTTAGCAGAATGATCGCTGACCCTGTGGAACAAGCCCTTCGGCTGGATGCTGCATGTGTGGTGGTAAACCTGTTCAGTATACCCGGAGAACCTGAAGTGACAGATCAGTGCATTCAGAATATCCTTCAAATTAAACCTTTATGCGAACGATATGCGATGCCTTTAATGGTTGAACCATTAGTATTCAGACCCAATACCCAGGCCGGCGGATATATGGTAGATGGTGACCCGCAGAAAATTATTTCTTTAGTGAGGCAGGGTGTTGAACTGGGCGCGGATATTATTAAAGCTGATCCGACCGATAATGTTAACGATTACCATCGCATAATAGAGATCGCCGGAAATATACCCGTACTGGTAAGAGGAGGGGGTAAAGCAAGTGACCGGGAAATTCTGGAAAGAACGTATGGATTGATGAAGCAGGGCGCCAGAGGGATAGTATATGGGCGAAATGTAATACAACACCATGATCCCCCAGGCATGACCAGGGCATTGATGGCCATAGTGCATCATGATGCAAGCGCTGTGGAGGCGGCTGCTTTAATAGGTATAAAGGAATAAATGTGATGAAGAAAGTTAATATAGGAATTATTGGAGGGGGATTGATGGGCAAGGAGGCGGCAAGTTCTTTTGCACGCTGGTTTGCGATAAATGATTTGCCGGTGCAGGTTGAGCTAACTGCAGTTTGTGATGTTAACCAGGAGGTATTGTCATGGTATAGGAATGTCCCTTCGGTTAAGTTGCTGACCACCGACTATAAAGAATTATTGGCCGATGAGGAAATTGATGTGGTGTATGTTGCCCTGCCTCATCATTTGCATAAACAGTATTACCTGGAGGTGCTGACGGCAGGAAAAGATTTACTGGCCGAAAAACCATTTGGGGTAGATCTGGAAGCTGCTTTAGCGATAAAAAACCAGGCCGACAGGCTGGGACGTTTTGTGCGCTGTAGTTCGGAGATGCCCTTTTTGCCGGGGCCTCAGCGGGTTGTTAAAGAAGTGGAGTCGGGTAGATTAGGACAAGTCATAGAAATTAAAGCCGGCTTTCTGCACTCAAGTGACCTGGATCCGGACAAACCCATTAACTGGAAGAGGCAAGTGTCATTTTGTGGTGAAATAGGCGTTATGGGTGATTTGGGGATGCATGTACTGCATATTCCATTGAGACTGGGATGGAAGCCTGAACGGATATATGCACAGCTTCAAAAGATCATTACCCAACGGCCGGATGGAAAAGGAGGAATGGCTGAATGTGATACCTGGAACAATGCGACCCTAAACACTGAAGTAAAAATAGCCGACAACCTTGTTCCGATGACGCTGGAGATGAAGCGCATGGCACCCGGAGAGACCAATACCTGGTATATCGAAATAATGGGGACCGAAGGTGGCGTAAAATACAGCACCAAGGACATTAAAACATTATGGACCTTTAAACGTAGTAATGAACAGTGGTGGCAGCGGACTGATCTTGGATTTAAGGGAATGCCATTTACAACGATTACCGGTGCTATTTTTGAGCCCGGATTTCCGGATTGCTTTATGCAAATGCTGGCCGCATATATTGCGGAAAGGGCAGGGCTATTAAATGGTCGGTTTGGTTGTGTTACCCCAGAGGAAGCATTAAATAGTCACTATATATTTGATGCGGCATTGAGATCGTTTAACAACCAGACACTAGAAAAAATAACGTACTTTAAAACCGAATAAGCATGAAAAGATCAGCAATAAATAAAGCAATAATTGATGCGGGTGAATGCTTTACGCGAAATGGCTGGTTCTTGCCACCGAACCCCAAATGGGACATTACTGATTTTGGTTTGGATTCTTTTTTAACTACCGGACTGGTATTGGTAAACCTAGCCGAAGAGAAAGAGTACTGTGAAAAAATAATGTATGCGGTAAGAGGGCAGCTAACCCCATGTCATACACATAAAAAAAAGAAAGAGGATATCATTTGCAGATCAGGGCTTCTGGTTGTTCAGTTATGGAGCGCAGACCCGGCTATAGAAGAAAATACAGATACTTTTAGTGTGAAAATGAATGGCAGTTACCGCAGCATTACCTCCGGAGACATCATACCAATACCGCCCGGTCAGCGGATTACCATTGAACCTGGTATTTGGCATGCGTTCTATCCCGAATCTGATGAATGTATTATCGGAGAGGTGTCGACAGCCAATGATGATGTAAATGATAATTTCTTTTCGGATGAAAATATCGGCAGATTTACCGACATTGAGGAGGATGAAGCCTTAATTATTAAATTGGTAAGCGAATACTAACCTCATGAAAAATGGAATATTAGTTGGCGGTAACTGGATCATAGATCAGGTGAAGGTGATAGATGCTTTTCCTGAAGAAGAAAAGCTGGTTAATATTCTTACAGAGTACAGTAGTAATGGCGGATCTGCTTATAATATTTTGAAAGGAATGGCTAAACTAAAGGCCGGTTTTCCTTTATATGGCCTTGGTTTGGTCGGGGATGACGACAGGGGAGACTATATTATTAAAGAGTGCAAAGACCTTGGAATTGATGCTTCCAGAATTCAAAAAGCGCCAAATACCGCTACCTCGTATACAGATGTGATGACCGTAAAAGGTACCGGGAAAAGAACCTTCTTTCATCAGCGTGGTGCCAATGCCATGCTTGATATGGCGCATTTTGACTTTAGCTCATCTACGGCAAAGGTCTTTCATTTGGGTTATCTGCTGTTATTGGATAAGCTGGACTTAGTTGAAACGGACGGGGAAACCCGGGCTGCAAAGGTTTTAAAAAGTGCAAAGGAAAATGGATTGATCACTTCGGCTGATATCGTTAGTGAGAAATCGGACCGGTTTAAAGAGTTGATCCCTTCTTCCCTAAAATACATTGACTACCTCTTTGTTAATGAATTTGAAGCCGGCATGATATCGGGTATACAGACGGTTGATGACAAGGGGGAAATCTTGCTTAATAATTGTTACAAGGCCGCTGCCGAATTGATTCGGATGGGAGTGAACAAATGGGTTATCCTGCATTTCCCCTCGGGTGTTATTGCTGTGGATCACCAGGGCGATGCTTTGTTCCAGGCAAGTATTGACCTGCCTGAGGGTAAGATTGAAGGTGCTGTAGGTGCCGGAGATGCTTTTGCTGCGGGGGTTTTAATGGGTGTTCATCACAACCAAGCAATGGGCTCCTGTTTGGAGTTAGGCGTTTGTGCAGCGGCATCCAGCCTTTTTGCCGCTACTTCTTCTGACGGCATTACCTCATCAGCAGAATGCCTGCGTTTAAAACAGCTTTACGGATTTCGTAAATAGCGGCGATCAATAGGATAGCGCGCAAGCCACTATTAATCTTCAACCGGCGAGATGTAACGATGAAAACAATTTTATCCGCAGCCAAAATGTATCTAAAATATATGGTTTTGGCTGCGGATAAAAAAGTATCTGCAGCCAAAACTCATGAAAATCATATTAATTTGGCTGCGGATAAATAGCTTTATCTGAACGCTCCTTTATACAGATAGCTTAAATCAGGCTTTTGCAAAAGAAGCACGAGCCCAGGAAGTTCCAGGCGTACCAGTTACTGCCTGTCTGTAAGTTACCTCTTTGCGGGTTGATATACGGCAACTGCGACTCTCGAATCAGCACATCCATAGTATAAAAACCATTTTTGCTGGTGGAAAATAAGCCCTTCTACAAATACAGTTCCTGCTGGGTATTGTCCGCTTTTTTCAAAAGATTCTGTGGGGACAAAGAAAGGCTTATCTAGCCGGCCGATTACCTTTTCAGGATCTTTAGCATCGAAAAGAACTTGTCCGGCTGCATAGGTATTGGCCGTATAATTTTTATCTGCGTTATCACCAGATGCGTTTTTTCCATTGTACAATACGAGTATGCCTTTGTCGGTTAGCAAGGCCGGAGGACCGGCTTCTGTGAGGTCGCTGTCGAAATGGTTTTTTCTTGGTTTGATCAGTTCCTTGATCTTTCCTTCTGCATCCAGTGCAGGTGCCCAGTTTACAAGATCATCGGAGGTTGCGGCGTTCAGAAACTTTTCGCCCCAGTACATCAGGTATTTTCCATTCACTTTTGCGATGACCTGTTTTCCATTGACCAGTTGGGTAACGATGGAGGCAGATTTGGTGAACATGTTATAAAACTTACCATTGTAGGCCTTTGCAAATGCGGGCCCGTGTTTGGTCCATTTAATGAGGTCTTTAGAAGTGGCAACACCCAGGCGGGCAACTTTTTTGTTCCACTGCGTGTAAAACATGACATAAGTGCCATCGCTGGTTACGGCGATTCTTGGATCTTCACATCCACCCGGATTTTCAAGTTCTTTTTGGCTATCGTTGCCGGGATAAAACACAGGTTCAGCCTTTCTTTTAAAGGTTAATCCGTCTGTGCTATATGCGTATCCAAGTCTGGATGTTCTGTGGCCAATTCCGACACCTGATTTGTCTTCGGCTCTGTAAAGTACCACAATTTCTTTTCCTTTTACAGTGGCTGCAGGATTAAAAGTGTCGTTAGATTCCCAGTCGACATATTTACCTGAAAGCGGATCAAGAAAGGTTGTGCTGGTGTTGGGTGAAATGATTGGATTTACACCAGCAGGTCTTAAAAAAGGACCTAAAGCCCATTCGGGCAATTTTTCGGCAGCAGCCTGAGCCTTGGTTTTTTCTGTAGGGAGCAGGAAAAGGAAGCCGATTAAGGCGTATGGGAAAAACTTCTTCATGTTATTTTGTTCCGAATTGTTTGTTTGGTTGTGCGCCCATGATCAGTTCCAGTTTACCTCCGCGGGTGATATCCTGATGATCTAAATAGGCCTTGTTATAGGGCTTGCCGTTAAGCTTGGCGCTTTGGATGTAGATGTTCTGTGCACTGTTGTTCTTAGCCTCAATAGTGAAGGTCCCGCCTTTATAAAAGTTTGGATCGAGTCTGATCTGGGTTTTGCTGAAAACCGGGCTGGTCAGCTCATATCTGGTGCTTCCCGGTGTAATAGGGTGGAAGCCGCTGGCAGCCAATACGTACCAGGCCGACATCTGTCCTACGTCTTCATTTCCAACTAATCCTTCCACAGCGTTGTGATAGGCACGGCTACAGATTGCCCTGGTCCATTTTTGAGTAAGCCATGGAGCGCCAACTCTGTTAAACAGAAAGGGCACATGATGCACCGGTTCATTGGCATGGTTGTAATAATCGTTCCACATCATGTTTTGAGGGACTTTCTCAAAGAAATTGGTCAGGTCTGCCAATACTTTTTCTTTACCGCCCATTAAAGCGGTCATTCCTTCTATATCCTGAGGTACAAACCAGCCTTGCTGATATGGGTTGGCTTCTACAGATCCATACCATTGTTTTAACCGGCCTTCCTGGGGCCAGGGTTGCCATTTACCATCTTTATCTTTAGGCCTGAACCATTCTTTTTCGGGATCAAATATGTTTTTGTAAGATTGCGACCGCTTAAAATACTTTTGCTGATCGCCGGGCTTTTTTAGAGCTTCGGCCATTTTAGAAACACACCATTCAAAATAGGCATATTCGAGGGTGTTTGAGATGCCGAAAGGTTCAAAGGCGTATCCCAGTTCCCCGTTGCCATATTTCTCTACACTGTTTACCGAAAGCTCATATGCTTTTGCAACATTGAAATTTCTTAAGCCTTTGGCGTAAGCATCGGCAATTACCGATACAGCAGGGTTACCAATCATACAGCCACTGTAAGCATTGAGAAATTCCCAGCGCTCCAGGTAGTTTTCCTGTTTCTCATCGGCCAGGGTAACCAATGAATTGACCATATCGGTTACCACAGTGGGGTTAATTACAGTTTGTAAGGGCATTTGGCTTCTGAATACATCCCATCCGCTGAAGATGGTTCTTTTGGTAAAGCCGTCTGCTTTATGTGCCTTATGATCGCCGCCGTAATATTGCCCATCTGCATCCTGAAATGTGCGTGGATCGATCTGCGTGTGATACAGGGCGGTGTAGAACACTGTCTTTTCTTCTTCTGTGCCGCCTTCGACTTTTATTTTTGAGAGCGATTGGTTCCATAGGTTCCTGGCATTGGCTTTTACTTTGTCAAAATCCCAGCCCTGGATATCGGTGTTGAGGTTCATCTTTGCACCATCCATACTTACGAAGGAGATACCGCTTTTCATGGTGACCTGTTCGTTTTCGCTGGTCTCAAACTCAGTGAAAAAGCCTAGGTGCTTTCCTTCTTTTTCATTTATGTTGTTTAAGACAGCAGCCTCTGCTACCTTTTGTTGGTATTTATCGCTGGTAACGTCTTCCAGCTTTCTTTTCCAGTCGCCGGGAATATCGGCCGACCATATGCCATACTGTATTAAAGGCTTACTGAACTCTGCGTAAAAATAAACGGTATAATCGGCCTTTCCGTCACCATTCCCCCATCCGCCGCCATCAGGAGTGCATTTCATCCATCCCTGGATGGTATTTTTATTGACGACTTTGATGTATTGAAGGGTAGAGGTTCCCCCAACCCTTCGGGCCAGGTCAATTTGTATGCGGGATTGTTTGCTCGCGGGAAAAGTAAAGCGTAGCATTCCACTCCGTTTGGCTGCGGTTGCTTCTGCTTTGATGTGGTTTTCTGTAAGCATCACTGAGTAATAGCCTGCAGAGGCTTGCTCAGACTGCTTGTCATAACTGGAACGGTAGCCGGATTTGGTGTCGTCTGGTTTGCCTGCGTTGGTTTGCAGTTTTCCGATGGTGGGCATCACCAGGAAATTTCCCAGATCCCCGTACCAGCCTATGCCACTCATTTGAGTAAATGCAAAGCCCTCAATGGAGGTATGCTCGTTACTGTAKCCCGAACCGTTATCGCCTCCGGTAATGGTATTGGGGCTTACCTGAACCATTCCGTATGGAGTGGTGGCTCCCGGGAAGGTTTTACCTAAACCATGATAGGTGCCGGCAGCATCGGCGCTGGTACTTGCACCAATAAAGGGGTTAACATAATCGGCAGGGAGTTTTTTGTCAGGGTTTTTATAGCCCGAAAGGGCAACGGTAAGAATAAGGAGGAGAAAAAGTTTGAAGTGTTTCATTTGGTCAGTATCTGAATAGGGTGCCCTCTTCATTTATATGCAAACCTAAATTAAGACAAAATAAAGCGTTTTAGCAAATCGATCAAATTTGATACAAAAGTTTTTATGGATTACCATTAAAAATTATTAACTCACACTTATTATGAGAAAAATAATTTTATTGCTGTTCGGTGTGTTGTGGTACACCCATGGTTTTGCTCAGGAGCCGACGTATGAAACAAAGAAGGACATCAGCTATTACCCGGCATCAACCAAAGGAGATGCCTATCTTGAGGAAAGGTGTAAGCTGGATGTGTACTACCCTAAAAATAAAACCAATAGCTCAACAATCGTCTGGTTTCATGGCGGTGGCCTGACCGGAGGCAACAAAGAAATGCCAAGAGAATTGCTTGAAAAGGGCTTTATTGTAATTGCAGTAGGGTACAGACTTTCACCTAAAGCACTTGTAAAAGATATTATTGAAGATGCAACAGCATCTGTAGCATGGACCTTTAATAACATTGCGAAATATGGAGGAAATAATAAACTGATTTTTGTTTCGGGCCATTCGGCTGGAGCTTACCTTGGGATGATGCTGACCTTAGATAAAAAATACCTTGCCGCGTACAACATAGATGCCGACGCTATAGCAGGATTGATTCCTTTTAGTGGACAGGCCATTACCCACTTTACCGTAAGACAGGAGCGCAAGATAAAAGATGTTCAGCCTATAATTGATGAATATGCCCCGCTGTATCACGTTCGTCCAACAGCGCCGCCGATGTTATTGCTTACCGGCGACAGAGAAATGGAGATGCTGGGCCGGTATGAGGAAAATGCCTATCTGGCAAGGATGATGAAATTAGCAGGGAATAAGACTACCGTTCTGCATGAATTGCAGGGGTATGGACATAATATGGTTTATCCGGCGATTCCTTTGCTGATAGAAGAGGTTAACAGGCTTAGTAAAGAGATCAAGACAAAGAATAAGATCGGTTTATAAAACTACATTTTATTATTCCATATGTTGTTTCTGTTCCTGGTCTTCGAGTCTTATGTAGCTTTTGGACAGAATCCTCAGACCTAAGTTTTTGCATTTGCTGAAAAAATGGCGAAATTCCTGAGCATACATTGTCTCAAGAAATCGCTGTGAATTACCTTTGTTCGTTAGGTAAAATGTTGAGTTTATCATAAGTTCATTCGAAAAAATGTAATGATCATCAATAACATGTACGTATATGTGTATACTTGCTTTAAAAAATGGGAGGAAATATGTATCGGAATGAATTTGAAGATTTACTAACCTGGAAAACTAAAAAGAACCGCAAACCGATGATTATCCGTGGAGCAAGGCAGGTCGGTAAAACATGGTTGATGAAGGCATTTGGTAAACAGGAATATGCACAAACTGCTTATGTTAATTTCGAAAGTAACAAACTGCTTAAAGGAGTCTTTTGAGGAAGATTTTAACATCAACAGAATCATCACCGCATTACAAATAGAAACTGGGATATTGATACAGCCAGAAAACACACTGATTGTATTCGATGAAATACAGGAGGCGCCTGGAGCGCTGACCTCACTGAAATACTTTTATGAAAATGCGCAGGAATATCATATCATTTCAGCTGGTTCATTACTTGGGGCTGCCTTGAATAGACAAACCTCCTTTCCTGTTGGAAAAGTTGAGTTTTTACACCTTTATCCGCTGAACTATATAGAGTTTCTTAATGCCAAAGGCCAGCAAGCGCTGGTGGAAGTGTTAAATAGCCAGGACTGGAGCCTGATTAAGGTGTATAAAAATAGATATATCGACCTGCTGAGGCAGTATTATTATGTGGGCGGCATGCCTGAAGCTGTTGTTGCTTTTACACAAGAGGAAAATTTCACAGAAGTAAGAGCAATACAAAAACGTATTTTGGAGGCTTATGAGCAGGATTTTTCCAAACACGCACCTCATGAAATTGTGCCAAGAATCAGAATGCTATGGAATTCAGTTCCTTCTCAATTGGCAAAAGAGAACAAAAAGTTTATCTACGGATTAATCAAACATGGCTCCCGTGCCAAAGAATATGAACTGGCTATGTCATGGCTGATTGACTGCGGGCTTATCCATAAAGTATCCCGCGCAAGTAAACCTGCGATCCCATTGAAAGCTTATGAAGATCAGAGCGCTTTCAAATTATTTTTGCTCGATGTTGGCCTGCTAGCAGCAATGGGTGACATTGATGTAAAAACCCTCCTGGAGGAGAATGCAATATTTGAAGAGTTTAAGGGAGCCTTGACAGAGCAATATGTACTCCAGCAATTGAAAACAACAAAAGAAATAAACGTTTACTATTGGTCTGCAGAAAATGCCACCGCGGAAATCGATTTTCTTGTACAATATGGCCATCACATTATCCCAATAGAAGTAAAAGCGGAAGAAAATCTAAGGGCCAAAAGCTTGCGGAATTACGTAGATAAGTACGGTCCAGAACTTGCCATACGAACCTCTATGTCTGATTTCAGGCGGGAGGAATGGCTGAGCAATCTTCCTTTATATGCGATCAGCCAATTAAAATCACTATAGCAGGATCGTCTTTCCACGTAGAAACCACCAAGAGCGGGTAAAAACATATCGTTAGGCTCGCAGGACTGAATTCTGCGCAATGCAAGAACAGGATAAAGCGTTGCCACCGGGAGCGCCTAAGCGCTCCGAAGCCCAGCCCATTGGTGGTGCTCCTGGATGGCAGTTCACAGCCAGTTGCTGAGGAATTGCTTCATCGCCTCTTTATACTGTTCTCCGATGGTGATATTGATGCCCCCGATCTGTACAGTGTTTTTGGTGACTGCGTCAATTTTATCGAGCGAGATGATAAATGAGCGGTGTACCCTCATAAAAAGGCGGGTGGGGAGTTTATCCTCAAGCGATTTCAGCGTAATCAGGGATAACAGGGGTTTGGTCTCGCCCGCCAGATGGATCTTTGCATAATCTTTTAACCCCTCGATGTAAACGATATCTTTTATGGCCACCCTAACCAGCTGATACTCGACTTTTAAAAAAATGTATTCTTCATTATCGGCGGTCGGTTGTTTGGCAGTTAACATCTCGGTATAGGTTTTGGCCTTGTGAGCTGCTTTTAAGAACTCCTCATAATCATAAGGTTTTAAAAGATAATCGAGCGCATCCACTTTATATCCTTCTATCGCATAATTGTTAAAGGCAGTGGTAAAGATTACCCTTGGTTTTGCGTTTCCAGGTTTATTTTCCAGTGTTCTGGCCAGTTGGATCCCGGTTAGATCGGGCATTTGTATGTCCAGGAAAATAAGGTCTATGTGCTGATCGTGCAAAGCTTCTAAAGCTTTTATGCCACTCGAAAAGCTACCCACCAATTTTAGGAAAGGCGTTTGCTCAATAAAACTACAGATCAAACCAAGCGCCAGTGGCTCATCGTCAACTGCTATGCAATTCAGTATCATCGAGGGTTAGGTTTAAGTTAACAATAAATGCTTTGGTATCTTCTGTGACATGTGCACTAAAGGTATGCTTACCGGGATATAACAATTCGAGCCTTCTTTTGGTGTTGCTTAAGCCAATTCCACCATATTCATCAGCTGTTATCGAATTGTTTTTAAAAATGGAGTTTTTTACGACCATTGTTAGTTCTTTATCCTGCAATTCGAGGGATATGGATATGGTAGAGGGCTCAGTTGTACTGACTCCATATTTAAAGGCATTTTCGATATAGGGAAGGAACAGCATGGGAGCAATCTGAGGGTCGGACTTAAGTGTCGGCTCCTCAAAAACCACAGTAGTCGTATCGTTTAAACGCAGTTTCATGAGTTCAATGTAATCGACAATAAAAGAAACTTCTTTGCTGAGTGGGGTGATGCCCGACTGCGTTTCGTAAAGCAGGTAGCGCATCATGCGCGACAACTTGTGTAGCGCTTTTCTGGATTTATCGACATCCACGTGCGTTAACGCATAAATGTTGTTTAAGGTGTTAAAAAAGAAATGAGGATTGATCTGTGCTTTTAGAAAGGACAGTTCTGAACCGATCTTTTCTTTCTCGAGGGCCTCTCTGCTTTGTTTATCGGCCTGCCATTTCTGAATCAGGGTAACGCTGGTACTGATACCTACCATAAATAAGGTCATCATGATCTGGAAAACATCAATTCTATCTGATCTTTTTGGCGGCCGGGGTATTCCTAATTCACGAAACGCCTTTGACATCAACTCAGGTAAATTCAATGCGTTATCTATGATCTTTACGAAGGGGCCGGCTAAAATGGCTATGGCCAGAATAACCAATACAAAGGTGAGTGTTTTGTTTTTTAGCAGGAGCTGAGGGACAAGGATTTTGCTGTTCACATAAAATACAGCGATCAACATCACCAGGATACAGCCCTGCTTAACCCAGAATTGAGGAGGTAATGTGATATTCCATGATAAAGGCTGGTGAAAAAGAAGCACGAAAGCAAATAGCATCCATGAAAATATATGGAGTAATATGCTAAGATAGGAACGGCTTTTTAGGGAAACCATTGGTTTAAAATTTAATGATTATTAAGTGTGTACAAGGTAGGGAACCTATCCAGATAAGTGCAAATGTTTCCGTCGATTCATAACAGCCCTCCGTCGATGTGTTTGATATGCCGGTCTATCGCGTTTTTTTTAGAGGCTAAATAGCTGTTGATTTGACCAGTTAATACGGTTTTTTATATAGAGATATGTCAAAATTAACAATGAAAATCCTGCTGCTTTTAGCCGTCACCTGTTTTAGCCTCCGGGGCTTTAGTCAGGATACCGCATTAAAAGTTTTGCCGCCGGTCTGGGATCTGGAAGCATGCCTGCAGTACGCAAAGACAAATAATATTCAGCTTAAGAGTTTGCAACTGGATAAGCAAAGCGCCCAGCAGGATAAGTTGCTGGCAGAATCGGCATTGCTGCCTGATCTATATGGCTCGGCTTCGCAATCCTTTAATCATTATAACATGGCTACCAATGGGAATTCCGGTGGCCTTAATTATTCAGGGTCATATGGTTTAAGCTCTTCGTGGACGCTATATAAAGGAGGCTACCTTAAAACAGACATAAAGCAAAAAGATTTGTCCGTCCAGTCGGCCAACTTCGCCATTCTGGAAAATGAAAACGACATCACCTTACAGATTACGCAGGCTTACCTGAGTATACTTGTAGATAAGGAGAGTATCATTTACAATGAGGACTTGGTAAAAACATCCCAGGCTCAGCTTGAACAGGCAAAACGCCAGTTTGCGGCAGGATCGGTGGCCCGTAAAGTTGTGGCACAGTTTGAGGCACAGCTGGCATCGGATAAATACAACCTGACGACTTCGCAGAATACCCAGCGCCAGGATAAAATATCCCTAAAGCAGTTGTTGCAGTTACCTGATGCTAAAGATTTTGATGTAGTAAAACCAGATACTGTAATTTCGACAGGAAGCATCACCGATCTGAGCACCGTACAGCAATATGCTTTGCAAAACCGCCCGGAAATAAAGAATGCAGAACTGGGTGTACAGATTTCGGACCTTGGGCTTACCAAAGCGAAAGCAGGTTATCTGCCCTCGTTAACACTGGGTGCAGGCATGGGGACAAGTTATGCGAAAGACCCAAACTACAATGCCTTTAGACAGTTTGATAATAACTTTTATCAGCAGGCGGGCTTAACCTTGTCCATCCCAATTTTTACAAAAAGGCAAAATAAAACCAATGTTGCCAAAGCAAAGATTGATATCGCGCAATCTAAACTAGCTCTGGAAAACACAAAGACCACGCTGGCCCTGAATACAGAGAAAGCCTACATCAATGCGCAGAATTCCCAGGGTCAGTTCGCATCAGCAGCAGAGCAATTGAAATTTAACCAGGAAGTGTACCGTATTGCCAATCAGGAATTAAAGATTGGGGTTGCCAATATTGTAGACTTCTACCAGCAAAGGAATTTATATGTACAGGCCATGCAATCGTACATACAAGCAAAATATAATGCAGCTCTGGCTGCAAGAATCTATGAGTTTTACTTAGGAACACCCATTAAATTATAAGTCATGAAGTCCAGAAAAATTATTCTAATCATTATCTCCATTATAGTTGTACTTGGTTTAGTATGGTACTTCTTTTTGAGGACTAAGGAACAGCCCGTAATGCTGACCAAAGAGCAGCCTTCGAGAGGTTCAATTTCAACAAGTGTAACTGCTACCGGAACGGTGCAGCCGGTGGATACCGTTACCGTAGGTACGCAGGTATCGGGAACCATTTCTGCATTATATGCCGATTTTAACTCAACCGTTAAGAAAGGACAGTTACTTGCAGAATTGGATAAGACACTGATACAGGCCACAGTTGATCAGGCGAAAGCCAGTTTGGCACAATCTCAAAGTAACCAGACCTATCAGCAGGCAAACTTTAGTCGCCAGAAGCAATTGTTTGAAACAGGATCAATCAGCAAAGCAGAATACGATCAGGCTTTAAATACCTTGCAGGTGGCAACCGCTAATGTAAGTAATGCAAAGGCACAGCTGAGATCGGCAGAAAGGAACCTTTCCTTTACACAGATCTATTCTCCAATAGATGGGGTAGTATTAGGGCGAAGCGTTAGTATAGGGCAAACCGTTGCGGCGAGCTTTAATACACCAACAATTTTTACCATTGCCAAAGACATTACGAAAATGCAGGTTCAGGCAAAGGTGGATGAGGCAGATATAGGCAATGTAGTTAAAGGTCAGCGGTCAACTTTTACCGTTGATGCCTTTATAGACGATACTTTTAACGGAACAGTAAAGGACATCAGGTTACAGCCATCCATATCAGCAAACGTAGTTACCTACGCCACACTGATTGATGCGCCAAATGATGATAAGAAACTAAAGCCCGGCATGACTGCGAACATTATAATTTACACCAAAGAGGTAAATGATGCTTTGCTGGTTTCGGCCCAGGCCTTAAAATTTAATCCGGATTCGAGTTTACTTAAAGAATATGAAATTGTGCCATTGCCAGGCAGGGGAATGGGGAGAAAAGGCGGTAAAGGCAGGATGAGAAAGGACACCAGCGCGACTAAGCAACTGAAAGCGCCAACCGGAGAAACAGAAAAGATGGAACCTTCTTTTGTGTGGGTATTACAAGGCAAAAAGCTTATTCAGAAAAGAATAAAAACCGGGTTGAATGACAATACACATGTAGAGGTACTTGAAGGGTTGAATGCAAATGATGTAGTGATCAGTGGTATGGAGGGCGGTTCGGCAGGAATGCCGGCAGCAGCAGCTTCAAGTCCATTTATGCCAAAAAGACCAGGAGGAAACAGACGATGAGCAACAAGATCCTTCAAATAGAAAATGTAAAGCGTGAGTTTAAAATGGGTACCGAAACGGTGAGGGCCTTAAAGGGGGTTTCATTTGATGTGGATTCGGGCGAGTTTTTAACCATAATGGGGAGCAGCGGGTCTGGTAAAACCACTTTGCTGAATATGCTGGGCTGTTTGGATAAGCCTACAGAGGGAACTTATATGCTCGATAATGTAAACGTAAAAGAGCTGACCAGAGACGAACTGGCAAAATTAAGGAACCATAAGATTGGCTTTGTTTTCCAGTCGTACAACTTATTGCCACGTACCTCTGCGCTTGAAAATGTGGAGCTCCCATTACTG
Source organism: Pedobacter sp. 05T44 (assembly GCF_056395985.1). Taxonomy (NCBI): domain Bacteria; kingdom Pseudomonadati; phylum Bacteroidota; class Sphingobacteriia; order Sphingobacteriales; family Sphingobacteriaceae; genus Pedobacter; species Pedobacter sp. 05T44. Next base: position 18,530 of record NZ_JBFTKO010000018.1, read on the forward strand.
TATAACCCCACTATTGGTACCAAAGAACGGACAGAGCGCGCTATTGCAGCCTTACAGGCGGTTAAGCTTGATGGAAGGTTTGATCATATGCCAAACCAGTTGTCGGGCGGACAGCAGCAGCGTGTTGCGATTGCTAGGGCATTGGTAAACGAGCCTGTTATGATCCTTGCGGATGAGGCTACCGGAAACCTGGATACACGAACATCTTACGAGATCATGTCGCTTATGCAGGAGCTGAATCAAAACGGTAAAACCATTGTATTCGTTACCCACGAGCCGGATATTGCTGCATTTAGTACCCGCACAGTGATGCTAAGGGACGGAAAGGTTCAAAAAGATTCGATGAATAAACACATTCGCTGGGCAAAAGAAGCTTTGGCTTCTCTGCCTGCGACAGACGATTATTAAGAAGAAAATTATGAAATTTATTAATCTCATCAGACTGGCAATTAAAGCCCTGCAACGCAATAAACTACGTGCACTGTTGACCATGCTGGGCATTATTATAGGCGTGGCATCAGTAATTACGATGATGTCTATTGGCGAAGGCTCAAAGCAAAGTATCAATGCTTCGCTGGCTAGCATGGGTTCGAATATGATTACCATTATGCCCTACAGCAATGAACCCGGTGGCGCGAGGATGATGGGCAGCAGTCTTAAAACGCTTACCATTAAGGATGTAGATGCCCTGAAAAAGAATGCTGTTAATATTGCAGAAATTTCTCCGCTGGCATCTTCAAGCGGACAATCCATTAACGGTGCGGCCAACTGGCCTACTTCTATTCAGGGAGTGAGCCCGGAATACCTGGATATCAGAAAGCTATCCGTTAAAGAAGGGATCATATTTTCCGAGCAAGACGTGAGGTCCTCGGCCAAGGTCTGTTTACTGGGCAAAACAGTGGTTGATAACCTGTTCCCCAACGGAGAAGATCCGATTGGCAAGATCATCAGGTTTGGTAAAATCCCATTCCAGGTCATAGGCGTGCTAACGCCAAAAGGTACAAGTAACTTTGGCCAGGATCAGGATGATATCATTATTGCCCCGTATACGACGGTTCAGAAAAGGATTTTATCATCCATTTATTTTGGACAGATCTATGCATCGGCAACCAGTGAAGCTGCTTCGGACGCTGCGGTTGCAGAAATAACCAGTACACTTAGAGAAACGCACCGTTTACGAGATGCTGAGGACAATGACTTTCAGGTCAGAACACAGGCGGAATTGATGACGATGATGAATTCTACAAGCAGTATGATGACTGCGCTGCTAACCGCTGTTGCCAGTATCTCGCTGGTAATTGGAGGGATAGGAATTATGAACATTATGTATGTTTCGGTTACAGAGCGTACCCGGGAAATCGGTTTAAGGATGTCGATAGGTGCAAGGGGTATAGATATTTTATTACAATTCCTGATAGAGGCTATTGTGATTAGTGTAACCGGCGGGGTAATTGGTGTGGTATTGGGCGTTTCGGCAGCCCTGATTGTTCCGGCTTCGTTGAACTGGCCGACGGTAATTTCTGAATTCTCTATTGTAATCTCCTTTTTGGTTTGTGCGATAACGGGAATTTTCTTTGGCTATTATCCGGCATTGAAGGCATCAAAATTAGATCCTATAGAAGCGTTAAGGTACGAGTAGTGATTTTTTATGAACTCAATTGTCGCAGAAAATAGAGTCTTAACCTATGAATTTAGCCCGTTGATCTCAATTAACATTTGTTAACATATGAATTTATAAAATTCGCTTCCAGAATATGAAGCGAATTTTACTGTTACTTGGATTTACAGGCGTCATGAGCATTAGTGCCTGGGCGCAGCGCCCGCTAAAAACGCAGGCCACAATTGATGGGTTTTACAGCCTGCCTATGGCAAGGATGCTGGATACCCTTTCGTTGAAATGCAAGACCAGGATCATTTATGAACCTGAGATGCTTAAAGATTATATGGTAACAGACCGTTACCTGAATGAACCGGTAAAGGATGTGCTGGGAAAGATTTGCCGGGAGAATAAATTGTATTACTGGCTGGATCCGGATCAGAACATTTACATCATCCGCAAGCCGGAAGATGTGGGCCGTTTAAAAAAGATAGCCGGTGATAAACCGGTGTTTAAAGAAGTGCCGTTAAACCAAACAGCGCTGCTGAAGGCAGAAGAAGTAGAAAGCAGTAAGATGGAACCATTTAAAATAAGAGGAAGGGTGGTAGACAATGCCAGTGGCGAATCTTTGCCTGCGGCAATTGTAAAAGTTCGTCATACGGGTATCAGTACAGCGACCAATGCCGATGGTTATTTTACACTTTTAAACGTGCCTTCGGATACCTGTGTACTAGATATAAACTATATCGGTTACCGCCCGGATGTATACGCATTAAATAAAGCGAACATTAAAGCAGAAGTTATTATAGAACTTTTTCCGGCGGTAAAATCACTAAATGAGGTAACCATAACCGATAAAAGAAGAGACAACGCGATGAGTACCGACAAGCGAAGGGTAAGTGTACTGCAGATTTCTCCGTCAAAACTTGAAGAACTCCCTAACATTGGAGAAAAGGATATCCTCAGGTCATTTCAGCTCATGCCGGGTATTAGTGCCAGTAACGAATCTTCATCGGGTGCATATGTAAGGGGAGGCACTCCTGACCAAAACCTGGTGCTTTTTGATGGTTTTACGGTTTACCAGGTTGATCACCTGTATGGATTTTTCAGTGCATTTAACAGTAATGCCGTTAAAGATGTGACTTTGTATAAGGGAGGTTTCTCCGCAAAATATGGCGGGCGATTATCAAGTGTTACCGATATAGTAGGCAAAGAAGGGAATAATAAAGAAACCAATATTGCCGGAGATCTGAGCTTACTCAGTGCGAATGTGTTTTTGGAAAAACCGATCAACAGTAAATCAACGCTGTTGCTGGCTTACAGGCACTCCTATCAGGGACCATTATATAACAAGATCTTCAATAAATTCAACAGCAGCACAACTGTTGCTTCCGGACCAGGGGGTGGACGCATGGGAGGCGGCCCCCCGGGTGGCGGAGGCGGAGGTTTTGGCGGAGGTGCTACAACTGCTACCGTACCCTCGTCGTCTTTTTATGACCTGAATGCCAAATATACCTATGCCCCGGATGACAAGAACAGGTTTTCGTGGAGTATTTACCAGGGAAATGATAACCTTGACAACAGCAGGGATGTCGCATTGCCTTCGTTCTTGTCGGGCGGTGGTAGTATCAGCTCAACCGATAAAACAACTTATGGCAACCTGGGATCGAGCTTGAAGTGGTCGAGCCGATGGAACTCCAGGTTATATTCCAATACGTTGCTCAGTTATTCGACCTATCATAGTGACAGAGACAACAGCAATACCATAACCGTTCAGGATAGCGAAGGGGTTGACCAGGAAATCTCGACAGGGACATTTGAAAAGAACAACCTTAAAGACTTTAGTTTGAAATCTGACTGGGAATGGCAGGCTGCGGGTAAATTAAAGGTGTTGTTTGGCGGATTTGCATCCAGACAAAATGTTTCTTACCAGAACAGTTTAAATGATACCAGTACCTTGATTAACCAGCATACAAAAGCGCTTACCAGTGGCGGGTATGCCGAACTGGAGATTAATCCCGTAAGTAAGTTGCAGTTGAATCCGAGTTTGCGCAGTACCTATTATGACCTTACGGGAAAAGTATATCTGGAACCCCGGTTTTCGGCAACTTATACGCTTACAGATCGCTTTACACTTAAAGGCTCAACCGGAAAATTCTATCAGTTTACAAACCGGGTAATTAAAGAAGATATTCTGGCAGGCAGCAGAGATTTCTGGGTGCTTTCTAACGGAAGTACTATTCCGGTAAGCTCTGCCCTGCATTACATAGCCGGATTTAGTTATGAAACAGACCAGTTCCTGATTGATGTAGAGGGTTATTACAAAAGCCTGGATAACCTGAGTGAATATTCGCAAAGACAAACCGGCAGGAGGATGGGGTCGGCCGGGACACTGGAAGAACATTTTTACAATGGGACCGGCTATACAAAAGGAGTTGAGTTTTTATTGCAAAAAACACACGGCAAATACACCGGCTGGCTGAGTTATACCCTCTCAAAGGCAGTAAATAATTTTGAGGTGTATGGGGGAGAGTTCCCTGCAAATCAGGACACCGGCCATGAATTTAAGCTGGTTAACGTTTATCATAACGGTAAATGGACCTTTTCTGCAACCTGGATCTATGCCACAGGAAAGCCTTATACTGCGCCCTTGACCAGCTATACGGTTAATGATTATTCCGGCAGAAGCCACACTTTCTTAACCATTAGCGAGAAAAACGGGGCCCGCATGCCGGCCTACCACAGGTTAGATGCTTCGGTTACCTATGATCTGATAAAAATTGACAGCCGTAAAACCGGGAGTATCGGGTTTTCGCTCTTCAACATCTATAACAGATCAAACATTTGGTATAAACAATACTCAATCGTAAACAATCAGGTGCTTACCTCTAATGTAAATTACCTTGGTTTCACCCCTAATATTACACTAAGCTTAAAATGGAAATAAAGATACCTACCCTACTTACCGTTGCATTAGCCGCTTTTTTTATATGCTCCTGCAAAAAGGACAGCACATTAGATGATGATTATTCCAGACCCGTGGTAGAAGGTTACCTGGTACCCGGAAAATCGGTCCTTGTGAAGGTTTATTATCAAAAATACCTTGATGATACCATCTCATTGGGTTTTCCCCTTACCGATTTAAAGCTAAAAATATCAGACGGCGCCAAAACAGTTGAACTCTCGGAGCGTACCGATGGAAACTACGTTTACAGTGATACGACTTTTATAACTGAACATAAGACCTATTCACTCAGTTTTGAGTATAACAATAAAACGATCAGCTCAGAAACTACGGTGCCTGATAAACCTACAGGCTTTGTGACTTCTGATTCGCTTCAAAAAGTACCGGTAATGGATTTTGGAACAACGCCTGCGACTTTTGTTCCGATAACCCTGAGCTGGAACAATACTACCGGCGGACATTATATGATAGTGCTGAAGAATACGGAGACCAGCAGGACAAGCACAAATCCGAGAAATAACGGGTCATACAGAGACACCGAAGTGATTCTGGGACAGGTTTCGTCCTTTCAGACCCAGCAGATGACCTTTAATTACCTGGGTAATTACCGGGTGCTGCTGTTTCATATCAATAAAGAATATAGCGATGCTTTAAATAACAATGGCGGCAGTTCATTAAACCTGACCAACCCTTATACCAACATTGTGAATGGGCTGGGCATTTTTACCTCCATGCAGGCTGACAGTTTAAAATTACGGGTGTATCAGTAATGAAGAATTCGAAATACTGGCGCTTAATAAGCGCTATGGCCCCCTTGCTCATTTGGTTGCTGGTACTGAGTTTGCCATTTCTATCGAGATTTGGAGGCGCCCCGCCAGAATTTAGAAATGACATGCTTAAAAACCTGTTCCTTTCTAATATTTTGCTCATTATCATTTTCTATGTACACAGTTTTGTGATTTATCCGATAAGAGAAAAAAAGAATGGCATGTATTTTTATGTGCTGCTGCTGGTTGTGACCTTGCTTTTGTTTATGCTGGCAAATCACTTTTTGCATCCTGAAATGCCCAGGTTTGCGGATCGGCGGATGGCCCATCCGAAACCCTTCATGAATGTATTGCCCTTCACTTTTGTGATTGTGGTTAGCTTCAGTTACCGTCTTTATATGGATAAGGTCATTCGTGATAAACATATAAAGGAACTTGAAAACATTCAACTGAAAACCGAGCTGGAATTTTTATCCTCTCAGATCAGCCCGCATTTTATGTTCAATGTGCTGAATACGCTGGTTTATATGTCGAGAAAGAAACCGGAACTGATAGAACCCTCGCTGATCAGTTTGTCGCAATTAATGCGCTATATGCTTTATGATAGTGACGAAGGCAAGATCACACTTACAGAAGAAGCAGAATACCTGAAGAACTACATCAACTTGCAATTACTAAGGTTTGGCGATGATATTCAGGTAAACCTTTACCTATCGGGGATAACTGATGAATATAGGATTGAACCGATGTTTTTAATCCCCTTTGTAGAAAATGCCTTTAAACACGGGATAGGGATGCTTCCTGATCCGATAATAGATGTTTCGATTGCCGTTGAATMCAGTAAGCTTTATATGGAAGTAATGAACGGGATTGCGCCGGTAAGAACCTGGCCATCAACATCAGATAAAAGGGATTCGGGAATTGGACTGGCCAATGTGCGCAGGCGGCTGGAGCTGATTTACCCTCAGAACCATGCATTAAAAATAGAAGAAACCGATAATACCTACGTAGCTAAACTTCAAATCAACTTATAAATGAATTGTATATTAATTGATGATGAAAGCCCGGCGCTGAAGCTGCTGGAAGATAATGTACGGCAAATACCCTATCTAAATGTGGTTGCTTCTATCCGCAGTCCGATGCAGTTATTTGATCTGATAAAGGCGCAACAGATAGACCTGCTGTTCCTGGATATTCAGATGCCGGGCATAAACGGTTTAGAGTTGTTGCGCTCGTTGAAACAACCTCCAATGGTGATTATGGTGACTGCTTATCCCGAACATGCATTAGACGGATTTAATCTGGATGTGGTGGATTATCTGGTGAAACCGGTGCAGTTTTCGAGATTTTTTAAAGCAGTTGAAAAAGCACGAGAACTTTATCAGGTGAGGCAGGTAAAGCCTAAACCGGCTCAACCGGAAAATGATCATGTATTTGTAAATGCAAATTATTCCCTTGTTAAGGTGAGGATGCAGGACATCACTTTTATTGAAGGCCTTAAAGATTATGTGCGGATCAATATACAGGATGGCAAACAGGTAATTACCAGGATGGGGCTGAAGGGGGTAGAGGAAAAGTTAAGCTCGGGAAGGTTTATGCGCATTCATAAATCATACATCATTTCTCTGGAAAAGATTGAATCTGTACAAAAGACACAGGTGATTATTGCTGGTACCGAAATACCCATTGGAGAGGGATACCGCCATACGCTGCAGGCATATGTTAATGGAAAAAATCTATAAATTTTAATAAACTCTTATGAATATTTTTAAAAATGAGACCAATAAAGGTCTGGATGTATTGTTTGTTTTTTTGATGATTACCCTGGCTATCATGTTATTCAGTTCCTGCAAAAAAGAAGCGGCAGACACCACGGGCCTTTCCTCATTAACGATTATCAATGCATCGCCTACCCTGGCTACTTATAATGCCTATCTGGATGGGACAAAAGTAATTGAGAGCGCTTTGCCATTTGGAGGTGTAATTCCATATGCTACCCTGACTGAAGGAGACCATACCCTAAAGTTTACTGCAGAAAGCGACCTAACGGCGCTGCTGAGCAAAACGATAGCAATAGAGACCAATAAGGCCTATTCTTTTTTTGTAATTAACAAAAACGAGAACATGGATGGGCTGTTGATTTCAGATACGCCTGATGCTTATTCCACTGAAAAGGCTTTTATAAGATTTGTAAACTTATCGCCCGATGCCCCTGCGCTTGATCTGTCTTTGAATAATGATACGACAAATCTGGTTACTGACAAATCTTATAAAGCGGTTAGCAGTTTTACGGAAATTACCCCGGGAACTTATTCTCTTGATACAAAGAATGCTGCTGAAGGAACAGTCATGAGCACTTTGAGCAGTACTGTTTTAACAGCGGGGCAGTACTACACAGTTATGGCGATAGGATTGGTACAACCGAATGATGTAGGGGAATCATTTAAATTGCAAATATACATCCACAAATAAGACGTACTATTTTTCGTTTTTGCCAACCATGTAAACCTTACGGCCACATGATCCGCATGCGTATCTTTTCAGGTCAAGCCAAAATAAAAATGATTTAACTAAAGTGCCTCTTTTAACTCTCGAATCTAAGTCTCCTTGTTTGCAATAGGGGCATTTTTTGTAGGTTTTGTTGGCATTTAACCAGGTGATTTCTGAGGTTTCCATTTCTTGGACGCAATAAAATTATCGTTGAACTTAATTATTCGGTATAAATAAGTTTATTTATTATTAACAAATATAATCAATAGGTTATCGGTGGGCAAGGAAAGGAAAGAGAATTAAGTCCTGATTTATAATGCAGGACTTAATTTTGTCGGGACTTGGCATACTCAGAAGGCGTCATACCGGTATGTGACTTAAACTCAGCGAAAAAGGCACTTCTTGAGGAGAAGCCACCTTCTTTTCCTAAAGCCTCTATGGTAAGGTGTTGCCATGCAGAGGTGTTTTGCAACTTGCTTCTGACATAATCAACCCTGTAGTGATTTACAAAGGCAGTGAAACTCTTTTTGTAATGAAAATTTAATACATGTGAGAGCTGATGGGTGGGTACCCTTAGGTCGGCTGCCATCTTGGGCAGGGTTAAACCATGCTGTTTAAATGCCTCCTGATCCCTCATGTAATCTTCAATTAACTCAAAATAAGTTTGTACTGAAGCCTCATTTGGCTGTTTCGCCTTTTTCAAAATCTTATGGAGTGTTTCGGGCTTTATATCCAGCAGATCAGCAATATATTGAGGGGGAATTCTCTGTATATTATGATTTGTTGTGCTGAGGTAGAATTCATATTTCTCCTGGGCTGACCCCATTCTTACCAGATTGGACCGCTGGTGTGCAGATTTGTAAAAGGATTCGACTATTTTTCTGATGATGATGTTCAGCTCAAATGAGGTTTGAAGCCACTGCAGCAGGTTATGTATGGGCAAGCCGATGAGATGAGAATCCTCTACAGCGTAAATACTTTCGCCGGAGGGCCCGTCGCCGTACATTCCTTTTATAGCTGAAACAGATTCACCCTCCAGGCAGATATAAGTAGTAAGTTTTTTATTTTTAAGTGTGGTATAACCAACTACCAAACCTTTAATGATGAGATATAAGTATTCGCTCGTTTCGCCCTGCTTAAGCAGGTATTCATTTTTTTTAGCCCGTACATCAAACAAACATGCTTTAATTTCGTTTTCGAGTGCTTTGGGAAGTGGGTGATAGGAAGAAAGATGATTGATGACCAGATCCATTAACTCTGGATCTGGCTTTACAAATGGTTGATGCCTTAACGCTGAGGCATTTGGCATTAGGAGGCCATTGTTTTTGTAGTTCTGCTTACGGCAATCTTTTTTACGGTATTAATAATTGCTGCTGTGTCATAACCACATAAAGCCCATAATTCGGCCTGCTCACCATGTTCAATAAAGTCATCAGGAATACCTAAACGGATTACCTGAGCATTGTAGGCATTGTCGGCCATGAATTCAAGTATTGCACTCCCCACGCCACCTTGCACACACCCATCTTCAATTGTTATGATGTGTTTGTATCTTTTAAATACATCATGAAGCATGGCCTGGTCTAAAGGTTTGGCAAAGCGAAGGTCGTAATGTGCAGGATGTATACCTTCACTATTCAATTCTTTGCATGCATCTACCGCAAAGTTACCCACGTGACCAATGGTAAGTATGGCGACATCTTCGCCGTCACAGATTTTTCTGCCTTTTCCTACTTCTAATGCTTTTAGCGGACGTTTCCAGTCGACAATAACGCCGTTTCCTCTGGGATAACGTATGGAAAAAGGCCCCATATTGTCTTGCTGTGCGGTATACATTAAATTACGTAGTTCTTCCTCGTTCATTGGGGCAGCAACCGTCATGTGAGGAATAGAACGCATATAGGCCAGATCATAAGCACCATGGTGTGTGGCACCATCGGCACCTGCCAAACCTGCGCGATCCAGACAAAAAATAACATTTAAGTTTTGTATTGCAACATCATGAATGACTTGATCATAAGCTCTTTGCATAAAGCTTGAGTAGATGTTACAAAATGGAATAAGCCCCTGAGTGGCCAATCCTGCGGAAAAAGTAACGGCATGCTGTTCTGCAATACCCACATCAAACGCACGGGCAGGCATTGCCTTCATCATGATGTTCATTGAAGATCCGGATGGCATAGCGGGAGTTACACCTACAATTTTTTTATTGGCTTCAGCCAGCTCAACCAAAGTATGGCCAAAAACATCCTGATATTTTGGAGGTTGTGGTTTATCAGGAACAGATTTTTTTATCTCTCCGGTAATTTTATCGAAAAGGCCAGGTGCATGCCACTTTGTTTGATCTTTCTCTGCCAGGGCAAAGCCTTTTCCTTTTACGGTTACACAATGTAAAAGCTTAGGGCCGGGGATCTCTTTTAAATCTTTAATGACCTGGGTTAGGCGGACCACATCGTGACCATCAACCGGGCCGAAATATCTGAAGTTCAGCGCTTCGAACAAATTACTTTGTTTAAGCAGCGTACCTTTTATACTTTTCTCAATTTTCTTGACAAACTTATGCGCATTAGGTCCAAGCTCAGAAAGCTTAATAAGCACATTAGAAATGTCATCGCGGAAGCGGTTGTAAGATTTTGAGGTAGTAATGTTTGTTAAATATTCTTTTAGTGCACCAACGTTAGGATCGATAGACATGCAGTTGTCGTTCAGTATCACTAACAGGTTTGAATTTTCAATACCGGCATGATTTAATCCTTCGAATGCCAATCCGGCGGTCATGGCACCATCTCCAATCACTGCAACGTGCTGACGATCGGTTTCTCCTTTATAGTGCGAAGCTACGGCCATGCCCAAAGCTGCTGAGATGGATGTAGAAGAGTGGCCTACACCAAAAGTATCATATTCGCTTTCACTGATTTTTGGGAAGCCGCTAATGCCGTTTAATATCCGGTTGGTATGAAAAACTGACCTGCGTCCGGTAAGAATTTTGTGTCCGTAAGCCTGATGTCCAACGTCCCAGACTAATTTATCGTATGGGGTGTTTAATGCGTAATGTAAGGCTACTGTAAGCTCAACAACGCCAAGACTGGCACCAAAATGTCCACCATTTACACTAACCACATCTATAATATATTGACGAAGTTCCTTGCAAATTTGTTCAAGGTCTTGTTCCTTATACTGCTTTAAATCAGTAGGATAGTTTATGTTGGGTAGTAATGGACCGTTAATATCTTCCATGCAGGGGTTTTATCAATAGAAATACAAAGTAAGGTATTTTGTTATCAAAGTAAGAAKGAAAATTGCTAATTTTACAAAAATATACTTCGATAAATGACTAGAGATACTTTAATTTTTKATTTGATTGACAGGGAATTGGACCGTCAGGAAAATGGACTTGAACTGATAGCTTCAGAAAATTTTGTAAGCAAACAGGTAATGGAAGCCGCTGGTTCTTGTTTAACAAATAAATATGCTGAAGGCCTTCCGGGCAAAAGATATTATGGTGGATGCCAGGTAGTAGATGAGGTGGAAACCATTGCTATTGAACGCGCAAAGAAACTTTTTGGTGCGGAATGGGTGAATGTACAACCACATTCTGGTGCACAGGCAAACGCTGCTGTAATGCTTGCGGTAATTCAACCCGGAGATAAGATTTTAGGATTTGATCTTTCTCATGGTGGTCACTTAACTCATGGTTCTCCGGTTAACTTTTCAGGAAAATTGTATCATCCGTTATTTTACGGAGTTAAAAAAGAAGATGGTTTAATTGATTATGCTAAACTTGAAGAATTAGCTTTAGCTGAACGTCCAAAATTAATCATTGTTGGTGCTTCTGCTTATTCAAGAGAGTGGGATTATGCTTTTGTACGCAGTGTAGCTGATAAAATTGGCGCATTGGTAATGGCAGATATTTCTCATCCGGCAGGTCTTATTGCCCGCGGATTATTAACCAACCCGCTTCCTCATTGCCATATCGTTACCACAACTACACATAAAACATTACGTGGCCCACGTGGCGGTATGATTATGATGGGTAAGGATTTTGAAAACCCATTTGGTTTAAAAACACCTAAAGGCGAAATCAGAATGATGTCGTCAGTATTAGATATGGCTGTTTTCCCGGGTACACAAGGTGGTCCTTTAGAGCACATTATCGCTGCAAAAGCAATTGCTTTTGGTGAAGCTTTGAGTGACGATTATTTAGCCTACGTTAAACAAGTACAGGCAAATGCACAGGCAATGGCAAAAGCATTTGTATCAAGAGGTTACGGAATTATTTCTGGTGGAACTGATAACCACCTGATGCTGATTGATTTAAGAAATAAAAATATCACAGGGAAGCTTGCTGAAAATGCGCTTGAAAAAGCCGACATTACGGTAAATAAAAATATGGTTCCTTTTGATGATAAATCTCCATTTGTTACTTCGGGTATACGCGTAGGAACTGCTGCTATAACTACAAGAGGATTTAAAGAAAAAGAAATGGAACTTATTGTTGATCTGATTGACCAGGTAATTACCAACGCTGAGGACGAAAATAACCTTAAGCAGGTAAAACAGAAGGTAATTGAATTGGTAAGTAAGTTCCCCCTATATAAATAGAAAGGGAGTTGTAAATTAAATGTTATCGAAGAGCCGGGATTCGTCTGCCAGTGAAAGCGAGCGTATTAAAGTATTGCATGAGTATAATATTTTGGACACCCCTTCAGAGGAGAAGTTCGACAATATTACCAAGCTTGCTACTTTAATATGTAATGCACCTATTGCGGTTATTGTTCTGGTTGATGAAAGCCGGCTCTTTTTGAAATCCTTTATCGGTATCGGCAATGGAGACGTTTCAAAGGAGGTGTCTTTTAGTGCAGAAACCATTAAAGGAAATGAGATACTTGAAATACAGGATACTTTAACCGATAAAAGATTTAAAGATCATCCTATGGTTACCGGTAAACCCGGTGTCCGTTTCTATGCAGGCGCACCACTTCTGGATGAAAATGGTTTTAAAATAGGTGTTATTGCAGTGTTTGATGTAGTCTCACGATGCTTAACCAATGACCAGAAAGATGGTTTGGTAACACTTGCCAATGAAACCATTACCCATATTACTTTAAGAAAAAAAACAATAGAGCTGGAAGCCAAAACCAATCGTTTTGAGGAACTGCTAAATCTTTCGACAGTTTCGCCAGAGATTCATTGTATTTTAGATTACTCAGGTAAAATCCTGTTTATAAATGATGCGGTAACCAGTATACTTGGTTATACGGTTCCCGAATCTATAGGACTAAGTATTTGGAAGTTTTGCAATAAAGAAGACATCAGCAGGTTGGTGGAAATTATTGAAGAAGGACTAAAGAAAAAGGTTAAAGAATTCAATGTAGAATTCAGGGTAAAGAGCAAGCATGGCCAGTTGCGTTGGCTGAGCTGGAATATGGTGGCCCGCCAGGGACGCTGGTATACCTATGGAAGAGACATCACCGAAAATAAACGGGTAGAGAGTGAGTTGGTAAGGCTGTCTTTTGTAGCCAGTAAGATCAATAATGCGGTGGTGATCAGCGATGCCAATAACCATGTAACCTGGGTGAACGATGCCTTTGAAAAGATCACGGGATTTACCATCAATGATTTGAAGGGGAAGCGCCTGGGTGATTTGATCATTGGCCCCAAAACGGATTTGGAGCTATTGAAAAAAGCAAGGCTCCTGATCAAACAAAACAGGTCTTTTACGGTAGACCTCCTTTCGTATAGGAAAGACGGACAACCCATTTGGTTGTCTATTTACAATACAGTGGTGCTGGATGATAAAGGAAAGGTTGATATGGAGGTGGAGATCATTATAGACATTACTGAAAAGAAAAAGGCAGAAGAAGAACTGCAGGTACTGTCTTTGGTAGCCAGTAAAACCAATACTGGAGTTAACATCTCAGATGCCGAAGGCAAAACGACCTGGATAAACCAATCCCTTAAAAAGTTAACCGGTTATTCTTTGGCCGAGCTGAAGGGCAAGGAACTGGGCGATGTGCTTTCTAAAGACGAAGCGCATAAAGAGCTGATCTTAAGCTCCCGGGCAAAGTCACTGAAAAATGAATCTTATGAGATAGAGGTACAAGCCAAAACCAAGGACAGCCAATCTATCTGGCTTTCGGTTTCCAATACCCCAATTATAAATGATAAGGGTTCGCTTGAACGTCAGATTGATCTGATCTCGGATATCACTCAGCGTAAGCAAATAGAGCATGAGTTGCTCGAGGCTAAAGAGCAGGCGTTGCAGCTGAGTGAGGCGAAGGAGATGTTCCTTTCTGTAATGAGCCACGAGATCAGGACCCCATTAAATGCAGTTATTGGGATGACCCATTTGCTGATAGATAATGATCCTAAGGCATCGCAGCTGGAAGATCTGAATGTGCTTAAATTTTCTGCGGAAAACCTTTTGCATATTATTAACGACATCCTGGATTTTACAAAAATAGAAACCGGTAATCTGGAACTGGAAGCTATACCATTAGACATTAAAAGCCTGGCCTGCGATATTGTGAACTCCTTACAAATTAATGCCGCGCAAAAAGGGGACAAGCTGACATTGGCATGTGATGATCAGATTCCGGTGAATATTCTTGGGGATAAGACCAGATTGTATCAGATCCTGATGAACTTACTTGGAAACGCAATTAAGTTCACAGATTATGGGACGATAGAATTAAAGATTGAGCTTGTCAGCGAAAATGAAGAAGCTGTGGTGATGCGCTTTGTGGTAAAGGATAATGGTATTGGAATTCCTGAGGATAAACAATCATACATTTTTGAAACATTTACTCAGGCTAAAACTGATATATCACGGAAGTATGGAGGCACAGGTCTTGGTTTGGCCATTACCAAAAAGCTGCTAAAGTTATATAAGTCGGACATTAAAGTAAAAAGCAAGGAAGGAAAAGGGACCGAATTCTCTTTCGATATTCAATTTAGCAAAGCGACACAAAAGACCGGACTTGTTAAATCAGTAGAACCGCCGGCCTCATTTATTGGAAAAAGGATATTGGTTGTTGATGATAATGAAATTAATATTCTGATTGCAAACCGCATACTTAGTAAATGGGGATTTGACCTTGAATTTGCCAGAAATGGTAGGGAAGCCATTGAGAAGGTAATGACAAAAACCTTTGACCTTATTTTTATGGATATTCAAATGCCAGGTATTGATGGGTTTGAGACCACAAGTATTATAAGGGAGCTGGATGATGAGTATTTTAAAACCATTCCTATAATTGCGCTTACTGCATCTACACTTCAGGATGAAAATAGCAAGTTCAAAGCTTGCGGGATGAATGGGCATATATTGAAGCCATTTAAGCCGGAAGAAATAAAGAATATTATCGCTATAAACTTCTCTAAGTAGTAAAATTGAATTGGATTTGCTGTAAAAGATAAAGGGCCGATAGTCCATTTGCATGGAATTATCGACCCTTAAATTAACGCTCTCGTAACAAAGGAACGAATTATTTCTTAATTGCCAAAAAATAAAAGACTTATTTGACAATAAAAAGTGAAAAAAGTAAAGGGCCGGTATTTCTATTAAGAATACCGACCCTTACCATCTAAATTAACGCTCTCATTAACATAAACGACCTTATCTTGAAATTGTTATAATTGAGGTGTTTTTTTTTAATTATGCTGGTAGCACCCGAGTTCTGAAGGGAATGTTCTGGGCCCGTTATTAAGGTCTTTGTTTAAGAAAAGATTAAAAGCAGGGTCGGCACTTAAATCGCGGCCTTTATGTAATACAGCGCTATTGTTCTGAAGCAGAAAATTGTATTTGATGGGATCTATAAAACCGGGATCAATATTTAACAGATTAAAACTGCCCTCATAGGTTTTTAGCATCGTTTTAATCGCGTTGTTGCTCAGTTCCGTTTCGATAGCTGCAGTGCTTTTTTTATCAACAAGAAACTCTTCAGTTAAGCTTCCCCAAATGATATTATTGACCAGCAGGATTTTTAAATTTTTTGAGGGATATCCGCTCCCTGCATCAGAGAAATACAGACATGGTGTTCTGCGCGATAACTTTGTATTGTAGCCGGCAAATGTATTTTGCTTGAGGTTATATCTTCCTCCGGAAACACCATACAAAAGATATTGACCGGCATTGTAAAACAGATTGTTAAATGCATCCAATTCAGCATTGTAGCCTGCAAGACCGGCAATGGTCATGTTCTTTATGATGCTATTGGTAAGTACTAGTTTGGGTGTGTTATTTGTGGAAAGAGAATCGACAGTGACGCCTATTACTGCATTTTTGATCTGGGTGTAATGGAGTTTTGAATTGGAACTGCTGCTATAAAAATGGATACCATGCCATTGTCCGGGTTCCTCGGCATACATGCCTTCCATTCGGTCTCCCGAAAATAAAACGGGATTGGTGGCTGTGCCGGTCGCTAACAGTTTTCCTTTAATATTCATTCCTGAATTTTCATGAAAAAGCACTTTGGTGCCGGGGAGGATTGTTAGTGTAGTTTGTGGGGCAACCGTTACAGATTTGTAGATGATATAAGGCAGCGCACTATTCCAAGTGGTGTTTGACGTGATGGTTTGGTTGTTTAAAAAAACGGCATTTTGTCCGTAAGCTATAAGTGCAACAGATTGCCGGTTCCCATTTGTATTGAACACAATGGAATCCTGCGCAATAAATGGTTCTGTTTGGTTGTTTGCATCAATGGTAGCCTTTACGTAGATACTGATAGAATCTTTACCGTCAATTTGAAGGTTGGATTTCTGGTTAACAGATTGTCCGTTTATGATGAGGCTAAAATTAGAGCCGGCACCACCACCGAGTTTGATTTCACTGATGTTAACCGTTTTTACATTTGGGTTATAAACCCTAATCCGTTTATTGGTAGATCCTGCAGCAGTAAATACCGTATCGAAGAGGAGGGTGTCGGTAGAAAAAGAGAGCTTTGCTTTAGCATCCGTAGTTATTCCTTCGGATTTACGGCAGGCCGTAAATGCCAGGAAAAGGAACGCAAAAAACAGATGAGACAAACGCATTTAACAAACTTAGATAAATTTATTATGCAAAGACAGCGATGTTTAATTAAGTTCATTCGCTAGTTTTTCCCTTTTTAGGATTTAAGTGGCTGGACCTGATGATTAATTTTGCTGTTTTACGGCGAGCTGACCACAAGCCGCATCAATATCTTTACCGCGGCTGCGTCGGATATTTGTGGTGATGCCCTGGCTTTTCAGGTAATTAGAGAACGCATCGATTTTATCGCCTTCAGCATTCACAAAATCAGCAAACTGAATCGGATTGTATTCAATCAGGTTAACCTTGCAGGGAACATGTTTGCAGAACTTTGCAAGTTCCATGGCATCTTCAATTTCATCATTGAAGTGATTAAACACAATGTATTCGTAGGTTACTGCGTTTTTGGTTTTGGAATAATAGTATTTTAATGCTTCTTCAAGCGCTTTTAGGGTATTGTGCTCATTGATAGGCATAATCTCATTGCGCTTTTTATCATTGGCAGCATGTAATGACAGGGCAAGATTGAATTTAACGCCATCATCACCCAATTTTTTTATCATTTTAGAGATGCCTGCTGTAGACACGGTGATTCGCTTGTACGACATATTTAAGCCATCGGGAGCGGTGATCCGCTCTATCGACTTTAATACATTGGCATAATTAAGCAGGGGCTCACCCATACCCATGTAAACGATATTTGTCAATGGGGCATTGTAATTTTGCTTAGCCTGCTGGTCAATTAATACTACCTGGTCATAAATCTCATCAGCATTGAGGTTACGTTTACGATCCATATAGCCTGTTGCACAGAATTTACAGGTTAAGCTGCAGCCAACCTGAGAGCTTACACAAGCGGTCATGCGGTCGTCCATTGGAATTAAAACACCTTCTACAATGTTGCCGTCATATAGCCTGAATGTATTTTTGATGGTATGGTCATTACTGAATTGAGAGTTGTTAACCTCCACTACGTTGATGGCATAATTTTCATCAAGCTTAATTCTAAGCTCTTTGGAAAGATTACTCATCTCTGCAAATGTGCGTGCTGATTTTTCCCAAAGCCATTGGTAAACCTGTTTGGCCCTGTAAGAAGGTTCTTTCATGGCGGTAAAGTGCTGTTGCAGCTGCGCCAGGTTTAATGAACGTATATCAGTTTTCTTTGTAGTAAGCATTTGGTTGCAAAGCTACCTAAAAAATATTCTTTCCCCGTCATTGATAATTCATTTCAACGCGGAGGGTAGCTGAAACCAGCAACTATTAGCGTTTGGGACTTCTGGTTTTTGCAGCCGGGGCACCGGATCTGCCTTTTGTTGGTCTTACCGGTCTTTTGCTTGGTCCGTTGTTTTTGTTCCAGTCAGTACTTGAAGCAGCGGATTTGAAACCTCCGGCAGATTTTGGTGCTGATTTACCTTTGCCACCAGCGGGACGATCTGCTCTGCTTACCGTACCTGACGATGCCTTGCTATTAGGTTTTTTAGGGCCTCCAGGTTTGCCTGAAGATTTTCTTGGAGTTACATTTTCGGATAAATCTTCTTCTGCCCTGGCTTTAGGTTTTTTATTTACTCTTTTAGGAGCGGCACTTTCGGAACTTGATTTTGCAACCATGTTAAATATCTCAGTCTGCTCTGCTGGGGTGAGCTCGCGCCATTCGCCAACAGGAATGCCTTTTATACTGATGTTCATGATCCTAACACGTTCCAGCTTGGTTACTTCAAAACCAAAATGCTCGCACATCCGTCTGATTTGTCGGTTTAGCCCTTGAATCAGTATGATCTTAAATACAAAAGGACTTTCCTGAGTTACTTTACATTTTTTGGTCATTACGCCCAATACCGGTACACCTTTGGCCATGCCGGTTAAAAATGATTCAGTAATAGGTTTATTTACAGTAACTATGTATTCTTTTTCGTGATTGTTACCTGCTCTGAGTATTTTGTTTACCAGGTCGCCGTTATTGGTAAGGAAGATTAAGCCTTGAGAGTCTTTATCCAGACGCCCGATCGGGAATACCCTTTCACTATGATTTACATGGTCAACAATATTGCTTTTCACACCAGCCTCAGTAGTACTGGTAATGCCAACAGGTTTGTTGTAAGCAATAAGAACAGAGTTCTCGACCTCTTTAGGTTCAATAGTCTGTCCGTTAACCGTAACAATGTCTCCAAAGATGACCTTGTCGCCAACCTTAGCCCGTTTGCTGTTGATAAATACATTGCCTTGCTCAATATATCTGTCGGCCGCTCTACGGGAGCATAAACCGCTTTCACTAATGTATTTATTTAATCGGATGCTAGAATCAGACATGGATATTGGAGTTATAAATTGATTTCTTTTTTACAAAGGAATCAATTTATAACCAAATATGCTATCAAAATATTTTTAAGCAACTTATTTTAGGAAGAAAAGCATGGTCATTCTGATCACAAAATGACCCCATTTTAAAATAAAGCAAATCATTTTAAAAATCCATTTCATCAGCACTGGGACCAAAACTTCCTGGAATTGGGATGTTAAGAAGCCTTAAAAACACCCCTAGTTGAGCCCTATGGTGGATAATTTGATTAATACTCATTCGGATTACATCTGCTTTAGGTTCAACACTATAAATCTGTTGTCCATTTCTTAAGGTCCAGTCCTTATCTAAAAGACTTTCGTTTTCTTCTTTAAGCTCAGATCTGCCATCGGCCAGTGAACTTTCAAAATAAGCCAGTAATTCTTCAGTAGTATTTACATCAGCAGGTTGATAAGGGTTATCGGCGAAGTCAAGCTCGTCGGTTTTGATGGCCATTGTAATCCAGGTTGGCAGTTCCGCAATGTGAGTGGCCAGTCGCTTAATGGTCATGCTTTTTTCATGTGGCTGCCATTCAAACTTATCAGTTGGCACTCTTTGCAACATTTTGCGCGTGGTTAAAGCCTCTTGTTCCAGTTCCTTTAAATACATTTTAATTCTGCTCATAACTTTGTTTTTTGTTTTGTAGAACAAAGTAAATGAGGGCAACTGACAACCCTATGGCAGTCTGTTTTGAGAAAGAAAATTTATTTTAATAATTGACTGGAAGGAGCTTCATATACTCACTTAATTGCATGTGCTCGGTTTTTCGGAATGGGATTTCTAAATTTTTTACGGACTCAATTCGGGATACCTTGAAATCACGGTATTCGCAGCGGAGGTGGCACCATGCGATTAAATGCCAGCTGAATGCATAAAATATGAGTCCAATTGGTTCCAGCTCCCTTTTAGTGGTTTGCACTTTGTTGTTTGTATATGCAATTTCTATGATGCACTGCGAGGAAATGGCGTTTTGTAAGGCCGAAAGGTATTCAAATTCATTTTTTATTGAATCGGGCAGTTGCAGTATCATGTTGTTGTTCAGCAGTTCCAGTTTCTCTTTCTGATTGCTGCGCAATACCGCTTTGACCTTATTTAAGGCAGTGGTATAATGTTTAAGAATAGATTGATCGGTGAAGCCGGAAACCAGACGTTCCATAATTAATAAAGCATTGGCTTCTTCAGAATTAAACGATACGGGTGGGAGAAAGTATCCCTGGACAATGAAGTAGCCTTTTGGCTGCTCGAAGCTAATTGGAATTCCCTGTTCAGTAAGTGCTTTAATGTCGCGATAAACGGTACGGATGCTGATCTCAAATTGATCCGAAATTTTGTCGGCTGTAACATATTTTTTTGTCTGAAGTAGGACAAGTATTCCAAAAAGTCTGTCTATCCGATTCATTTATAGGCTTGTTGATGTTTTGCAAATTGATATAAAATAGCTTTAGCGGGTACTAATTTATAGATTTCTGCGCTTATTATCCGTTCTTTGTAGTTATGATTTCTTATATATCTGCGTCTTACGTATTTCCTGTGGTTAGCCCCCCAATAAAAAATGGGGTGATAGGAGTTGAAATTGATGGTACAATAACCAGTGTTTTAACGCCTGAGGAAGCCGGGAAAGAGAAAATAAAGGACATAACCCATTATGAGGGCTTATTAGTGCCGGGATTTGTGAATACACATTGCCATTTGGAATTGTCGCATCTAAAAGGCCAGATAGAAACACGTACCGGGTTATTGGGTTTTGTCCAAGCCATAATGAAATTGAGGACATCTGATGAAGATGCGCTGGATCTGGCCATGCTGAGAGCGGACAGGGAAATGTTTGAGAATGGAATAGTTGCTGTTGGTGATATTTCGAATCAGATCATTTCAAGGGGAACCAAGCTTGGAAGCCCTATTTATTACCATACTTTCCTGGAAGTTATGGGTTTTAATCCCTTAACGGCAAAAGAATCTATAAATCGTGCACTTGAATTTAAGGAGAAGTTTGATCCCCTTAAGGTCTCAATTGTTCCGCATGCCCCATATTCAGTTTCGGCTGAGTTATTTAAAGAGCTGCGTAGTAATGGTGAAACCAGTAGTGAGCTGCTCAGCATTCATAATCAGGAAACGGAAGATGAAAACCTATTTTTTGAGCGCAAGGAAGGGGGATTTTTGGAATTGTATAAAGTTCTGGGCCTGGATATTGACTTTTATGAAGCCTCTGGTAAAACATCTTTACAAACATTTTTACCACTGTTATCTGGTAAACAGAAAACACTGTTGGTACATAATACTTTTACCTCAAAAGCAGATGTTGAATTTGCAGAAGCATATCATCCTAATTTATATTGGTGCCTTTGCCCGAATGCGAATTTGTATATAGAAAACAGACTCCCGGATGTAGATATCCTGAGGACTGCCGGGGTTAAAATTACGCTGGGGACAGATAGTTTAGCCAGTAACAACAGGCTGAGCATATTTGCAGAGATGCAGACCCTGCAAATCAATTTTGGAATTGACTTTGATGATCTTTTAAAATGGGGCACCATTAACGGGGCTGAGTTTTTAGGGGTTGAACAGCGTTACGGTAGTCTGGAGCCGGGAAAAAGGCCGGGCATAAACCTTGTTGATTTTGAAGAGATAAGCGGGATAATAATGCTGGGATCAAGAGTAGAAAGATTGTTTTAAGTTTTATTTAGATAAATGTCTTTTCTTTGCATTTGATGAAGAATAGAATTGCATCTCTTTTTGGTATTCAATATCCAATCATCCAGGCCGGCATGGTTTGGTGTAGTGGATGGAGGTTGGCTTCTGCAGTGTCTAATGCAGGCGGGTTGGGCATTATTGGCGCCGGGTCTATGTATCCTGAGGTGTTGCTGGAGCATATCCAAAAGTGTAAAAAGGCGACGTCAAAGCCATTTGCGGTAAACGTTCCGTTACTTTATCCTAATGTGCAGGAGGTAATGGATATTATCGTTGCTGAACAGGTAAAAGTGGTATTTACATCGGCAGGAAATCCTGCCAGCTGGACGGGGTTTTTAAAAGAAAAGGGAATTACGGTGGCGCATGTTATTGCCAATACAAAATTTGCATTAAAAGCAGAGGCTTGCGGAGTAGATGCCATTGTGGCCGAAGGGTTTGAAGCAGGTGGGCATAATGGAAGAGAAGAAACGACGACAATGTGTTTAGTCCCCATGGTTAAAGCTGTGGTTAAAGTTCCGGTGATTGCTGCCGGGGGGATTGGAAGTGGCAGGGCAATGCTTGCGGCTTTTGCATTGGGTGCCGAAGGGGTGCAAATAGGATCGGCATTTGCTGTTGCCGAGGAGTCTTCAGCTCATCCCAGTTTTAAACATAGGATAGTAGAGGCAATGGAGGGAGATACTAAGCTGACGCTGAAAAAACTGGTCCCTGTACGGTTATTGAAAAATGAATTTGCAGACGCAGTAGCCAAAGCAGAGTCGGAAGGTGCAAGTGTTGAGGCATTGAAGCATCTTCTGGGAAAGGCACGCGCTAAACTGGGTATGTTTGAAGGAAATATGGATGAGGGCGAGTTGGAAATAGGCCAGGTATCGGCCATGCTACAAGATATTAAGCCGGCAGCAGTTATACTACACAGTATTTGGTCAGAATTTTTAGAAGAAAAAAATAGGTTAAGCGCATTAGAATTTAGCGATTACCGTTAAAGGTTTAAAGTTTACATGGAAACGAAACATATAGATATTAAAATAACAGGAAAGGTGCAAGGGGTATCTTTCAGGGCTACCACTAAGGCTGTTGCTGATCAGATGGGCATTAGAGGTATGGTAAGGAATGAAAAAGATGGTTCATTATATCTGGAAGCAGAGGGTGATGATACTTTACTTGAAGTTTTTGTAGAATGGTGCAATGAGGGGCCAGACCGGGCCAAAATTGAAAATGTAGCGGTTACACCCGGTGAGGTGAAAAACTATCAGAATTTTGAAATCATTAAGAAGTAGATGTCGGTATTAAAGAAGTTTGCTGGTGATACGGCTATTTATGGCCTCAGTACAATCCTTTCCAGGATGATTGCCTTTGCATTAACGCCCATTTACGCGAGAGCATTGCCGGTTGGTGGCAATGGCATTTTTACGGCCATGTATGGATATGCTGCTATTATTAATCCAATACTGGCTTTTGGGATGGAGACTACCTTTTTCAGGTATCTGCAGAAAAAGAATGATAACAGGCAATTGGTTTATAACAATGCTTTTGGGGCAGTGATCGCCATCTCTATTGTATTTTTGTTGTTCTCCTTACTTTTTTTAAACAGCATTATCGATTTTATGCAGACTGGAGATGTTAAAGATCATGCAGATTATGCTTTCTATGTAAAGTGTTTCCTGACGATCCTGATAACGGATGCCTTTTGTGTAATTCCTTTTGCGAAGATTCGTGCCGAAGGTAGGCCGATAAGGTTTGGAACAATAAAGTGTTTGAATATTTTTATCGTTGTGTTCTTTAATGTGTTCTTCCTATTTCTCATTCCGATGATCATTAGCCACAAGCTGCCTGGGGGGGAATGGATGGCAAGTTGGTACAGACCCAAATGGGTAGGTTATGTATTTTTATCGAACGTGATTGCGAGCGTGTGTACCATATTTTTACTATTACCAGAGATTTTGCAGCTCAAGCTGAAGTTTGACCTGGGCATGTTTAGAGAAATGTTTGTATACAGCTGGCCAGTACTGATCGCCAACATTTCCTTTATCATTAACGAAGCACTAGATAAGGCCATGCTTAAGCATATGCTGCCTGCCAGCATCAGTGATCAGGAAGTGGGCATCTACGGTTTATGTGCAAAAATTGCATTATTCCTGAGCATATTTGTACAGGCCTTTAGGTTGGGAGCAGAGCCCTTCTTTTTCAATCATTCAAAAAATAAAAATGCTAAAGAGACCTACGCGCGGATTATGAATTATTTTGTAATTACGGTGGTGATTATAGCAGTGGCACTGGTGGCCAACGTAAATATTCTGGCTACGATAATTGTAGGGCCGGAAACTCGCGTAGTTAACAATCATGTGGTTCAAAACATCTATTGGTCTGGACTGGGAGTAGTCCCCCCATTGGTATTTGGTTACCTTAGTTTGGGTATTTATATGAACTTGTCGGTTTGGTACAAATTGTCTGACCAGACCAAATATGGTTTGTACATATCAGGTATCGGTGCGGTGCTGACTATCGTATTGAACTGGATCTTTATTCCAAAATATAGCTATATGGCATCAGCCTGGATTTCATTTGTCGCTTATGCAGGTATGATGGTAATGTCCTATCTATGGGGACAGCGTAATTATCCCATTCCTTATCAAATAAAAAAGAATTTAGCTTATATTGTTGCCGCCATAGTAATCGTTTTTATCTCATTTAGTGTGTTTAACAGGAACATGTTTATCGGTAATGGGTTGCTGATATTGTTTGCTTTGGCTGCATTTTATGCGGAGAAAAAAGAACTGATGGCGCTATTAAAAAAGAACTAAAAATGAACATAAACATTATAAACAATTCCGGACATCCATTGCCTCAATATGAAACTGAACATGCTGCAGGTATGGATATTCGCGCTTTTATAGAAACTGATATTACGATTAAACCTTTACAACGTATTTTGATTCCAACAGGTTTACATATTGAACTTCCTGTAGGTTATGAAGCGCAGATACGCCCACGTAGTGGCCTCGCTTATAAACATGGAATCAGTATTGTGAATTCGCCGGGTACTATTGACGCAGATTATCGCGGTGAACTGAAAGTGTTGTTGGTTAATCTGTCTGATACAGATTTTGTGGTGAATGATGGTGATAGAATAGCCCAAATGGTTATTGCAAAACATGAAAAGGTAAGCTGGAAATCGGTAGGCGAGTTGAGCGATACAACGCGTGGAGCTGGTGGTTACGGGCATACAGGCAAATAATTTGTTATGAGAAGAGGTAAGTGGTTTTTAATGATATTGCTTACTGGCAGCACATCGGTGTTTGCCCAGGAACCTGTGGTTTCTGCAACGGACAGCATGGCTATAAAAACACTMTTCTTTGCAGGTTTAAAGGAAAAGCTAAATGAAAATTATCCGAAGGCAGCTGAGAACTTTGATAAGTTGTTGAAGATCGATCCTGACAATTCTGCTGCTTATTTTGAGATTGCTACGTTGAATTTCAGACAAAATAAACTGATGGAATCAGAAATGGCCATTAAAAAGGCTACTGCGCTGAGTCCTAATAACATTTGGTTCTGGAAATTATTGGCAGAGCTTTATAAGCGAAAAGGAGATATGGATAATCTGGTTGGCGTTTTTGATAAGTTAATTGCGCTTTCTCCTGATGAAGACTCTTATTATTTTGATAAATCCAATGCTTTGCTTCTAGCGGGTAAAGAAGACGCCGCTTTGAAAGGGTATGATGTACTGGAAAAGAAGTTCGGACCTTCAGATGCTTTAACCGAAGCCAGGCAGCGCGCGAGTATGGGGAAAGATGACGGGCTTGATAAGAAAGAAGTTGAGAAGATCCTAGCTGAAAATGTAAAGGATGTTAAGGGCTTGCTATATACAAGTGGGGTATTGATACAAAAAAACCAGAACGCTGAAGCTTTGGCAGTACTTAAGAAAGCAAAAGAACTGGAACCGGATAATTTTGAGGTGGATCTGGCGATGGCTGACGTTTATAGTGCCTTAAAGAATAATACAGAAGCACAGATATCTCTAAAAAAGGCTTTTGGAAACACTATGATGCCTGTTGACCAAAAAGTTAAAATTGTAGTGATGCTTTTGGGTGGCAAGAAAGATCAGTTAAGGGTGGATGCTGCTGCTGAACTGGCAATGATTGCAACGAAGGTTCATACGGATGATCCTAAAGTTTTTGCTTTATACGGTGATGTACTTTATCAGCAAGGAGATCTGCAGGGCGCATTGACACAGTTCCAATCTGTATTAAAGATGACCGATCAGCTCTATGCAGTATGGGAACAGATGTTGAATATACAGACTTCGCTTGGTTTATATAAGGATGCAATCAAAACTGCTGATGATGCTTTGTCGGTTTATCCGAATCAAGCTATTTTATATTATTACATGGCATTGGCCCTTCAAAATGACAACCAAAATGCATTGGCGTTAACAAATATCAAAACAGCATTGCAACTGGATGCAGAAAATCCGTTATATATAGAGTACTATGGTGATGTTTTATTTCTGAAGGGTGATAAAGATTTGGGATTGGCACAGTGGAAGAAGGCCAAAAGCGCCGGAAGTAATTCAGAGAAGTTAAATAAGAAGATTAATGAGAAGAAATATATTCAATAGCTTGCTGTTTGTTGCTCTTGTTTCGGTGGGAATGGCTTGTAAAACCAAGAAAGCCATTGTTAAGCCGCCAAAGGTAGTGGAAACTCCGGCTGACAACAAGAGATCAGAAACGATAACGGTGCTAAAAGCGAAGGATATTTCTTTTAGTACGCTTTCGCTTAAAGCAAAGGCTAGTCTTGATATCAATGGGAACACAAATAATGTGAACATGAACATCAGGATAGAGAAAAATAAAAAAATCTGGGTAAGTATTACCGCTTTAGGTATCGAAGTGGCAAGGGCATTAATTACTCCGGATAGTATTAAGGTCAGAAATAATTTACAGGGGGTTTATTTAAAGAAGCCTTTTAATTACGTACATACTTATACCAATAAACAGGTTAATTTTGAGCTGTTACAAGCTATTTTCTCTGGAAATACGGTTAAAGATTTCTTTAGAGATGAGACACTGGTAGCACAGGAAAACGGCGTTTGGACCCTTAGTGGCGTAAATGAAGGCCTGGCTTACAGAGTGATTTTTAATACCTTGTTAAAGGTTAATGAAAACAATTTAAATGATATTGCTTCCGGAAGATCTTTGCGGGTTGTTTACGGGGAATATCAGAATATTAATGGCGCTCTTTTTCCCACTAATCTGAAAATTAACTCTATGGCCGGGGATAAAAGAATTAATATCAATTTGGACTTTTCGAAAATTGAAAGCAATCTTGCTCTTGAATTTCCGTTTAATGTTCCAAATAAGTATGAGGTAATAAACTGATTTTTTATACTTTTGATGCAATGAAGCTAAACAAATTACTTTTACTCCTCTTATTTTTACTATCTGCCTCTGTTGTTTTCGGACAAAGTAGTGCAGAGTTGAAAAGAAAAAAAGAAGCCATACAGCGCGAAATTGATTTGTTGCAGAAAAATGCAAATAAAGCAGCAAAGAACAAAAAGCTTACTTTAAGCCAGATCAATGCACTAAATGCCAAAATTGGCTTAATGCAAAGCAAAATCTCTGTGATCAATTCGGAGATGAAAAATCTTGACAATCAGATTCATGAAAACACGAACGTTGTTCATAATTTAAAAGGACAGCTGGGGCAGCTTAAAAAAGAATATGCAAGTATGATCAGGTTTGCGCAAAGGAACAGGAACTCTTATGATAAGATGATGTTCATTTTTGCGGCAAGTGACTTTAATCAGGCATATAAGCGGATTAAGTATTTACAGCAGTTTGGCCAGTACCGTAAAAAACAGGCCGACTATATACAGGGTAAGCAGAAGGATCTTAATTATAAGATCGTGATTTTAGATAGAAACCTTAAGGAGAAGAGCAATCTTTTGCATGAACAGGAGCAGGAGAAAAATAAGCTTGGCAAGAATAAGAGTGAACAATCTCAGGTACTGAATAAGTTTAGCAGGGAAGAGAAGCAGTATAGACAAGACATCGCAACGCGGAAAAAAATATCTGCCCAGCTGGATAGAAATATCCGCGCAGCAATTGCAAGGGAGATAGAGAAAGCAAGAAGAGAGGCAGAAGAGGCGCGTTTGGCCGCTGAAAGAGCTGCCGCCGCCAAGGCAAAAGCAGAAAATAAACCTGCTCCAACTGCCGCTGCGCCAAAAGCAAAAACAAACAGCGGATATCTGACGGCAACACCGGAAGCTGCAAGGCTATCATCACAATTTGAAAGTAACCGTGGCTCACTGCCATGGCCTGTTGCTACCGGTTCAATTACGGAACGTTTTGGAAGACATATGGAAGGGCAGGCATCTTATACCAACGATGGTGTAAATATTGAAACTGCTGAAGGAGCTGCTGTACGTGCGGTATTTAATGGTAAGGTTACTACGGTTATGGAGCAATATGGTAGGTATTTTGTGCTGATTAAACATGGTGAATATTTCACGGTTTACCAGAACCTGAAGTCGGTAAGTGTATCTAAAGACCAGGAAGTGACTACAAAACAAACAATAGGTACTGTGGGTACAACCGAAGGTACACCTCAGCTGCAATTCCAGATCAGAAGAGGGATGGCAGCGCAGAATCCTGAAGCATGGATAGCAAAATAGGATATTGTGGATTATAAATGTTTATATTTGTATTAATTAATTATAAATCAGTAAGAAAATGTATAGAGGGACGTTAATAGAATTCCTGAACATGGGTGGCGGCGAGATTATGCTCATCCTGGCGGTGGTACTTTTGTTATTTGGAGGTAAAAAATTACCAGAACTAGCAAGAGGTTTGGGGAAAGGAATCAGAGATTTTAAAGATGCCTCAGAAGGGGTTAAAAGAGAAATCCATCGTAACATAAATTCCGTAGGTATTGTTGATGATATCGAATCGGTTATTAATGACACCAATGCCAATCGTCATCATCCTTCTGAAACTACTMCGGAGMCACAAGCACAGGTTGTAGAGGAGAGCAGGGGTTCATCGGATTTTGAAAAGCAGGACCTTGTTGCTGCGAATAACGATACAGAGAACACAAAAATAGAAACAGATAAAACTAAACTTTAACTAAAATATCATGTTAAACACAACGATATCAGCCGCGTTAGGTGGCATGGAAATAGCCGTTATTCTTGTAATAGTACTTTTGCTTTTTGGAGGTAGAAAGATCCCGGAACTAATGAAAGGTCTGGGAAAAGGCATTAAAGAATTTAAAGATGGTAAAGACGGAGTTGATGATAATGAACCGGTTGAAAGAAACCGCACCAACAAACCGTTATAGGTTTTAGAACCTAATTTTTAATCTTAATGTATTCTTGAATTTGAAGAAGTATAGCTCCTTAACAGAGATACAAACTCTTATTGGTCAAAAAAAGCTCAGCTTACCTGAGTTGTTAGATTATTATTTTAAGCAAATAGAAGCTCATCAACACCTCAATGCATTCAATGAGGTGTTTTTTTATTCGGCTTCTGAGCAGGCGAAGCTTGTACAGAAAAAAATCGATAATGGAACTGCGGGTAAGCTTGCGGGGATGGTAATTGGTATAAAAGATAATATATCTTATAAAGACCATATGGTTACTGCTTCTTCCAGGATGCTTGAAGGTTTTGTATCTCCCTACTCTGCTACCGTTGTGGAAAGACTGATCAGTGAAGATGCTGTTATTATTGGCAGGTTAAATTGTGATGAATTTGCTATGGGCGGGTCTAATGAAACCTCTTATTATGGTCCGGTAAGTAATGCTGCAGATACTGAAAGGGTTTCGGGAGGATCATCAGGAGGATCGGCAGTTGCAGTTCAGGCAGATTTGTGCCTGTCGGCCTTAGGCACTGATACCGGAGGCTCTGTTAGACAGCCAGCTGCTTTTTGCGGATGTATTGGTTTTAAGCCAACTTACGGCCGTATATCGAGATATGGTGTAATTGCTTATGCTTCATCATTTGATCAGGTAGGTACCATTACATCTTCAGTTAGTGATGCGGCAGTATTGTTAGAGGTTTTGGCCGGAGCTGACGATTATGATAGCACCGTTTCTAAAAAAGAAGTACCTGCTTATGCTGCAGCCTTGGGCAATGGGACAAAAAAGAAAATTGCAGTGATCAGGGAAACCCTGGAAAGCGAAGCACTGGATCCTGCAATTAAGGATTCGATATTGAAAGCCATTGAGCGATTTAAAGCTCAGGGGCATACGGTAGATTATGTGTCGTTCGATTTGCTGGACTATCTGGTGCCGGCCTATTATGTGCTTACTACGGCGGAGGCTTCATCTAATTTATCCCGGTATGATGGCGTGCATTATGGTCACCGTAACCTGGAAGCCGGGAGTTTAAATGAACTCTATAAAAAATCAAGAGCAGAGGGTTTTGGGGAAGAGGTGAAAAGAAGGATATTGTTGGGAACCTTTGTTTTAAGTGCCGGATATTATGATGCATATTATCAAAAAGCACAGCAGGTAAGAAGGTTGATCAGGGAGAAAATGGAAGAGATGCTTAAGGAGTTTGATGTGATTTTAACTCCTGTAACGCCAACACCAGCTTTTAAAATTGGTGATAATATAGATGACCCATTGGTGATGTACATGGCAGATATATTTACTGTATTGGCCTCTTTAACCGGGATTCCGGCGGTAGCAATACCTTTGGGCAATAATGATGATGGTTTGCCGTTAAGTATTCAATTGATGACCAAACATTTTAGGGAGGAAGAACTACTTTCCTTGTCCCAAACATTTTTAAATGATAGTTTAAACTAAGGAGGTTTTTTTAGAAAAGCCTTGGAAGCAGAATGAAATGCCTATGAAAATAAAAGTACACTTCGTATCCTATTGCATTTTAGCATTAATTAGCTTTTCAGCATCAGCCCAACAACATGGCTTAATTTTGAATGACACAGCTTCAGTACCTGAGGTTGATGAAACGCCCCTGTTTAATAACTATAATTACAACTACAAGAACAGATTAGATTCTATTGAGAAGACTGTTCCGCTTACTTACAATGAATACGTACAGAAGTACATAGACATCTATAGCGGAAGGAAGGAAATGATGGGCAGAATGCTGGGCATGTCTGACTACTATTTTCCGATTTTTGAAAGAGCACTTAAAAGCCTTAACATCCCGGAGGAGATCAAATACCTGCCGATCATAGAATCATCTATGAACCCACATGCAGTTTCACGAGTTGGTGCTACCGGATTATGGCAATTTATGTTTGGTACTGCCAGAGAGTATGGCTTAAATATGGATAATTTTGTTGACGACCGAAAGGATCCTATACAGGCAAGTTATGCTGCGGCAGCCTATTTCAGAGATGCCTATGAAGAGTTGGGGGACTGGCTTCTGGCAATTGCCGCTTATAATTGTGGAATGGGAAATGTGAAGCGGGCCATGCAGAAAGCCAACTCCACTGATTTCTGGGAGCTTAGAAGATTTTTGCCAACCGAAACAAGAAATTATGTGCCTGCGTTTATTGCTGCTGTGTATGTAATGAAGTGTTCAGATAAACACCATATTAGTTCACAGCGACCATCTTATATCAAGATTACAGATACTATTCAGGTTAATCGTTTTATTTCTATCCCTACTTTAGCTAGCGCTTTGAATATGGATGAAGAGGAGCTTTGCACGTTAAATCCTTCTTACAAGAAGAAGATCGTTAACGGAACAGAATCGATGCCGAAGCGTGTGATTGTTCCAAAAGTGAGCCTGGCTAACTTTGCCAGAATCTACGAGGTGCTGAACCCTGAGACAGAAACCAACATGAAAGTGGTACTGGCTTCAAATGAAGAGCGTCGACCGGTAAGGAATGCGAAATCAACACCGGTCTTTTTCTATCATAAAGTTAAACCCGGACAAAATTTGGGAGAGATTGCCAATAAATATCATGTTGAAGTTCAGGATCTTAAAGTCTGGAATAAATTAAGAAGTTTAACGATTGTTCCGGGACAGAAAATAAAAGTGTATAGTGCACATACCGATGATGACACCCCCCGTCGACTGAAAAGCTAGCGTTCAGTTTGTTTATTTTCCTGTTCATTTTGTTCATAATTGCATTTAAACACGCGAAATCCGTAATTTAATTGCCTTTTTTTTATTTTAAGCCCTAATAAAAKAATTGTAACTTTGACCCTTTACAATTGACAATTTTATGACTAAAATAAACAGGAAGCAGGATGCTTTAGATTACCATTCGCAAGGGCGCCCTGGGAAAATTCAGGTTATCCCAACAAAACCAACAAACTCTCAAAGAGACCTGGCGCTTGCCTATTCACCTGGGGTTGCAGAGCCATGTTTAAAGATTGCTGAAAATACTGAAGACGTTTATAAATATACAGCTAAGGGGAATTTAGTGGCTGTGATTAGTAATGGTACTGCTGTATTGGGCTTAGGTAATATTGGACCGGAAGCAGGAAAACCTGTAATGGAAGGAAAGGGTCTCCTTTTTAAAATATTTGCTGATATTGATGTTTTTGATCTGGAACTGGACACCACTAATGTGGATGATTTTGTGAAGATCGTAAAAGCCCTTGAGCCTACTTTTGGTGGCATAAATTTAGAAGATATTAAGGCACCTGAGTGCTTCGAAATAGAGCGTCGTTTAAAGGAAGAAATGAAGATTCCGGTTATGCACGATGATCAGCATGGAACTGCTATTATTTCGGCGGCGGCATTGCTAAATGCATGCGAGCTGCAAAAAAAGAAAATGGATAAGGTTAAGATAGTAGTGAATGGGGCAGGTGCTGCTGCCATTTCCTGCTCACGCTTATATGTTTCTTTAGGTGCTAAAAAAGAGAATATTGTGATGTGTGACCGCTCTGGTGTGATCCGTGATACACGTGAGAACCTTGATGCAATCAAAGCTGAATTTGCAACTTCCAGAAATTTAGATACACTGGCGGAGGCAATGAAGGATAGTGATGTGTTCATTGGCTTATCATCTGCTAATTGTGTAACAGAAGATATGCTGAAATCAATGTCAAAAAATCCTATCGTGTTTGCTATGGCAAATCCAGACCCGGAAATTGCTTATGAGCTGGCACTCAATTCCCGTAAGGATATCATTATGGCTACCGGCCGTTCTGACTATCCTAACCAGGTGAACAATGTTTTGGGATTCCCATATATTTTTAGAGGCGCGCTTGACGTGAGGGCTACTGCTATTAACGAGCCCATGAAGATCGCTGCAGTAAGAGCAATTGCCGAGCTGGCTAAAAAACCAGTACCTGAGGCGGTTAATATGGCTTACAATGAAACCAACATTAAGTTCGGTAAAGATTATATTATTCCAAAACCAATGGATCTTCGTTTAATGACGAATGTATCTACTGCAGTTGCTAAAGCAGCAATTGACTCGGGTGTGGCGCGTAAGGTGATCACCGATTGGGAGGCTTATACTGAGGAATTGAAACATCGATTGGGTGGTGATGATGCAATTATGCGTGCAATTACAAATAAGGCTAAATCTGATCCTAAGCGCGTTGTATTTGCTGAAGCTGACAACTATAAAATATTAAAAGCTGCCCAAATTGTAAAAGATGAGAATATAGCTATTCCGATTCTGCTTGGAAACAAGGAAATCATTAAGAAAATAATTGAGGAAAATGCACTGGAATTAGAGGGCGTTACCATAATTGACCCTTTTGAAGAGCAGCAGCGCATGAGCAAGTATGCGAACTCATTATATGAGAAGAGACAAAGAAGAGGGGTGACTTTAATTGAGGCTACCAAATTTCTGCGTGACCGGAATTATTTTGGTGCTTCTATGGTTGAGTTTGGAGAAGCTGATGCAATGATTTCTGGTTTGACTAAGAATTATGTGTCGACAATTAAGCCAGCTTTGCAGGTTATTGGTACAGAAGAGGGTGTAAACCGTGTTGCAGGCATGTACATGATGATGACCAAAAAGGGACCTGTATTTTTCGGAGATACGACTGTTAATGTTGATCCTACTGCAGAAGAATTGGTAGATTTAACTTTGCTTTTAGAAAGATCTGTAAGTAAATTTAACATACAGCCAAGGGTGGCATTACTTTCATACTCTAACTTTGGCTCTAATGAAGGTATTGTACCGGAAAAGGTTAGGAAAGCTGTAAAGATATTACACGAGAAATATCCGCATATTATGGTGGACGGTGAGATGCAGGGGAACTTTGCCATTAATAATGAGATGTTAAAAGACAATTTCCCTTTTAGCAGGTTAATAGGCGCTCCAGCGAATACACTGGTTTTTCCTAATCTGGAATCTGGTAATATTGCTTATAAGTTATTACAGGAACTTGGAGAAGCGGAAGCCGTTGGCCCGATCTTGCTGGGTCTGAAAAAACCGGTACATATTGTACAGCTTGGCAGTTCAGTGAGAGAAATTGTAAACATGGTAACCATTGCAGTTTTAGACGTACAGGCTAAAGAACAAGAAGCAAATCCGAAAAAAGGTCTATTAAAAAGAATTTCAAAAAGATAAAATATGTTTGCATATATTGATGGTAAGTTGACCTTTAAATGCCCCGCGTATATTGTAGTGGAAGCCGGTGGCGTAGGCTACCATATTAATATATCTCTAAACACATACAGCAGTCTTGCTGATGCGGAGCGATGTAAAATCTATACATGGCTTCATATTAAAGAAGATGCCCATACTTTGTATGGTTTTGCTGATGAAGGTGAAAGAAGGTTATTTCTGCACCTGATTTCGGTATCTGGTATAGGACCAAATACAGGAAGAATGATGCTTTCATCCATTACCCCTAATGAAATTCAGTCGGCTATTATCAGCGGCGACCTTCCGCTTATACAACGTATTAAGGGGATAGGTGTGAAATCTGCACAAAGGCTTGTGCTTGAGTTGCAGGATAAATTAAAGAAGGAAGGAACGGGGTCGTTAATTGCGGCCCCTTTAAACAATACTGTAAAGGAAGAAGCTTTATCGGCTTTAATGATGCTCGGGTTTGCTAAACCTGCATCTGAAAAGGCAATTGATAATGCAGTGAAGGTGGGTGGTCAGGATCTATCAGTAGAACAAATGATTAAGCTAGCCCTAAAAAATTTATAACTTTTTTTACTCTTGAAAAACAAATTAACGCTAATATTATCTCTCCTCTTGGTTATACTCTTTTGGGGAAAAAATGCTGTCTCTCAGGTAGTGGTTGGGCGGGCTGCCACTGATACGTCAAGAAATTTATTCGGGTTAAAAGAAAAGCAGCGGCTGGGAATAAGGCCACCGTCAAATTCCTTTAAGCCCTTGCCGGAAAATGTGAAACGTGAGGTTGAGTATGATGCCATAAATAAAAGATACATTATTAGACAGCTGGTGGGCGATAAGTTAATAGCTGCCCCTCAATACCTAACCATCGCCGAATATCAGCGGTTGATAAGCAGTGAAATTAAGCGTGAAAACTGGAGGACACTTTCGAATGAGGAGATCAATGATGTAAGAAGAACCGGGATCATTCCTAGTTTGAGTATCAATAGTAAAGCCTTCGAGAAAATATTTGGCGGGAATACGATCAATATCCAACCGAGGGGGGAAGCGGAACTTACCTTTTTGGGTAGAATAAACAGAAATGAAAACCCCCTGTTTAATGAACGCCAGAGGGTGCAGGGTAATTTTGACTTTAACCAGCGGATCCAGATGGATGTGATTGGTAATATCGGTACCAAGCTGAAGGTTAATATGAACTACAATACTGAAGCTCAATTYGATTTTGAGAACCAGATTAAGTTGGATTATACAGGTGGTGATGATGATATTATAAAGAAAATAGAGGCCGGTAATGTGAGCCTTCCTTTAAATACGACCTTAATTAGCGGAACACAAGCCTTATTTGGGATAAAAACACAATTGCAGTTTGGTAAACTGAACGTAAA
Organism: Pedobacter sp. 05T44; assembly: GCF_056395985.1. Classification (NCBI taxonomy): domain Bacteria; kingdom Pseudomonadati; phylum Bacteroidota; class Sphingobacteriia; order Sphingobacteriales; family Sphingobacteriaceae; genus Pedobacter; species Pedobacter sp. 05T44. The sequence continues at coordinate 54,295 of NZ_JBFTKO010000018.1, forward strand.
TACTGTTTTTACCCAGCAAAAATCGCAGTCGAGAGAAATACAGATTAATAATGGTGCACAGCAAAACGAATACAGGATCAGTGCAGATAATTACGAAGCAAACAAACACTATTTCCTTGCCCAGTATTTCAGGGACAATTACAATAAGGCCCTATCCAATCCGCCTACCATTACTTCGGGTGTTATCATTACAAAAATAGAAGTATGGGTTACCAATAAGGCCGGCAATACTCAGGATTCCAGAGATGTTCTTGCCTTTATGGATTTGGGAGAGAACAGGCCATACAATGCTACCCTGACCGGAGGAACCTCAGTACTGCCTTCGGCATTTAAGAATGCTCAGTTTCCAAGGCATTCAAATAATTTGTTGGATAGGTTGCCGGCAGATGCGAGACAAACCAACTCTAATGCAGTTATTTCTTTCTTTGAGCAAAGCAAGGGAACAGACAACTACGCGAAACTCACTTATGCCAGAAAACTAACTGAAAGAGAGTTTACCTTTCATCCTAAACTGGGTTATATCTCCTTAAATAATTCCCTGAATACAGACGAAGTGCTTGCCGTTGCGTACCGCTATACTTACAATGGGGTAGAATATCAGGTTGGTGAGTTCACTACCGATGTTCCATTTGACCAGGGGAGCCCTAAAGTTTTGTTCGCAAAGTTATTAAAGAATGAAACGACTAAAGTTAACCTGCCTACATGGGGACTGATGATGAAAAATATTTATTCTATAGGTGGATACCAAATCAGTCAACAAAACTTTAAGCTGGATATCTTTAGAATAGACGAGAAAACAGGTATTGAGAGACCAGTTATTACTGAGGGTGAGAAACTGGATGAATTTAAGCGGCCACTAAAAGATAAGTTATGGATACAGGTAGGGGGTTTGGATCGTTTAAATCAGCAGGATGAAGCAAAACCGGATGGGATTTTTGACTTCCAGGCAGAGAATAACCCTTTTAATTCAAATTCTAATCAGAACTCCTCAAACACATTTGGGAACAATAGTGCTTTTAACAATACCAATACAATTAATAATACCAATGGAAATACGGCCTACGTGCTTTCAAACACAAAAAATGGATACATTACTATAGATCCATTAAATGGGAGAATAATTTTTCCGCTTGTTGAGCCATTTGGAAGAGATCTGGCCAGTCAGTTTTTACCAACCGAACAAGCTTTTATTGATAAATACACTTACACTGCATTGTACGACTCGACCAAGGTTGTGGCGCAGCAATTGTTTACCAAACAGAACCGGTATATCATTAAAGGAAGTTACCAATCTGATATTGCCTCGGAGTTTAGCTTAAATGCCATCAATGTGCCGGAGGGATCGGTGAGGGTTTTTGCCGGAACAATTCCTTTACAGGAAGGAGTGGATTTTACAGTAGACTACCAGGGAGGAAGGGTGAAGATATTGAATACGGGAATTTTAATATCAGGCCAGCCGATAAGAATATCAACAGAAAATAATGAACTTTTTGGGTTGCAGCAGCGGTCGTTATTTGGGGCAAGGCTGGACTATAAAGTAAATAATAAACTGAATTTGGGAGGTACAATCATGAACCTTTCTGAAAAACCGCTAACACCAAAAGTAAACATTGGAGAGGAACCGATTTCCAATACCATATGGGGGCTGGATATTAATTACAGTTCACCCTCAAGGTTTTTAACTAAGCTGGTTGATAAATTACCTTTCCTTTCTACCAAAGCCCCTTCGAGCATTACCTTTTCGGGAGAGTTTGCCCAATTGTTACCTGGCCACCCGAATGCGCTTAACTTTGGAGGTCAAAAAGGTGGCGTAAGTTACCTGGATGATTTTGAAGCCTCGAGATCAATAATAGATCTTAAAAGTGCTGTAGCATGGCAGTTATCGGGTACCCCTCAACTGTTCCCTGAATCAAATTTGACTAATGACCTTGCGTACGGCTACAATAGGGCGCGTATTGCATTTTATAATATTGACCCGACCTTTTACAATAGGAATGCGAGTAATTTACCTGCCAGCATAAGAAGCAACCGTACAGAATTGTCGAATCATTATGTGCGCGAAATTATAGAGCAGGAGGTTTTCCCTTTTAAAGAAACAAGTACCGGTCAATCTATCACCCTGCCAACTTTAGATGTTGCTTTTTATCCGACGGTGAGAGGACCTTATAATTATGCACCAACAGGATTTGGTTCTAATGGTCTGTTAAATAATCCTAAATCGAGATGGGGTGGTTTGTTCAGAAGAATTGAAACCAATGATTTTGAGGCTTTGAATATAGAGTTTATAGAATTATGGGTTATGGACCCAAATATTTATAAACCAAATTCTGCCGGAGGTGATTTGTATTTTAATGTTGGAAATATTTCAGAAGACATTCTGAAAGACGGACGTAAATCATTAGAAAATGGGTTGCCTGCAAATGGAGATCCAAGTAAATTTGATGAAACAAATTGGGGCAGGGTACCTAAGCTGCAACCGGTGGTTCAGGCATTTGACAATGATCCAGCTGCCAGAAGAACCCAGGATGTAGGGCTGGACGGGTTGTCGAATAATGATGAACGTGCCAAATTCGCCTCGCTTATTAATCAAATAAAGGGGCAGTTAAATCCTGATGCTGCTGCTGAATTAGAAAATGACCCATCATCAGATGACTATTCCTATTATCGGAGTAATGCACTCGATCAGGCTGGTGCCGGAATTTTAAAACGTTACCAGAGATATAATGGTACTGAAGGAAACTCTAAGACCCCTGAACAATCTCAGGAAGATTTTGGTGTAGAGAATTCAGCTTCTACTTCTTTACCGGATGGAGAGGACATCAACAGAGATAATAACATGACCCAGTCTGACGAGTATTTTCAATATAAGGTATCTATGCGTCCGGGAGATTTAATGGTTGGACAAAATTTTGTTACTGACAAGGTGACCTCGCAGGTTAAACTTGCTAATGGACAAACACAACCTGTTACCTGGTATCAGATCCGAATTCCATTGGCACAATACCAGCAAAAGGTTGGAAATATCCAGGATTTTAAGTCGATTCGTTTCATTAGAATGTTCCTGACCAATTATGCCGATACCACTGTGCTAAGGTTTGGAAAGATCCAATTGATAAGAGGTGAATGGCGCCAGTATAATGCAAATAACGATCCTGCACAGGTAATTGTTGATCCGGTGTTACAACCAATAGGAGCCGATAATTCGACAATTGAAGTAGCCACAGTGAACATTGAAGAAAATGGAAAACGTACCCCAATACCATATGTTGTTCCTCCGGGTATTGAAAGAGAACGCGATTTCAGCAATTATCGTGGTGATACCAGGCAGAATGAACAGTCGCTGGCGGTAACGATCAAAAATTTGAGGGATGGATACGGAAGAGCTACATTTAAAACCGCTATTAATGATTTCAGATCATATAAGCACTTGGAAATGTATATTCACCTTGAAGCCCTTGGGAGTAATGTGCTGAATAATAATGACCTGAGTGCCTTTTTAAGAATTGGGACCGATAATCAGGATAATTATTACGAGTACTCACAACCTTTAAGGGTTACCAATCCGGGAACAAGTGATCCTTATGCCATCTGGCCGGACCAGAATAAACTGGATATTGAACTTGAGATTTTTCAAAAAGCCAAGATAGCCAGAAATAAAGCTATGCTTAACGGGCAGCCATGGCCGGTAAATATCCCCTATGAATTTATCGAAAATGGGAAAACAATTACCATAAAGGGTCAGCCTGATATGAGTAAAGTCCGGGTTTATATGCTTGGTGTGAAAAATCCACTCAGGAATCCTGCAAACCCTGGTGAGGATGATGGGCTGGATAAAAATGCGGTGATATGGTTTAATGAATTAAGGTTGACGCAGTTTGACGAAAGAGGGGGGTGGGCTGCAACTGCAAGGATGAATGCACAACTGGCAGATTTTGCGGATGTAAACATTTCGGGAAGTAAATCTACGATTGGATTCGGCTCCCTGGAAAAACGAGTAAGCGAAAGAAACAGAGCTGATAATGTATTTTTTGATATCTCCTCGAGCATGGAACTTGGCAAGTTTTTACCTAATAAATCGGGGGTAAAGATTCCCATGTTTATTAGTTATTCAAGTCAGATAAGTACACCGCAGTATGATCCGAGAACGCCGGATATTGAATTGAAAACTGCGTTGGAAGGGGCCACTAAAGCAGAGAAAAAAGAGATCCTGAATTACGCACAGGATTATACTACACGTAATAGCATCAGTTTTACAAATGTAAGAAAGGAACGTACCGATCTTGATAAAAAACCTAAGCTATGGGATGTAGAAAATTTAAACGCAAGTTATGCCTATACTAAGTTTGCACATAGGGATTTTATTAATCAGAATAATATTCAGCAGACTTACAGGGCATCGTTGGCCTATAATTATGCCGGTCAGTCAAAAAGCTATGAACCGCTTGCCAAGATMATTAAATCAAATACGCTGGCATTATTAAAAGAGATCAACTTTAGCTTATTGCCTAATTCCATAAACTTTAGGATTGATCTGGACCGGTATTATTCAGAAAACAGCCTGCGCAACAATGACCCTAATAATGCCATTCCCATAAACACTACGTTTAATAAAAATTTCCTTGTTACCCGGGTATATGGTATTTCTTGGAACTTTACCCGTTCACTTACTTTAGATTTTGATGCCACCAATTACTCTATCATTGATGAGCCCGAGGGCAGAATTGACGGATTGAAAAGAGACACACTTTGGCAGAATTTAAAGCGACTGGGTAGAACTACAGACTATTCCCACAACTTAAATGTTACTTATAATTTACCGTTAAATAAGATTCCGGGAATGGACTGGTTAAATGTAACTACTCGTTACGGAACTAGCTTTAACTGGCAGACTGAGCCACTATCAACCCTTAGAAACCCACTTATAGATTTGGGGAATACCATTCAGAATTCAAGGATCATTCAGATCAATCCAAATCTGAACCTTGCCAGTCTATACAACAAATTCGGATTTGTTCGAAAGGCAGGTGCCGGGACTACAGATAAGCAATCGGGCACGGGGTTCTTTGTAGGTTTACTTACAGGAATTAAAAATATTGTAGGTGCTTATACGCAGACCAGGGGTATATTTATGCCAGGTTATTTACCTAAAACCAATTATTTTGGTATTGATGATGTGACCGGAGCTCCGGGATTGGGCTTTGTGTTCGGAAGTCAGCGTGACATTAGAAGTATGGCCGTTAATAATGGATGGCTCACTACGGATACTTTACAGACACAGCTTTATGTGAATACCTTGCGAGAGGATTTAAGCTTTACCAGTTTAATTGAGCCCATTCGGGATTTGACCATTACCCTTACTGCAAATAAGAATAGAACATCGAATTTCTCTACGAACTACAGATATGATAGAGACAGTCGTGAATTTGAGAATTTAAGTCCATATACAACCGGAGATTATAGTGTTTCATTTATTTCTTTACGCACCTCATTCTCAGAAAAATCGGGCAGTACGGTTTCTAAGTTGTTTAACCAGTTCATGGCCAACCGACAGGTGATTTCGCAGCGTTTGGGCGCACAAAACCCAAATTCAAGAGGAATGGTTGATGGTTATGCAGATGGTTACGATAAGAATGCCCAGGATGTAGTTGTTTCTGCATTTTTAGCAGCTTATTCGGGCAGAAGTGCCTCGTCAGTTAACCTGAACTCTCTTCCAAGTATTCCTTTGCCGAACTGGCGGTTGAATTACCGTGGATTAACCCGTATTGCTTTCCTTGCGGACCGGTTTAATTCAATAGACATCAGACATTCTTATCGTTCAGTGTACAGTGTAAACAGTTTTAACTCCCTATTGAGATATCAGGAAAGTAACGGATCTGTAATTAGCAGAGAAGATGCTGATGGGGGAAACTTTTTGCCTAAGTTCCAGTATTCTCAGGTAACTATTGCTGAACAATTTGCCCCGCTAATTGGTGTGGATACCAGATTGAAAAATAACATGACGGCTAACTTTGAGTATGGCCGATCGAGATTGCTGGGATTAAGTCTTGCAAACAGTCAGCTCGCTCAATTAACGGAAAACAATATGGTTTTTGGTTTGGGATACAGAACAAATAAATTCAGATTCCCTTTTGGGTTATTTAAAGGATTAAAGACTGATAACAATATGGATTTTAAGTTGGACATTGCATTAAGAGATAATAAGACTGTGATTTATCGTGCAGATATTACTGAGGCAGAAGTTTCATCAGGAGCGCAGAACATAACCTTTAGGCCGAGTATAGATTATGTGCTTAACCAGCGTTTTAATGTGCGGGTATTCTATGATTCTAACGTTACCAAGCCGTATACTTCGCAGACCTTTAACACCTCTTTCAGTAATTTTGGTTTTAGTTTAAGGATTACTCTGAATTAAGGATTGTTATAAACACTGATATTAATTACCTTTGAGCGCGCGCAGCTTATTTAATGTGTTGAGCGGTAAAAGATTTACGAAAAAATAAATTTAGAGAAATGAATTTTCCATCAGAATTAAAGTACACTAAAGACCACGAATGGCTTAGAATTGAGGGTAATGAAGCTTATATCGGTATTACTGATTTTGCCCAGCGTGAGCTAGGCGACATCGTGTACATCGACATAAATACTGTAGGTGACGAAGTGAGCAAAGACGAGGTATTTGGTACTGTAGAAGCGGTTAAAACAGTTTCAGATCTGTTTATGCCAGTAACTGCTACCGTGACAGAAACTAATGCTGCTCTTAATGACAACCCAGAGCTGGTAAATTCTGATCCATATGGACAAGGATGGATGGTTAAGGTTGCAGTTTCTGATCTTTCGGAAGTTGAAGGCTTATTAACCTCGGATGCTTACAAGGCACTTGTAGGAGCATAATTGATGAATAAATTCGGGGAATTAAAATATCAGGTCTGGGCCATTGTATGGACCATTGTAATTTTAGTGCTTTGTAATATGAAAATGCCTGATACMAGTGGATCAGGCTTTTTTTTTGAAGGCTTTGATAAATTGGTTCATTTGGGGTTCTTTTATGTGCTTACTATTCTGTTGTTTTATGGTAAAATAAAACATCAGCATAATTATAGCTTCCGCTCTCTGACCATATTTAAGATCATTGTAATTACAGCAGCACTTGGAGGTGGTATTGAATTGTTACAATGGAAGTTTTTTACTTACAGATCAGCAGAGTGGTGGGATTTTGGATGTGATATGACAGGTGTTTTTATGGGCGTTTTTAGCTATATCTTACTACACAAATCTAATTACAATGAAAAGACGATTTAATTTATTGATGCTGTTAATGTTTGTAGGATTAATTAGCAGCTGCAGCATTTTTAAACCAGGTTGTAAATGCCCAAAAGTTAGCTATTCCAGCTATCCAAGTAAGTAATTGTATCAATTTAACAAGTAGCCCCTTATTTATTAAAGGGCTTTTTTATGACTATATATAAATCCCTGCTTATTTGGATTTATTATAAATTAAGTCTAAATTGCGCCTCAAAATAACACTTATACATAGATGAAACTTTCACAGTTAAATCCAGGAGAACAAGGTACTATCGTAGCGTTTACAGATCTTGAAATGTCTGTAAAATTAATGGAAATGGGATGCTTGCCTGGTGAAACAGTAGAAGTAGAACGTTTTGCGCCACTTGGTGACCCAATAGCTATTCGCGTTGCAGGATATCAACTTTGTTTGCGTAAAAACGAAGCGTCTATTATTATAATTCAATAATAATTTTGGCAAAAGATATTAAAATTGCTTTAGTTGGTAACCCCAACACTGGGAAATCTACACTTTTTAACCTGCTTACAGGATTAAATCAAAAGATTGGAAATTTTCCGGGTATAACTGTTGACAAGAAAGTAGGCTATTGCAAACTAGCCGATAATAAACAGGCTGAAATAATTGATTTACCTGGTACGTATAGCCTGTATCCAAAAAGCAAAGACGAAAGCATCGTATTTCAGGTGTTGGCTGATAAAAATAATTCAAGTCATCCTGATATTGTTGTGCTGGTAGCAGACGCAACAAACCTTCGAAGAAATTTATTGCTTTATTCGCAGGTGGCCGATTTGGGTGTTCCAATGGTTCTGGCACTTAATATGACCGATATGGCCAAAAAAGAAGGAATTGATATCAACATCAATAAACTTTCTGAACGGCTGGGGATACAAGTAGTAGCAATTTCTGCAAGGAGCAATTCGGGCTTAACTGAGCTAAAGGAAGCTATTGATAATACTACAAAAATTGCTACCCAGGTAGCGGGAGCGGATATGCATGTATTGGCGCCAGAGGCTATTAATTTGGTTAAGCAGCGCATCAAAACAGAAAATAATTACCTGTCCTTACAAATACTGCATCAGCACGAGCATCTTAATACATTTTCCCTTCAGGATCATGAAGCCTTTGAGCGGATAAAAGCTGAGCATACCTTTGAATCTTCTAAGTTACAAGCAGCTGAAACCATTGCCCGCTACAGGTATTTAAGCACCATTTTAAGTGGGGTGGTAGAAGATACCGGAGCGGCAAGAAAGTTTGTTTTTAGTGATAAACTGGATTCGGTACTTACCAATAAATTTTGGGGCTTTCTGATCTTCATTGGGATTCTATTTTTTATTTTTAATTCTATTTTCTCCTGGTCGTCTTATCCAATGGAGCTAATTGAATATGCTTTTGTGTGGCTTACTGAATACGGACACCAGCATCTGCCAGATGGTATTTTAACCAATCTTCTTTTAGATGGTGTATTGGCTGGTTTAGGTGGTGTAGTGATATTTATTCCTCAAATAGCGATCCTGTTTGCTTTTATATCTATACTGGAGGATACCGGCTATATGGCTCGAGTTACCTTTATGATGGATAAGATCATGCGAAAGTTTGGGCTTAGCGGTAAATCTGTAGTACCTATGATTGGAAGTTTGGCATGTGCCGTTCCATCAATCATGAGTGCAAGGAATATTGAAAGCTGGAAGGATCGTATCATCACTATTATGGTTGCTCCTTTGGTAAGCTGCTCTGCCAGATTACCTGTTTATACTTTATTGATCTCATTGGTTGTGCCAGAAAAGATGGTATGGGGCTTTATCAATTTGCAAGGCTTAACCCTTATGGGGATGTACGTTATTAGTATTTTGGCAGCAGTCGTGGTAGCTTTTGTGATGAAGTTCCTGATAAAGGCGAAAGAGAAATCATATTTCATTATGGAGCTGCCTGTGTATAGAATGCCGAGATGGACAAATGTGATTTATACCATGTATGAGAAATCAAAGACGTTTGTATTTGAAGCAGGTAAGGTGATTATTGCCATCTCTATTATCCTTTGGGTATTGGCAACGTACGGCCCATCTGAAAGGTTTAAAGAAATTGATGATAAATATGCAGCTATAGAAGCCCAAAAAGATAGTGTGCAAATTAGCACATTGGAAAGAGATAGGGCCGCAGAGAAGCTTGAAAACTCTTATGCGGGTATTTTAGGGCATGTGATAGAACCTGCTATTAAACCCTTAGGATTCGACTGGAAAATAGGTATTGCTTTAATTACCTCTTTTGCTGCCAGAGAAGCTTTTGTAGGTACAATGGCTACTATTTATAGTGTGGATAATGATGGGGAGGTTGCTACCATCCGCAATAAAATGCGCGGGGCGCGGGATCCGGATACCGGCCTGCCTGTATTCACATTTGCCACGGCATTTTCCCTGATGTTATTTTATGCTTTTGCAATGCAGTGTATGAGTACTGTGGCAGTGGTATTCAGAGAAACCAAATCCTGGAAATGGCCTATTATTCAAATTGTGTATATGACCGGAATGGCATATGTAGCGAGTCTGATCGCCTATCAACTTTTAAAGTAATTTAATTATCTTGGCCTTTGTGAAAAAGGAGAATATCTTAGCACAATACATGCCTGTTGCCGCGGCTCCAATTATAGCCCGGTGGATAGATTATTTTCAATGTGAATTTAAGATTTCTAAGAACAGAGCAACAAAGCTTGGTGATTACAGACATCCATTTAAGGGTGCCGGGCATAAGATTTCGGTCAATAATGACCTTAATGCTTACGCTTTTCTTGTAACCACTGTTCATGAATTTGCTCATCTGCTAACCTGGAACGACCACAAAAATAAAGTAAAACCTCATGGTGATGAATGGAAACGGAATTTTAAGCGCATGATGGTACCTTTTATTGAACAGAATATTTTTCCTGAGGACGTACAATCTGCAATTGTAAGCTATTTAAATAACCCATCTGCCGCCAGCTGTACTGATTTGAAGTTGTCAAGAGCTTTGAAAAAATATGATCTGCTGTTAAATGTTTCCCGCCTGGAAGAGCTTCCTATAAACACCGTATTTAGCATAAAAGACGGAAGACAATTTAAAAAAGGAGAGCGACTGAGAAAAAGATATCGTTGTGTTTGTCTTGATAACGGGAATACTTATCTTTTTAATCCGTTAGCGGAGGTAACACTGCCCGCTACGGGTACATAAACGGCTTCTTTGTCTCTTACTTCCCATTTTATATTCAATTTTTTGTCCTTATAAATTGAAGGGTCTTTTAACAGACTATCCACATAGCTGTCCGTATCCTTTATTAAAATGCTTGCGGTATAGCCGCCGGCGATTTTACTTTTTAAGAGAATATACCTTTCATCCGGAGCAGATATAACATTATCGAAAACCAAATCAAATTTATCAGCGCCGTTAACTGCGTCGTTTAATAACTTTATGTCTTCATTGTATTCTTTTGTCTGATCGGAAGCTGTTTTCTTTCTGATCTGGAAAGGCTCGGCTTTAAGCGATGTGAGGGTGGCTGAACTGCGGAATTCTTCTTTAAAGGGGATATTATTTCTAAGATAGGTGCGATGATCCTCAAAAACATCTGTTCCCTGTTTGGTTATTTTGGCTCCCTCCCTCAACAAAATCAGGCTATCATTTTTAAAATAGTATTTTTTTATCTCATTGCTTATTCCTTCATCATTTTCGTACTGAGAAAACAATACCGGTTTGCCATTCCAACTGTATTTTTCTACACGCATCGTTGCCTGCCCCAGTTGATAAACCAGACTGATATTCTTTTCATAAGTATTGAGGGTTGCATCAATGGAATCTGCATAAAGCAATATCGAAGCCTCTGTCATTGGAGTGCCAATACGCGCATTAACAAGATCGGCTTGAGGATGCTTAGGACCCTGATTACAACTCACAACAGTTATAGCGAGCAAGGAAAATAGAGATAATGATTTCATACGATGAACTTAGCTTGTGTTTAACTAACAGGCTATTATCATGCCAAGTTAAACTAGTAAGCCAACAGGCGTTTCACGGTATCCGGGAGGCTGCTTTTTGCCAGGAAACTATCTTCAAGCGTTTTGCTCATTGGTATGGCCGTGTCGGCACTTGCGCAACGCATAACCGGAGCATCGAGGTATTTAAAGCAATGTTCAGAGATCCATGCAGCCAACTCGGCGCCAAAGCCACAGGTTAACGTATCTTCATGTAAGATCAGGGCTCTGCCTGTTGTTTTAACTGCTGTGGCAACAGTTTCTTTATCCCATGGCTGCAAACTTCGTAAGTCGACTAGAGTGGCTGAAATCTCAGGATTTTCATCCAGATAAGAGAGTGCCCAGTGAACCCCTAATCCATAAGTTATGATAGTTAGTTGTGTTCCATGTTTTAAAATACTGGCCTTTCCAATCTCTATGTTATAATATCCGGATGGTACATTGCCACTCAAACTACGATAAAGATATTTATGCTCGAAATACATTACAGGATTCGGATCGTCTATAGCGGAAAGTAGCAATCCTTTGGCATCATAAGGGAAAGCCGGATAAACAACTTTTAGTCCGGGGGTTTTGGTAAACCATGCTTCATTGCTTTGAGAGTGAAAAGGGCCGGCTCCAGTTCCTGCTCCTGTAGGCATGCGCACCACAACATCAGCTTTTTCTCCCCATCGGTAATGGGTTTTTGCAAGGTTATTGACAATTTGATTGAAACCGCAGGTAACAAAATCTGCAAATTGCATTTCTACTACAGCTTTATATCCATTTATTGAAAGCCCTAAACCAGCGCCAACAATAGCAGACTCGCAGATGGGCGTATTTCTAACCCTTGCTTTTCCAAATTCCTTTACAAAACCATCAGTAATCTTAAAAGCCCCACCATATTCAGCAATATCCTGCCCCATCAAAACAAGGTTCTCATGTTTTGTCATGCCTGTTCTCAGTCCATCTGTGATGGCATCTAAATAGCGTATCTCTCTTGGTGATCCGGTTGGTTCAGTAGCTTCAAACAAATACGGCGAAAACATGTCGTCAAGTTCTGTTTGTATGTCGACAGTGGGCTCCTGGTCGCGAAAAGCAATTTCTATCTCCTGGTCAATATCTGTTTTGAATGAGGCGCTTATTTCCTGAACTAAGCGCTCTGTAAGAATATTTTGTTCAAGTAAGTACTGTTCAAAGTTTTTGAGGGGATCTTTTGCAGCCCATTTATCGAATAGCTCCTGCGGAATATACTTAGTTCCCGAAGCTTCTTCATGTCCTCTCATTCTGAATGTAAGGCATTCAATTAGGACTGGTCTTGGGTATTTCCGGATAGAAGTAGCTATCGAGTTCAGCGTATCATATACCTCCAGGATATTGTTGCCATCTACCTGAATTCCCTCAATTCCATATCCAATAGCTTTATCTGCAAGGTTTTTGCATTTGAATTGCTCATTTATAGGCGTGGAGAGCCCATAGCCATTGTTTTCTATAAGAAAGATCACAGGTAAGTTCCACACCGCTGCAACGTTTAGTGCTTCATGAAAATCACCTTCGCTTGTTGCCCCTTCGCCGGTAAACACTAAAGTCGCCTTCTCTTTATGTTCAATTAAATCCGCAAGTGCAATCCCATCAGCCAGTGCCATTTGAGGGCCAAGGTGGGATATCATCCCAATAATTTTATAATCCTGAGTCCCAAAATGAAAGGAACGATCTCTCCCTTTAGTAAAGCCTGTAATTTTGCCTTGCCATTGGGCCATTAGCTTTCTTAAAGGAATATCACGGGTTGTAAATACACCAAGGTTGCGGTGCATCGGCAGGATATATTCCTGAGCTTCCATTGCCATAGTACTGCCTACGGCAATAGCTTCCTGACCAATTCCTGAAAACCATTTGCCTATGCGACCCTGGCGCAGTAGGATTAGCATTTTCTCTTCGACCATTCTTGGATAAAGTAGGCGCTTATAGAAATTCAATAATGCGCTGTCACTTTTGTCTTTTCGGTCGAAGGTCATGCTTATAGGTTTTTAGATTCCTTATTTTTTTCTTCCCATTGCTTGGCAAAAGACTTTGGTGATATTACCGGCATGGAACGGTATTTACCCCATATTTTTCTAAATAGATTTTTAAGGAAGAAGTTCTTGATTTTTCCACTCAGGAAATCCATTCTTGATCTTTTTAACATGCCTACGTTCCAGATTTTCCAGCCTACTTCCTCGGCCTTACTATTGTCGTGGTTAGCAGCAGCGTCTCGTCTGTTCAGCAACAACATTTTATGAATGTCTATTTTAACCGGACAAACTTCTGAGCATTTTCCGCACAGGCTTGATGCGTAGCTTAAATGCTTGAAATCTTTCATGCCTTTAAGATGCGGGGTAATAATAGAGCCAATAGGGCCACTGTAAGTAGTATTATAAGTATGTCCGCCAATATTTTTATAAACAGGGCAAGCGTTGAGACAAGCACCGCAACGAATGCAGTATAAGCCCTGACGCTGTTCTTTTTGAGCAAGTAAATTGGTCCGTCCGTTATCAAGTAAGATTACGTACATTTCTTCCGGACCATCAGTTTCTTCACCTCTTCTGGGACCGCTTAGAATCGTATTGTAAACGGTTAGGTTTTGTCCCGTACCATGACTAGCCAAAAGCGGCCAGAAAAGATCAAGATCTGCCATAGAAGGAATGATCTTCTCGATACCCACAATAGCAATGTGTATTTTAGGGAAAGTTGTACATAGCCTTGCATTACCCTCATTTTCAGTTAAAGCAATGCTTCCTGTGTCGGCTATTAGAAAATTTCCCCCGCTAATCCCAATATCCGCTTTCAGGTATTTATCTCTTAAAAGCTCACGAGCCTTTTGGGTAAGCTGTTGAGGGGTATAATCGAGAGGGGTACCAAATTTTTCATGAAATAATTTAGCAATATCCTCTTTGCTTAAATGCATTGCAGGCGTCACAATATGATATGGGGGTTGCCCCAGTAGTTGTACTATATATTCGCCCAGATCACTTTCTAGGGATTCAATATCATTTTTTTCAAGAAAATCATTTAAATGAATCTCTTCTGTAGTCATGGATTTCGACTTAATTACTGTCTTTCCACCATTCTTTTTAATGATATTCAGAATTTCTTTTTGGGCTTCATTGGTGTCGTTTGCCCAAATTACTTTACCGCCTCTACGTTGGAAATTGGATTCGAACTCTGGTAAAAACTTATCCAGGTTCTCCATAACGCGCCACTTAATAACGTGTGCTTTTCTTTTGGAGTTCTCTAAATTTTCAAACTTGGATAATCCGCGTTCAACAGCAAGATTATATTTGCCTATGTTATGATTGATAGTGTTGCGATGTCCTAAATCGAAGGCCTTCTCATCTGCCTTCTCCAAAAATTCCTCTGATATATCCATCGTTTTCACCTGTTTTTATTTACCTATTCAATTCTCAGATATAGCTTTTTAAGGCTTTAAACCATTTCCCCTGGTTTTGAATCTTGTTAGTTTCAAACTTAGATAAAACTATGCAAGTATTCATGAAAAAAAGTAATTTGACTATTACATCTTTGGCGTGCCGTCGTCATTTTTATTAACCACCGGGCGCTTTAATCCATTGGCTAGTTCCCAGGCTGTAAAGTAAACCAATTTGGCTCTTTTGGCAAGCATAGGAAAATCTATCTTGCTTACCTCATCTCCGGGCATGTGGTAATCATCATGTACACCATTAAAATAGAAAATTACCGGAATGCCATGTTTGGCAAAATTATAATGATCAGAACGATAATAGAACTGATTAGGGTCTGTGCGGTTATTATATTTTTCATCGAGATTGATATTCACATAAGTTTTGTTGGCTTTTTTACCAATTCTGTCCAAATCTGAGCTTAGCATGTCTGAACCAATAATGTAAACGAAGTTGTTATCACTTTCGTGTGCCTTGTCGCCACGGCCAATCATATCGATGTTTAAGTTTGTAATGGTGTTTTCTAAAGGAAAGACAGGATTTTCTGAGTACCATTCAGATCCAAGTAATCCCTTTTCTTCACCTGTAACAGTCATAAATAAAATACTTCTTTTAGGGCCTTTGCCTGCTTTCTTTGCTTTAGCAAATGCTTCGGCAATTAACAACACACCCGTTGTACCAGATCCATCATCATCTGCACCATTGTTGATTTTATCATCGCCTTTGGCATCAGGTGTAATACCAATGTGATCGTAGTGGGCTGTGATTATCAATACTTCGCGCTTTAGTTTGGGATCTGAACCCGGCAAAAAACCTAAAACATTCTCAGATTTAACTTTTTTCTCGACCTTGCTTGCGCTTGCGCACACGCTTATTTTAATCTCTTGTGGAGAAGGTTTTCCACTGTCAGTTATTTTCTTTTTAAGTGCGTCGATGTTTGTGCTGGCTCCGGCAAGAATTTTATTTGCAAGTGAAGTCCCTATTGTGATAACAGGCATAGTTTGAGGAACATCCTGACGGTCCATCGTTTCCTTATTCTTTAATGCCATTTCTTCCGATTGGAGATAGCCTTTTAAATTGTCAGGCATATTATCAACAATAGGGTCAATAAGCAGAACTGCCTGTGCCTTTTGCGCTGTCAGATATTTAAGTTTGGCATTTAAAGCGCTGGAATTTCTTATAGATGCAGTAGGGGCGGGAGATCCGGGTTCTCCTGATTTAAAGATCATTACTACCTTTCCGGCTACTGTTTGGCCAGCATAATCGTTGTAATCATCTTTTGTTAGCCCATAGCCGGCAAATAATATGCTGTTGGCATTAAAAGCAAAACCTTTGGTCGAAACGGTTTTGGGCATAATGAAAAAATCAGTTAAAGGTTCGGCCGGTTGACCATCTACTGTTACTATTTGTGAAAGACCAAACGAAACTATGTCAACTGGCTGAAAGTAATCTCCGGATACAGGACCTTTTAAACCAATGGTTTTAAAGTGGTTTTTAATGTATTCGGCCGCCATCCAACCACCTTTTTTCCCAGTTTCTCTACCTTCGTATTCATCGGATGCCAATATTGACAGATGTTTGGAAGCATTATCTTTATTGATGGTCTGACTGAATTTTATGGCATCTTTATTTTGTGCCACTGCAGTACAGCCAATAAGTAATAAAAAACTTGAATATAAAAGCTGCTTTTTCATCTCGGCCGGATTAAATTTCTTAGGTTCTCTTTATTTCGATTGGTTTTTAGCAGGACATTTTTCCAACCCTTACACCATGCCTGCCGCCTTCAAAAGGTGTATTGATGAAGGTTGTTGCCATTTCTTTTGCAAGATCTTCTGAAACAAATCTGGCAGGAATGCACAAAACATTTGCATTGTTGTGTTGTCTTGCAAGAGCGGCAAGTTCATTGAGCCAGCAAATCGCTGCTCTTATTTGCTGATGCTTGTTTGCAGTAATTGCCACACCATTTGCGCTTCCGCATACTAAAATGCCAAAGGTATACTCGCCACTTTCGACTGCTGATGCTACAKGGTGTGCAAAATCAGGGTAATCAACAGATTGGCTTGAATAAGTTCCAAAGTCTTTAACTTCATAATCAGTTAGGTAGGATTTTAATAGCTCTTTATATTCAAAACCTGCGTGATCTGCGCCTATTGCAATTTTCATTTTTTTATCTATTGACATTTTAAAACTTTGTTATTTAATTAAATATTGTACTAAGCCTATTTTACCTTGGCCACACCATAAATATCTTTATTTCTTTTCTTCTCTATATTTGCAGATATAAAGATACTCAATTCATAAAGCAAGAATAATGGCAGTGCTACAATTAGCATTGTGTATGGATCGGCAGTTGGTGTAACTACAGCTGCTATTATTAAAATAAGAACAGTTGAGTATCTTCTRCTTGCCCGCATAAATGCCGGAGTCATTATACCTAATTTTGATAAGATATAGATGATGACCGGTAACTGGAAAATTACTCCGGAACCAAGCGTTAAGGTCATTACTGACGAAAGATAAGAGTCAATTGTAAAGGTATTTTGAATCTCAGGACTTACTGTAAAATTAGTTAGGAAGTTGATGGATAAAGGGCAGATGATGTAATACCCAAATAGTATACCTAAGAAAAACAGGAATGAAGCAAAAGCTACAAAGCCACTTGCAGATTTTCTTTCGTTCTCGTGCAGTGCTGGTTTTACAAATAACCAAAGTTCAAACAGGAGATAGGGGATACCCAATATGATACCTACCATTACACATGAATTCAGCTGGAGTGTGAACTGTCCGGCCATCTCTGTATTGATGATTTTTGCATCAATTTTTGTAATACAGAACTCCGGACCTATAGAAGGAAAGCGCTCTACCAGCTTACACATCATACGATAGGTCCAAAAGCTGGGGTTTTTTGGGCCCATAATGATCGTGTTGAAAATAAAATCAGTATAGTAAAATGCCCCAATGGTAAGTACCAGAACAATGGCTAATGCGCGCAATAAATGCTTTCTAAGTACGTCAATGTGGTCAAAGAAAGACATTTCCGCTTCTAATGTTTTCCCTTTTTCTTTTATAGCACCAATAAGGTCCCTTTTTTTAGTATCACTCATGTACGTTATTTGTAAAACAAAAATACCATTCTATTTTATTCAGAATGGTATTTACGTTTTAAATCTTATAAATAGTTTTTTCTATTCTGAAAATTCGAAGGTTTCCATAAACTTCGTGGTAAAATTACCAGCTCTAAAGTTAGGATCTTTCATCAATTTTAAGTGAAAAGGTATCGTAGTTTTTACACCTTCAATTACAAACTCACTTAATGCACGCTCCATCGTACTAATTGCTTCCTCACGTGTTTGTGCAACACAAATTAATTTAGCAATCATAGAGTCGTAGTTAGAAGGAATTTGATAACCAGCATAAACATGCGTATCAACCCTTACACCATGACCTCCGGGAGAGTGGAAGTTGGTTATTTTACCTGGACAAGGTCTGAAGTTGTTAAAAGGATCTTCCGCATTAATCCTGCATTCAATTGCGTGCATATCAGGCATATAGTTTTTGCCAGAAATAGGAACACCTGAAGCCACTTTAATTTGTTCTTTGATCAAATCGTAGTTGATTACTTCTTCAGTTACCGGATGCTCAACCTGAATACGGGTATTCATCTCCATAAAATAGAAGTTGCGGTGTTTGTCAACCAGGAATTCAATTGTACCGGCACCTTCGTATTGAACAGCGATTGCCCCTTTGATAGCAGCTTCGCCCATTTTCTCTCTTAACTCAGGAGTCATGAAAGGAGATGGGGCTTCTTCAACAAGTTTCTGGTGACGACGTTGTATTGAACAATCGCGTTCAGATAAATGGCAAGCTTTGCCATACTGATCACCAATGATCTGGATCTCGATATGACGTGGGTCTTCGATGTATTTTTCTAAATATAATCCATCGTTTCCAAAAGCAGCACCCGATTCTTGTCTGGCGCTATCCCATGCATTTTCGAACTCTTCATCTTTCCATACCACGCGCATTCCACGACCACCACCACCGGCAGTTGCTTTCAGGATAACCGGATAACCCATGCCGTTGGCAATTTTTATACCTTCTTTAACACTTTCAAGTAAACCTTCAGATCCGGGAATAGTAGGAACGCCTGCTTTTTTCATGGTCTCTTTAGCCGACGCTTTGTCGCCCATAGAGTTGATTTGTTCAGGTGTTGCTCCAATAAATTTAATACCGTAATCACGGCAAACGGAAGAGAATTTAGCATTCTCAGATAGAAATCCGTAACCTGGGTGAATTGCATCTGCATTTGTTAATTCAGCAGCAGATATAATGTTAGGAATACTCAGGTAAGAATCTTTACTTGGTGGCGGCCCTATACAAACAGCTTCATCAGCAAAGCGTACATGTAAGCTTTCCCTGTCAGCAGTAGAGTAAACAGCTACCGTTTTAATGCCCATTTCTTTACAGGTGCGAATAATTCGCAATGCGATTTCGCCCCTGTTGGCAATTAATATTTTCTTAAACATATATTTTTCCTTTTCGTCATCCTGAAATTTCAGGAGTAGTATTTATTGATTTTTTGTCTTCAAGAATGCTACGCAGTTTATTTCAGGATCTATTTTGAATATGGAGATACCGAAATTCAGCCTGACGGATTAAATTGGTTCTACTAAAAACAATGGCTGATCATATTCTACTGGTGATGCATTATCAACAAGTACTTTTACGATTCTTCCAGAAACTTCACTTTCTATTTCATTGAACAATTTCATTGCTTCAATAATGCAGATTACTTTACCAGTAGAAACCTCGTCACCAACGTTTACAAATAGTGGCTTATCAGGACCGGCTGAGCGATAAAATGTTCCGATCATTGGAGATTTAATGGTAATGTATTTTGAAGTGTCCTCAGTTGCAGGAGCTGCTTTAGTTTCTGTAGCTGACACCGGTTGTGGCGCTGCGGCTGCAGGGATTGCAGACGTAACAACAGGAGCTGGAACAGTAGCATGAACAACTGTTGGGGTCTGATTTGTTTTAATAGTTATCTTGAAGTCTTTTTGCTCAATAGCGACTTCATTTACGCCCGAACGAGAAACAAATTTAATAAGTTCCTGAATTTGTTTGATATCCATTTTTTGGTGTTATTTTAAGAAAACAATGTGTTTTTAGAATTAACTAAGTTATGATTAATTATGATAAAATCATCATGAGTTTGCATTCAAAAAATCTATAAATGCATCTCATAACGACTTAAAAGTCTTTAAGTTGTATTCTGATTAAAAATTTAATACGCCCATTTTAAGTAAACCGAACCCCATGTAAAACCACCGCTAAAGGCTGCAAGTATAATGTTGTCGCCTTTCTTCAATTGACTTTCCCATTCCCATAAACATAGGGGGATGGTGCCGTTAGTAGTATTACCATAGCGCTGAATGTTGATCATCACCTTTTCAGAACCAACTCCCATTCTTGAAGCTGTGGCATCAATAATTCGTTTATTGGCCTGATGAGGTACTAACCAGGTTACATCTTCAGAAGTAAGATTATTGCGATCCATAATTTCAGCTGCAACATCCGCCATATTGGTTACGGCAAATTTGAAAACAGCCTGCCCCTCCTGATAAACGGCATGTTCATGGTTATCAACTGTTTCATGGGATGCCGGTCTTGCAGAACCACCAGCTTTCTGGTGCAAAAATTGTCTGCCTGAACCATCGCTCCTAAGGATAGAGTCCATTACTCCGAATCCTTCTTCGTTTGGTTCTAAAAGTACGGCGCCACAACCATCGCCAAAAATAATGCAGGTAGTACGGTCCTGGTAGTTAATGATGGACGACATCTTATCGCCTCCAACTACTAAAACCTTTTTGTGTTTACCCGATTCAATAAACTGAGCTCCGGTTGAAACACCATAAATGAAACCAGAGCAAGCTGCCTGAAGGTCGTAACCCCATGCATTTTTTGCTCCAATTTTGTCTGCCAGTATATTAGCAGACGCAGGGAAAGGTAAATCAGGTGTAGTCGTACAGAAGATGATCAGTTCGATCTCTTCAGCAGTGATTCCACGTTTTTTAAGTAAGCCATTAACAGCATGAACTGCCATATCTGAAGTGCCTAAACCTTCACCTTTTAGTATTCTGCGCTCTTTTATGCCTGTTCTGGACGTGATCCATTCATCCGTAGTGTCTACAATCGATTCTAGCTCTTTGTTTGTAAGCACGTATTCGGGAACGTAGCCATTAACAGCCGTAATCGCAGCATGAATTTTACTCATTTCTTGATATTAATTATTAAAAGCGGCTTGTATCTTGCCTACCAAGCCTGTAGTAATCATGTCTCTGGACTGTAATATCATATTTTTTACTGCCGTAGGACTAGAAATTCCATGTCCTATAACAACCGGAGCATTTACACCAAGAACCGGGCTTCCGCCGTAGTTCTCGTAATTAAAGCGGTCAAAGAATTCATCCTTTAAACCTCTTTTTAATGTTAGTACATAGAATGATTCTGCAAGTTTAAGCATTACATTTCCAGTAAAGCCATCACAAACAATTACATCGGCCTTATCGTTAAATAAATCCCGGCCTTCTACATTACCTATAAAGTTAAACAGGTTGGTATCTTTCATTAAAGGGAATGTTGCCAAACTCAGCATATTTCCTTTTTCATCTTCCTCACCAATATTCATCAAGGCTACTTTAGGATTGCTTATACCCATTACATTTTCTGCGTACAAGCTTCCAAGAACACCAAATTGTAATAAAGTATCAGGCTTACAATCTGCATTGGCGCCTACATCCACCATTAAACCTACGCCACCGCTAAGCTTTGGTAAAAAAGTAGAAAGACATGGTCTTATGATTCCGGGAATAGTTTTTACACTAAAAACGGCACCAACAAGCATGGCTCCCGAATTACCGGCGCTTGCAAATGAATCAAGTTTACCTTCTTTAAGTAAATTGAAACCTATAGAAATACTGGAATTAGGCTTCTGAACGATAGCCTTAGTGGGATGTTCACCCATACCTATTACCTCCTCGGTATGAACATATTCAAAGAGATCCGGATCAAATCCGTTTTCGGAGAGTAAAGGTTTAATCTGCTTCGTATCTCCAATAAGCACTATCTGCTCATCTGGAGATAACAATGGATGGGCTGCTATTGCTCCTAAAACATTTGCTTTAGGAGCATAGTCTCCGCCCATTATATCGAGACCTATTTTCATAGTAAAAAATCAGTTTGTGTATAAGGTAAAATCACCCTTGTTTCCAGTCTCTAAGTTAAACTTTCAAAGACTTAAAACACAAACTATTTTTCAGAAAATTAACCTATTGAGGTGTTTTCAATAACCAATTTACCGTTGTAGTACAAGTTACCATCAACGTTGTAAGCGCGGTKAGGTGTGTGGATTGCACCTGTTGTTTGACAAGTAGCTAAAGAAGGAGCTTCTGCTTTATAGTGGGTTCTTCTTTTATCTCTTCTACTTTTAGAAATCTTGCGTTTTGGATGTGCCATTGCTGATTTATTTAATTATTATTTTAATTTTTTTAATGCTGCCCAACGTGGGTCATCATCTTGTTGTTCTTCTTCTTCTTTTTGTGATCCGATAGAAAGACTTTCCAGTCTTGCTATCATTTCCTGGTCGCATTGCTGGCCTTCGCCATTTTGCTCGCATATTTTTATATATGGTACAGATACTGTGATGAATTCATAAATAAGTTCTGATACATCGATCTCACTTTCTTTTTTACTAAGAACAATGATCTCCAGATCATCACTCTCTAACTCATCTTCAGCAAATTTTACAATCTGCCTTTCCTGTACGCTTATTGGTGCTCCAAACTCGGCTAAACATTTGTCGCAATCTAAAATTATAGTTCCTTCAATATGGAACTGCAAAATCAGCATTGTTTCTTGTTTGTCTAATTCAACGCTAGCTTTTAAATCACCTTTTTTTACTAAAGAGTATTCAAAAGCATCAAAAAAGCTGTTATCAATCTCAAAATCAAACTGATGTTTGCCAATTTTTAAGCCGGTAAATGGGATTGAAAATTGTTTTAATGGTTTCAATTGTAACAAAATTTTAGCCCGCAAATGTAAGAATTAATTTGACATTTCTAAAATGTTATTGAAAAATAAAATACTCTTAATTTGCGTCATCMTTCATGTCTGCCGCAGTTTCAATAATTTTTCCACCACTGCGCAGTTGATTTTTTAATAATTCTTCTTGTTCTCTGCGGTTTTTCACAATGTGAGTAGCGGCAAAAACGGCTTCTATAAACGAAGTCGGATCTGCAACATTCTTTCCTGCTATATCGTATCCTGTACCGTGGTCTGGTGAAGTGCGTACAATCTTCAATCCAGCACTATAATTAACACCTGTGCTAAAAGCAATTGTTTTAAAAGGGATAAGGCCCTGGTCATGGTACATGGCCAGTACAGCGTCGAATTGCTTATACCCACCATTACCAAAAAAGCCATCGGCAGGGTAAGGGCCAAAGCAAATTACTCCTTTGTCGAAAGCTTCCTGAATAGCAGGTGTAATAATATCGGCCTCTTCTTTTCCTAATAAACCATTGTCGCCAGCGTGAGGATTAAGACCCAGAACTGCAATTTTTGGTTTTTCTATCCAAAAGTCTTTCTTAAGACTTTCATTCATCATTACCAGTTTCTTTACAATTTTGTCTTTAGTAATACTTGCAGATACCTCTGTAATAGGAATATGTCCGGTTACCACACCTACACGAATGTCCTCGCTTATTAAAAACATCAGCACATCATCACTACCGCTGCGTTGTTGCAAGTACTCTGTATGTCCAGGGAAATTAAAAGTATCAGATTGGATATTGTGTTTATTAATAGGAGCAGTTACCAATGCATCAATATTGCCATTAATGAGGTCGTCTGTGGCTTTCTCTAACGATAAAAGGGCATATTTACCGCCAATTTCGTTAGAAACTCCTAAGTCTATTTTAACATCTTCTTCCCAGCAATTGATCAGGTTTGCTTTTTTAGGATTAGCTGCATCAGCGTTATTGATCACATTAAAAACAAGATCATTCATGCCTAATGCCTTACGGTGATAAGAAGCAACTTTAGTATGGCCATAAACAATTGGCGTACAATAGTCCAGGATGCGGTTTTCAGATAAGGTTTTAAGGATAACCTCTAATCCTATGCCGTTTACGTCACCTATACTTATACCGATTTTAATTTTATTGCTCATATCTAAATAGAAAATTTAGCGCAAATTACAGAATTTCACCTGAATGTTAGTCCGATACTAGTAAAAGTTTACTTATTTTGCACCTTTTAATAGATCAGGATATGAGTTTGGTAAAGGCAAAAAAGCATTTAGGGCAACATTTTTTAACGGATAAAAACATTGCGGCAAAAATAGTAAACGGCCTTATTCATACCGATAAATACAAACAAGTACTTGAGGTAGGCCCGGGCATGGGAATCTTATCAGATATTTTACTGGAACGGACAGACCTTGAAACTTTTTTAATTGATATAGATGTGGAATCGTATCGTTTTCTGCAGGAAAAATATCCTCAGCTTGGCGATAGACTAATAAATGGTGATTTCCTGGCATTAAATCTTTCTGAAATTTTTCCTGACAAGTATGCGATCATCGGAAACTTTCCTTATAATATTTCTTCTCAAATCCTGTTCAAGATTCTCGAAAACAGAACACATGTTGTGGAAATGGTTGGTATGTTTCAGAAAGAAGTTGCAGAACGCTGTGCATCTAAGGCAGGAACTAAAGACTACGGCATTTTAAGTGTGTTGATCCAGGCTTATTACGATATTGAATACCTGTTTTCTGTTAAGCCCGGTACATTTAATCCCCCACCAAAAGTAAATTCAGGTGTGATCAGGCTCAGCCGGAATAATGTAGAAACACTGCCGTGTGATGAAAAGCTTTTCTGGCGTACCGTAAAAGCGGGTTTCAATCAAAGAAGAAAAACATTGCGTAATGCGCTATCCGGGGTGGTACCTAAAGATAAAATGGATGACCATGCCTTTTTTGATAAACGTGCGGAGCAATTAAGCGTTGCAGATTTTATAGCGCTAACACAGCATTTAGCACAGCTATCTCAGTAAAATCAAATCACTAAACCCTGTATTTTTGCATAAATAGAATTCTAATAATGACCAAAGGGAAAATATTAATAGTAGACGATCTGCATCCGGCATTTAAAGAAAGTGCCATTGCACTGGGATACGAAGTAAACGATCAACCGTTAATTACAAGAGCCGAAACGCTTGCTGTAATTGCTGAGTATGAAGGAATAGCTGTTCGAACAAAATTTTTGATTGATAAAGAACTTTTAAGCGCGGGCGTTAAGTTAAAATTTGTTGCAAGGGCAGGAGCGGGATTAGATAACATAGATGAAGCGTTTGCCAAGGAAAAAAATATTGAGCTGCTAAATGCTCCCGAAGGAAACATGGATGCTGTTGGAGAGCATGCTACAGGTTTGCTGCTTGCACTTATGAATAACTTCCGCAGGGCAGACATTGAAGTACGAAATGGTGTTTGGGACAGAGAGGGTAGTCGTGGATTTGAGCTTAAAGGTAAAACCGTAGGGATAATAGGCTATGGCTTTATGGGTAAAAGCTTTGCGAAAAAATTAGCAGGTTTTGAAGTTAACGTTATTGCATATGATAAATATAAAACAGGCTTTACCGATGCTTACGCTAAAGAAGTAAGCATGGAAGAGATTGTAAAGCAAAGCGATGTGCTGAGCCTACATATTCCGCTTACATCTGAAACCAGGCAAATGGTAGATGAGGAGTATCTGTTTCACTTCCGCAAGCCAATATTTTTTATCAATACCGCAAGGGGCGAGGTAGTAAATACAAAGGCAGTCTTAAATGCAATAGCTGCAAATAAAATACTCGGCGCAGGGCTCGACGTACTAGAGGTAGAGAAATTTCCTGCTTTGGGAACTCAGAACTGGTACCAGGAGCTGGCTAAATCCGACAAGGTGATATTAACACCACATGTTGGGGGCTGGACCTTCGACTCTTATCGCAAGATTTCAGAAGTTCTGGCAGAGAAGTTACGCAACTTATAATTTCTTTAGCCAAATATTATCAGCTGGTTTGGCATCCATAAAAATACCGCCATCTAAGGTGATCGATCGTACGGGGGCATCTGCCCTGATTTCAAAAAATGTCTCTTTACGGTTGTTTTTCCATGTTTCCGGAGTTCGGTGAATCAGCTGTTCCTTGCCGTCGTTATAAATAACCTTCAGGTCAAAAGGAATTGCAAATCCTCCGGCATTTTTTACTGAAATCGTATAATTGTTCCCCTTTACAATTACCTTTTCAATAGCAAGGTCTATGTAGCTGCTACTAAAAAACCAATTGTTCCAAAACCAGTTTAAATTTTGTTTTGTGGCGTCATTAAAGGAATAAAAGAAATCCCATGGAATGGGGTGCTTACCATTCCAACGATCCATGTAGGTATGCAGTGCCTTTCCAAATACTTCGTCGCCAAGTAAATCTTTTAAAGCCAGATATGCCAATGAAGGTTTACCGTATGCATTATTGCCGTATCCGGCATCTGATACCTGGGTTGACATAGAGATAATTGGCTGATCTTGCTCCGTTGAAGGGTCAGATATCCAACGTTGTACCCTGAACTTCTTATAATTTTCTGCGGCTTTTTCTTTGCCTAATTGCTGTTGCCCTATCAAATATTCTAATGTGGTGGCCCAACCTTCATCCATAAATGCATAGCGTGTTTCATTGGTGCCCATGTAAAAAGGGAAATATGTATGAGCAATTTCATGATTAAGTACGAATTGAGAAAACTCCAGATCTGGCGTGCTGGAGTCATTCACCATCATTGGATATTCCATGTCAGCAAATCCCTGAAAAGCGGTCATTTTGGAGAAAGGGTAGGGCACCCCAGGCCAGTTGTTAGAGAACCAATCCAGTGCAAGCTTGCCCCATTCAACTGCATGAGAAAAATCATTTGCAGCTTCATTATAAGCCGCCTGAACACTAACCCTTCTATTGGTTTTCTTATCAACTACAATACTTCCTGCATCCCATAAATAGCTACTGCTTAATGAAAAAGTAACATCGCTTATATTGTTGGCTTCAAACTTCCAGATGTTGTCGTCTTTTGGTTTTGTTACCCCGCCTTTTTTCATTTCAGCGGCTGTAGCAATATGGATCACCTCGTCAGAAGTGTAAGACTTTTTAAGTCTCGACGCATATTCAGCTTCCAAAACTTCATCAGGGTTTAACAGATCACCTGTTGCCCAGACAACATAATTTTTTGGCGCTTTAACAGCAAGTTTATAGTCGTTAAAATCGTTATAAAACTCTGTTCTGTCGCTATGCGGAATCATATCCCATCCATTGTAATCATCATATACAGATATTCTGGGGTAAGCGTAGGCCACAAAAAGAGAAGTGTTGTCGATTTGTCCCTCGCGACCACTCTGCTTTGACAAGGGATAGTTCCATTCGATCACAAAGGTTGCCGATTGGCCAGAAGGGAGTGGGCTCTTAAGTGCAACACTTGCAACCGTCCCCCAATTGGTACTGTTCACTTGGTAGGCCTGGCCATTTACTGTAAATGAGGAGATTTTTAAGCCGGAGCTTAAGAAATCAGCACCAACATAACCAGATCTTGGAGATTCTGGTTTGTGGATATTGTTTACGAATCTTATTGCGGCTGATTTTAATGTATCAGGGCTATTATTTGCGTAAACAATAGTTTCTTTTCCAGTTACAATCTTGTTTTTTTCGTCAACCGATACCTGAATGTCATACTTTCCCCGATTTTGCCAGTAATTTTTACCTGGTTTCCCATCGTATGAACGTGTTCCATTATCATATGCATTTTTTATATTTCTGGGTGTGTATAATTCTTGTGCACTAACTGTAAATGAAGTGATTAAGAATAGAAATAGGGTTTTTAAAGTATTCATTCTATAACTGTTAACTTAATGGAAATATAAAAATAGCCTTATTTTGTTCATAACTGCATCATTTTAGATCAATAATTTGTTTTTGTGGTATTACCCCATTATCTTCGTTTTAATTGAAGCAAGACTATGTAGGTTTAGAATCCCATGTAGTCTTGTTTGTTTTTTAGAGTAACTAACAAAATAAACGAGCTATGACAGAGGTAACATATTATACCCAAGATGGTTTAGAGAGACTAAAAGAAGAGGTGCACTATTTAAAAACTACCGGAAGGCAGTTAATATCTAAAGCAATAGCAGAAGCAAGAGATAAAGGTGACCTTTCTGAGAACGCGGAATATGATGCAGCAAAAGAAGCCCAAGGTTTACATGAAGCCAAGATAGCTAAGCTTGAAACAACACTTTCAACAGCAAGGCTAATTGATGAATCGAAACTGGATACTTCTAAAGTACTTGCATTATCAATCGTAAAGATCAAAAATGTTAAAAATGGCGCTACAATGAGCTATCAATTGGTAGCGGAGTCGGAGGCAGATTTAAAAACAGGAAAGATTTCTGTAAAATCTCCTATTGCCCAGGGTTTATTGGGTAAGTCAGTTGGCGATAAAACTGAAATTCAAGTACCGGCCGGTAAAATTGAATTCGAAATATTGGAAATCACGAGATAAAACCCAAAATCATGTCAAGCATATTTTCAAAAATTGTTAATGGCGATATTCCGGCACATATAGTTGCAGAAACCAGTGAATTCCTTGCCTTTTTAGACGTGAGTCCGTTAGTAATGGGGCATGTACTGGTTATTCCAAAAAAGGAAATTGATTACATCTTTGATATGGATGACGAAAGTTATTTTGGACTGACCTTGTTCGCAAAAATTGTAGCCCAGGGGTTAAAGGAAGCTTTTCCCTGTAAAAAAGTAGGCGTGGCAGTAATCGGACTTGAAGTACCACATGTGCATATTCACCTGATTCCAATGAATGCCGTAAACGACATGAATTTTAGTAAAGAAAAGCTAAAACCTACAGACGAGGAATTGGCAGAAGCGGCAGCTAAAATTAAAGCAGCACTAACCCTCGATTAAAGACATTATTTTGAAATACCTGAAAGGCAGCGTCTAAAAACGCTGCCTTTTTTTATTTTAACTTCTCGTTGTTTTTATGCCTTTCCGCATCGCGAATATTCTTTTTAACCAGGTTCTTCTCCAGGGCAGTGGTCAAATCAATGCCGGTCTGATTGGCCAAACATATCAATACAAAAAGCACATCAGCCATTTCATCACCCAGATCAACTGCTTCGTCGCTTTTCTTAAAAGATTGCTCGCCATACTTTCTAGACATGATTCTGGCTACCTCACCCACCTCTTCCATTAAAATGGCGGTATTCGTTAATTCATTAAAATACCTGATGCCTGTGGTATTAATCCATTGGTCTACAGTTTTCTGTGCTTCTTCTATTGTCATTTTAGTCTTCTTTCATTTCCGCTCTTAACCGGGCATTGATGTCAATTTTAGCGTTCTCCAGTAAATAAACGGATGTCCCGTATTCACGGGCCATTTTATTTTTAACGGAATTGATTTTCGATACCCGTTCAAATATAGGTTTTTCCACTTTCCGATCGGGATCATCATCGTCTATACTCGTAACAAGGATAACATTTTTAATTTGTTTGTCC
Source organism: Pedobacter sp. 05T44 (assembly GCF_056395985.1). Lineage (NCBI taxonomy): Bacteria > Pseudomonadati > Bacteroidota > Sphingobacteriia > Sphingobacteriales > Sphingobacteriaceae > Pedobacter > Pedobacter sp. 05T44. The sequence continues at coordinate 83,652 of NZ_JBFTKO010000018.1, forward strand.
AGATTAACCCAGGTAATGTAGTCTGCACTGAAAGAAACAGCATTGATGTTTTTAAAAGTAGAATAATGATTTATAGCTCCGGCTTCTCCATAATTATCACAAAGAATAATCAGGTTTTCCTTTTGCGGGATCCTTTTATAGACCTCATCTACAATTGTTGCCAATTCTTTCCAGCCAAGCATGTCAGCAAAATCCTGAGGGAGATGATGGTTTTTCCCGTCTTCCCATCTCATAACACCTAGTTTTTCAAATTTCTCCTTTTTAAGGGTAATTTCCCTCGGGGTTAGTATTGGATAGGCATAAGGCAGGATAAGAAAAAACATTGCTACAGCAGTAATTAAAGGAATAGCCTTAAGATATCTTTGCCATCCAGTTTTAAGTAAAGCGGCGAGATAAACAGATCCGCAGGCTAGTAAAACAGGATAAAGCCCGGCAGCATAATACCCTTTTGCCCTAAACCAGGTAAACAAGCCAATGGTAATCAGGTAGCTTAAGCCAATCCATCTTAAATTTTTAAATGGTTTATAAACAAAAAAGGCAATTGCTGCAGCAAATAAAATCCACAGATCGCCGATGTAATAAAGCAACTGCTCTTTTAGGAAGTCTATTCGGTTAATTTTATCCAACTGGGTTGCTGCAAGCTCCTTCATATGTTTAACCACAGGGAAATGATTTTGATATTGCCATAACAGATTTGGTAAAACCAGCAGTAGGCCAATGGCAATGGCGAAGTATAAGTGTTTTACAGCAAATATATGCCGCTGCGCGGATATGGAAAACCCAAGCCCTAAACCAACAACCAAAAAAGCAATACTGTATTTGTTTAAAAAACCAATTGCAATGGCAAGTATTGCATAGTAAATAAACCTTGGCGCATTTGTAGAGATGTATTTTATAAAGTAATAGTAAGTGGCTGTCCAGCATAAAATATCAAAAGCATTGGGCTGAAATAACATATCCAAACGCGCAATGGCACATGCAAACAATGCCACCATACATAATATCTTGGCAAACAGATCACCTTTTAGCGCTTTTACAATAAACCAGGAATACATTAATGTACCTGCGCCAAAACACGCGGTAATCAGACGTATTATAAAAGTACCGCCGCCAAGCATTTTTATGATCCATGCAAAAATGGAGGTAACAGGAGGAACAGATTGAAAGCCCCATGCCAGATGGTTTGCCTGATCGAGGTGTAAAAACTCATCACGATGTAATTCGTATACCGGATTAATCAGGAAACAGTGTAAAAAAAGCTTCAATACAACAAAGGATACTAAAACAATGGTTTCAGTGTTGGTTTTTTGGAGTGGCATACCAGTAATTTAGGTAAGATTAATTTATGATGAAAATAAATTTACCCAAAATTCAGCAAAGCTGTTATTCTTTGTTTTTTGTGTCGATACTGATGGTAACCGGACCATCGTTTACAAGGCTGATCTTCATGTCTGCCCCGAATATTCCGGTTTGGACTTCTTTATTGAGCAATGAAGACAATTGCTTAATCATGGATTCATATAGGGGAATGGCCTTGTCAGGTCTTGCTGCCCTGGTAAATCCGGGCCTATTGCCTTTTTTAGTAGACGCAAACAATGTAAACTGACTAATCAGTAAAATGTTTCCATCAATATCTGCGAGACCTTTGTTCATTAGCCCGTTTTCATCTCCAAAAACCCGCATGTTCACTATTTTTTGAGCCAGCCAATCCAGGTCTTCATGTGTGTCGGCATCTTCAATACCTAGCAATACCAGAAAACCATCGGTAATGGCACCTGTTATTTTGCCGTCTACCTTACAGCTGGCTTCAGTAACTCTTTGGATAACCGCTCTCATACCGCTTAGGCCCGTGTTTCGTTGCCGTTATAAATACTAAGATAGCTTTCGTACCTGCTTAGCTCTATTTCACCATTTTCTACCGCTCTTATCACAGCACATCCTGGTTCATTCACATGTCGGCAATTATTGAATTTACATTCATTCATCAAGTCCCTCATCTCTCTGAAATAATGACCAAGTTCTTCAGGCCTGATGTCAAATATGCCCAGTTCTCTGATGCCCGGAGTATCTATAAGATAGCCTCCGAAAGGTAAAGTATGCATCTCTGCAAAAGTTGTAGTGTGCTGGCCTTTGTCGCTGGCTTCCGATATTTCACCAGTCTTAATGCTTCTTCCGGGTAGTAATGCATTAATTAGACTTGATTTTCCTACACCTGAGTGGCCAGAAAACAAAGTCGTTTTGTCTTTAARTAAACTTTCTATCTGAGGGATATTGGTGCCTTCTATAGCAGATACGGTATAGCATGGATAACCTATGTTTTCGTAAATAGCTGCATATTCAGCTAAAATAGCCAGGCCATCTTCATTAAAGAGGTCAAGTTTATTGAAAATCAGAACCGCAGGAATGGAATAGGCTTCGGCCGTTGCCAAAAAGCGATCTATAAAACCTAAAGACGTGCGGGGAGAGGCAAGGGTAACTACCAGAAAAGCCTGATCCATGTTGGCCGCAATAATTTGAGCCTGTTTTGATAAATTGATGGATTTACGGATAATGTAGTTTTTCCGGTCGTGCAGTTTATGAATCACCCCATTGTCGGAATTTGGCTCAAGTTCAAACTCTACCTGATCACCAACGGCAATAGGATTTGTGGTCTGAATACCCTGAATTCTAAACTTGCCCTTAATCCGGCAGTCATAATTGATGCCATTTTCTGCATGTACCTGATACCAGCTTCCTGTTGATTTAATTACTAATCCTCGCATATAAAGGTGTAAAGGTAAGAAACCTGATATAAAATATTTTTATAATCATTTGCTAATTAGAAAAATATAACTTTACTTTACACCGCAGCACACTAAGTGTAAAAAATACAATGTATATGAACTCAACAATTACAACCACTACAACCACCACCGGGATTACTCGGAGGAAGGTAAGCTAATGGTGTAACTGAAAAAATAAAAAACCACGAAAAGCGCCTTCCTCTAAACCAGGAAGGCGCTTTTTTTTTAACCAACAACTATGAATATTTTAAAATTTGGAGGCACATCGGTCGGTTCTGTCGAAAGCATAAGCGCTTTGATAGAGATACTTAAACCACTGCAGGGAGATGAGAACCCTATAGTAGTTTTATCAGCCATGGGCGGTGTTACCAACGCATTACTTGACATGGCAGAAAATGCCCGGAACCTAAGAGACTACGGCGACGCATTAAAACTTGTTGAGGAGAAACACTTCAAGGTAATCAGAGCTTTGTTACCTGCCGGGGCACAAAATCCAGTGCTTACTAAACTTAAAATTTATTTTAACGAACTGGAAGATATTTTACAATCCGTATATAATCTTCGTGAACTTAGTGCTCAAACCAAAGATTTGATTCTTAGTTATGGCGAACGCTGTTCTACAGTAATGATCAGCCACATTGCCAAACAACAATTTTCTAATGCTGTTTATGTTGATGGAGCAGAGCTGATCAAAACAGACAGTAATTTTGGCCAGGCTAAGGTAAATACTTACATGACCGAGATGCTTATCAACGATTTTTACGAAGCCAACCAAGACAAGCTTTTGTTTGTTACCGGTTTCATATCAAGCAATGATGATGGGCGTGTAACCACTCTTGGTCGTGGCGGCAGCGATTATACCGCCGCAATATGGGGTGCAGCCTTAAACGCATCAGAAATACAGATCTGGACTGATGTTGACGGGATGTTAACAGCGGATCCGCGCATCGTTAAAAAAGCTTTTTCATTACCTGAACTGAGTTATACTGAAGCAATGGAGCTCTCTTATTTTGGTGCCAAGGTGATCTATCCCCCAACCATGATCCCTGCTTTTTTAAAGAAGATTCCAATTGTAATCAARAACACCTTTAATACTGACTTTGCCGGAACATACATTAAGCACGGCATAAGCCCTTCAAACCTTCCGATAAAGGGAATCTCCTCAATTGATGAGATCAGCGTTTTAAACCTTTCAGGAAGCGGCATGGTAGGCAAAGCAGGCTTTAGTGGCAGGTTGTTCTCTATGCTTTCACGTGAACAGGTTAACGTTGTGCTGATCACTCAGTCGTCATCCGAGCATAGCATCACCTTTGCGGTAAAACCAGCCGATTCTTTAAAGGCCTTGTCGTTAATCAATAAAGAGTTTGAACTGGAACTTCAAGCCAGAAAGCTTGAATATCCTGAAGTAGAAAACGGACTATCAGTTGTAGCCATAGTTGGTGAGAACATGAAGCGCACACCAGGTATGTCTGGTAAATTGTTTAGCGCCCTTGGCCGTAATGGTGTAAATGTAAGGGCCATTGCACAAGGCTCTTCAGAATATAACATCTCGGTAATTATCTCGAAAACCGACTTGTCTAAGGCAGTAAATGCCATTCATGATGCATTTTATGCAGATCTTAAAAAGACTTTACATGTGTTCTGTCTGGGTACCGGCAACATAGGTAAAACCCTGTTTAAACAACTTCAGGATCAAATGCCTTTCCTTGCCGATAATAACGATTTGCAAGTAAAAGTTATGGGGGTTAGTAATACCCGTAAAATGTATCTTGACCCAAGAGGAATAGACCTTAATACCTGGGAAGAAGACTTAAACAATCAGGACACAAAAGCAAGCTTACCTGATTTCATCAGACGAATGAAAGCGATGAACCTTCCGAACTGTGTGTTTGTTGACAATACTGCAAGCCATAATCCGGTTGAGTTTTATCTGGATATATTACAATCGAGCATCTCTGTAGTTACCTGCAATAAAATAGGAAACTCTGCAGATTACGAGCAGTATGCAGCCTTTAAACAAGCAGCAAGGACTTATGGAGTCGACTTTTTCTACGAAACCAATGTAGGGGCAGGTTTGCCAATTATCCGTACACTTAAAGACCTGATGCTAAGTGGCGACAAGGTAGCTTGTATCGAAGCCATCCTTTCGGGTACTATCTCTTACATCTTTAACAACTACAAAGACGGAGTTCTTTTTCATGAAGTAGTAAAAGAAGCACAGGAAAAAGGGTATACCGAACCTGACCCGAGAGATGACCTTAATGGGAAAGACTTTATGCGTAAAATGCTTATTCTGGCCCGTGATGCCGGATATGCATTAGAAGAAAAAGATATAGAACTAGAAAATATGTTACCTCCATCATGTATGGCTGCAGAAAGTGTGGCCGACTTTTATAAAGAGTTAAAAAATAATTCAGCTTACTTCGAGAACCTGAAAAAACAGGCGACTCAAGACAATAAAGTATTAAGATATATTGGTAAGCTAGAAGGTGGTAAGGTTTCCATTAACCTGCAAATGGTAGATGAGAATCACCCATTCTATACCCTTTCTGGTAGTGATAACATTATTTCGTTTACTACTAATCGTTATAAAGACAGGCCTTTGGTTGTAAAAGGACCTGGTGCTGGAGCAGAAGTAACTGCTGCGGGCGTATTTGCTGACATCATAAACGTAGGTAAACGATGAAAAAGTCTATAAAAGTTTTCGCTCCAGCTACTGTTGCCAATGTGGTGTGTGGATATGATGTTTTAGGTTTTGCCGTAAACCAACCAGGTGATGAGGTAATTATGAGTCTTACCGATGGTAAGGGTATTACTATTTCAAAAATTACAGGTGATGATGGGAAGTTGCCATTAAACCCAACAAAAAATACAGTAAGTGCCAGTGTTCAACATTACTTAAACCATATTGGTAAACCTGATCTGGGTGTAGAAATTGAACTGCACAAAAAGATGCCGATAGGCAGCGGACTTGGTTCAAGCTCTGCAAGTACTGTAGCCGGTTTGTTTGCTATAAACACATTGATGGGTAATTTACTAACCAACAAAGAACTTGTTCCTTTTGCCATGAAAGGCGAGGAGCTGGCTTGCGGATATGGTCATGCTGATAATGTTGCGCCTGCCTTAATGGGGGGTTTTGTGTTGATCAGAAGTTATCAGCCATTGGACATCATTAGTCTGCCTTTTCCTGAAGAGATGCACGCTGCAATAGTGTACCCGGAAGTTGATGTGCCAACTAAAGATGCCCGCCAGATGATCCGTTCTAAAGTTTTGTTAAAGGATGCAGTAACCCAATGGGGAAATGTGGCCGGCTTGGTCAGTGGATTGTTTATGAAGGATTATGATTTGATCGGAAGAAGTATGACAGATATACTGGTTGAACCAACACGTTCCATACTAATTCCTGATTTTTACAAACTGCGTACTATTGCAATGAAGGCAGGTGCTGTAGGTTTTGGTATTTCGGGATCAGGGCCATCGGTATTTGCACTTACAAAGGATGCAGATACAGCAAACAAAATCACTGAAAAGTTAAAGCAGCATTTAAAGAACATTTCGATAAATAGCTTGTCTTTTGTTTCGGAAGTAAATAAAAGAGGCCCTATTATATTGGATTAATAACCAAACAAAATGAAACTATACAGTACCAACAACCAAAGTTTAAAAGTAGATTTTGCCACTGCTGTTTTTAACAGTATGCCTTTGGATAAAGGCTTATATATGCCGGTTCACATTCCGGAATTGGATAAAGAATTTATTGATCATATAGATCAGTTCACTTTATCCCAAATTGCCTTTAAAGTAGCTGCGGTATTACTTAAAGATGCTATACCTTTAGAAGATCTTCAAGCCATTATTGATGATGCTATCAATTTTGAAGCTCCGGTAGTGTCACTTGACGAAAACACTGCAGTACTGGAATTATTCCACGGCCCATCACTGGCTTTCAAAGATTTTGGCGCCAGATTTATGAGCCGCATTATGGCTTATTTCTTAAAGGATAATGAGAAAACCCTGGATGTGCTTGTTGCTACATCTGGCGATACCGGCGGGGCTGTGGCCTTAGGCTTTTTAGGTGTTCCCCATACCAGGGTAACTATCCTTTATCCTAAAGGAAAAGTAAGCGAAATTCAGGAGCTGCAGCTTTGTACAAACGGGCAGAATATCCATGCAGTAGAGATTGATGGAACTTTTGACGATTGCCAGGCCCTGGTTAAACAAGCTTTTGCAGATGAAGAGTTAAATGCAAGGTTAAGGTTGACCTCGGCAAATTCTATCAATATTTCCAGACTAATCCCGCAAACATTTTACTATTTCAATGCTTATGCCCAGTTAAAGAGACAAGGTAAGGAGGAAGTAGTATTTTCTGTTCCAAGTGGAAACTTTGGTAACATTGCAGCAGGCCTTTTGGCTTATAAAATGGGATTGCCGATAAAGCAATTTATAGCAGCAACCAATGTAAATGATACTGTTCCGAGATTCTTAGAAACAGGTGTCTACGAAACCAAGCCATCTGTACAAACCTATTCTAATGCAATGGATGTAGGTGCACCAAGTAATTGGGTAAGGATAATGGACCTGTTTAAAAACGACAAGGAAGCATTACAACAGATTTTGCAAAGCTATCGCTTTACCGATGAGGAAACATTAAGCGGAATAAATGCAATATATGAACAGTTCAATTATATCACCTGTCCGCATACTGCAATAGCATGGCTTGCATTACAAAAATATAGAGCAGAACATCCTGACGATAATTATACCGGCATTTTCCTTTCTACAGCGCATGCCTGTAAATTCCCTGATGTTTTCCCGGAAACAATCAAAGCAAATATTGAGTTCCCGGATCAGGTAAAAGATCTTTTGGCCAAGCCAAAAAAAGCACAAAAGATGAATACAGATTACGAGTCGTTTAAAAAGTATTTAACTACTTTTTACTAAAACGCATAATAGCGATATCGCCCATCATAAAGTTAAGGGTGGTATCGCTGGTTACTGAATAACTACCTACTTTCTTTAACATTTGTACAAATGTAGATTCTCCTTCGCCCGGACAAGCCATTCTTGTCATTGCAAAAGGCGCTGTAAAGTTGATGGAAGTATCATCGGCAACAAGTGCTCCTGAGTAAGAATTGCAGCTGGTATTGCCACTGAATTTTTTATCTGCCACTTCGAATGTGATCGTAGGTTTTTTACCCGGGTATAAGCCATTAAATGCTATTCTTGGACCCGAAATATAGTTAAGTTCCCAAGTTCCGCTCAATTGAGATAGCCCACCATTTCCTATTGTTCCAGACTTTATAGTAGTACAGGCTGTAAAGGCACTTGCAATGACAAGTATAAGTAGCATCAGTTTTTTCATAGCGGTAAAATTAGTTTGTTAGCCTAAAGGTACAAAGACTATTTTAAAAACGATCGGTATCCTGAAAAATTCAGGATACCGATCGTTTTGATTGTATTTTTTCTTAAAATATTGCCTGAGCAATCTTTTTGGTTGGCTCAGGATTACTCATTGTATAGAAATGCAATACAGGTGCGCCAACCTGGACTAGCTCTTTACATTGTTGTATCATCCATTCTATGCCCACCTCTTTCACTTGCTTCTCATCCTTACACGCCTGAACTGCTTCAGTTAGTTCCTCCGGAAGATCAATGTGAAATACCTTTGGTAAACTGATTAACTGCTTAGATGAAGTAATCGGCTTTAAGCCCGGAATGATGGGCACATTGATCCCATTCTCTCTGCATTGCTGCACAAAATTCACGTATTTGGTGTTGTCAAAAAACATTTGCGTTACAATGAACTCTGCACCCATATCCACTTTTTGTTTCAGATACTTAAAGTCAGTCTTCAAATTAGGCGCTTCGAAATGTTTTTCTGGATAACCGGCAACACCGATGCAAAAATCTGTTTTAAATGCAGAATGATCTTCGTGCAGGTACCTTCCGCTGTTCATGTCAGTTACCTGTTGCAGCAAATCGGTTGCAAAGGCATGTCCACCCGGGGTAGGAATAAAAGAAGAATCCGCATGGCGCGCATCTCCTCTTAGTACCAACACATTGTCGATACCCAGAAACTGAAGGTCTATTAAAGCATTCTCGGTTTCTTCTTTCGTAAAACCGCCGCAAATCAGGTGAGGTACTGCATCTACTTTGTACCTGTTCATAATAGCAGCACAAATGGCTACTGTACCGGGTCTTTTGCGATAAGAAACTTTTTCTAACAGGCCGTTACTGTGTTGTTTATAAATATAATCTTCACGGTGATAGGTCACATCTATAAAAGGAGGGTTAAACTCCATTAACGGATCTATCGCTTTATAAATTTCGTCTATGCTTTTGCCTTTAACTGGCGGTAATAATTCAAAAGAGAACAAGGTTTTACCCTTGGCATTATTAATATGATCTACAATTTTMATTTTGGTCAGTTTGTTTGGTTAATTTAATAGGCAAGATTAGGACTTAGCCATCTTTCTACTTCTTCTACAGGCATGTCTTTTCTGATTGCATAATCATCAATCTGGTCTTTGGTTATTTTACCAAGTCCAAAATATCTTGATTGCGGATGGGCAAAGTAGAAACCGCTTACCGCTGCGGTAGGGTGCATCGCATAGCTTTCAGTTAAATGCAAGCCAATTCTGTTCTCGGCATCGAGCAATTCGAACAAAGTGCCTTTTTCGGTATGCTCCGGACAAGCAGGGTAACCCGGTGCCGGACGAATACCTGCGTATTCCTCTTTAATCAGTGCCTCATTGTCCAGATTTTCATCCTTTGCATAACCCCAGTAATCCTTACGGACAAGCTCATGCATTTTCTCAGCAAAAGCCTCAGCAAGCCTATCGGCCAATGCCTTAGCCATAATACTGTTGTAGTCGTCATAGTTAGCCTCAAATTCAGCTACCATTTCATCACAACCAATACCTGTAGTAAGTGCGAAACCGCCAAAATAATCAGGCACACCAGTTTCCTGTTGTGCAATAAAATCCGAGAGCGCATAATATGGTTGTCCGGCAACTTTTTCAGCTTGTTGACGTAAAGTATGGATCACCACCTCTTTACCTTCCACATCAAGCACAATATCATCGCCTTTTGCATATGCAGGCCAGAAACCTATTACCGCTTTTGCAGTAAGTAATTTCTCGTCAACAATCTTTTTTAACAATGCTTTGGCGTCATTAAAAAGTTTTTTAGCCTCATCACCAACAACTTTATCCTCAAGGATACGCGGGTAACTACCACGCAGTTCCCAGGTTTGGAAAAAAGGAGTCCAGTCTATATAAGGCACAAGCTCTTCAAGAGGGTAATTTTCAAATACCCTGGTTCCTGTAAAAGAAGGAGCAGGAGCAACCAATGCGGTATCTATCTTAAAGTTATCCTTTCTGGCTTCTTCAATTGTTTTAAAACGTTTATCAGAGCGCTTATTTAAGTGCGCCTCACGTGCTTTATCATATTCCTCGCGAATACCCTGGATGTACTCATCGCGGGTATCTTTGTTCATTAAAGTACTACAAACCGTTACACTTCTCGAAGCATCAAGCACATGGATGGCTGGCCCCGAGTAGTTAGGCGCAACCTTAACCGCAGCATGAATCCTGGAGGTAGTAGCACCACCAATAATTAAAGGAATGGTAAAGCCTTCGCGCTCCATTTCTTTGGCGAAGTGTACCATTTCATCAAGCGAAGGGGTAATTAAACCACTTAAGCCAATAATATCAGCATTTATTTCTTTGGCTTTTTTAATGATTTCCTGTGCAGGAACMATTACGCCCATATCCACAATTTCGAAGTTATTACAAGCTAAAACTACACCTACAATGTTCTTTCCGATATCATGAACATCACCTTTTACAGTAGCCATTAATACCCTTCCGGCCGATGAATTCTGATCCTGATCCGGGTTATCCAGCTTTTCCTGCTCAATAAATGGCAACAGATAAGCCACGGCCTTTTTCATTACACGAGCAGATTTTACAACCTGCGGCAGGAACATTTTACCGGCCCCAAAAAGGTCACCCACAATGTTCATCCCGTCCATTAATGGACCTTCAATTACCTGAATGGGTCTCGCGTATTTCTGACGTGCTTCTTCAACATCAGCATCAAGGTATTCTATAATTCCCTTAACTAACGAATGAGAAAGTCTTTCTTCTACACTGGTTTTACGCCATTCCTCATCCCTGACAATCTCTTTTCCTTTAGATTTGATGGTGTCTGCAAATTCAACCAACCGCTCTGTAGCATCGTCTCTTCGGTTTAACAATACATCCTCTACAAGTACTAAAAGCTCTGGCGGAATTTCCTGATAAACCTCTAGCATTCCGGCATTTACAATCCCCATATCTAAACCAGCTTTGATGGCGTGGTATAAAAATGCAGAGTGCATCGCTTCCCTAACGGTATTATTACCTCTAAACGAGAAGGAGATGTTCGAAACACCACCACTTACTTTTGCATGGGGCAGGTTTTCTTTGATCCAGCGGGTAGCATTTATAAAATCTACCGCATAGTTGTTATGTTCTTCTAATCCGGTTGCAACGGTAAGGATGTTCGGGTCAAAGATGATGTCCTGAGGCGGAAAGCCAATTTCATCAACTAAAATATCATATGATCTTTTACAGATCTCTTTTCTTCTTTCAAAATTATCGGCCTGTCCCTGCTCATCAAATGCCATTACTACTATGGCAGCACCGTAGGTCATGATTTTGCGCGCACTTTCACGGAATTTGTCTTCGCCTTCTTTAAGAGAGATGGAGTTTACAATTCCTTTTCCCTGCAAGCATTTTAACCCGGCTTCTATAACCGTCCATTTAGACGAATCGACCATGATAGGCAACTTGGAAATATCAGGTTCAGACGCAATCAGGTTAAGGAATTTGGTCATAGAGGCTTCCGAATCAATCATCCCCTCATCCATATTCACATCGATAACCTGTGCACCACCCTCAACCTGCTGACGGGCAACGGCAAGTGCCGCTTCAAAATCTCCACCTAAAATGAGCTTAGAGAATTTTGGAGAACCGGTAATGTTTGTACGCTCACCAATGTTTACAAAAATACTCTCTGGAGTTATGGTAACCGGTTCCAATCCGCTTAAACGCAGATAAGGTTCTATCTGAGGTATTTTACGCGGTGCTACATTTTTTGCTTTTTCGGCTATGCAGCCGATATGCTCAGGTGTAGTTCCGCAACAACCACCTACAATATTTACAAAACCGTGCTGAATAAAATCTTCTACCAGATGAGCAGTTTCATGAGGCATTTCATCGTAAGCACCAAATTCATTTGGCAAACCCGCATTAGGATAGGCAGAAACATAGCAGCCTGCCTTAGCCGAAAGTTCTTCTATGTGCGGCCTCATGTCTTTTGCCCCCAAGGCGCAGTTGAAGCCTATACTTAATGGATTGGCGTGTATTACGGAATTTAAGAAAGCCTCGGCAGTTTGGCCTGATAAAGTTCTGCCGGAAGCATCAGTAATGGTTCCGGAGATCATAATCTCTATTTTACGGCCAATTACATTCTCATATTTTTTGATGGCAAATATGGCGGCCTTGGCATTTAAGGTGTCAAAAATGGTTTCAATTAAAAGCAGGTCTGAACCGCCATCAACCAGTCCGCGTATTTGTTCGTAATAAGCATCAACTAATTCATCGAAAGTGAGTGCCCTGAACCCTGGATCGTTTACATCCGGAGAAATAGATAGTGTTCTGTTAGTCGGGCCTACGGCACCGGCAACAAAACATTTTCTGTCGGGATTAGCCGCCATAAATTCATTAACTGCCTCTTTGGCTATTTTAGCCCCTTCAAAGCTCATCTCATAATCAAGCTCTTCCATCTGGTAATCGGCCAGTGAAATACGTTGGGTACTAAAGGTATTGGTCTCAATKATATCTGTACCGGCCTTTAAATATTCGGTATGAATTGCCTTAATGATATCTGGACGGGTAATGTTTAGTAAGTCGTTATTACCTTTTACATCACACGGGTGATCTTTGAACCGCTCGCCCCTGAAATCTTCTTCAGAAAGGACGTAACGTTGTATCATAGTGCCCATCGCACCATCAATGATCAGGATACGTTTTTCTAACTCTGCTCTAATGTCCATTTTTAATAGTAATATGAGTAGGTAATAAGCTAAAGTTGATAGAGGCTGTGCCTAAACAAGTGCCGAACTCATTACATACAAAGCTTATTCGAAAAGTCCGGTTTAGGTGTCGACTTTAACTTATCTTTCGGGAACCAATTGTTTGGCTCCAGTAGAATGTAGCACCTTGTAAGCACAGGTTGCTAAGACTTCGCAGGGTCTAATCCCTCCGTCTTTCTCTATAAGCATTACAAAGGTGCAACAAAGAAAAATCATTTCCAAAATTTCGGCCGTTAAAGCATATAAAATTGTATAGAGGAGACAATTAACTCAGAACTTCGAAACATTGTTTTGAAAACATCACAGTGTACAGCTGAATTTGAAAGCTTAAAATGTGTTTAAATTATAGAGATGGCAATCTGCCTATGAGAGATAAATATGTTGACAACGAAAAGGCGGGTGGGATCATAGTTCATGCTCCACCCGCCTTTAATATTTTTAAGAAACAGGTTGTTATTTTCTGCTTCCGAAGATTCTTAGTAGATATAAGAAGATGTTTATAAAGTCAAGGTAAAGAGATAAAGCGCCCATAATTGCCAGTTTCTTAGCGTCAGTTGCCGCCATTTGATCCCCATTTTCTTCAATACCCGCACCAATACGTTTCAGTTTCTGAACATCGTATGCTGTTAGAGCTGTAAAGATTGCTACTCCAAAGAAGCTCATTATGTAGCTAAAACGATCACTTCCAATAAACATGTTAATGATACCGGCAATGAATAAGCCTACTACACCTACCATTAATATTGGGCCAAATTTGCTTAAATCTACATCTGTGGTGTAACCTAAAACTGCCATTATTCCAAATATACCCGCTGCGGCAGCAAAACATGCTACAATTGAACCAGCGGTATAGATAAGTAATATAAAACTTAAACTAACACCTAATAGAACCGAAAATAGAACAAATACGCCTAATAAAGCACCATAAGACAGGCGGTTAAATCCTGTTCCCATTAAAATTACCAGACCAAGAGGCGCAAACATTGCGATATAACCTAGTATTGTTCTTTGTCCTGTTTCAAAATTAATTAATTGACTTAAAGCTGCAGGAGAAGTTGAAATAAGCAAAGCAGCTAATGTTGATAAACCAAGAGCTATAAACATCCATAAAAAAACATTCGCGAAGAATTTCTTGGCAACTTTACCAGTTAAGTCTTCTACAAAAACGGACTGTTGTGCCCAATCATTATTATTGTTATTATTCATGTGTTTTAAATTTATTTAAAGATACGAATTGTTTCATTCTAACAAAAGCTATGCCCCTAGCCTTTTTGTCAGGATTTCTTCAACTTTCTTGAAAAACTGAAGGGGTTTTAAGGTTCTCCATGCCATATCGTCAAGTTCGCCACCAAAATTGATGTAATAATCTATATTGCTGTTACGGAATTCATTGATTACATGTTCCTGGAAATTGATGCCTGTAATCCACCCATCTTCAACTTCCTGAAACCATTCTTCATAATAACTATCTTCAGAAGAATGGAAGTTCAGTACGTTTTCGCCTATCAGTATGAATTTATTTATGCCTTCGTCAATCATCAGTTCAATGATTTCACGTTTCAGAAGCATAATGTCGTTGCCGATGGCATCGTTCCACTCTCCAATAAGCTCTATGACTGCATAATTTCTATCGTAGTCAACATACAGTACTTTAAGATACATTGTACTTGATCCGAAATCATCCCATTGGGGATGTAACAGAAAATTGTACAGCTGCTTGTCGAAATAAAATTCCGAGTACTCAGTGTTGTAGAACGGAGAACGCTCATCTTCTGCCGCGATATAGTCATCACGCCATAGATAGTAAGGCTCTATTTCGTGCATGTCGGGTTATTTATGAGTAGATTCAACCGCTTTGCGGACACTTCCATAACGGATAAGCAGATCAGCAGCATGTTCATAATCTATATTCAGTTCGTCCATTACCATTTGTGTACCTCTGTCTACCAGTTTATGATTGGTTAGCTGCATGTCTACCATCTTGTTGCCTTTTACCCTGCCTAGTTTTATCATTACCGTAGTACTAAGCATGTTTAGAACCAGTTTTTGTGCAGTTCCAGACTTCATTCTGGTAGAACCTGTTAAAAATTCAGGACCAACTACTACCTCTACAGGGAAATCACTTTCAGCAGCTATCGGCCCCCCTTCGTTGCATACAATACAACCCGTTAAAATGCCATTTTTACGGGCAGTGTTTAGTCCGCCGATAACGTATGGCGTGGTTCCAGATGCGGCAAGACCAATTAAACAGTCGTTGGCATCAATTTTAAATTCCTGCAGATCTATCCATGCTTGCTGGTCATCATCTTCAGCATTTTCAACTGCTCTTCGTATGGCAGTGTCTCCGCCGGCAATAATTCCAACAACCCAATCAAACGGAACACCAAAGGTAGGAGGGCACTCTGAGGCATCAACAACACCCAGTCGGCCACTTGTGCCTGCACCGATGTAAAATAACCTTCCCCCGTTTATCATTCGCTCGGCAACAGCAGAAGCCAGTTTCTCTATCTGAGGAATTACTTTTTCCACAGCATAGGGAACTGTTTTGTCTTCATCATTTATGCCCTTTAGAATTTCAAGTACTGACATTTTATCAATATCGTTATACGTTGATTCTTGCTCGGTTACTCTTATCATTAGATTAATTTTTGTTAAAATTCGTGATTTTCTTGTTAAACCAGAAATAATAGGGGAAATCAATTCAAAATAAGGATTTCTTCTCAATTATAAAGTAATAGAAAAAATACTAAACAAATAAAAATCAAAGCGGTTAATTGATTATATAACAGTCTAATTTTGTACCTTTACGGTGCCTTTAGCCATGAAAAAGAATACCCGTTATAATCTCTTAATTGCCCTCACTTATTCAGTTACTTTAATAGGTGGGATGTTTTTTGGGTATAAGTTTCTGAAAGACCAGGGATATACCTTCCAAAAGACAACATATATAGCGGATAATAATGCGCAAAAGGTTGATGAAATTCTTCATATCATTAATAAAAACTATGTAGACGAGGTTAATGCCGATAGCTTAAATAACCTGCCTATTGATAGTTTATTGCATAAACTTGATCCTCATAGCATATATCTTCCACCAGAAAAAGCGAATGAATTTGCTGAATCATTAAATGGAAACTTTGAGGGCATAGGCATTGAATATTACATTTTAAATGACACCCTGCTGGTTACAAATGTAATTAAGGATGGCCCGGCATTTTTGGCCGGAATAAAACAGGGCGACAGAATTATTAAAATAGATACCATTTTTGTTAGTGGCAAGGCTTTGCCAAGAGAACAGATGATTGGTAAGATCAAGGGAAAAAAGGGTACTGCAGTAAAATTAACTATTGTGCATCCTGGCAGTAGCCTGGCAACTGTTTTTACGGTAAAACGCGATAGGGTACTGGTGAGTAGTATCGATGCGTCGTATATGCTTAACAGCGAAGTTGGTTATGTGAGGATCAGTAAATTTGGGTCAGATACTGATCGTGATTTTGTGGAATCTATAAAGTCGCTTAAATCTGAAGGGATGAAAAAGCTGGTACTTGATCTTCGGGACAACGGGGGAGGCTATTTAACGGCGGCAACGGGGCTGGCTAATCAAATTCTTGAGGAGAATAAATTAATTGTTTATACCGAAGGAAAACATGAGCCGCGCACAGATTATGTGGCCACAGGTGGAGGTGAGTTTGAAGATGGTAAACTAGTGGTGCTTATTAATGAAAACACGGCATCGGCCAGCGAAATTCTGGCGGGCGCGGTACAAGATCTAAACAGGGGGCTTATTATCGGTCGCCGTTCTTTTGGTAAAGGACTTGTTCAGGAGCAATTTCCTTTTGTAGATGGATCTGCATTGAATTTAACAATTGCACGTTATTATACTCCATCTGGCAGAAGTATTCAGAAATCGTATAAAGATGGCTATAAAGCTTATCAGGATGAGATAGAGAATCGTTTTAATGATGGAGAGCTTACTGCTTCGAAAAAAATTGTTAAAAAGGATAGTATAAAGGGCAGACTAGTAGGAGGTGGTATCCAGCCAGATATTTATGTAAAAATGGATACTATGGGTTATAACAAATGTTATACTATGCTGGCGTCTAAAAAGATATTGTTTGATTTTGTTTATGATGTTTTAGCCAGCAGATACTCTGCACCATTTATTGAGCAGAATCTGGCTACTTTTAATGTCAGTGAAGCAGACTATCGTGACCTGCTAAAGTATATTCAGAATCGTAATGTTGTTGTTGATCAGAAACAGCTGGCTTCGGCAAAACCACTGATCCTAAATGATATGAAGGTGCTTTTATGTAAGTATCACTTAGGTGATGCGGGTTATTATAAAGCGCTTAACCTAAGTGATGCTATGGTAAAACAGGCGTTAAATAGCTTGCAGTAAGCTTATTTCTGTCTGAAATAAATCTGGATTGGTACTCCGCTAAAATCAAAATGTTCACGAAGCTTATTCTCGATAAACCTTTTATAAGGTTCTTTAATGTATTGAGGTAAGTTACAGAAGAAAGCAAACATTGGTGATGTTCCATTGATCTGTGTGATGTATTTTATTTTGATGTACTTTCCTTTTAATGCAGGTGGCGGATAGTTTTCTATGATCGGCAACATTACATCGTTTAATTTAGATGTTGGGATTTTCTTGCCTCTGTTTTTATGTACTTCTAAAGCGGTTTCAATAGCCTGGAAAATACGTTGTTTAGTTACTACTGAAGTAAATACAATTGGCACATCAGTAAAAGGCTGCAATTTCTGACGAATCTGCTCTTCGAATGCTTTTACAGTTTTATTGTCTTTCTCTATTAAGTCCCATTTGTTTACAAGAATTACGATACCTTTCTTGTTTTTCTCTGCAAGGTGGAAAATATTCACGTCCTGCGATTCTAAACCTTCGGTTGCATCAACCATTAAGATCACCACATCGGCTTCTTCTAAGGCTTTAATTGTACGCATTACAGAATAAAACTCAATGTTCTCTTTTACCTTGGTTTTTTTACGTAAACCGGCAGTATCGATAAACATGAATTCATGTCCAAACTGATTATAATGAATGTGTATAGAGTCTCTGGTTGTACCTGCAATTGGAGTAACAATGTTTCTGTCTTTACCAATCAGTGCATTGATTAAAGAAGATTTACCAACGTTTGGTCTACCTACGATTGTGATTTTAGGAAGCGTGTTTTCTTCTTCAGGAAGATCTTCAAAGTTTTTGATCACATCATCAAGAAGATCACCTGTTCCTGATCCTGTCATAGACGAGATAGGGTAGATTTCGCCAAGGCCAAATCCGTAAAACACCGCAGCTTCGTTTTGTAGTTGTGTATTATCAACCTTGTTTACTACTGTAAATACAGGTTTTTTACTTCTTCTAAGTAATTGCGCTATTTCGTCGTCAAGATCTGTAATGCCTGTGGTTACGTCAACCATAAACAATAATACACTTGCTTCTTCAATAGCGATAACCACTTGCTCGCGGATAGCTGCTTCAAAAACATCTTCAGAGTTTGCTACGTAACCACCAGTATCAATTACAGTGAATTGTTTGTCAGTCCATTCAGCTGAACCGTAGTGACGGTCGCGGGTTACGCCGCTAAAATCATCGACAATGGCTTTACGACTTTCTGTTAAGCGGTTAAAGAGGGTAGATTTGCCTACGTTTGGTCTTCCGACGATTGCGATAATATTGCTCATATTGTGTTGTGAATTGTATTAATTATTAAGGGGTTGCAAAGGTAAGCTTAATTTTCGTACCCGAAACTTTTTAAGTAGTTCTTTTTACTGCGCCAGTCTGGAATTACTTTTACAAAGGTTTCAAGAAATACTTTCTGATCCAAAAATTTCTCAATATCCTTACGTGCTTCAGTTCCTACCTTTTTAAGACTTGCACCTCCTTTGCCTATCAGTATGTTTTTTTGAGAATCGCGTTCTACTATAATTTCAGCACTGATTTTGGTGATATTTTCTTCTTCTTTAAAGGCAGTAATAACTACTTCCGTACTGTAGGGTATTTCTTTTTGATAGTTGTTAAAGATCTTTTCTCTGATGATCTCAGATACAAAGAATCTTTGGTTACGATCTGTAAGGTCTTCTTTATCATAAAACGGCGCATGTTCCGGTAAATGATCTAATATCATGGTAAGGATGCCTTCCAGGTTGTATTGATGAAGTGCTGAGATGGCATATATGTGCTTTGGATTTAATTTTTCCTGCCAGTATGCTGACTTTTCTTCTACCTGTTCCTGGGTTGCATTGTCGATCTTGTTGATTAACACAATCATTGGAATAGTAGTATTGATGATTTTCTCTAATACATCATTCTCGTCGTGCTGCTCGTTAATGTCGGTAACAAACAGGATTAGATCTGCATCAGTTAGTGCTCCTTTTACGGAACTCATCATAGAATCCTGCAGACCATATCGAGGTTTTATGATGCCCGGCGTGTCAGAAAAAACTATTTGATAATCTTCTTCATTAACAATTCCTAAAATACGGTGGCGGGTTGTTTGGGCTTTCGGAGTGATGATCGAAAGTTTTTCGCCCACCAGGGCATTCATTAAGGTAGATTTACCCACATTGGGCTTACCTATGATACTTACAAAACCTGCTTTATGCGACATAAAAATATTTTTTGAAATAAATTTGCACCGCAAAGAAACGAATTATATCTTTGCATTCCAATTYGGAAGAAGAGTTAAGGATTTAGCAAAAACTACCAAATTGTATATAGTGCGGGGTGGAGCAGTTGGTAGCTCGTCGGGCTCATAACCCGAAGGTCATCAGTTCGAGTC
>NZ_JBFTKO010000019.1:0-147277 GCF_056395985.1 Pedobacter sp. 05T44
ATAGGAAACATACAAGATAACTTTAAAAATATTTAGGTGCCTATATCGGTGGTGTCCACCTCTTCCCATTCCGAACAGAGAAGTTAAGCCCACCAGAGCCGATGGTACTGCGGTAACACGTGGGAGAGTAGGTCGGTGCCAAATCTTAATCAAAACCCTGTAGCTAAACGCTGCAGGGTTTTTGTGTTTATATACATTTCTGGAAACTTTCTGATGAAAATACAATGTTAAAAAATGCTAAATCTTCATCAGAGATACAATAAAACCGTATAATTGTATTTTACGTTAATCTTATAAAAAGCACTTTTGATGAAATTAAGATATATATTGCTTTTTGCATTTAGCTTTATCTTGAGCAACTCTGCATTTTCGCAAAGTAAAGATGTGAAGCTTCCTTCTAATTGGTACAATCTGGATTTAGTTGCTGATGGGTACTTTGGTATAAGTACCGAAAAAGCATATAAGGAATTATTGAGCAATAAAAAGCCTAAACAAAATGTGATTGTTGCCGTAATTGATGGAGGCGTTGATATTAATCATGAGGATTTAAAGGACGTACTGTGGACTAATAAAAAAGAGATTCCAGGTAACGGAATTGATGATGATGGTAATGGATATGTAGATGATATACATGGCTGGAATTTTATAGGATCAAAAAAAGGTAATCTAGCATATGATAATCTGGAGTTGGTGCGGATACTTAGAGTGTATGGCCCTAAGTATGTATCAACCATTCGATCTACAGTATTAGATAGTGTTCAAAAAGAAGAATATGCCCTATATCTTAAAGCTAATGCAGAATTTGGAAAGAAGTATAACGATGCTCACTATACATTTGGGATTGTAAGTATCATTAATAAGGTTCTGGATTCAGTGGCAGCTATTAACAATAAGAAGATTCCATCATTGGAAGATATTGATAAATACGTGGCTGATAATGAAGATGAGGAGCAAGTAAAAAAGATTATAAGAGGCGGATCTAAGGACAGTGGAGGAATTGATAAATTCTACAAGGAAATGAAAGATGCCTATAAGCAATATGATGTAATGCTTAAATATAATCTGAATGTGAAGTATGATCAGCGGCAGGAGCTAGTTGGCGACGATTATACAAACGCAAAAGAACGTTTATATGGGAACAATGATGTTGCCGGACCTAATGCAGAACATGGTTCACATGTTTCGGGCATAATAGGGGCAAACAGATCCAATTCAATTGGAATTAATGGAATAGCCAATAGTGTTAGTATAATGGCAATTAGAGTTGTACCAGAAGGGGATGAGAGAGATAAAGATGTTGCCAATGGAATTAGATATGCAGTAGATAACGGTGCTAAGGTAATTAATATGAGCTTTGGCAAAGGTTATAAATGGAATAAAGAAGTTGTTGACGAAGCGGTAAAATATGCTGAACAGAAAGGCGTATTGTTAGTTCATGCGGCCGGAAATGATAACGAAGATGTAGATGTTAAAGAGAATTATCCAAATAAATACTTTGATGGACCAGAGGCTGCTGCTTATAAGAAATCGATCAAAAAAGATGCACTTTCAGCATTGCCATTTAAGATCGAGCAAAATCAAGCGCAAAATCAGGGTATGAGAAGGGGGCCTAATTCTGTCGTTATTAAAAAAGCAGTTATAGATACGGCTAAATTTAAACTGCCACATGCGAGTAATTGGATAGAAGTTGGAGCAAGTGCATATGCTAATGATGCAAATTTAAAAGCATCTTTTTCAAATTATGGAAAGTATAATGTAGACGTATTTGCGCCTGGTTTTATGATTAATTCAACAGTTCCAGGCTCAAAATATGAAGAATTTGATGGAACTAGTATGGCAGCTCCTGTTGTATCTGGTCTTTCAGCCCTGATTTTGAGCTATTATCCGGACCTTAAGCCTAACCAGGTCAGAGAGATCATAATGAAATCCGTGTCTAAGGTTTTACAGAAAGTTAAATACAAAAATGAAAGAGGTGAGACTGTCCGAGTACCCTTCTCCGATCTTTGTGTTAGCGGAGGAATAGTAAATGCTTATGAGGCCTTAAAGCTTGCAGAGCGTTATCAATCAAAATAAATAGCCGTCTTCTATTTCTGAATTATTMCTTTCAAACTTAAGTAGCCACTTTTTCTTGTCTATTCCGGCAGCATAGCCGGTCATATTTCCATCGCTGCCTATTACGCGGTGGCAAGGTACTATAATTGCTAAGCGGTTTCGCCCATTTGTTGAGGCAATTGCGCGAATCGCTTTCGGATTGTTCATCATTTCTGCCTGTTCTTTGTAAGAACATGTTTTTCCATAAGGAATTTCCTGAAGTGTTTTCCAGACTGCTTGCGAAAAATCATTGCCAGGAGTGTGTAATGGAACTGAAAAGGTTTTTCGTTTTCCTTCGAAGTATTCAGTTAACTCATTTTCCAATTGATCTAGATACGAATTTCTTCCTGCTACCATCACTGCATTAAGTAGCTTTTGTAACTCAGCGAATTCTTTTTCTAATCTGATCCTGTTGGTAAATTCGAGCAGACAGACACCTTTTGATGTAGCGCCTGCCAGCATAGGACCTAAGGGAGTAGAAATCTCCGTCATGTTTATTATGGCATCCTTATCAGAGGATATTGAGGATTTTTCAAATATCCACGGATACCGATCAGCAAAACCTGTAATGTCAGTGAGAGATGTATTATTCATGTTTATTGTCGAATTTAATTTTTAACAGGCCAGCTTTTATTTTAGTAAATACTTCAGCGTTTGCATGATCTAATATTTCCTAAAAATAAGGAATCAATCAATAAGATGGTACCCGATTCTTGCTTTCCTCTGTTGTCCTTAACGCTAATCGCATTTAATCATTACATGTTACGAATAAATCGCAATGATTCAGTAGGTAATCCCAATTGATCTCAGGATTGATTTAGAAGCACTATTGGTGTCAAAATTAAAATAGTAGTAAGAGTAGTAAATAGAAAAGCCTTGTCAAATAATTGACAAGGCTTTTTTCAGTAGCGGGGAGCAGGATCGAACTGCCGACCTCAGGGTTATGAATCCTGCGCTCTAACCATCTGAGCTACCCCGCCGGGCGTCTTTTTTCTAAAGAGTTGCAAATATAGAATAAATTACTTTTCTTTAGAAACAAATATTAAAAAAATAGTCTAATAATTCAGAATATAAGTGTTTAACGATGTCGGAAAAGAAAAAATTTACGTTAGAATATGAATTGAGGTCGTCTCCACGTATTTTATTTAGTTTTATTAGTGAGCCAAATGGACTGTCTCAATGGTTTGCAGATGATGTGATTTTCAGAGATCAGGTATATACTTTCACATGGGACGATGAAATACAGAAAGCAAAGTTGCTTAGCATAAAAGAAAATAAATCTGTAAAATTTAAATGGGTGGAAGATGAACCACACTGTTACTTTGAAATGGAAATTGTACAGGACGAATTAACAAATGACGTAGCCCTTTCAATAACCGATTTTGCTACTGATGACACATTAGCTGAGCGTACACTTATTTGGGATAATCAGATTAACTACCTGCACAGTGTAATTGGTGCCTAGTTTTTCAATAGCTTTGTCTACATTTGTATATTGAAAAAGATTCATTTACTTCTACTCAAAGCATTTATAAGGCCTTTCTTCGTCACATTTTTTATTGTGATGTTTATTTTGCTAATGCTTTTTCTATTTAAATATGTTGATGATTTAATAGGAAAAGGATTTGAATGGTATATTATACTTGAGTTAATGTATTATGCCTCTGCGGCAAATGTGTCTATGGCGCTCCCATTGTCCATTTTATTATCATCGATAATGACTTTTGGGACGCTGGGGGAGAACTACGAATTGGTAGCTATTAAATCAGCAGGGTTGTCGTTGCAAAAGGCAATGAGACCTCTTTTTGTACTCATAATATTTATTGCAATAAGCTCCTTCATATTTTCAGATTATATGCTGCCTAAAGCCAATTTGAAGTATGGATCGCTTTTATGGGATATAACAAACAAAAAATTATCCTTTTTAATTAAGGAGGGGGTTTTTAATAATAGTATTCCAGGTTATTCCATTAGAGTTAATAAAAAAGGGGATGATGGTGTTTCATTGTATGATGTAATGATTTATGATCATACAAATACAAACGGAATGGCAAAGATCATCATTGCTAAAGAAGGTAAAATGTATAGCAATGATAAGTTCCTTTTTCTAAAGCTAAAAAATGGCGTTAGATATGAAGAATCGAGTGGCCGTAATACCTATAACAATCCGAGACAGGAGTTAACTAGGATGAGGTTTACTGAGACTGATCAGAAGTTTGATATTTCCAGTTTTAAAATGAATAGAACTGATGAGCAGGATTTTAGGAATAACACTCAAATGCTGAATTTAAAGGGCTTAACAAGGAAAAGAGATTCCTTAACCAAAGAGTTGGATAGTGTAAATAAGTTCTCCTCAACCACTATAAATAGCTATTACAGGCAAAACAACTACTCTAAGGGATATACCGCTGTTAAAACCCCTGCAAAAGTAATAAAGGGAGACATTTTGAAAATGCTTCCTGAGAAACAGAGACTGGCAATTATTCAGAGTGCATTGGACCTGGCAACTTCAGTAAAACAAACTACATCTGGACGGGTTACGGATTATGAGGATAGAACCAGAAGTATAATAAAAGTACAATTGGAATATCAGAGAAAGTTTACACTTGCAGTGTCCTGTCTCTTATTGTTCTTTATTGGTGCACCGCTAGGCGCTATTATAAGAAAAGGTGGACTTGGTTTGCCTGTGGTAATGGCTATTGTGTTTTTCCTTTTGTACCACATCATTGCTACTGTTTCTGAAAAATCTGCAACAACAGGATCTTTAAGGCCTTTCTTCGGAATGTGGCTTGCAATATTTATTTTATCTCCCCTGGGTGCATTCTTAACTTATAAAGCAACAGTGGATTCTGCTTTATTTGATGTAGGTTATTTTAAACAAATATTTATAAATCTCTTCAAAAAGAAAAAATCAAATATTAACAGTTAATAATATTTGTATCCTTTAATAGGGGTAAACACCTAATATTCATTACTTATTTATGATAGTTTATAACGTAATATTGGTTTTGAAGATTGTAACTTTGCACCGTAAATCTTACTAATTAATCAGGTTACTTATTTGTTACTTGATTATTGATATATTCAGAAAAATGGAAATCAAACTAGATACAATAGAAGAAGCTATTGCAGAAATAAAAGCGGGTAAAGCTATTATTGTTGTAGATGACGAAGATAGGGAGAATGAAGGTGATTTTATTACTGCCGCAGCCAACGCTACTCCTGAAATGATAAATTTTATGGCCACTTATGGCCGAGGCTTAATTTGTGCGCCTTTAACCGAAGAAAGATGTGATGAATTAGGTTTAGATCTAATGGTGGGAAAAAATACCGCCGCTTACGAAACTAACTTTACTGTTTCCGTTGATTTAAGAGGTCATGGCTGTACAACTGGCATTTCTGCGTCCGACAGATCAAAAACCATTAAGGCCTTAATCGATCCTAATATTGATCCTGCTGAGTTGGGTAGGCCAGGTCACATTTTTCCATTAAGATCTAAAGATGGGGGAGTATTAAGACGTTCGGGACACACCGAAGCATCTGTAGATTTAGCTAAACTTGCAGGCATGGAACCTGCCGGTGTATTGGTTGAGATTATGAAGGATGACGGAGAGATGGCCAGATTGCCTGACCTGATTAAGATTGCAGCACAACATCAGCTTAAAATAATTAGTATAAAAGATCTTATTGCATATAGATTAAGCAAAGAAAGTTTAATAGAGCAGGAGGTAACGGTAAATCTACCCACTCAATGGGGTGATTTTAAGATGACTGCCTATACCCAAATAGATACAGGAGCCACACATTTGGCAATTAGTAAAGGCGAATGGACTATTGATGAGCCTGTATTAACAAGAGTACATAGTTCCTGTGTTACCGGTGATATTTTTGGATCGTGCAGATGCGATTGTGGGCCTCAATTGCACAAAGCAATGGAGATGATCGATAAGGAAGGCAAAGGAGTAATCGTTTATATGAATCAGGAGGGAAGAGGTATTGGTCTTGTTAATAAATTGCGTTCATATAATCTACAAGATGCTGGCCTGGATACTGTTGAAGCAAATATAAAATTGGGTTTCAAAGGCGACGAAAGAGATTACGGAGTTGGAGCTCAAATACTAAGAGCACAGGGCATCACTAAAATGAGACTGATGTCTAATAACCCTACTAAACGCGCTGGTTTAATTGGCTATGGTTTAGAGATTGTAGAAAATATTCCAATTGAGATAGAAAGTAATGTTCATAATGAGCAATATCTTAAAACAAAACGTGATAAGATGGGGCATCAAATAATGAAAGGCTAAAAAAAAGTAGGTTATTTATAACCTACTTTTTTTTGTTCTTTTTTTCTGGAGGAACAGCCTCTTTGTTAACTGGCTGTTTACTAACGGGAGGTGTCTTTTTCTCTTCCTCAGCCTTCTTCTTCAAGTTTCTGTTGTATTTACCTGATATTCTTTGAACAAACTCTCTAAAGCTGTCAAATTGCTGTGTATAGATCAGACCTAAGGATGTTACATTGTTATTTTGGCTTACCCCAGTGTTAAAGAAGGTGTTTTGCTGTGTAGGAGGTTTATTGGCAAGCTTACCTACTAAAGTTCCATCTTTTCTAATTAAGGCTAAAACTTCAACTTCACCGCCTACATTATTTCTGGTAAAGCCAATTGGCGACAAATCGTTTGTACTACGTTTATCTACTATCCCGGCATTTAATACTATGCGGTCATTAAAAAATCTAAAAGAGGCATTCGCTTCACTCAAAGAGCGGATATTAATGTCCACAAAATCGAGGTTGAGTGAAGATAAGACATTATTAAACTGATTAAACAAAAGCTCTGTAGCAGTACTCGCTACTCCTGATGTTAATTGCTTGCCAAGGGCTTCTTTTCCTGTTCCTGGAGCAAAACTACGTCTTATAATCAAACTAAGCGCCTGGAGGTTCCTGTTGTTGTCGTCATTAAAATAAGATTGCATCTCTTCTTTAATAGCAGGGTTTGAAGGGAAGAAGATATCAAGTTTAATATCCGGTTTTAATAGTGAACCGGTTAAGCCCATTTCTACTTCAGTAAGAACGCGCTCGTTGGCATTATTGCCGCCATCTCTATTAGCTGCAGTATAGAGGTCGCTCAGACCAGCACGAAGGGAATAAATTGCCTTTAAATTTATCTGCGCAGTTGTGGGGTTTCCTGTCCATCGGATAGTACCACCTTGTCTGATGTTGAATTTCTTATTTATAATTTCCTGAGCAGTAAAATCAAAACTCCCTGATTCAATGATATAATCACCCGACATCTCAAAATCACCAAGACTATTAATGTTAAGCGCTAAATTTTTAGAATAGCCTTTCCCACTTAGATTTCCTAAAGTGGTATAAATATTTGCAGTGCTATTTGCATCAACCTCAAGTTTCAGGTTCATTGTAAGTCCGTCAAAACTGGTTTGTTTTTTTACAACCTTAGTCGTGTCCTTATTTACAAATGTTATAAAATCTTTATTTGATACGGTCTCAGAGCTGTTAAGTGGAAGATTAAATACCGTCCCTTTCTCTGTCTTGGCATTAATGTCTATAAATAATTTGTTTGTTGGACCTTTAAATCTGAAGGTACCTGTTCCATAAGCCTTTCCAAAATATATAGAGTTGTCTTTTTCCGTAGTATTCAAGGCCATGAAATCTTTAGCATTAATATCAATATCTAGCGTTGGTGTATTGATGTTATTGAGGTCAACCGTACCATTTGCGATGGCCTGGTTATCATCAACGTCAAGCAATTTCAAGTCATTAATTTTGATAATGCTGTTTTCAACTTCTACCTGGTCGTTTAGTGTATATCTTGTTTTAAGATAATTAACTGTCACTTCAGCTTTGTCAAAAGATACCTGCCCGTTAATTTCCGGTTTTTCAAATGGACCTGTAACCGTTAATGATGATGAAACATGACCTTTAAGATCTGATACAAGTTCATTAACAAATGGTTCCAGTACAGCTAGTTCACTATTATCAAGCTTTACGCTTATATCCATCTCTTTCTTTTCCAGATCAAGAACGCCCAAAGCCCGAAGTGTTTCTCTGTCGGAAGAAACAATATTAGTGAAAATGTTGGCTACATTATTTGCACGATCATAAGAAGAAGTATCGGTCAAATTACCAATATGAGTATTGTTAAAGGTTAAAGAATCTATTTTTAGATTATCAGATATCCTAGGCGATTTTAAGATATTATAGAGTTTTGTTTCACCATTAACGTTACCTGCTAACTGCACGCCAAATGCCTTAACAAACGGATTTATTGTTTTTAAGCTAAATTCTTTAAATCCGACAAGAAGTAAATCTTTGGGGTCGTCAGACAGAATACCATCAATAGTTAAGAGTTGATTGCCATTGCTTAAATCAAAATTGGTAATCTCGGTTTTTCCTTCATGAAAACTAATTCTCACTTTTTCCTGAATCTTCCAGTCCTCATTATTTACTTTAAGCTGAGATGGGAGTATGCTAACCCTTGCTGTGGTGTCGTTTGCAAACTCGACCAATCCGTTTAAATCCAGTTGGTTAGCGTCATCTGAATTGGCAAGTTTTAAGTTAAGAGAAAGACTGTCATTTCTCAATATGTTGGATATGTTGACATTCTTAATGTACAAACTATCATTTAAGTCAACTCTATCCGATGTTATGATAGCTTGTAATTGATTTACGGAAGTATTCTCATCGATAATAATATTGTTGGCTATAATGCCTTTGTATTTTAGCTTTTTCACAAAGCCATTTAATGTGGCTATGTTGTTTGGAGAATCAAAATTACCAATAAAGACCGCTTGATCATCGATCTCTAAGCCTGGAGCAAGAAGTTCTGCAATGGGCTCAAATCTTTTTATTTTTAAATTGAACTGAAAGATCTGGTCTCCATATGGAAGAATGGTAGTTTTGAGGGATGGTATGTATTTTTTCGCTAATGCTTTATAGTATGAAGGAATGGTGTTTAAGTTGTATTGCCCCTTTAAGCTGGCATCCAGAATATCTGAATGAATGGTAAGGTCTCTGTCTTTTCCTATACCTGCAGCCTTTAGTTCTACAGAATCAATGTTGTAAATGCCTTTAACATTGTCTAACCTAATTTGTTGAATTAGAAGTTTACCCTGTATGTTATTTAGGTTGGTGCCGGAGAAATTGGTGCTAAAAGTAGCATCAATTTTTAAAGAGTCCTTATATAGTTTTAAGGCCTTTAGCTTTGCATTGTTTATTTGGGCTTTAAAATTAAATACCGGCAACTTAGGGTTCAGATTTACCCCGCCATCAAAAACAAGCTGAACATTTTTGTCGTTAATTTGCAGGCGACCGTCGAAATATTTTTTATCAAAGGTTCCATCAATTTTAACATTTCTATACCTATACTGGTTAAAGTCGATGTAATCGATATCTCCATTTAGCTTCTCGGAAAGGTTTTTTATTTCTGTGCCTCTGCCTTCAACATTTAAGGAAGCAGATATTCTACCAAGATCATTCTCATCTAAAAGGTTTCCTAAATTAAAATCGTAGGCTTTAACATTACCTGAATAAGAGGGGACACCCTTCTTATCTATTTTCATATTAACATCAGAAACCAATCTGCCTAGTTTTGTCTTAAACTCCCCATAGGCAATAAAATCGTTTTGGAATCCGGTAAATGAGCCGTTGAAATTAATGTTGCCAAATTTTCCGATAACTACTGGGATCACTTTAGTCTTTTTCCCGGTTGTGCTTGTTAATATCTCATCCAGATCAGCTTTATTTGTTMCGGCCATCTCTATTTTAAGATCCATAAAAGTCTCTTTAAGATTTGGAAGCCCTTTTACAATAAAGTCCCCTTTTATATAAGTCGCTTTTCCGGCTTTAACCGATAGTTTTTTTGCTTTAAGATTATTAACCAAACCGGTAATCCTTCCGTCAACTTCAATCTCAAGATTCATTTGATCCAATTCCGGAGCAAAATAGGCAACATCGCGCGATGCTAAATAGCTATTCTTGAAATTAGCTTTCATTCTTACTTTATTGACATAATCTCTAAAGTCTCGGTATTTATCAAACCGCATTTGAAAGTAATCAGATAGCCTGCTCTTATTGGTAACCAACATCAAATTCTTTAACTCAATGCTATTGGTATCCACAGTAGTAAAGGCTGTCAGGTTTTTTAAATAAAACCCACTCTTTTCCTTAAATGTCAGGTTTTTAATGTCGGCCTGCAGGATATGATCTGTAGTATTTAATTTTTCAAAAATTCCGTTAAAGCTGGTTAGGTATATGTCATCAAAATTTACCCCCTTCATAACGGTGTCAACTCGTTGGTTTTTGTATTTAAAGCTGATGTTGTTCAGGATAACTCTGTCAAATGATATCTTGTACGGTTTCTTTTTAGGTTTAACTGTGGGAGTGCCAGAGTCAAAGTAATCGATAATGAAATCTAAATTCGTCGATCTGTCTTTATATGATTTTAAATAAAAAGAGCCGTTATTAATCTGTACCGTATTAATGTCAACTATTCGTTTTTTAATTGAAATCTGATTGATGTCTACTAAAAATTTGGGTGTATTAAGTATGGTATCTTTCTGCCGATCCAATACAAGCAGGTTTTCTATCACAACATACTTAAAAGGTTTTATATATATGCCGGTTAAAGAAATGGTTGTATTAAGCTCTTTAGATAGGTATGCTGCCGCTTTTTTAGCTACGAAAGTCTGAATAGGCTTAAATTGGATTGCAAATAGAATGACACCAGCAAGTAATAATACTGATGCAACGACCCAAAGAAGTATTTTTAATAGTTTTTTAATAATTTTGTAGCTTAATAATAATAAACGTGTCTGTAATACTTGCTATAGAATCTTCCTGCGATGAAACCTCCGTTGCTATATGTAACAACGGCAAAATTACTGCCAATGTTATTGCAAACCAAACAATTCATCAAAATTATGGAGGTGTAATTCCTGAGCTAGCTTCAAGGGTACATCAACAAAATATCGTGCCAGTAATACAACAGGCATTAAATGATGCTAAAGTTAATAAAAAGGAGCTAAATGCAGTTGCTTTTACACAGGGGCCTGGATTATTAGGCTCATTGTTAGTAGGTGTTTCCTTTGCGAAATCATTTGCGCTTGCGTTAGATTTACCTTTAATTTCGGTAAATCATATGCACGCTCATATTCTGGCTCATTTTATTGATGATCCAATGCCCCAATTCCCTTTCATTTGCTTAACTGTATCTGGCGGACATACTCAAATTGTTGTGATAAGAAGTCATTTCGATATGGAGATAGTGGGCGAAACCTTAGATGATGCAGCAGGTGAGGCATTTGATAAAACTGCCAAAATTCTAAATTTACCTTATCCTGGCGGGCCACTTATAGATAAGTATGCTAAAGAGGGAAACCCTTTGGCATATAAATTTGGGGAGCCTCAGATCAAAGATCTGAATTACAGCTTTAGTGGATTTAAAACCTCAATTTTGTATTTCATCAGAAATCAGGAAAAGGAAAATCCTAACTTTGTTTCTGAGCATTTACACGACATTTGTGCCTCGGTTCAGCATAGTATAGTGCATATATTGCTTAATAAGCTAAAGAAAGCAGCTAAGCAGTATGGAATTAAGGAGATTGCCATAGCAGGAGGAGTATCTGCAAATAGTGGATTAAGAGCAGGCTTAACTGCTCTTGCCGAGGAGTTAAATTGGAATGTATATATACCTGCTTTTGAATATTGTACCGATAATGCGGCTATGATTGCTATTGCAGGTTATTATAAATATTTAAATAAGGATTTCGTGGAGCAAGATGTTGCACCTTTGTCCAGAATGGAATTTTAATATATAAAAAGTAGAGTTATGGGTACAATGAGTTTTGTTTTCTTTGGGCTAATGCTATTGCCATTAATCATTTTTTTAATCTGGTTAATCAAAAAGGATAAAAACAGAAACTATTTAGGGCTTGTGGTTTTGGTGGCGATGGCTATTATTGCGATTATTGCAATTGTTAAGTTCGATTCCACTTTTATGGAGTCTAGATCAGGTATGCCAGATAAGTCTCAGGCACCGAGTTATAAATAAGAAAGAATCGAAAATAAAAAAGGGGTATTTTCAATAAAGAAATACCCCTTTTATTTGAAATAATATTTTAAGCTTTATCCTCTAGCTTATCGCCAGTTACTTCAGCTCTAATTTTAGCTTCAATCTCTTCAGATAGTTCAGGATTGTCAAGTAATAACTGTTTAACTGCATCTCTACCCTGACCAAGTTTTGTATCCCCGTAAGAGAACCAAGAGCCTGCTTTTTTAATGATATTAAAGTCAACACCTAAGTCGATAATTTCGCCGGTTTTAGATATACCTTCTCCAAACATAATGTCAAACTCTGCAACGCGGAAAGGTGGTGCAACTTTATTTTTAACAATTTTTACTTTAACCCTGTTACCTGCAACTTCATCAGAGTCTTTAATTTGAGAAGTTCTTCTGATATCCAAACGAACAGACGCATAGAATTTTAATGCATTTCCACCAGTAGTCGTTTCCGGGTTTCCAAACATTACACCAATTTTTTCACGTAATTGGTTAATGAATATACAGCAACATCCGGTTTTAGAGATCGTTCCTGTTAGTTTACGTAAAGCTTGTGACATCAAACGAGCCTGAAGCCCCATTCTGGAGTCACCCATTTCTCCTTCAATTTCAGCCTTAGGTACCAAAGCCGCAACAGAGTCAATAACGATCACATCAATTGCACCTGATCTGATTAGGTTATCAGCAATTTCCAAAGCTTGTTCACCATTATCTGGTTGTGAGATCAATAAATTATCTACATCTACGCCTAATTTTTTTGCATAGCCTTTATCAAATGCATGTTCAGCATCAATAATAGCTGCTAAGCCGCCTTTTTTTTGTGCTTCGGCAATAATATGAGTCGCTAAAGTTGTTTTACCTGATGATTCCGGGCCGTATATCTCAATAACTCTTCCTTTTGGTACTCCGCCAATTCCTAAGGCAATATCTAAACTAATCGATCCTGTCGAAATAGATTCTATCGGTTCTACAGCATTGTCACCCAATTTCATAACGGTACCTTTACCATATGATTTTTCCAACTTATCCAAGGTAAGTTGTAATGCTTTTAATTTGTCTGCGTTTGTGCTCATATTATTAAATTCTGTAAGAAAGTAACTACTTACATTTCTTAACGTAAAATGATTTTCTTTTTACTAATTATATTAGCAAATATAACTATTATTTAATTTAAAATAACAAATAAAATTATTATTTTTTTATTGTTGGCTCTGAATCACTAAATATTTTAGTTATTTTATTATTGTTTTGATAATATTTGCAAAAACTTGTGATTTCGCAGATACTGCATTTTGGAGATCTCGCTAAGCAAACATATCTGCCGTGTAATATCAACCAATGGTGTGCAACATGTATTGTTTCTTCAGGCAAGTTCTTCACTAAATCCTTTTCGACAGCTAAAGGAGTTTTTCCGGTAGTTAATCCAATTCGGTTCGCAACCCTAAACACATGCGTATCTACAGCCATAGCAGGGGCATTATAAATAACCGATGCAATTACATTAGCCGTTTTTCTTCCAACGCCTGGCATTTTTTGCAAATCATCTATATCAGATGGGACTTCGTTGTTAAAATCGTTAAGCAACATTTTAGCCATGCCAACTAAGTGCTTTGCTTTATTATTTGGGTAGCTAACACTTCTAATGTAATCAAATACAATGTCTGGTGTAACATCAGCCAATGCTTTGGCATCAGGAAAGCGTTGAAATAATGCAGGTGTTACCTGATTTATTCTTTTATCAGTGCATTGGGCAGATAATATTACTGCCACAAGTAATTGGAACGGATTGTTGTAGTGTAATTCTGTTTCGGCGTCTGGCTGCCTGGCAGAAAAATGAGACACAAAAAGTTTATATCTTTCTTTTTTGAGCATTTGCAAACTTATATAATTTTGCCTTTAATTTTCAATTTTGAACAAATTGAATCCCCGTTAAAACACAAAAGCTAAATTTCATTTTAACGATATTCTTGCCTTTTAAAACGGGCAAAATATATTTTTTTATTTTCTTAAATGAAAAGAATTTCAAATAGAGGCATAAAAAAAAGCTGCCAAACCTTTGGCAGCTTTAATTCGTTTGTAAATTACTTGGCTCTTGAGTAAGCTAAAATCTTCGAAATCGTTGTCTCAGAAGGGTTTTTGGCTAAGCTGTCCAACTGTGGTTTAATGTTCTCATAGAACGATAAATCCTGTGGTTCAACATCATCTGCAGGAACTGTTTCCTGTTTTTTCTGTCCGTAATTTAGTTTGTTAACTGAAGTAGAGGTTTCCATCATAAGCAATAAACGTATATTAGTTTTACTAATTAACGCTATTATTATTAATTTATTTTAACCCTAACAACAATTTTTTATATTTTCTTTTTTTGGCTATATCAGGATATTTCTTTAACCTTCATCATCTTCCGAAGATTGCTCAAAGCATACCTCATACGTCCTAAAGCAGTATTAATACTTACGTCAGTTAAATCGGCTATTTCCTTAAAACTTAGATCGGCATAATGACGCATAATCAATACTTCTTTCTGATCATCAGGCAACAAATGAATCATCGCTCTTAGATCAAAATGAGTTTGTTCTCTCAAAATCCTGTCTTCCGCGCTTTCTTCATGAAACTGAAGCATATTAAACACATCAGTGCCATCGGCGCTTGTAATTACAGGTCCTCGTTTTTCACGTCTAAAGTAATCTATCACCAGGTTATGTGCAATACGCATTACCCATGGCAAGAATTTACCTTCTTCGTTATAACGTCCAGATCGTAACGTGTTAATTACCTTAATAAAGGCATCCTGAAATATGTCTTCAGCCAAATACTGGTCTTTAACCAATAAATAGATTGAGGTATAAATTTTTGATTTGTGTCTTCTTAAAAGTTCTTCCAAAACGGCTTCATCACCAGTAAGGTACAACTTCACCAAATCTTGATCACTATATTGTTGTAATTTCATAGGAGTATCCTAACTAAATTCCCTTGCTTTAAATGCTAAAAAATACTTAGTAGATGTTTGTTTCGATATAATTTCTCCTATTGTTTTTTAAGATGGTGGTGTGTTTTGTTCAGTTAATATATTTCAAAAGAAGCATTTTTTTATTAGAATTCAATAGAAAAAGTGTTAAAAAAAAATAAAAGTGGTCTCAGAGCCTTATTTTTGCATTCACCCAAAAAGCCAAATATTCGTTTTTTGGGGTATATTAGCAATATTCTATCACGAAATCAATGAGCAACGAAATCGACAAAGATCCACACAAAAATATTATCATAAAAGGTGCCAGGGTTCACAACCTAAAGAATATAGATGTAGCCATCCCCAAAAATAAGCTGGTTGTAATAACCGGAATGTCGGGGTCGGGCAAGTCGTCTTTGGCATTCGATACACTATATGCTGAAGGTCAGAGGAGATACGTTGAGAGTTTGTCTTCTTATGCTCGTCAGTTTATGGGAAGAATGAATAAACCTGATGTAGATTATATAAAAGGAATTGCCCCGGCTATTGCTATAGAACAGAAAGTAATTACCTCAAACCCCAGGTCAACTGTAGGTACCTCAACAGAAATTTACGATTATCTTAAACTTCTGTTTTCAAGAATAGGTAAAACATATTCTCCCGTTTCTGGTAAAGTAGTAAAAAAGGATACAGTTACTACCGTCGTTGATTTTATATCTAAACTGGAGGAGGACAGTACAGTTACAATATTTTGCCCATTATTTCCGCACAATAACAGATCTGTAAAAGAAGAGCTGGCTGTACTTTTACAAAAGGGGTTTCTTAGAATTTCATATCAGGACAAAGTTCATAAGATTGAAACGATCCTTGAGGATGAGACCTTCAAAGATTTCGAATTAAAAGACGAAAATACCATCAAGATTCTGATTGACCGGATTGTTGTCAACTCTGATGAAGAGACATTAAGCCGTATCGCCGACTCAGTACAAACAGCCTTCTTTGAAGGAAAGGGCGATTGTTATGTGGAGCATGAAGGTAAATTAACTAACTTCTGCGACCGTTTTGAACTCGATGGAATCCGTTTTGATGAGCCTACACCAAATTTCTTTAGTTTCAATAACCCATACGGAGCCTGCAAAAGGTGCGAGGGATACGGAAATGTAATAGGAATAGATGAGGACTTAGTTATTCCCGATAAAAGCAAAAGCGTTTTTGATAATGCAATTGCGCCATGGCGCGGCGAGAAAATGAAGGAGTGGCTAAACAAACTTGTTAAAGCCTCTTCCAAATTTGATTTTCCGATTCACAGGCCATTTAATGAATTAACCGAAAAGGAACAGAGGCTATTATGGACTGGTAATAAGTATTTTGAAGGTTTGGATGCTTTTTTTAAAGAGCTGGAAGAGCAGACTTTTAAAATCCAATATCGCGTAATGCTATCTCGCTACAGGGGAAAAACATCATGTCCTGATTGTAAAGGCTCCAGGTTACGCAAAGATGCTTCTTATGTAAAGATCAATGACAAGTCGATAATCGACATCGTTTTGATGCCTTTATCGACCATACTTGATTTCTTTGATAATTTAAACCTTTCGTCAAATGACGAGAAAATAGCCAAACGTTTATTGGCCGAGGTGAGCAGTCGTGTGCTATACCTTAATAATGTTGGCCTGGGCTATTTAACGCTCAACAGGTTGTCTAATACACTTTCTGGTGGCGAGTCTCAGCGTATTAACCTGGCTACCTCTTTAGGAAGTAGCTTGGTAGGCTCCATTTATGTTCTTGACGAACCAAGTATAGGATTACATCCAAGAGATACGAATAAACTTATCGAGGTATTGGTATCGCTTAGAAATGTAGGGAATACCGTTCTTGTAGTAGAGCACGAAGAAGAAATGATGAAGGCCGCCGACCATATTATTGATATCGGTCCGGAAGCCGGAACGCATGGCGGTAACCTGGTTTTTAGTGGTACATACGAGCAGATCATAAAAGACAAAAAAAGCTTAACCGGCAAATACCTTTCCGGCGAAGAACAAATTGCTGTACCTAAAAAAAGAAGAAGTTGGAAAGATCATATTCTAATTAAAGGAGCCCGAGAAAATAACCTTAAAAATATAGATGTAAAATTTCCTTTGGGCGTATTCACAGTGGTGAGTGGTGTTTCGGGGTCTGGAAAAACAAGTCTGATTAAAAAAATACTATACCCCGCGCTGCAAAAGGCAATAGGTAATTATGCCGGAGAGCAAACCGGGGCCTACGATGGTATTTACGGGAATTACGAGCTGGTTAGCCAGGTTGAAATGGTAGACCAGAATCCAATTGGCCGATCATCAAGGTCAAATCCGGTAACCTATGTAAAAGCCTGGGACGATGTTAGGGCGCTATTTTCGGCATTGCCGGCAGCTAAAGCCTCCGGACTAAAGCCTGCAGCTTTCTCGTTTAATGTTGAAGGTGGCCGTTGCGATGTTTGTCAGGGAGAAGGAGAGGTGAAAAYAGAGATGCAGTTTATGGCAGACATTTACCTGCCATGCGAAACCTGTGGGGGCCGAAGATTTAAACAACAGGTACTTGATATCACCTATCAGGATAAAAACGTTGCCGACATTCTGGACTTAACAATCGAAGAAGCAGTTGACTTCTTTAAAAACGAACCCAAAATTTTAAACAAGCTGCAACCTCTGGTAGATGTAGGTTTAGGCTACGTTCATTTGGGCCAATCTTCTAATACACTTTCTGGTGGAGAAGCGCAGCGTATCAAGCTTGCTTCATTCTTAATTAAAGGAAATAATGCCAATAAAACATTATTTATATTTGATGAACCGACCACAGGATTGCATTTTCATGATATTAAAAAACTTTTAATTGCCCTTAATACTCTAATAGAGCAGGGGAATACAATTTTGGTTATAGAGCATAATATGGACATGATAAAATCTGCTGATTGGGTAATAGACATTGGTCCGGAAGGTGGAGATAAAGGAGGTAACATTGTTT
The DNA here is from genome assembly GCF_056395985.1 of Pedobacter sp. 05T44. Taxonomy (NCBI): domain Bacteria; kingdom Pseudomonadati; phylum Bacteroidota; class Sphingobacteriia; order Sphingobacteriales; family Sphingobacteriaceae; genus Pedobacter; species Pedobacter sp. 05T44. The sequence continues at coordinate 18,108 of NZ_JBFTKO010000019.1, forward strand.
TTGAAGGCACACCTGAAGATCTTTTACCAGTAAAATCATCTTACACTGCCAAGTATTTAAAAGCCCATTTGAAATAATTGTATCTTCGCGCATGCTTTTTTTAACACTCTTTCTCGGGATAATTTTGAATATGGTTGGATACATACCACCGGGGAATATTAATCTTACTGTAGTTCAGATCACGATAACAAGGGGGCTTCGCCAGGCATTGTACTTTATCATGGCGTTTTCAACTGTCGAAATACTCTTCACTTTTGGGGTGATGCGTTTTGTGCAATGGCTATCCAGCGAAATTCAGCTGGATAACATCATTGATGTAATCATGGTTTTCATGTTTGGGATATTAGGTGTAATTACCTGGAGGTCGCGTAAGGAAATGCCTAAAGCCGATTACTCAAAGAAAGACAGCATAAAATATGGTTTACTTTTGGGTGTTGTTAACCCAATGCAAATACCCTACTGGCTATTCGTAGGTACGTACTTAATATCGCACGAGTGGATAGATATCGGTTATCTTTCTTTATCTGTTTTTAGTATTGGGTCGGGTATTGGTGCCGGCCTGGCATTATATGGTTTTGCCCGCTTTGCCCAGTACATTCAAGAGAAATTTGCGCTAAGTAGCTATATTGTAAACAAAGGAATTGCGCTGCTTTTCTTTGCATTGTCAGCCTATCACGTATGTAAAATAGTATATATACACTTTATAAAATAAGTATACTACTTCTTCAAAAATTCAAGATTCCAGATCTTTTCTGCTCTGCGCCCAATGAACCAGAATGAGGCCGCCAGTACGCAAAAGAAGAGGGCTTTGTGCCAGCTATCCCAGAAGTATTCAAAGTACCTGGTGTAAAGGTTTATAAATAGAAAGGTAATTCCAAATTCCCTTGCAATATCGTCTCTGTATTTTAAGCCGATGTAAATACTTATCAGACAAAATGCAGCTGATAGTATGCCCCAATAAAACAAGCTTAGCTGCTTTACTGAATACCATTCTTCCAGTGAGCCGAAGTTACCGAATACCGAAAGCAGCCACAAAGAAACAAAAAGGTACACCATGCCGCAGACATAGTTTACCTGAAAAAAGATACCCATCTTTTTATTGTCCTTAATGATAAAAGAAAAGGCAGTTAGGCATAAACCAAAAAGCACAAAGCGAAGTGGATAATTCATTCCCACAAAATACCAGTTCCAACGCGATAGGTAACCCGTTTCAGTGCCAAACCAGGCACCTAATGATATCAATACAAATGCCCATATCAGCCTTGATTTAAATACATATGCCAATATGCCGTATATAAATACAGATGCTAAAATGAGCAAAGAGAAGTGCGAATTGCCGTTGTCAATAGCTTTACCCAGGTAGGCAATAGCATTGGCTGTTAACATTACCGCTGTAAAAACCAATGCCTCATTACTAAATACAAGGTGCGATTTGAGTCTTTTTCTTTTAAAGCTGAAATAGTATAAGGCAGCTGCACCAGCTGCCGATAAAACACTAATCATTACATCCGAGGCCGTGAAAATCCGCTCCAGATAGTTTAAAATCTTATTGTCAATTAAAAGGGCGCCCAACGAAATTACACCGCAGGCCATTGCTATCCAAAAAGAATACTGGGCCAATCGGCGCCAGTCGAAACTTTTGGTTTCGTAACTTCCTCGCAATCTGCTCACGTCATCCGGCGACAAAAGTTTTTCTTCTTGCCAATGATTTAGCATCTCGTCTAAAAAGTCACTCTTTTCCTGATCAATTTTCATTTTGATACAAGGTACATCCTGTTACCCTAAAATCAAAATCTGTAATTTACTTTAGTAGTTCAGGAACTTTCTTATTGTTTCCTACAATCCACACAATGTCGCCATTCTCAAATGTAAGTGTCGAATCTGGATTTAGTATCCGCTCGCCATTTCTTTCGATCCCCACAACAAGGCCCTGGGTCATTTCCCGTATTCCCGAATTGCGAATGGTCTGCCCATAAACAGGGGAGCTGCTGTTGATCACTATTTTTTGGAGTGCCATATCTTCTTTAGGGAAGCTAGATTGCAAATTGTCATCTATACTTCCTTCAAATAGCTCTTTTATAGCCGCAAGCTGATCATCTGTCCCTATTACCAAAACCTTATCATTAGGATACAACCGTTCATCTCTTCCCGGTGTCGGGATCATAATTTTTCCGCGTTCAATTAATGCAATATTAACTCCGTATTTTTCCCTTACAGATAAGTCGATAAGGGTTTTTCCAACAAGTGTTGATTCAGGTGCAACCGTAAGCTCTACCAGGTGGGTATCCCATGGCAATATTTCAGGCTGTGCATTTTGAGCTTCTCTGGCATTCAGATTAAGTAGAAACCTGCTTTCAAGTTTGTTATAAAAACCTTGTAATCTTCTTGAGAAAACAAACATACATAGCACAATAAGGGCAATTGCAATAACAATAGAAATCCAGGTGCTATAGAACTGATAAATTAAAATGCCAACAAAGAAAATAGCCAAAGAAATACGTAAAATTTCAAGCGCAATTAGCGGCCCCCGGGTATATTTCTTATTCAGCCATAAATGAGAATAAGCCTTTCTTTCAATTCTTCTTATGGCAAGGGCCCATAAGAATGGGGTCATTATAAATAGGGTAACTATTAAGCTGATCACAATGCCGTTATTACCATTAATCAGGTTCTGGGTTATAAATGGTTGAAGGTATTTGGAACCCAAAAATACTATGGCGATAAGAATAACCGAGTGTATAATAAGGTTAAAGGTGTACGATTTGAGCAGCGTTTTCCAATCACTTAATGTAGTTATACCGGCAGTACTTGAGCTATATCGGTTGATGCCTTCCACCCATTTTTTAGGAAGTTTGCGCTCCAGAAATAAATAGAAAGGTTCAGAAGACTTAATCAGATAAGGAGTAGTAAAAGTTGTAATGGCTGATACTGCAACTGCAATAGGGTATAGGAAGTCGCTGGTTACCTTAAGAGTTAATCCTAAGGTMGCGATGATGAAAGAGAACTCTCCAATTTGAGCTAAGCTTAAACCTGTTTGTACCGATGTTTTTAAAGGCTGGCCAGAAACCAATGCGCCCAATCCGGAGCTTAAGAACTTCCCTAAAACAGTGGCCAAAGTAATTACAACAATTGGAACAGCATAATCAATCAGAATACTCGGATTGATCAACATACCGACCGACACAAAGAAAATTGCAGCAAACAAGTCTTTAACCGATTTTGTAAGGTGCTCTATCCTTTCGGCCTGCGTGGTCTCAGCCAATATTGATCCCATGATAAATGCGCCCAAAGCAGGAGAGAAGCCTACCTTAACAGCAAGTAATACCATAAGTAAACACAAAGCGATAGAAACCACAAGCATGGTCTCATCGTTCATTAATTTCTTTGTAGCCTTTAAAAAAGTAGGAACAAGGAATATACCTCCTATAAACCACAAGACCAGGAAGAAACAAAGTTTCAGAATCGATATCAACATCTCTGCTCCTGCAAACTGTTGACTAACGGCCAGCGTTGATAGCAATACCAACAATAAAATAGCCACAAGATCTTCAACAATGAGCACACCAAAAACCAGCCCTGCAAACTTTTTATGCTTTACTTCCAGTTCTTCGAAGGCCCTAATGATAATTGTAGTAGAGGATACGGACAATATACCCCCGAGGAATATGCTATCCATTGTAGACCAGCCCATAGCCAAGCCGGCTACAAACCCAATCAGCAACATAAATACAACCTCAACAATAGCCGTTATAGAGGCGGAGCCGCCCACTTTTACCAGCTTTTTAAAGCTAAACTCAAGTCCTAAACTGAATAATAAGAAGATAACCCCAATCTCTGCCCAGATATGAATACTTTCATTATCAGTAACAGTCGGTATAAATTTAATATGAGGGCCCACAAGCAGTCCGGCCAGAATATAGCCAAGTACTAGTGGTTGTTTAATTCTTTTAAAAAGCAGAGTAGTTATCCCTGCGGCAGCAAGGATTAAACCTAAATCAGTAATTAATACTGGTAAATGTATCATAGAAACGCGTATTTTTTAATGTATAATTTATTGTGTAACAGCAGTATAAATTATAATTACCAAAAAACATGTTTTGGGTACAAAAAATTAAAAATATAGGAGTAACTAGAAAATGAAAAAGAATTATAATAGTTTCCAATCAGTGGGCATAGGGCTAAGTGATTGTCCTGCCGCTTAAAAGGAAGAAAAATTCCAAAAGCGGTTTTCTTTACAACTTGTTGCAGCGCGGGAAGATCTTCGAATGATATTTTCTGAAGTGATGATTTGCCTTTCTTGCTAAAAACCAACGTTTTTTTTGCATTAATACTCAATCCCCTATGTTTAGTTTTTTCCGCGTCAAGACCTTTCCCATTTACTACATGGAAAGAAAGAAGATGGAGAAAAACGATTAGTATAAGAGTAAATAATGGCCTCATTGTCGTAAATATACGAAAAAAAAGCCCTTATTTAGAATAAAAGTGGCTTTAAATGAGGTTATGACGATTTTCTGAAATATTCTAAAGTTGCTTCTTTGTCTTTTTGTAGCTGTACTTTTAATGCTTCCAGACCTGTAAATTTAACGTCGTGTCTGAGGAATTCGAGGAAGGTCATCTTGATATCCTGTCCATAAATTTCCTGGTTAAAATCAAATATATTTACTTCAATGTTTCTGGTCATTCCATTAATTGTCGGGCGCTGACCAATGTATGCCATTCCTTTAAATACCTGATTATTCAGTTCAACGGTTACCGCATAAATCCCATCAGAGGGAATTAGCTTATAAGTTTCTTCAACAAATATATTTGCAGTAGGGAAACCAATAGTACGTCCAATTTTATCGCCCTTAATAACCCTGCCATAAATAGAGAAGTTGTAGCCAAGGTAATTGGCAGCAAGTGCAACGTCGCCATCCAGCAGCGCCGTACGTATTTTTGTAGAGCTTACCGCAACATCATTAATATCCTGTTCCGGTATTTGTTCAATTTTATAGTTGAAATTCTTAGAGAAAGCTTCCAAATCCTGAAGACCACCTTTTCTATCCTTACCAAAACGATGGTCATACCCAACAATCAGGTGTTTGATACCAATTGTATCAACTAAAATGTTCTGGATGTATTCTGCAGGTGTCAGATTAGAGAAATCACGTGTAAAAGGTGTAATAATTAGGTGATCTACACCAAGACTACCTAATATTTTAGCCTTTTCATTAATCGTGTTGATCATTTTTAAATCCTGATTCTCTGGGTCAATAATTAACCTTGGATGGGGGAAAAAGGTTAATATCACACTTTCACCGCCAGTTGATTTTGCAAGTTCACACAGTCGCTTAATAATTTTCTGGTGGCCAAAATGTACGCCATCAAAAGTTCCTATAGTTGCAACTGCGTTGTTTAGCTTCTTAAATTCCGAAAAGTGATTATATATTTTCAAGGTAGTTTTAAATTAATGTAAAGCCTGGCGTTTTACTACGCCACCCTTTATGTCGGCAATTTGTTGCTGAATCACAAACGCATCCGGATCGATCTGTCTTATTGCAGTTTGCAACTTGCTCATTTCAAGTTTGGTAACCACAGTATAAAGTATGTCTATATCCTTTTTTTCTCCGTATCCTCCTTCGCCTTTATAAATTGTTACCCCCCGTTTCATTTGGTTGATAATGAATTTTTTAATGCGGTCGTTTTTTTCTGAGATCACGGTAACACCGGTATACTGCTCAATACCATTTACAATATAGTCAACCGTGTTCGATGCAGATAAATAAGTTAGGATAGCGTACAATGCCTTATCTATACCTAAAAATATTGCAGCGATTGCGAAGATGATGATATTTAAAATCAGAATGATATTACCTACAGTTAGGGTACTCTTTTTACTGATGTATAGGGCCAATACCTCTGTACCATCAATTACACAGCCGCCACGCATGGCCAATCCAATCCCGCCTCCCAAAAACAGACCTCCAAAAAAAGCAATCAGCAGGGGATCATGAGTAATCGGTTTAAACGGGGCTGCAATAAGTAAAATAGCGAGTAATGATATTGCAACAGATGTTTTAATGGCAAATACTTTCCCGATTTGTCTATATCCCAAAATAACAAAGGGAATGTTAATAATGATGATCAGATAGGAAAGGTTGAGTTTAGTAATGTTGCTAACTAGCAGCGATATACCAGTTACTCCGCCATCTATAAATCCGCTAGGCAGCAAAAAGCTTTTCAATCCAAAACAAGCCGAAACAATGCCACATATTATTAAAAATATGTTTTTGGCGATGTTAAGTTTTTTGGATTTCATCTGGCCACGCATAGCTATTCTTTTTTAAGTCTAAGATAGCTAACTAAATCTGCTACCTCAAAAGCATTTTCAAGTAAAAAGTTTCCGCTGCGTGTGCGGGTAAGTTTTGACAGGTATGCGCCATTGTTAAGCTGCTTACCGAAATCAGAAATCAATGACCTGATGTAGGTTCCTTTACTGCAAACAATTCTGAAATCAATTTCGGGAAGTGCTATTCTGGTAATTTCAAACGCAGAAACGGTCACATTACGTAAACGCAATTCTGTTTCTTCGCCTCTTCTTGCTTTCACATAAAGACGTTCTCCATTTACTTTTACAGCAGAGTGTGCAGGTGGGTATTGTTGTATATCGCCAATAAATGGAGCCGTAGCGGCATAAATAGCTTCTTCTGTTATTCCATCTAAAGGAAATTCCTGATCAGCAACAGTTTCCAGATCAAAGGATGGGGTAGTAGCACCTAAAACCATAGTGCCGGTATACTCTTTCTCTTCGGCCTGAAAAGTATCAATTTGTTTAGTCAGTTTCCCTGTGCAAAGTATCAATAAACCTGTAGCCAGCGGATCTAAAGTGCCGGCATGGCCAACTTTTAATTTCAAAGGTTTTAATGAGTTGCGGATTTTCCCAACTACATCAAAACTTGTCCATTTGTATGGTTTATTGATGAGTAATAGCTCACCTTCGGCAAAATTAAAATCAGGAAATGTTTTTGTTACTATCGGTTCTTCTTTATCCTCACTCATTACAATACGTTCATTTCAACTCCCGAAAAATATAGTACAAGAAGCAGAACACCTATAATAATTCTATACCAGCCAAAAATCCGAAACCCATGTTTAGATAAAAATCCGATGAATGATTTTATTGCAATTATCGCTACAATGAATGCAATAACATTTCCGAAAAGCAACAGTTTAACGTTTTCAGCATTCAGTAATTCATATCCTTTCAAAAGCTTGTAGCCGGTAGCAGCGCACATAGTAGGTACAGCAAGGAAAAAAGAAAACTCTGCTGCAGCATGTCTTGTTAATTTTTGCTGCATACCTCCAATTATTGTTGCCGCACTTCTGCTTAGACCCGGAAATGCAACAGCAAGCACCTGAAAACATCCAATTTTAAAAGCAGTCAGGTTACTGATCTCGCTTTCGTGATTGACAGTCTGATTTTTGAATAGCTTATCAATAAACAACAATACAATACCACCAAGCAGCAATACCACTGCAATAAATATAGGATTGCCTAAAGTGTTGTCTATAAAGTCGTTTAATAAGAACCCAAAAAATAAAGCGGGGATAACCGCAATGATTAGTTTAATATAGAACTGCCATTTACTGAAATCAAAAAACTTTTTCCAGTAAAGTACCACTACGGCTAAGATTGCGCCTAGTTGTATGGCTACTTCAAAAAGCTTTACAAATTCATCTTTCCCAATTCCCATAAAGGAACTGGCAATAACCATGTGGCCGGTTGATGAAACCGGCAAAAACTCCGTTAGCCCTTCTATTATAGCTAGGATAAGGGCCTGTAAATAATTCATGTGCTAACCTATTTTTTTAATATGGCATAAACTCCAAAACCGAAACCGGCTAATACCACCATAGGGGCAAGCAATGTTTTTCTGAAGTCGTATATATCTGTTGTGCCTATCATTAAAATGAAGCCGAATACAACAATAGCTATGCTAATAAGCAATAACTGATAGTTCTTTTTTGTGAAAACTAATTCTGATTTTGAATCCTGATGTACAGGAGTAGATTTTTTTTCTATCATTATCTGTAAAGGTCGTAAATTTTTAAACGTAAATATTTGCTAACGGCAAATGAGGTACTTATAGCAGTAATAAAAATACCTACCCCCACAAGGCCAAGTAAAACAATACCAAATTCAGTATAATTTCTAAGAATTACAATTTCCGGGATCTCTCTCTGCGCATAATATAATATGCCTAGTAAGATCAGGATGGCAATAAATGCCGCAATTAATCCGTGTAAAGCAGCTAATAAAATAAAAGGTCTGCGGATAAAGCTTCTTGTAGCCCCAACCAGTTGCATACTTTTAATCAAAAAACGCTGAGAATAAATGGCAAGTCTTATTGTATTGTTGATCAATGCAACAGATATAATTAACAAAATAGCAGCAAAGCCCAGAATAATTAATCCTATGGTATTGATGTTTTTATTTACCATATCAATTAATGAGCTCTGGTAAATGACTTCTTTAACCACATGGTTTTTAGCTATACTTGCCTTTAATGTGTCGATACTTTTGTTGTTTGCGTAATTTGCTTTTAAGTATACATCAACTGTTGACAGTAAAGGGTTGTAACCAAGAAAATTAACAAAATCTTCGCCAAGGTCGTTAGTTAAGTTTCTGGCTGCCATTTCCTTATTTACATATTGAGTGGTCTTAATAGCCGGATTGGCATTAAGTTCCTTTTGAAACTGCAACACATCTGTTTCTTTGGCGCCTTCATCTACAATTATGTTTAGCACAATATTTTCCTTCACGTAATTGGAAAGGTTTTTTGCGTGTACCAATATCAAGCCCAACATGCCCAGCATTAATAAAACCAATGCAATACTGAAGATTGTAGAAATATAAATGGTTTTTGTCTTCTTAGAAGCATCGCTCACTTCAAATTCTTCCATGTATTTGTCTTTATGTTTTGCGAAAATAAAAAATATAAGCAACTAATTTAAATTATATGCCTTTTATACTTCAAAACTTCAAAAACTTATAACGGAATTTGTGTTTAAATAGTGTTGAGTTTACGTTGGTTCTACACTTGTTCGAGGATGAGTCCACCTTTCCTTAAGAAAAACGTGGACTCACTGTGGACTCAACGTGGACCTACCCCTAAGAATTTTAAATGTATTATATTTGACTTGCATTATGATTGATAAGAAATTCATCTATAAATTAGGCAAGTGGTTGCTAATAATCATTTTACTTAGTTTCGTGGCAGGCACAATGTCAGCAATATTTTTAACATCATTAGATCTGGCAACAAATTTTAGAACCAAACATCCGTATATTCTTTACTTACTGCCTTTAGGAGGGTTGGCAATTGGTTTGATTTACCATTATGCGGGTAAAAGTGTTGAACGGGGTAATAACCTTGTTTTTGATACTATCCATAACCCTAAGGATATTATTCCATTCAGGATGGCTCCTCTGGTGCTCATCGGTACTGTTGCCACACATTTTTTTGGCGGTTCTGCAGGTAGGGAGGGCACAGCTTTGCAGATGTCGGCTGCTGCGGCAGATCAGTTTCATAAAATTTTTCATTTGAGCAAGCAAGAGCGGATAGTGCTTCTTATTGCAGGTCTAAGTGCTGGTTTTGCCTCAGTTTTTGGAACCCCAATTGCCGGGGCCATTTTTGGTATTGAGGTGTTGTTACTAGGCAAAATTCCGTGCAAATCAGTTATACCTGCATTTGCAACAGCTTTTTTAGCGGCTTATGTTACCAGTTTATGGGGAGTGGGGCATACCCATTATCATATCGATTCAATTCCCCGGCTTTCTTTAACAGGAATTGCCTACAGCGCTATTGCAGGGGTGTTTTTCAGCATCGCTGCGGTAATATTTGTAAAATTGACCCATCAATTATCTCTGATATTTAAAAATATTAAATACGCACCTATGCGCCCTTTTGCAGGGGGCTTATTGGTTATTGCTATTGTTTCGTTGTTAGGTACTTATAAATACCTTGGTTTAGGTATACCCACCATAGTTGAGTCTTTTTTGCAAAGTTCAAAACCTCAGGACTTTGCTTTAAAAATACTCTTAACAGCAGTTACGCTTGGTGCAGGCTTTAAAGGTGGCGAGGTTACTCCGCTCTTTTTTATTGGCGCAACGCTAGGCAGTGCACTTTCATTCTGGCTGCCTTTGCCTGTTGGGCTCCTGGCAGGTATGGGTTTTGCAGCTGTTTTTGCCGGTGCTGCAAAAACTCCGCTGGCTTGCTGCGCAATGGCGATGGAACTTTTTGGAATTTCCTGTGGTATTTATGTTGTTGTGGCCTGTGTGGTTGCATACCTTATTTCAGGAGCGCACAGCATCTATAATGCCTCCGAAAACAAAGCGCCAAAGCACTTTTTGTTCGGTAAATTTTCACTTACAGATGTACATCGCCGAAGGCAAATAAAAACTTCTTAGCCAAACTTTTCTGTAACCACCTTAATTTCTTTATTTTCGCGGGATATAAAGGAATTAGCAGTAATGGATTACCAATTTAAAGAAATAGAACAGAAGTGGCAAAAGTTCTGGGCTCAAAATCAAACGTTTAAAGCAGAAAAAGATACAACAAAACCTAAGTTTTACGTTCTCGATATGTTTCCTTACCCATCAGGGGCAGGCTTACACGTGGGTCATCCACTCGGTTACATCGCTTCCGATATATTTGCCAGGTATAAAAGATTAAAAGGATTTAACGTATTGCATCCAATGGGATATGATTCTTTTGGGTTGCCGGCAGAGCAATATGCTATACAAACCGGTCAGCACCCGGCTTTAACTACCGAAACGAATATCAATACCTACAGAGCGCAATTGGATAAAATTGGTTTTTCTTTTGATTGGAGCAGAGAAGTACGTACCAGCGATCCGGGATATTATAAGTGGACTCAATGGATCTTTATGCAATTGTTTAATTCCTGGTATAACCTGGAAACAGACAGAGCTGAAGATATCACTACGTTAATTGAGAAATTTAATGCTTCGGGCAGTGCCGATGTAAAAGCGGTTTGCGATGAAGAGGTTAAATCTTTCCTGCCTAGCGACTGGGCAACTATGACCAGCGAAGAGAAGCAGGAAGAATTATTAAAATATCGCCTTACTTATTTAAGAGAAAGTACTGTAAACTGGTGCCCTGCATTGGGAACTGTGCTTGCTAATGATGAGGTGAAAGACGGATATTCTGAACGAGGCGGATACCCGGTAGAGCAAAAGAAAATGATGCAGTGGAGTATGCGTATTTCTGCATATGCGGAGCGTTTGCTGCAAGGCTTAAATACAATTGACTGGCCAGAGCCGGTTAAAGAGATGCAACGTAACTGGATTGGAAAAAGCGTTGGGGCAAGTGTTAAATTTGCTATAGAAAATGCTCCTGAAGGTATTGCAGACTATATAGAAGTTTTTACCACACGTGTGGATACAATATTTGGTGTGTCTTATTTGGTTTTAGCGCCAGAACATGAACTTGTTACTGCATTAACTACAGCAGCACAACTGGATGATATTAATGCTTACATCGCTAAAACAAAAAAGAAATCAGAGCTGGATCGAATGGCCGATACAAAAACCGTATCAGGCGCTTTTACAGGTAGCTATGTGATTAATCCGGTAAGTGGAGAACGAATCCAACTTTGGATTGCAGATTATGTACTTGCTGGTTATGGAACCGGTGCCGTAATGGGCGTGCCTAGTGGCGATCAGCGCGACTGGCTTTTTGCTACTCATTTTAATTTGCCTATTGTACAGATTCTTGATGCACAAAAAGATATCGAGCATCAGGCAGATGCCACCAAAGAGGGTAAATACATCAATTCTGGTTTTATAAACGGAATGAATTATACTGAGGCTACCCAAACTTTAAATGCCTGGTTAGAGGAAAAAGAAGTAGGGAAAGCCAAGATAAATTACCGAATGCGCGATGCTATTTTTGGCAGACAACGCTATTGGGGCGAACCAATTCCTGTTTACTTCAAAAATGGTCTGCCATATTTGATTAAAGAAGAGGAACTGCCGTTAATGCTTCCTGAAATTGATAAATACCTTCCAACTGAAACAGGCGAGCCACCATTGGGCCGTGCAGAAGATTGGAGCTATGATGATCAGTACGAATATGAGTTGAGTACTATGCCGGGATGGGCTGGGTCTAGCTGGTATTGGTATCGTTATATGGATGCTAAAAATGATTCAGACTTTGCATCTAAAGAAGCAATTGCTTACTGGAAAGATGTTGATTTATATATTGGTGGTGCTGAGCACGCAACCGGCCATTTATTATACAGCCGTTTCTGGAATAAATTCTTAAAGGATTTAGGATATGTGCAGGAAGAGGAGCCTTTTAAGAAACTGATTAACCAGGGGATGATACAAGGTAGAAGTAACTTTGTATACCGCGTGGTTGATGATGAAGGCCGTGGTACCAATACTTTGGTTTCTCATGGTTTAAAGAAGGATTACAAAACCTCTGCTTTGCATGTTGATGTAAATATTGTAGAGAATGAGATTCTGAATATTGAGAAATTTAAGTTGTTTAGACCTGAGTTTGCTGATGCAGAGTTTATCCTTGAGAATGGAAAATACATCTGCGGAGTGGAAGTAGAGAAAATGTCTAAATCCAAATTTAATGTGGTAAACCCCGATGTGCTGATCGAAAGCTACGGGGCAGATACCTTAAGGATGTACGAGATGTTCCTTGGACCATTGGAGCAAAGCAAGCCATGGAATACTAATGGTATAGAAGGTGTGTTTAAGTTCTTACGTAAATTCTGGCGTCTATTCCATAACGAGGCATGGCAGTTTAATGTTAGTGATTCTGTGCCAACAAAAGCAGAATTGAAAGCTTTGCACAAGATCATTAAAAAGGTTCAGGATGATATTGACCGTTTCTCGTTCAATACTTCTGTGTCGAGCTTTATGATTGCCGTTAATGAGCTTACAGATTTAAAATGCAAGAACCGCCAGATACTTGAAGATTTGGTTGTTGTACTTGCTTCTTATGCACCGCACATTTGTGAAGAACTATGGGCTTTATTAGGTCACGATGCAGGAAGTTTGTCTTATGCTAAGTATCCTGAGTTTAACCCTGCGTATATGGTAGAGGACGAGTTCAGTTATCCAATCTCGGTTAATGGTAAAACCCGTTTAAACATGAACTTGAGCCTTGCATTAGAGCCTAAAGAGATTGAAGAAACTGTTTTAGCTGATGAACACGTGCAGAAATACCTTGAGGGTAAAGCACCTAAAAAGGTAATTGTAGTAAAAGGGCGGATTGTAAATATTGTGATTTAGAGTAATACGACGCCCTTCTTAGTTCTAATGTGGCTATCATCATTCTGCTGCCTTCGTCATCTCGACGAAGGCTTTATATTCTGTCTTTTAACGGATAGGCCAATTCTCTTTTCGCTTCATTAACCACAAAACAGCTCTGTAACGAACCTACATTTTTAAGCTTTGCCAGTTTCTCTACAATTAGCTTATTGTAACCTGCCATATCACTTACCACAATTTTTAACAGGAAATCAAAAGCCCCTGTTGTATGGTAGCATTCTAATACTTCGGGAAAACGGATTACTTCGTTTTGAAACGCAATAAGTGCTTCGCCGCTATGGTCGTTTAACTGAACCTGAGTAAAGGATATCCAAAGTTCATCAAATTTGTTGCGGTCTATTAGTGTGACACTTCCGGTAATATATCCAAGATCTTTAAGCCGACTCACACGCTCAAACATAGTGCTGCTCCCCTTATGTAATTTAAGGGCTAATTCTTTATTAGTAAGCCTTGCGTCCTTTTGCAGCAGGCGAAGAATATCCAGATCGGTCTGATCTAAGATGGTTGTATTCATATAACCACGACAGCTTTATATACGTTTAGATGTGATACAAATAAAGAACATTCAGCTCATATTAACAAATGGAAGACAACAAAATTTGGGGATTACTTACAGTTTTTTTTAAGGGCAAAATTTAATTCTGATGATAAGGGCGCGTTATGAATAATTTGCGGATAAATCCAATATCCAAGGTTATAACAAATCAACTTTAGAACTTTAGCCCATGCAACCGCAGGCTGCAATGTGCTAAGCATGAGAGAAATCAAGATAGAGAAATCCTTTACTAAACGAGACCATGATTCCCTTCGCAGGTATCTGAATGATATTGCGGGGTATCCATTGTTGAGTGCAGAAGAGGAAGTAATGCTGGCACGTAAGATTCAGGCAGGAGATCTTTCAGCATTGCAAAGGCTTGTAAATTCGAATCTTCGATTTGTTGTTTCGGTAGCAAAAAAATACGAGGGACAGGGCTTGCCTCTTGCTGATCTTATTTCGGAAGGTAATGCTGGTTTGGTTAAAGCTGCCGAACGGTTTGATGAGAGCCGGGGGTTTAAGTTTATCTCTTTTGCGGTATGGTGGATCCGCCAGTCTATGATGATGGCCATTGGTACTTACAAGCGTATGATCAGACTTCCGATKAACCAGGTTAATGATATACAGGAATTGTGGCGATCGGAAATGGAGATGGAGCAGAAACTAGAACGGTTGCCTACCGATGAGGAACTTTCTGAATATACCGGAATAGCACTTGATAAATTAAAAGCCTATCAATACAGTCCGGGCCATGCAGTTTCTTTGGATACCGCAGGTGATGACGAAGAGAAACCTGGTTTGCTGGTGTTTCTTGAGGATACTTCTATAGATGCGCCAGATACAGTACTGCAATCTCAGGATCTAAAGTACAGCCTCAGGAAATTGTTAAATCAACTGCCAGACAGACAGCGCAGAATAATCCAGCTCAGTTTTGGACTGCAAGGTAACGAAGCAATGCACCTTGAAGACATTGCTGATCTTTTTGACCTTAGTAAAGAAAGTGTTAGAAAGATCAAATATCAAGCGTTACATAACCTTGGTAAGGAGGAGGGAGCAAAACGCCTCAGACAATATTTATAAATGAACATGAAACAGAAAGAATATATACTAATCATTGGTGCCCTTGGACAAATTGGAAGGGAGCTAACCGATGAACTACGAGAGAGATACGGAAAGGAAAATGTATTAGCTGCGGACATCAGACCCAAAGAAGATGTTTCTTTTGAGAAACAGCCTTATATACAATTAAATGTGATGGATAAGGAGGCACTTGAAAGCCTTATCGCTGAAAATAAGTTTACGCAGATCTATCATTTGGCAGCAATGCTTTCGGCAAGCGGAGAGCGTAATCCTCAGGCGGCCTGGACCCTGAATATGGAAAGCTTATTAAGTATTCTGGACTTATCTGTTAAATATAAAGTAGGAAAAGTTTTCTGGCCGAGCAGCATAGCTGTATTTGGCCCTGATTCTGCAAAACAAAATTGCCCTCAGCAGGGCGTTACTGAGCCAAGTACAATTTATGGTATCAGTAAGGCTGCCGGAGAGTATTGGTGCAAGTATTATTTTGAAAAACATGGACTTGATGTGCGCAGTGTGCGCTATCCGGGGCTTATTAGTTATACAGGTGCGCCGGGAGGTGGAACAACTGATTACGCTGTAGATATTTTTCACAGCGCAGTTAAGGGCGAAAAGTATACCTGCTTTTTGAAAGAAGATACGGCTTTGCCAATGATGTATATGCATGATGCAATACGTGCAACATTGGAGCTTATGGATGCTCCTTCGGAGTCTTTGTCTGTACGTACGGCTTATAACCTGAGTGCTCTGAGCTTTACTCCAAAAGAAATTTATGAACAAATAGCTAAAGAGGTGCCTGGATTTGAGATCTCGTACGTTCCTGATTTCCGTCAACAGATTGCCGACAGCTGGCCTCAAAGCATTGACGATAGTGTAGCGAGTAAAGATTGGGGTTGGAAACCTGCATTTGATTTGCAAAAAATGGTGAAAGATATGCTTAGTAATATTGAAGTATATCCATAAAGAAAATACAATTAGAAGTAATTGGTAAATTTAGGTTCAAAAGCAGGCAGTATCCGGATGGAGCGCCTGCTTTTTTTATGACTTTAAAAATGTTAATTTGTTTATAACATTTGCTAGAACCTGGGATAAGATTCGTTAAATTAGATTATAAAATAATTCAAGTCTGTTTTGACAAAAAAGTCCTGTGAGTGGGTGATCCGCGAAGGGCAGGCACAGCATACACAGAAGGTACAAAAGCCAGCTTCTTAAAGCCGGCTTTTGTGTTTATAAAACTTTGGCGGGCAAATTGCAATATGGTTCAATAAAAAACTGTTATTTGCTGGCCGCTAACAATGCAAGAATCAATAGAAGAAAAGATTTATCTTTTTCAAATGTTACTCGACAACGTTCCTGTTGTCATCTTCAGAATAAATAAAGAAGGCATATTTACGCGCTCGGTAGGCCTGGGTTTAAAGCTGTTTGGAGTTAAAGACAATGAGTCTGTAGGAAAAAATATCTTTGAATTGTACCCGGCTGTTGGCACCCGGATGCGTCGTGCACTGGCAGGCGAATCGCTTAAATTTATCACTGACATGGAAATTAAAGGGAGAGTTATACTCCTTGATGT
The DNA here is from genome assembly GCF_056395985.1 of Pedobacter sp. 05T44. Classification (NCBI taxonomy): domain Bacteria; kingdom Pseudomonadati; phylum Bacteroidota; class Sphingobacteriia; order Sphingobacteriales; family Sphingobacteriaceae; genus Pedobacter; species Pedobacter sp. 05T44. Next base: position 34,641 of record NZ_JBFTKO010000019.1, read on the forward strand.
TACACTTCGCCCGGATCCATTTGATTTGGGAGGTGTCATCGGTTCCATTTTAGACATCACTCAGCAAAACGATGTGGAGCAGGAACTAAGAAAGGCTAAGATAAAATTGGGGCAGACAGTTGAGTTGCTAAATACCGGAGAAGAAATAAGTAAGACGGGGGGATGGGAGTACGATATAGAAGCAGACCTGGTTTACAGAACAAAAAACATGAAGCTATTACTGGGGATTAATGAGGAAACAACTTCCCTAAATGATGCTGCAATTTTGTATGAAGACAATGGTGCAGAGTTAATTAGGGAGGGAATGAAAAATGCCATTGAAAATCAGTTGCCATATAATATTGAACTTATACCTAAGGGTACTCAGAAGTGTTTTAGGAGCATTGGTATTCCAATAGTTGAGAATGGTAAAACAATAAGAGTTGTTGGAGCTGTAACAGATATCACCGAAATAAAACAGGCAGAACGAGAGCTTCTGATGGCAAAACAAGTAGCCGAAAATGCGGCTCTGGCTAAACAACAGTTCCTCTCTAACATGAGCCATGAGATAAGAACCCCAATGAACGCGGTAATAGGTATGACCAATTTGCTATTGCAGGAAAACCCTAAGCCCGATCAGATAGATAGTTTAAAGATTTTAAAGTTCTCTAGTGAGAATCTTTTGGACCTGATAAATGATGTTTTGGATTATAGTAAAATAGAATCCGGAAAAATTTCATTTGAGCAGATTGACTTTAACCTAATAGAGCTGGTAAATAATGTTAAAGAAACGCATTGTTTGGCAGCAAAAGAAAAGGGGCTAAAGTTTAAAGTAAAGGTAGACTCAGATTTGCCAACTATGATAATTGGCGATCCAACAAGACTAACCCAGATATTGAATAACCTGGTAAGCAATGCCATTAAATTTACAAGTTCGGGTTCTGTTATTATTGATTTATCATTGAACAGGGCAGTGGGTAATTTGGTGGATATAGATTTTGCGGTAACAGATACCGGAATTGGTATTGATGCAGATAAGAAAGATTATATTTTTGAGAGTTTTACCCAGGCAAGTTCCGATACAAACAGAGTTTTTGGCGGAACAGGCTTAGGCCTTGCAATAACAAAAAAGATAATAGAGTTACTTGGTGGAAGTATTTCTGTTAAGAGTACTGTTGGCATGGGAGCTAGTTTTTTATTTAATCTGCAATTTAAGAAAAGCAAAAAGAAGGCAGGCGATATTTCTGTGCCTGGGGTAGTCTCTGATTTTTCGAGCCTTGCGGGTTATAAGATACTTTTGGTTGAGGATAACGAGATAAATGTAATTGTTGCCCGTAAGTTTATGCAAAAATGGGGGCTCCACATAGACTGCGCAGTAAATGGTACTGAAGCAGTTGAGAAGGTAATAGACAACCATTATGACCTTGTATTGATGGATTTGGAAATGCCAAAAATGGATGGATATGAGGCAACAAAAGTAATAAGGTCTATCGGCGATGATAAATTTAAGCAGCTTCCAATAATCGCTTTAACTGCATCTCTGCTCACAKAAATTAATAAACAGATTTTAGAAGCTGGCATTGATGATTATGTAGCAAAACCATTTAGTCCCACAGAGCTGCATTCTAAGATCAGACAATACCTGCATTGATTTTATGATCTCATAGGAACTCAAACCTACTCAATTTTTGTAATTTGCAATATAAATTGGTTCAGCAAATGAGAAGTATCATGTTAAAGGATTTTGGMAGTGTAGATAATTTGGTTTATACCGAGTTGCCAGTGCCATCAATAAACGATGGAGAAGTGCTTATACAAATAAAGGCCATTAGCATAAATCCGGTTGATGTTAAAACGCGCATAGGTAAAGGACGCGCCGCAAAGCTAAAAGACGAGAATCCTATTGTTCTGGGCTGGGATGTATCGGGGGTTGTTAGTTTATCTAAATCTTCATTGTTTAAAGAAGGCGATGAGGTATTTGGAATGATAAATTTCCCGGGACATGGGAAGGCCTATGCTGAGTATGCAGCTGCTCCTGCAAGTCATCTTGCTTTAAAGCCTGCTAATGTTACCCACGAAGAAGCTGCTGCGGCTACCTTAGCTGCCTTAACGGCATGGCAAGCGCTTGTTGATCATGCAAAAATAAAAAAGGGCGACCGTGTACTAATTCATGCGGCTGCGGGTGGGGTAGGAAACTATGCTGTGCAGATTGCAAAACATATTGGAGCTTATGTGATAGGAACTTCATCTGCTGCTAAAAGAGATTTTGTTTTAAGCCTGGGGGCTGATGAACATATTGATTATACAAGCCAGGCTTTTGAAGATGCTACAGGTAATATTGATTTTGTACTTGATGCAATTGGGGGCGAGAATATCGACAACTCTTTAAAAGTAATGAAAAAGGGAGGGACAATTATTAGCATTCCATCTGGACAAAATGATGCAGTAGCCGAAAAAGCTAAGGCACAGGGGATGATTGGTTATCCGATTATGGTACAATCCGATGGCGAGGAGATGAAAAAAATTGCCGCTTTATTGGAAAGTGGTGCCGTCAAATCTCATGTGTCGCAAGTATTTGATTTTGACCAGATGAAGGCAGCGCACCTCTCACTCGAAACCGGAAAAACTCAGGGAAAGATTGTTATTAAGGTTTAATACTCTAGTCTTTTTGTAGATTTTTTCTATCATATGGCTGTTTTTTACTTTCGTATGAAATATTTTTACCCTCGTCAGTACCGATTCAGCTACCTTTGCATGGACTAAGAGTACTAGAAATATGGTAAGATATGCATTATTGGCTGTTCTAACGGCCTTTTCTCTATTCTGCAATGCGCAGATTAATTTGCAACAAGGAAAATGGAAAGCAGTATTGCATCGGGCAGATGGAAACGAAATACCTTTTGAACTAGGAATTCAAAAGCAAGGTAATACTACAATTTGCTATGTGGTAAATGATACTGAACGACTTAAAACAGAAATGACATGGATCTCTAAAGATTCGCTTTTAATAAAAATGCCCGTATTCGAGTCGTCGTTTAGGGTTAAAATTATCAATAAGGACAGTTTAAATGGTGTATGGATAAAGGGCGGATCTGTTAAAGATCTGGTTATGCCGTTCTCTGCCACCTCAAAAGCCAGCCGTTTTCCAAAAGGAAGTGCCGGTAAGGTATCTGTTAAAGGGAAATGGAAGATTGAGTTTACCAGGGCTGATCAGTCTGAGCGACTGGCAATTGGAGAGTTCACGCAAAATGGTCAGAAAGTAGGTGGTTCAGTGCTAACTCCTTCTGGCGATTACCGTTATCTTGATGGCACCATAATCGGTGATTCCCTAATGATCTCAACTTTTGATGGTATACACGCGCTTGTTTTCTCTGCTAAAATTAAGGGAGATAGCATTAAGGGTACACTGTATAGCGGTGCTACGTCATTAGAAAAATGGACTGCCGTAAAAGACTCCAATGTTAAATTGGAAGCTCCGGTAACTGCGCTTAAGGAAGGAGAAAGTGGCCGACTGGATTTTAGTTTTAAAGACCTTGAAGGTAATGTGGTATCTATAAATGATAAAAGATTTAAAGATAAAGTGGTTGTTTTACAGCTAATGGGCTCCTGGTGCCCTAACTGTATGGACGAAATGGCTTTTTTAAGCGACTATTACCGCAAGAATAAAAACCGCGGTGTAGAGGTGATTGCACTAGCTTATGAATTAAGTACAGATGAGGCAAGGTCGAGAAAAAGCCTGCAAAAGTTTCAGCAACAGTTTAAGGTTGAATATCCAATGCTAATTACTGGCGTTACTGCCGGAGATCCTGAAAAAACAGAAAAGACTTTACCTCAGTTAACCGCCATTAAAGTTTTCCCTACAAGTATCATATTAGATAAAAAAGGCTTGGTGAATCATATTAACACTTCATTTTATGGCCCTGGTACCGGCGAGTATTTTGTGCAGTATAAAAAGGAATTTGAAGAGGTTATGAATACTTTGCTAAGTAAATAGACTAAGCTGTTTTTTGACAAAATCACTTAATGTTTTGACAAAAAATTACACTATTGATAATGAAAATCAAGCTTTCTTTGAAGTTGATCATTATTCAATTTAATCAGATTATGAAGAAGAGGTATTATTTTAACAGGCTAAACTGGATCCTATTAATAGGGCTTCAGTTGGTTGTTTGCGCGGGCTTACCAAACAGTAGTTCTGCTCAGATCTTTACCAATAAAAACTATGTTGAAATTAATCCTGGAGATACTGAAAAGGATATTGTAAAAAAAGCTGCTAATGTAGTCCCTGCCGCCCGGCAATTAAGGTGGCAGCAGTTAGAATTAACCGCTTTTATACACTTCGGGATAAATACCTTTACCAATAAAGAATGGGGGGATGGATCTGAAGACCCTAAAATATTTAATCCGAAAGATCTGGACGCGAGGCAGTGGGTTAAGGTTTGTAAGGAAGCCGGTTTTAAGCAAATTATTTTAACAGCAAAACACCACGATGGTTTTTGTTTGTGGCCAAGTAAATACACAGAACATTCTGTAAAAAATAGTCCCTGGAAAGAAGGGAAAGGAGATGTTGTAAAGGAAACCGCTGATGCATGTAAGGAATTCGGTATCGGATTTGGAATTTATCTGTCCCCATGGGATCGCAATTCGAAATATTTTGGTAGCATGGAATACAATAACTATTTCATTAACCAGCTTACGGAATTGTTAACTCAATATGGACAGATAGATGAAGTTTGGTTTGATGGTGCAAACGGCGAGGGCCCTTCCGGTAAAAAACAGGTTTATGAGTATAACAGATGGTATGAGTTGATTCGTAAACTGCAACCTAAGGCTACTATTGCGGTTTCAGGACCAGATGTAAGATGGGTAGGAACGGAAAGCGGCTATGGCAGGGAGACTGAATGGAGTGTTGTGCCTGGTGATGAACTAAAGACCGAAAAAATAGCTGAAAACTCGCAGCAGAAAGTTGAATTCGCACCGAGAGATATGATGGCAAATGACTTGGGCAGCAGATCAAAAATTGCAAAAGCAAAAAGTCTGGTATGGTACCCTGCAGAGATCGATGTTTCAATCCGTCCAGGATGGTTCTATCATACTACCGAAGACAAGGATGTTAAATCTCCGGAGAAATTAATGGATATCTATTACAGCTCGGTTGGAAGGAATGGCGTTTTGCTATTGAACATACCTCCAGATACCAGAGGCTTGATTAGTGATAGCGATATTAAGTCGTTGCAGGGTTTTAAGAAACAAAAGGACAATACATTTGCAGTAAACTTGCTGGCAGGTGCAGTAGTTAAAGGCAGCAATGCAAAAAAATCAAGTGTATTGTTTGATGGCAAAGATAATACAGTTTGGGCTACCAAACCTGGTGACAGTACGGTTGTTATTGATCTTAAATTATCAAAATCAAAGAAGTTTGATTTGTTGCTATTGCAGGAGAATTTGAGGATAGGACAGCGAGTAGAAAACTTTGTTTTAGAATATAAAGCAGGGGATGAGTGGAAGGAAGCTGCAAAAGGCACTACCATAGGTTATAAGCGCCTGTTGCGTTTTGCTCCTGTTACAGCTTCTGAAATAAGATTAAGGATTGTTTCATCGAGGTTAAATCCTGCTATTGCGGAAATAGGCCTTTATAAGCAGGCACCTAAAGAAGCAAGTAATTAAGATAATCTTAGAAAATGGTTTTCAAGATGATTGCGCATCGCATTTCTGAATAATTCAGGAGAACCGTTTTCCAGGATATCAACCAGCCCTTTGTGCGAAACAAACTTTCCATAAGTAGTTGGTTTCTTGAGCATGCCACTGTTGTTTACGTAGTCAAATATTGGGAGTAGCATTTTCTGAAATTTCTTCATGGTTTTGTTCCCCGTTATTTCATAAAGTTTGGAATGAAAGGCTATTTCATGATCAATTTCAAAAAGATAATCTTTGGCCATTGCCGGCTCATTTTCGACAATGGCTTTTAATTCTTTGATGTCCTTAGGTGTGATGTTTCGAAATAAGAAGTCGGCCATTCCAATTTCAAGTGTTAATCTTATCTCAAAGATTTCTTTTAAAGTTTCCTCGTCCAGAATATATGGGTTCATACTTTTGCTGAGTATGCCAAAAATATCAGGGCTTGTAATTACGGTGCCTTTTTTCTTTTTAGTGTCGATTAGGCCCATCATTCTTAATCGTAATAGCGCTTCTCTTACAACAGTTCTGCTTACACCCAAAGAAGAGCAAAGCTCGAGCTCGGTAGGAATACTATCTCCAATTTTAAGTTGTTTCGCCTGAAGAAGCTCAACAAGTTTTGTCTCCACGCGATCTACCAGGGAGCTTGTATCAATTTTCCGGATGGAGTTAAGTAAGTCCATTATTTTTCTAAATAGTTAAGTTCAAAGGACGAGAATTGGGCATTTGCTGTAGAGGCTCCTTTGAAATTTAGGCCAGGTCGCGGACTTCTATCCCATTGGGGAAGAAAATCTATTGAATATGCTTTATCATCTACGGATAATTCTTTCCAGTCTTTCGATTTTTGTCTCCAGTATACACGACAGGTGAAGTCAGGTTTTACCAGCATTTTTAATTGAATAGGGGTTTCAGGATTGTCAATTGTAGCTATATTTAAAACAGTTTCTTTATTATCCTTTACCATCCAGAACTGAACTTTATTGCCTACTACTCCAATGCCTGTTGCGGCATTTGCATCTCCATAAACTACCAGGCCTTTTAAAGCGTTGTTGCGATTCACAACGGTCGTGGTCATTTCGTAGTTCAAATGAGCGGGACGGATAGTTAGCGCAATACCAGCATTGTTTTCTTTTTTAATATTGCCTGATAAATAAAGGTTCCCTTTTTGTTGTGCTAATTTAGGTGTGGAGTTTCTGAAATCCCATTGCCACTCTACAGATGGATTTTGTGTAGAGAAATTAGCCTTGAAATTATTGGCTGACGGGTTACCTGGCGCAGGTGATAATTCTTTGAACTCTGGCCACTCATTTTTGCCTGACCAAGTTAGCTCTGCAAGCATACCTTGGCGTCCGGTGAAAACACTGCTGGCTTTATTATAAGCATGGTAAATGTAGTAGTATTTCCCATCAGGACTGTTTACAAAAGTGCCATGTCCGGAGCATTTCCACCATTCATTTTCATATAATAGTGGGTTTTTTGGATGGTTTTCATATGGTCCCCGAAAGGTTTTAGATCTGGCGACTCTAACATTATAATCGCATTTACTGCCACAGCAATTTCCAACAGAGTAGAACATGTAATAATAATCGTCTTTTTTAAGGAAGCTTTGTCCTTCAAGACCGATGCCCTTCTCGTCTTTCATCATTGTAAATGCATCGCCAATTAAGGATAGTCCATCGTTAGCCAGCTTACTGCCAAGTATTTCTATTGGCCTACCGTCTAAACCATAGGCTTTCCAGGTTATGTATAGCTGGCCTTTGTCGTTAAATACGAACGCATCTATAGCTTCTTTACCATACTCAATAATGATTCCGTGATCTTTGAAATCTTTATCAGGATATTTGGAAGTGGCCACTCCGATGCAAGAAACACCGTCTTTTTTACGTCGTGCCGTGTAATATATAAAATAGGTTTTATTGTGGTAATAATATTCTGGAGCCCAGAAAGAAGCATTTGCCCAATCAGGAGCTTGTTTGAAAACATAGCCTGTTTGTTTCCAGGTTTTTAAATTGGTGGATTTAAATATTGGAAAGTGTGGGCCCCACTCTGAGGAAGTACCGATGGAATAGTATTCATTGCCTTTTCGGATAATTGAGGGGTCGGCAAAATCTCCTGGGATAACTGCTGTTATTTCCTGGGCAAATAAAGGCTGTACAACTGCTGTAAATTGGATTACAGCTAAAAAAAGCAGGTATTTAAAAAGTAATCTCATAATGCAAGATAGAATTTTACCTTAATTTTTTAACGGTTTATTATGCGTACATTGTGAGTTAATTGAAAAATCATGGAAATTAAGGAGTTAACCGAGTCATTAGGGGCGGCAAAGACGAGTTTGGCAGATCAACAACGTAACTTGAAACAAGTTCAAAATCTCGTTAATGACCTGGGAAAGGAAACTCAGACATTTGAAATAAAACTCGAAATATCTGATCTGAAGAAAGATGTTAATAACCAAACAACTTTAATTGAAGAGAGAGAAAAAGAAATATCTGAACTTGAAGCAAGCATTGCGCTTCTAAAGTAAAACGATGGAGAAATTCATATTATCAGCCTATATCCATATCTGATATATAAATTTTTTGTCCTAAATTGTATAAAATATGTCCTTTGAGACAAATATATTACCCTGTATATTTGTTATATGAATGACGATGAATCTGCTCTCATTAGGAATCAGTTAAAGAAAAAAGTGGTAATCGTACCGATGTCTGGTCGTACCTTACTCCATTTTTCGGGTCCTGTAGATGTTTTTACCAATGCAGACAAGTGTTTATACTTATCTGGTTCTAAACATGGTTATGATGTTGTAATCGCATCTCCAACCTTAAAGAAGCACATACCGACTTTAGCTGGGGCGGAACTGGTTTGCCAGCAGAGTGCCCTGGAAATTACAACACCTATCGACATTGTTATCGTAGCTGGAAATGACTTTCAAACTTTAGGAAAATCAGAATACGCTACTTTTTGTAATTGGCTATCGACCATCAATGAAAAAAGTAACAGCAGGATTGGGTCAGTTTGCGGTGGTGCTTTTGTTTTAGCTGAAGCAGGATTGTTAAATGGAAAAAAAGCAACCACACATTGGCAGTTGAGTGATCGGTTAAAGAAAGAGTACCCACTTGTTGAGGTCAATACTAATCCATTTTATATGGGGGATGGGAGGATATATACTTCAGGAGGGGTCTCTTCAGGCATAGATCTCGCTCTTGCTTTAGTAGAGGAAGATCACGGCAAGGATATCGCTATTCAAGTAGCACGCAAATTGGTGTTTTACTTGTCGAGACCTGGTTTTCAGGCCCAGTTTGGCAACCTATTGCCAGCTTACGAAAGCACCAATATTGCACAGAAATTATACGGATGGCTTAATGAGAACCTGGCTCAGCCTTTGGATGTAACGCGGATGGCCGAACATTTAAATATGAGCCCAAGGAACTTTACGAGGGTTTTTCATAAGCAAACAGGTTTGCCACCTGCCAAGTTCATAGAAAAGCTAAGGGTGGAAATGGCCAGGAAATATTTGGAAGATACCGATGTTTCTATTGAAAGTATAGCTGAAAAATGCGGGCTTAATAATCTTGTCTCCATGAGGCGTACATTTCTGAGGCATTTAATGACTACACCATCCGATTATCGCCGCGCATTCAGGACATCACTTCAATCGCCTGGCATTAATGATAGTTCTCAATCGAATTTATATAGAACAAATTAATCACAACAACATGAAAATAGCAATTAACGGATTCGGCCGCATCGGCAGAATGACCCTTAGGGCATTACAAAATAGACCAGAAATAGAAGTTGTCGCAGTAAATGACCTTACAGACATCAAAACACTTACCCACTTACTTAAATATGATACGGCACATGGTCGGTTCCCCGGAGAGGTAACCAGTGATGGGGATATGATCATTGCAAATGGAAAACGCATACAGTTATTGAGTGAAAAAGATCCTGAAAAGCTTCCATGGAAAGACCTGGCGATAGATGTGGTAATAGAATCAACAGGCAGGTTTACCGATAAGGGTTCTGCACAATCACATATCCATGCAGGTGCAAAAAAAGTATTGATTACAGCACCTGCCACAGGAGGGGTGAAAACGATTGTACACGGGGTGAATAATGAGCTGATAGGGGACGACCTGATCTATTCTACAGCATCGTGTACCACAGGCAGCATTGCCCCAATATTAGCAATTCTTGATAAGGAATTTGGTGTCGAATCTGGGTATATGGTAACTGTTCATGCATTTACTGCTGATCAAAACTTGCAAGATGCACCTCATAAAGACCTAAGAAGAGCACGCGCAGCATCATATTCTATTATCCCTACCACTACGGGTGCCGCCAAAGCTATTGGTGATGTGCTTCCTAACTTAAAAGGTAAAATGGATGGATATTCTTATCGTGTTCCGGTAATTGATGCATCTATCGTGGATTTATCGGTAAATTTAAATAAGGAGGTGTCTGCCGATGAATTGAATAACTTATTTAAATCCTATGCAGGAAGCACTTTTAAAGGTATACTGGAATATACAGAAGAACCGATGGTATCTTCAGATATTTTAGGAAACACACATTCTTCGATTGTAGATGGTAGTTTGACCAAAACTAACGGTAAATTGGTTAAAGTGGTCGCCTGGTATGATAATGAAGTTGGAATTTCCAACAGGATTGCAGAGCTGGTTAGTTTGCTGTAAAAACACCAGAAAAAGGAAAGGCCAGCAAATGAGCGTACACTTGCTGGCTTTTTCTCTATTTTACTACAGTAGCTTCTAGTTCGACTGTTAGGGTTGCAAAAAGACCTTTGACTTCCAGTAAGGTTGTAGCTTGCCTTATGCCATACTTCTGCAAAAAATCCTTGTATACGTCTGTGCATGTACTAAAAAATTCTTGTACAGAAGTGGTGTAAAGATTCAAACGGACGATGCCGGCACAATCATATCCGGCGCTGTGAATAAGTTCTTCCAGGTTTTTAACAGTAAGGGCAGGTATGACAAGAATGGAGTTATGCTAGACTTCGAAGCAATTTATTAATTTACAATTGTCATCTCCTTTGGTTACCAAAGGAGATGACAATTGTAAATTGCCCAAAAAAGGGCCAATGAGTCTAAAAGTAACTTAAAATTTGAAAGAGAAGTTAGCTACAAAGTTTCTGGTAAATTGGGGGTTTCCTACCAAATCCCAGTATTCTACATTAGAGATGTTGTTTAATTTAAAACCAAATTTCCATTTCTCCTTTTGGTAAGAAACAGCGGCATTAATAATATGATACGCCGGAATGGTATAAGTATTGCTTGAATTAAGATACGAATCGCCAATATAATTTCCTCCAAAACCCACTCCAATACCTTTAATACTTTCAAAAGGCAGACGATAGTTCAGCCAATAGTTAACGATATGTTTGGGTGCTTGAGTCGCAAGCTTACCTTCGTATGCATCAGCCTTAGTATATTTATTTTCATTATATCCGTATCCGGCTACAATACTCAGGCCGGTTAGAGGGTTAGCAGTAAGCTCTACTTCTACTCCCTTGCTCACTTGCTTGCCATCCTGAAAACTATATAGTGCATCATCTGTACGCAAAGCATTGTCGATACCAATATGATAGTAGCTAATACTCCCACCAAGCACGCCGCCCGGTAATTCGGCTTTTACACCGCCTTCCATTTGGTTGGCAAAAACGGGTTTAGGTTTAAACAGACTGCCATCAGGCTGTTCAAGTGGACCCTGGTTTTGAAAACCATTCATAAAGTTCCCAAATAAAGATACTTTGTCTTTCACCAGCTGATACACAACTCCTAGCTTGGGAGAAAGTGATGGCTGAACAAAGCCCCCTTCGTAGGTTTGTTTAAAACGATCAAAACGCAAGCTTAACATGGTAGACAAACGGCCGGTCCAGTTGATCACGTCAGAAACGTATGCACCAAAAGAGTTTCCTCCGTATGCATCAGTAGATGAGGCTATTGAATTATCTGCCAAAAGACCGGTTACCCTGCTCAGGCCCGATTTTTCGAAAGGCTGGGTAATGTCTATTTCGTCGAGTTCAAGGGCTTTGTAAGTAAGTGTTTCATCGTTGAATTCATAACTGGCACCAATCAATATGTTATGATGAATTTTACCGGTATTAAAGCTTCCGTTAAAATTCTGTTGGATATTTGCGTAAGTTCTTTCTCTTGGACCAAAATGCCTGATACTGGTTTTGGCCGTGGTTGCATTAGTCCATTCTACATAAGGTTGATAGCTGTGGTTTAAAAATTCATTTACATGAGATACGCCTGTAGTTGATGTCCAGTTTTTACTAATCTGATACTTGGCCTGTCCAAAATATTTTGTGGCCTCTGCGTCGCTAAGCAGATCATTCTGGAAAAAAGATTTTTTAAAGCCAAGCGGAATATCTTTTGCAGATTTAAAAGGCACTTGATCTCCAAAAAGTAATGTATATGCCAGGCGGTTTGCATCACTGTTAAAATATTCAAAATCGAACAGGAATGAAAGGCGGTCGCTGGCCTGGTAAGATAGACTGGGGCTAATAACGTATCTTTTATTTTTGCCATATTCGTTTGAACTGTTTTGCTGATGCTTTACGGCATTGAATCTCAGTAATACTGTTTTTTCATTATTTAGTGGTGTATTCAGATCAATAGTAGCCCTGCTTAGATCAAAGCTTCCCATGCTATAATCTATCTCGCCTCCAAAGGCTGCATAAGGTTTTTTGGTGACCAGATTTATTGCACCACCAAATGTGGATATTTGCGAGCCAAACAGCGTACCTGATGGACCTTTAATTAATTCTACGCGTTCCAGATTTGCTATTTCTGTTCCAGATCTGTAAACTGATGTTGCCATTCCATTCCTTGCGTAATCGAAGTTGGTGAAGCCTCTGAATAAGACAGCAAAGCTTCCGGTAACATATTCAGTTGGCGCAACGCCGGGGGCAGCCCTGAAAACCTCCTTAACGTCGGTCATCAGCTGTTCTTTCATTAACTCCTTGCCGACAACGTTATATACTTGCGGATTCTCGAGATTTTTTAATGGCATCCGGGCAACATAATCGGTTTCCTTATTTGTTTGCCGGCTGTTGCTGTTTACAACAACCTCCTGTAATTGCCGGTTGTCTTCTGTCAAAGTAAAATTGACTACGCTGGTTTCTCCGGCTGTTACTGTTACTGTGCTTTTTTGTGTGAGAAGCCCGGTAAAACTTGCAGTTAACGTATAAGTTCCTGCAGGAACTTTGTTTATGGTATAATTGCCAGCTTCGTTTACTACGCTGGCCTTATTTGTTCCGGCCAGAACAACATTTACAAATTCAGCAGGTTTACCATCAGAAGTGGTTACTGTGCCTTTAATGGTACCAGTTTGGGCAAATGCCTGCACTGTAAGGATAGATAAAAATAGAGTTAGAGATTTAAGCATACATATTAAATTTTATTTAGACTTATTATAAATAGTTGCAAATATATAAACATTTGGATTTCTAACATTGTAATTCTAATTTTTAAATTTCTTTATCCTAAAGGATCCCTTCACTCGTTTAGTTATTGATGAACACTAAAATTGAATGGATAGGCAACAAGCAAAAGAATTAGTTGAAAGATATTTTGTGAATAAGAGCAAATTCAGGTTAGTACAAGCGCTTATTGAGTTAGGCATGGTTTAACCTACTTTGCAGATAAAGAAAAGCAGAAAAAAGATCCCGGTTATGGCTATAAAAATGCAAACACGACTTGTTAGATAAGTTTTCATGATGTTTGTAATTTAGGTTTTACTTAAGCTTTATATTCACAGATACGTTAGCGGCTTTTAAATAGTTGCCTGCTTTTGGAAGTTCCGTGGATTTAAAGTCATATAGTGATTAGAAAATGAAGTTTCGCTTAAATAGGGTGTAGTTTTGCAGCCTACTTTTAAGCAATATGAAAAAATTACTGAACACCATTCCTTTTTCTGTATTAGATCTTGCAACTGTTGTTGAGGGCAAGACCCCAGCCGATACCTTTAAGAAAAGTTTAGACCTTGCCCGCCATGCTGAAGATTGGGGGTATAACCGGTATTGGTTGGCCGAACATCATAATATGATTAGTGTTGCCAGTTCAGCAACATCGGTAGTAATAGGCCACATAGCCGGTGGAACAAAAAAAATAAGAGTAGGTGCTGGTGGTATAATGTTGCCGAATCACTCGCCTTTAATTATAGCTGAACAATTTGGTACTCTTGCTTCACTATATCCTGATAGAATAGATTTAGGATTGGGAAGAGCACCAGGCACAGATCAGGCAACGGCCGCGGCAATTAGAGGTGAGCGTATGCATGCTGCTCAGGATTTCCCGGGAGATGTACTGAGGTTACAAGCCTATTTATCGCCAGATAATCACAGAAGTAATGTAAGGGCAATTCCTGGTGAAGGACTTGATATTCCGATATGGATATTGGGATCGAGTACTGATAGTGCACATTTGGCTGCCGCATTGGGTTTGCCGTATGCCTTTGCAAGTCATTTTGCCCCGGCTCAGTTCCTTACGGCAATAAATATATACAGAAAGAACTTTAAACCTTCTGAGCATTTGGCTGCACCATATGTATTGGCTTGTGTAAACGTTGTTGCTGCAGATACTGATGCGGAGGCTAATAAACTTGCCACTTCGTTGTATCAATTGTTTAGAGGAATTGTAACCGGAAAGCGCAGACTTTTGCAACCTCCTGTTGATAGCATGGAGGGAATATGGACAGATTATGAGGAAGAGCAGGCAGGACAAATGCTGGCTTGTACTTTTACAGGAAGCAAGGAAACGATAAAAGCGGATTTGCAGCAATTTCTGGATCAGACAGAAGTTGATGAGATTATGGCTACGTCACATATTTTTGATCATAATGCCAGATTACGCTCTTATGAATTGTTGGCTGAAGCTTTTAGCCGATAAAAAGGAGCATTTCACCGCTTCCCGTTTGCAGATAATCTAATTTCTATTGATAAAAAGTGTAACAAAACCGATTTTGCGCAGACTAATTGAAGAAATAAAATTTTTATGAAACGAATTATACTACTATTTGCGGGATTGGGGTTAATGCTGAATGCTAATGCGCAGTTTTCTTTGGGTGGGGCACCACAAAAACCTAAAGTGACTGGACGTATTACAGCATTGATTTTAGACTCGCTTACCAAAAAACCTATTGACTATGCAACAGTATCATTAATAAAAACAGCTGATAATAAATCTGTAAATGGAGGAGTAACTGATGAGAAAGGTAAAATAGTTTTGCAAAATGTTGCGCCCGACCAATATAAGCTTTCTATTGGGTTTATGGGCTATAAAACAAAATCTATATCGGTTAAGACGAGCCCGGAAAAACCTGATTTAAACGCAGGAACTATTTATGTAAGCCCTACAGAAAGTAACCTGAAAGAGGTTGCAATTGTGGGAGAAAAATCTTTGATTGAGAATAAGGTTGATAAATTGGTTTACAATGCTGAGGCCGACATTACCAATGCCGGTGGAGATGCAACTGATGTAATGCGTAAAGTACCTATGCTTTCTGTTGACATAAACGGAAATGTGCAGTTGCGCGGAAGTGCAGTTCGTGTTTTGATAAATGGAAAACCCTCAGGAACAATGGCAAACAGTGTGGCTGATGCTTTGAAAATGATTCCTGCTGAGCAGATCAAAAGTGTGGAAGTAATTACAAGCCCTTCTGCAAAATACGATGCTGAAGGCTCGGGTGGTATCATCAATATCATCACAAAAAAGAAAACTGCTGAAGGTGTCAGTGGAAGTATAAATACATCGGCCGGTACACGTTCAAATAATGGCGCGTTTAATTTAAATGCTAAAACAGGCCGTTTATCGTTAACAGGTAATCTAGGTGTAAATCATGCTTATCCACAGAATTCGAAGGTTGTTGTGTTTAATAGTTCTGTTGTAGATGGGGTTACAAATACCGTTTCGCAGAATGGTTTTTCTAAATGGTCCAGAGTTGGATACAACGGGAGTGCTGGTTTGGATTATGATTTTAACAGTTACCACAACATTAGTTCTACGGTTAAATTTAACAGATTCTCTAATGGAGGGCCAGGCAGCTCTGATATATTGACCAATAATGTTTTTTCTCAGAATATTAGAGATATGGATATGGGGTTCAATAACATGGACTGGAACGTAGATTACAGGAAAACAAGTAAAAAGGAAGGTGAAGAATTGAGTGTTTCTGCACAGCTTTCGCGAGGAAGAAATACCAGTGATTTTACCAATAGATTTGTAAGCGAGGGTGTGCCAGATTTTACTTTAATTGGAGGCAATACGGGTAAAAATAATGAGTACACTTTGCAAACTGATTATACTTATCCTTTTAGTAAAACAACCACACTTGAAACCGGGTTGAAAGGTATTTTTAGGAACATTATAAGTGACTATGATCAGAATGCCCAGGATTTTGACTACGATCAGAATGTAGGTTCTGCTTATGGTGTGCTTGGTTTTAAACTAACTAAAAAAATTACTGCCAAAGCCGGTTTAAGAGCTGAGTATACTAAAATTGATGGATTGGCTGGTAACATTTTGCCCTTTAAAAATGACTATTTTAACCTGTTCCCGAGCTTAGTTTTATCGCAGACTTTAAAGGGGATGACCACTGTTAAGGTGAGTTATAACCGCAGGATACAGAGACCTAGTTTGTTTTATTTGAATCCTTTTAGAAATGAAAGTGATATTTATAATCCGATGCAGGGTAACCCTGAATTGTCGCCAGAGTTGAGTGATAACATTGAAGTGGGATACTCAACCTTTATTAAAGGTTCTGTAATTAATGCCTCAGTATTTTACCGCAATACAAAGAATGTGATTGAAAGTTTTATCAGTCCGATTGTAGAAGATGGGGTAAACAAAAACTTAACATCTTATACCAACGTAGGTACCAGTCAATCGTATGGTTTTAACGTTTTCGGTTCATACAACCCTAAACCGAAATGGACCTTAATGGCCAATTTTGGAATGAATACCTACGATGTAAGCAATGCAAATAATAATATAAATACCGGAACTTTTGTTAATTATACTGCTTTTGCCAGATCAGCATATGCTTTGACTGGAGGGTGGAGTACTGAACTTTGGGGGGTAATTAACTCGCCAAGAAGGACTTTTCAGGGAAAAACTGATGCAATGTATTTTTATGGTGGTGCCGTGAAAAAAGAGATTCTTAATAAAAAAGCAACTATTGGCTTAAATGTATTGAATCCGTTTAGCAGAGATTTGAATATTAAGACTGTAAATAATACTGCAACATCAACACAGAATACTGATATCCATTATCCGTTGCGCTCTTTTGGTTTAAACTTTAGCTATAACTTTGGTAAGCTTAAGTTTACTCAAAAGAAATCTATTAAAAATGACGACTTGAAGAAAGAAGAGCAAGGCGGAATGGGAGGTGGTGTGCAATAATTGATATTGCGAATTGCAAATTGTGTAAAGTTGCCGTCATCTCGACGATAGGAGAGATGACGGACTAACGAGGTAGCGAGATGATGGGGATCTTAATTCTTTTTTACCGTTTTAAGAATCATTAGGTTTTGCGGATTCATATTGTACCCACTAATGTTATTTTGCGTCATAATTACTGATTGATCATAATAAATGGGAACTATGTTTGCATAATCAATTACCATTTGATCCATTTTTTGATAAAGAAGATAGCGTTTTGCATTATCGCTAACATAGTAACTTTGTTCAAATAACCTGTCAAAATCGTTATTGTAGTAGGCTGTGTAATTTGGACCATTAGGGACTTTGTTTTTAGAATAAAACATGGCAAGATAATTCTCGCCATCCGGATAGTCTGCTATCCAGGAACCTCTGAAAAAATTCACTTCGTTTTTTGACATGAGGTCCCTTAAGCTTGCATTGGGGCTTACATCTACTTTTACCTTAATACCGATTGCGGCCAATTCACCTTGTATGAATTCTATAAGATCTTTATAAGTAGTAGAAGTGCTGAGGGTAACCTGTGGCATCCCTTTGCCATTTGGAAAGCCGGCTTCTGCTAACAGCACTGCAGCTTTTTCTGGTTCATAGTGATACCCCTTTACTGCTGTGCTGTCAAACCCGGGCATGCCTTGAGGAATGAAGCCAGAAGTTGCCGGTATGCCTATGCTGTTACGTAAATATTTGATTAGTTTAGGCTTATCAATGGCGTAATTTATGGCCTGCCTTACTTTTTTGTATTTTAATGGAGAGCGTTTGGCAATGGCTATATTGGTGTCGACAAGTATTCCTACATACTCTGTGCAAAGGTAAGGGCTCTTTCTGAGGTTGAATTTGCCTTTATATTTTGCAGTCATCTTTCCGCTTTTTGTTAAGATGTCATCGCGATAGCTGCCGTCTACCTTGTCAAAGAAGTCGAGATCCTTTTTAAGGAAGTTCATGAATGCGCTTTGCTTATCTGTGATAAAGGAGACCTTTACTGCGTCGAGATAAGGTAGTTTGGTATTGCMTGCTTTTTCCCAGTAATTTTCATTTTTGAGCAATACCAGTATTTCATCTTCTTTCCAATATTTAAACTTAAAAGGCCCTGTTCCAATTGGATGGCTTCGAAAATCTTTGCCATAATGATCTACAACTTCTTTTGGCACTACCGAACAATATTGAGTGGTAAGTAATTTCATAAAAGCAGGGAATGGCTTTATGAGTTTAACCTGAAAAGTGCTGTCATTTATTGCTACAAAATTATTGATGTCTTTTACTTTGTCGCTAAATATCCAGCCACCTGAAGACGCAACTTTAGGATCGATGAGACGGTAAAAGCTATAAACAAAATCAGCAGCTATGGCTTTTCTGCCTTTTCCGTTGGGGAAAATGGGGTCGTTGTGAAAATACACATCGTTGCGGAGGTTAAAAGTATATGTTAGTCCATCTGTAGATATTTGCCATGTTTTTGCGATACAAGGCATTATGTTAAGGTTACTGTCAACCTGTACCAATCCATTAAATACCTGATTAATCATCCATAAAGCATTTTGGTTGCGTGCAAAAGCGGGATCCAGAGAGGTTAAATTCTGGTCCAGGTTCATGCTGAATACCTTTTTTCCTTTATTGGAGGAAGAACTATTGCACGAAAAGACAATAGGTAGAAGCAGTATGCAAAAAATATTTATTATAATACGATGCATCAGTTTAGGAATACTAATTTTGCACAAAGTAATAAATAAATCGATATGTCTTTTTTAAATGCGGTTATAAATAGGGTTGGGGACGAACAATTACGTGAAAATTTTCAGGAACGAGTAGACATAATTCAGCATAAAATTAAGTTTATGGACAAAGTTGCCGTAGCTTGTCTTGATACCAGGAATAATCTTAAAAAAGATTTGGAAGCACTTATTGCCGAAGCTGGTGGGGTCTTACAAGATGATGTTCATACAGCCAGAGTAGTTATTTATTATGAAAAAAGCACCAGTATGTTGCAGTTGATGGGAGTTGTGCCCTCGTTGTTGGATAAGGGTTGGCCTGCTGTTGAGTACGACAGAATATATCTTTGGGATGATGAAGCTGCAATGGCAGATGAGGCAGACGTGGCTGTAAACGCATTAGAAGATTTAGCGGAAATGCTATATCCGGGATACTTTGTTTTTGGAAATGAAGGTAAAACCTGGATGAGTTTTAAAACGCAATAAACTTATTTATCTGCTGGTCGGTAAATTTAAGGGTATCCTCTTTAAAGAAATCGCCCTGTTCATTTAACTCGGCTTTAATGGTTGCAATGTGGAGCCTCAGGGGTAGCACATTTAAATGCAGGTAACTGCATACACCACCAAAATGATCAACACCACGTATGTTTCCGTATTTACCGGATGATATACCTACAAGGGCCGCTTTTTTATCGTAAAAGCTTTCTGGAAAGTTGCAGGCATCAATAAAGACTTTTAATACTCCGGGGAAACTTCCATTGTATTCTGGTATGATAAAAAGAAACTTGGTAGTTTGGGTTACCATTTCCTGAATAATCTGGAAATCAGGGCTTCGTTTTCCATACAAATCAGACGCGATAAGGTTATCGGGTAAATCTTCCAGATTGAAAATGGTAGATTCTAAGCCTTTTAATGCCAGAGTTTTCTGATAATATTTAGCGACTTTTAGCGTATTACTTTCAGGTCTGTTGGTTCCGGATATGATGGTTACCATGTATAAATTGTTAATAAGATGTTTAAAACACTTAAGGCTTTAATACTAATTTTGCCATTTAGTTTGTATCTTAGCTATTCGTTAAAATATGCCTAAATAAACACAAAAATAGCATTTTTTATAGATTTACGTCGAGTAAATACAAGCCGTTAGAGAATAATTGTAATTATTAATTAGATAGATGAGTAAAATTATTGCATTGGCAAATCAGAAGGGTGGCGTAGGGAAAACTACTTCATCAATTAACTTAGCCGCAAGTTTAGCCGTACTAGAATATAGAACATTATTAGTTGATGCTGATCCTCAGGCCAATTCTACCTCTGGTATTGGTTTTGACCCAAGAAGCATCAAAAATAGCATTTACGAGTGTATCATTAATGATATCGATGCGGTAGACGCCATTCAGAAAACTGAAACTCCTAATCTTGATCTGCTTCCGGCACATATCGATTTGGTAGGTGCAGAGATCGAAATGATAAACCTGAACAACAGGGAATATAAGATGAAGGCTGTTCTTGAAAAAGTTAAAGATCAGTATGATTTTATTATTGTTGACTGCTCACCATCTTTAGGTTTAATTACCATTAATGCACTTACAGCTGCTGATTCAGTAATTATCCCTGTACAATGTGAATATTTTGCACTTGAAGGACTAGGGAAACTTTTGAACACAATTAAAATTGTTCAAAACCGTTTAAATCCTGAATTGGAAATTGAGGGAATTCTACTTACGATGTATGATGTGCGTTTAAGACTGTCAAATCAGGTTGTAGAAGAGGTTAAGACCCATTTCCAGGAGTTGGTTTTTGACACAATTATTCAGCGTAATACGCGCTTAAGTGAGGCCCCAAGTTACGGTATTTCAGTAATTATGCATGATGCCACTTGTAAAGGCGCAATTAACTACCTGAACCTTGCCCGTGAAATTGTTCATAAAAACGGAATGGTTAAGGAAGTACAGAATACAACTACAGCAATTATTTAAAAATATTTTTAATGACATCTTTTCAGCGAAAAACAGGTTTAGGTAAAGGGTTAAGTGCGCTTTTGGATGACTCAGATGCTGTAAACCCGCCAAAGAACGGGGTGAACCCGGTAAGCGAAACAAAGCAAGAGGGCGGTAACAACAATAATATTGGGCATATTAATATTAATGATGTTGAAACTAACCCGTATCAACCTCGTACTGAATTTGATCAGGTTGCTTTAAATGAGCTTTCTGAATCTATCAGGGTTCAAGGTTTAATACAGCCAATTACGGTAAGAAAACAGCCTGGAGGTAAATATCAGTTGATCTCTGGAGAGAGAAGATTGCGCGCTTCTAAGTTAGCAGGCCTAACCGAAATTCCTGCATATATCCGCAGTGCCAATGATCAGCAAATGCTGGAGATGGCTCTTATTGAGAATATTCAGCGTGAAAATCTTAATGCAATTGAGATTGCACTGAGCTTTCAGCAGATGATAGATGAATGTAATTTGAAACAAGAGCAATTAGGTGAAAGAGTTGGTAAAAATCGTACTACGGTAACCAATTATCTTCGCCTACTGAAATTGCCACCAGCAATACAGGTTTCTATAAGAGATCAAAAGATTTCTATGGGACATGCACGTGCACTGATAAATGTAGAACAGGCAGAAAAACAGCTCTTTATTCATGATGAGATCATTGATAAGGGACTGTCGGTGCGCAAGGTTGAAGAGTTAGTAAGAAGCATAAATAGTGTTCAGGTAAAAGCAAAACCAAGCAGACAGCCTGTTAGTGTTTCATTTGAATATCAAAAACTACAGAGAGATCTAGCATCTAAATTTGCCACTAAAGTTAAGCTGAAAGTCGGTGAAAATGGGAAAGGGGCTATAGAGATCCCATTTATGTCTGAGGATGACCTAAGCCGTATTCTGGAATTATTAGATTGGTAATGTACAAAAGTCTGCTGCTATCGGTTTTGTTTCTTTTTGTGACAGCGTTAGCTCGTGCCCAGGAAACTCCTGTTGTTAAAAAGGATACCCTGGTGATTAAAGCAAAACCAGTAGTAGAACCTGTAAGGGCTCAAAAAGTAGATACAATTAAAAAACCAGCCTACGTAAATCTTGGTAAAATTGCAGGCAGAAGAGCTGCGCTAAGTTCACTTATGCTTCCCGGACTCGGACAAATCAGAAATGGGGTTACCGTTTATAGGCTGGCAAAAGTTGCCGGTCTTTATACAGGGATAACGCTTCTTACTATTTCGTTTATAGACAATAGTAAGAATTACAAGCTTTTTTATGATGAAATCATTTATCGTAGAGCGAATAATAATGAGAAAAGTGCCGATTTCCCATATAACAACATGGATGAGGCTGGATTAATTACTGCAAAGGATCTTTTCAGAAGAAATAAAGAGGTAATTATTTTCTCATACGTTGGGTTGTATCTACTTAATGTAGTCGAGGCCTATATAGATGCCMGCCTGAAATATTTTAATGTAGACGATATAGGGATGAAAATTTCTCCTGGTCTAATCAACACTGATACCATGTATGGTTTTAATAATGTAACGCCTGGGATAAAACTTACTATCAGATTATAGTATATTTTTACGCAAGTTTGAACTCGTATATGAGGGCTTTTAATACCTTTAGCAAAAAAATAAAAAATTAGATGATTCAGTCTTATGTTTAAGTCTGGTTTGTAACAATAAAAGAATAAAACCAATGAAAATAGCATTACTAGGCTATGGTAAAATGGGTCAGATTATTGAACGTTTTGCCTTAGAAAGAGGACATGAGGTAGTTTTGAAAATCAGCATTGATAATCTTGATGACTTAACGGTTGCTAATCTGCGAAAGGCCGATGTAGCTATCGATTTTAGTGCTCCTGATGCGGCAATAAATAATATTTATACCTGTTTTGATGCAAATGTTCCTGTTGTTGTAGGTACTACGGGATGGTATGGCCAATTGCAGGAAGTAAAAAATGAGTGCCTTACACGTAACAATGCACTTCTTTATGGGTCAAACTTTAGCATTGGGGTTAATATCTTCTTTCACATGAACAAGGTATTGGCGAAGTTAATGAACGACTTCCCTGCATACGAGGTCCAGGTAGAGGAAATACATCATACGCAGAAACTAGATTCACCAAGTGGTACAGCTATGACTATTGCCGAAGGCATTATCGAGAATGTTGACAGAAAACGTGAATGGGTAAATGAACTTGTAGGTACAGAGTTCGATGATGTATTAAAGAAAGAACAATTACTGATTGAATCGCATAGAATAGAAAATATACCAGGTACACATACAGTGGTTTATAGTTCTGAGGTAGATGAGATCGAATTTAAACACACTGCTCATAATCGTTCAGGGTTTGCATTAGGTGCAGTAGTAGCTGCCGAATGGCTTGAAAAAAAGCAGGGCTTTTATAATATTGCTGATATATTTAATTTTAAATAATAAAAAAATATGAATTGGAAATTCTGGCAAAAGGAGAATAAGGACACTAAGCCAAAAAAGAAAAAATCCAGAAGCCGAGAATGGGTTGATGCTATTTTGTTTGCAGTAATTGCTGCTACGATAATCAGGGTATTTTTTATAGAAGCATATACTATCCCAACAGGATCTATGGAAAGATCATTATTAATAGGTGATTTCTTATTTGTTAGTAAGGTTAATTATGGCCCTCGTGTGCCAATGACACCAGTTGCATTCCCTTTTGCTCATCATACAATGCCTTTAACCGGTACTAAAGCATATTGGGATGGCGTGCAATGGAAGTACCGCAGATTGCCAGGCTTATCTGAGATCAAAAGAAATGACGTAGTGGTATTTAACTACCCTCAGGGTGATACTGTAGCCCTGGAGATTCAGGACGTTGACTACTATAAAATGGTGAGATCAGAAGGCTGGGATGCAATTAATAAACACTACACTGTTGTAAGCAGACCTGTTGATAAAAGAGAGAATTATATTAAAAGGTGCATCGGTATTGCCGGTGACATAATTAGTATGAAAGATGGTCTTGTTTCTGTAAATGGTAAACCAGAGAAACTTAAAAGTACTGGGCAGATGACTTATGCAGTTACATTTAAAACAGCCGATATCAATTTCTCTGTTTTTGAGGATCTTGGATTTAATATATCAGAGGATATTAATCAATCATCTCCTAATACTTATAGTTTTACAGGCACAGAACCAATGATGGATAAGGTTAGTAAACTGGATTTTGTGCAATCTGTAAAAGAAGTGACTCAACCAGAAGGCTATCAGGAGAAAGATGTTTTTCCTTTTGATCCAAAAAGAAATTGGAATGCTGATAATTTTGGCCCCATTCTTATACCTAAAAAGGGGATGACAGTTCAATTGGATAGTGTATCAATGCCTCTTTACGAGAGAAGTATCAGGATTTATGAGGGTAACAAGTTAGAGAAAGCTGGCACTGGCTGGTTGATTAATGGTAAACCTGCAACCAGTTATACTTTTAAAATGGACTACTACTGGATGATGGGAGATAACAGACATAACTCATTAGATTCTCGCTATTGGGGATTTGTACCTGAAGATCATATTGTAGGAAAAGCATTATTTATTTGGATGAGCTATAATACCAATGGATCATTCTTTAATAAAATAAGATGGAATAGGCTACTGAGAGGAATAAACTAGAACCAAAGATTTATTTAAATAGTAAAAAGAGGGTGTCATTTAGGGAGGGCACTGAAAAAGTCCTTTACAAAAATGGGGCAGTTCATAAATCATGAATTGCCCCATTTTCATTAAGTTGTAAGAAGTTTTTCTAGTTAAAATTTTCTGTAGCCGACCCTGAGAGGGTCAAATTCAATTATTTCATAATTTTATTTTAGTCGCACTTTTTGGCACATCCAAAGCCCAGGATAACGGTGTACATCAACAGTCAACTGTATACGAATGGCCTAAAGATCCTCTGGTTAGCCAAAAACTAGACAAATGGCAGGATMAAAAATTCGGAATGATTATTCATTGGGGGCTATATGCCGTTCCAGGCATTATTGAATCATGGTCTATTTGTTCAGAAGATTGGATCTCAAGAGATAGCACGAGTAACTACGAAGATTATAAAAAATGGTACTGGGGTTTAAGTAAGGATTTTAACCCTGTTAAATTTAATCCAGAACAATGGGCAAAGGCAGGTAAAGATGCAGGCATGCGTTACCTGGTATTTACAACCAAGCACCATGATGGCTTCAATATGTTTGATACTAAAGAGTCAGATTTTAAGATCTCTGCCGGACCATTTAAGGATAATCCTAAAGCTGATGTTGCAAAATATGTATTCGATGCTTTTCGCAAACAAGGCTTTATGATTGGGGCTTACTTTTCAAAACCCGATTGGCATTCTGAATACTATTGGTGGCCAAAATATGCAACCGCGGATAGAAACAATAACTACGATATCAGAAAAAATCCATGGAGATGGAGCATGTTTAAAAAACAGACATTTAACCAGATCAGTGAGTTGATGCATAATTATGGTTCAGTTGATATTCTATGGTTAGATGGTGGATGGGTTAGACCATTAGAAACCGTTAATGAAGAAGTACTTGCATGGGGAATGAAAATTCCTGAATGGAGTCAGGACATTGATATGCCTAAAATTGCCACTATGGCACGTAAAGCACAGCCAGGTTTATTAATGGTAGATAGAACCGTTCATGGGCCTTATGAGAACTATCAAACACCCGAACAAAGCGTGCCAAAAACACAGTTAGCAAACCCATGGGAAAGCTGTATGACCTTAGGCGGTGCATGGGGCTTTKTTCCTAACGATCAGTATAAGTCTGCCACCCAGGTAATTCATACTTTAATTGAGGTGGTGGCAAAAGGAGGCAGTCTGTTGCTGGGAATTGGTCCGAAAGCGGATGGAACTATTCCTCAGGATGCAATATCAAGACTTGAAAACATAGGTAAATGGCTAAATATAAATGGAAAGGCTATTTATGATACAAGAATCACTAAGGAATATCATGATGGTGACACCTGGTTTACCCAAAGTAAGGACGGAAAAACCAAGTATGCATTAACTTGCCTTAAAGATAAAACTCCTGAATATGTAGTTTGGAATGGAAACATACCTGCTAAAGGAACGGCAGTTCAACTAATTCAAACCGGTCAGAAACTTAAATGGGAAAACAAGGGAACTACTGTAAAAGTATGGTTGCCAAAAAATATCCAGAAAGATCTACCAGCATTAGCATTTTCTTTTAAAGGGGCTTTATAGCCCCTCTATTTCTAATTTTTTCGCGAGTTCGTTCAAATCATTAACAACCACGTCAATTAACGGGATACCATTAATTCTACGCTCTTGCTCATAAGCAAATTCCGGTTCTCCCGGAATAATTACCTTTTTATCCGGATCAACAGTTTTAGCACTTTTAAAGCGTTCAATCCAATTGTCAAGATGGTCTTTAAAATCCTGCGCCGGCCTAAAGCCATCAACTCTCATTGCACCAAGAAAATGTCCTATACCTTCTCCAACAGGGTCAGCAGGGGGCTCTAGAAAAGCAACAAATGGCGGTACCCAGGGGCCGTAATTTGCGCCAGACAATACTGCCGATAAAATATCCACAGTAGCACTTAAACCATAACCTTTGTGGCTTCCATGATCTTTGTCGCTACCAAGAGGCAGTAATGAACCACCTTCTTTTAATTGATGCGGGTTTGTTGAAGTATTGCCTGAGGCATCTTGTACCCATCCTTCGGGAATAGGTTGATTTGCTCTTTGAGCAATCTCCAGTTTTCCATTTGCAGCTGCGGCAGTTGCCATATCAACTATAACAGGAGGATATTTACCTGCCGGAAAAGCATAACACATAGGATTGGTGCCTAGCAACCGTTCATTGGCATAAGTAGGCGCAACAAGCGGACTCGCATTAGTCATGCTAATACCAATCATTTCCTCTTCAACTGCCATTAACGAATGATAACCGGCAATACCAAAATGATTTGAATTTTTGACAGCTACCCACCCGCTACCATAAATCCGCGCTTTTTCAATTGCAACTTTCATTGCAAAAGGAGCAACCACTAAACCTAAACCACCATCGCCATCAACCGTGGCGGTTGTAGGAGTTTCATGAACAATTTTTATTACCGGATTCGCATTTATCCGCTGCTTTTCCCACAAACGGACATAGCCGCTTAAACGTGCTACACCATGTGAATCAATACCTCTTAAATCAGATTTTAATAATACATCTGCCGCCAACTGAGCATCGGTTAACGGGCATCCCATTTTTAAAAATACATTCTCTGTAAACTGGCGTAATTTGGTTTCTGTAAAAGTGTAAAAGGTCATCTGATTTTTTAAGCAAAAAGAACTGTAAACTGATGGTCTAAGGGTTTGAAATGGGTGATCAATGAATCAATAAAATCATCACCGTAAAGCACAATCATTGGTGCAATATTAAGTACCCTCTCCTGTAGCACACCCGAAGGGAATAGTTTTTCTTTAAGATTATCTATTTGAGAGAATGAAGTAACATGCTTTCGCTTTTCGGCTCTTAACATCTTTTTCTCCAGTGTAGAGATTAGTTTTAAAGCCTTTGTTTTTGCTGCATCTGCAGATTGAGAAAGGCTTTTGTCTATTTTATAAGCATTAAGCTTTATTTGATCAAAAACAGCTCTTATAGATCGTTCTTCGTTATCAAGAGAGAACTGAAGGTTAACGTGAGATTTAACCCACTCGTTCTTTAGCGCTTCTGGTTCATTAAATAAATTCCTGTGACTAATCCCCAATACTTCCATTCTGGTTTCGCTTCTTTTGTCGATAAGCATAGCTGAATTACGCAATATCAATACAGGGAAATCTATTTTATAATGGTCAAAGTTTGCTTTTAATTGCAGCCAGTAAGTAACTTCCGCCCCACCGCCAATATAGGCTATATTAGGTAGAATCACTTCCTGGTAAACAGGTCTCATTATCACATTAGGGCTAAATCTTTCGGGGTATGAATTTATTTCTTCTTGCAATTCCTCTTTAGTAAAATCAATAGAAGAGTTCATCACTTTGTAACGACCTTTTTCTTCAATAATACGTTCCCTTAAACCATCAATCATATAAAAGAAATTGATCTCTCTTGGGTTAACCTGAGCTTTGTAACCGAGGGTTTCTAACTTAGCATTGGTTTTGCTGATATGCTTAAAGCTATTTTCTTCGGTAATATCTTTATAGATAATCTCAGCAAACTCGCTTTTAAGATTATGGTCATCGGCATCTACGCAAACCAGACCATACTTGCCAAAAAGAGCATCTACCAGTTCACGGGTAGCGTCACTTAACTTTTTGTTTTTAGTATAAGCATGATCAACTATCTTAGAAAACTTAATACCATTTTCGCTTATCCCAAGATATCCTTTATAAGCAGCAAGAGCTTCTGCGATGTCAGAGGTGTCTAGTCTTCCTGTAGCGCCGGCAGCTTTTTTATTCCAGGTAATCATTTTGTCCTCAACCTTAACATGATTGATCTCTTCAAAATCATGATCTTCTGTGGCCATCCAATAAACGGGAACAAAATTGTAATCAGGAAATTGTTGTTTTAAATCACTGGCAAGGTTTATTGCCGTTACTATCTTGTAGATAAAATATAGAGGTCCGGTAAATATATTTAGCTGATGGCCTGTCGTAACAGTAAAAGTTTTCTTATCGGCTAACAGCTCAATGTTGGCTTTTACTAATGACGAAACATGAATTGATGAATATTGTTTTTGTAAAGTGCTAACCAGAATAGCTCTGTCGGCACTAAAATTTCGTTCAGCAATAGCCTTGGTAAAGCCAGTAAAATCCGGTTCATACTTGTAAAAAGGGCTCAGCTTCTCATTTTTTCCGATGTAGTCTAGTACGGTAGAAGAGAACGCATTAGT
Organism: Pedobacter sp. 05T44; assembly: GCF_056395985.1. Classification (NCBI taxonomy): domain Bacteria; kingdom Pseudomonadati; phylum Bacteroidota; class Sphingobacteriia; order Sphingobacteriales; family Sphingobacteriaceae; genus Pedobacter; species Pedobacter sp. 05T44. Next base: position 63,332 of record NZ_JBFTKO010000019.1, read on the forward strand.
TTCCTGATAAGAGATGTATTTAGCTTGCATTGCCACGAATTTAAGCTAATAAACTATAAATCTAAATATGAAGCCTTTATTTTACAATCTGTCCATATAGATCGAAATCCTCAGCACGATCAATCTTAACATTTACAAAGGTTCCATTGGCTGCATAACCTGTTGCAGCATCAATTAAAACTTCGTTGTCAACCTCCGGAGAGTCAAATTCAGTACGGCCAATAAAGAAATCACCTTCTTTTCTGTCAACCAAAACTTTATAGGTTTTACCTACTTTATCCTGGTTTATRTCAAAAGAAATACCTTGTTGTAATTCCATAATCGCATCCACACGTGCTTGTTTTACTTCTTCAGGAACATCATCAACTAGATTATGTGCATGGGTTTTTTCCTCATGCGAATAAGTGAAACATCCTAATCTGTCGAAACGGGTTTCTTCTACCCAGCTAAGCATTTCTTCAAAATCCTGCTCAGTTTCTCCTGGGTATCCACAAATTAAAGTAGTACGCATAGCGATGTTCGGTACTTTATCTCTAATCTGATTCACAATGTCGATGGTTTTTTGCTTGGTAATACCACGGCGCATAGATTTTAGCATGTTATCTGTGATGTGCTGCAGAGGCATGTCTAAATATTTGCAAATATTCTCGCGCTCATTCATGGCATCAAGAATTTCCATAGGGAAGCCAGAAGGGTAGGCGTATTGCAACCTGATCCACTCAATTCCTTTCACGTCAGATAGTCTGCGCAATAACTCATCAAGGTTACGTTTTCCATAAATGTCAAGGCCATAATAGGTAAGGTCTTGTGCAATTAGAATAAGTTCCTTGGTTCCGTTGGCAGCTAATATCTTAGCTTCATTCACCAATTCTTCCATATCACGGGATACGTGTTTACCACGCATCAGCGGAATGGCACAGAAAGAGCAAGGTCTGTTACAGCCTTCTGCAATCTTAAAATAAGCGTAATGAGAAGGAGTAGTTAACAGGCGTTCGCCTATTAGCTCATGCTTATAATTTGCACCTAAGGAGTGCAGTAAGTTATTTAAATCGTTGGTGCCAAAGTAGGCATCAACGTTAGTAATTTCCGCCTCTAATTCAGGTTTGTAACGCTCAGATAAGCATCCGGTTACAATTACTTTACCAACTTTTCCTTCATCTTTTAGCTGGCTGTATTGTAATATGGTGTCTATGGATTCTTGCTTTGCATTATCTATAAAACCACAGGTATTGATTACCACAATATCATTTTTGCCAATCTGATTAGACTCATGAACAACATCTAAACTGTTTCCGCGCAATTGACCCATTAGAACCTCAGAATCGTAAGTATTTTTGGAGCAGCCCAGTGTAATTACGTTGATCTTTGGTTTTTTAACGGGGATTATTTTTGTGGAAGTTTTTGTATTCATGTTTTGTAAGTCAGTATATTTTTTTATTTTATTTTATGCTTGTTTGTACGTCAGCCATCCAAGAATAGTAACTAATGATGTTTTTAAACGCTTCGTCATCTCGACGATAGGAGAGATGACGGAGTGTGCTATTTAAACAAGCTATCAACAAATGCTTTTTTATCAAACAATTGCAGGTCGTTCATGCTTTCGCCAACGCCTATGTATTTTACGGGTATTTTAAATTGATCTGAGATTCCGATAACAACGCCACCTTTAGCAGTGCCGTCAAGTTTAGTAATAGCTAAGGCATTTACATCGGTTGCTTCAGTAAATTGCTTGCACTGTTCAAAAGCATTTTGTCCTGTAGATCCGTCAAGTACCAATAATATTTCGTGCGGTGCTCCAGGGACTACCTTTTGCATCACATTTTTAATTTTACCAAGTTCGTTCATTAAACCAACCTTGTTGTGCAAACGTCCGGCAGTATCAATAATTACAACATCTTCGCCATTAGCAACGGCCGACTGCAATGTGTMGAAAGCTACAGAAGCAGGATCAGATCCCATTGCCTGTGCTACCACACGAACGCCCACACGCTCACCCCAAAGTTTAATCTGCTCAACCGCTGCGGCTCTAAAAGTATCGGCAGCACCTAAAACAACTTTAAGATTTTCTGCTTTAAGTTTATGTGCCAGTTTCCCTATTGTTGTGGTTTTGCCCACGCCATTTACACCAACTACCATAATAACGTATGGCTTGTGGTTACCGTATTCAAAACTTCTGAAATCGTTGCTGTTATTTTCTGCAAGTAACAGTTGAATTTCATCACGCAGCAGATTGTTTAGTTCGGAGGTAGATAAGTATTTGTCCTTTGCTACACGTTTCTGTATGCGATCGATAATCTTTAATGTGGTGGTTACACCAACATCAGAGGTTACCAGAACTTCTTCGAGGTTATCCAGTACATCATCATCCACTGTAGATTTACCAGCTACAGCTTTAGTGATCTTACTTAAAAAGCCCTCTTTAGTTTTCTCTAATCCCTTGTCGAGAGCTTCCTGCGCTTCAGGCGCGGTCTCTTTTTTCTTAAAAAAATCAAATAAACCCATAAGAATGTATAGAAAAACAAAAAAAGCCCTCCCAGAATAAAGGGACGGCTTTAATATTATAAAATATTAAAATTATTTTTTAGATGCAGAAATAGCATCTTGAACGTGATCGTTGTGAACAATAACTTCTTTGAAAGAATAAGCACCAGATTTTGGCGACTTAGTCATTGTAATAACTTTCGAATATTCCTTTCCTTTACCCGTTTTCAGGGTTGCAACTACCTTTTTTGCCATGATCTAAATAGATTGTATTTAGTTAAATACTAAATGTATTACTTAATTTCTTTGTGTACAGTTACTTTTCTCAACACTGGATTGAATTTTTTCAACTCTAATCTCTCAGTAGTGTTTTTACGGTTTTTAGTAGTGATATATCTAGAAGCACCAGGCATGCCGCTTGCTCTATGTTCTGTACACTCTAGAATAACTTGTACTCTGTTACCTTTTTTTGCCATTTTATTAATATTAAGGTTGATTTCACATCAACCAATGTTTCTACAAATATCCTTTTTTCATGAAGCGGTTAATCGCTTCTGTAATACCAATTTTATTGATGGTTTTGATAGCTGAAGTAGATACTTTCAGTGTTATCCAACGATCCTCATCAGGAATATAAAATTTCTGAAGTTGTAAGTTGGGATAAAACTTACGCTTGGTTTTAACGTTTGAGTGAGAAACATTAAAACCTGTCATTGCCATTTTTCCGGTTAAATCACAAACTCTAGACATGCCTTTAAATATATTGTTAATTGTTCTTCGCTTAATTTTTTTAAGAGTGTGCAAATATCAGTAAAATATTTGTAATCATCAAGTAAGAGTCAAAAATAATTTCAATTATTATTTATTCATCACAACTACATATATAAAGTAATAACATCGCCAACGCCTCTAACGTACATCGAGCCAACCACCTTCGTAGTATGTTCCACAAAAAGTGCATTTTTACGAATCTGTTCCGAAGATACCTCGAACAAGTGTGGAACAAGCTCAACGCCAAATCCCTTTCCGAACATGCTTTTTAGCCACTATAATATTGATCAATAAAATTGTTTTTATAAAGCACAATTTTATCTAAGTTTGGGTTTTAGTTGTTGAAATAAACCAAATATGCAAATTAATTCATTTGAAGAATATCAAAAAACTTATCAGTTAAGCGTAGATCAACCTGAGCAATTCTGGGCAGGTATAGCCGATAATTTTCTTTGGAAAAAAAAGTGGGATAAAGTACTTTCCTGGAACTTTTCAGAGCCTAATATCAAATGGTTCGAAGGTGCCAAACTGAACATTACCGAAAACTGTCTTGATCGCCACCTGGCTGATAATGGCGATAAACCTGCCATTATCTGGGAGCCAAATGATCCACAAAAAGACAGCATTACTTTAAGTTATAGAATATTACACGAACAGGTTTGCCGCTTTGCCAATGTTCTGAAAAAGAACGGTGTACAAAAAGGCGATAGGGTTTGTATTTATATGCCAATGGTTCCGGAGCTAGCCGTGGCGGTACTTGCATGTGCACGTATTGGCGCTGTGCATTCTGTTGTATTTGGTGGTTTTTCTGCTAAATCTATAGCCGATCGTATTAATGACGCCCAGTGCAGGGTAGTAATTACCGCTGATGGTGCATTTAGAGGTAATAAGCAAATTCAATTAAAAGAAGTAATTGACGATGCACTGATTGGTTGCCCAAGTGTTGCAAAAGTTATTGTTTTAACACATACCAGAACTCCTGTTTCTATGTTAAAAGGACGCGATATCTGGTGGGAAGATGAGATAAAATTAGTTGATACCAATTGTCCGGCCGAAGAAATGGATGCCGAGGATTTGCTGTTTATATTATATACATCCGGCTCTACAGGTAAACCAAAAGGTGTGGTACATACTGTTGGTGGATATATGGTTTATGCCGGATACACATTTTCTAATGTATTTAACTATCAACCTGATGAAGTGTTCTTCTGCACGGCAGATATTGGTTGGATAACCGGACACTCTTATATTGTTTACGGACCCCTTTCGCAAGGCGCAACAACGGTAATATTTGAAGGTATTCCAACTTATCCAGATGCGTCAAGAATGTGGCAGGTGGTTGAAAAACATAAAGTAAATATTTTATATACTGCCCCAACAGCAATCAGATCTTTAATGAGTTTTGGTCTGCAGCCTATTGAAGGGGTCGACTTAAGCTCTTTAAGGGTTTTAGGATCGGTAGGAGAGCCTATAAACGAGGAAGCCTGGCATTGGTTTGACGAAAATATAGGCAAGAGCAATTGCCCTATTGTTGACACCTGGTGGCAAACTGAAACTGGTGGTATCATGATTTCACCAATCGCCTTTGTAACGCCAACTAAACCTAGTTTTGCAACACTTCCCTTACCTGGTATACAGCCGGTGTTGGTTGATGAGCAGGGCAACGAGATTGAAGGTAACGGTGTGAGCGGTAATTTATGTATTAAATTCCCTTGGCCTGGTATGTTGCGTACGACTTACGGAGATCATGAACGTTGTAAACTGACTTATTTCTCTACTTACGAGAACATGTATTTTACAGGGGATGGTTGTTTAAGAGACGAAGATGGTTACTATAGAATTACTGGTAGGGTAGATGATGTAATTAATGTATCTGGCCATAGAATTGGTACTGCCGAAGTTGAAAACGCAATTAATATGCACGCAGGTGTGGTAGAAAGCGCTGTAGTAGGTTTTCCACATGAGGTAAAAGGGCAAGGTATTTATGCTTTTGTAATTTTCCCAAATGCACATGGTGATGAAGATCTTACCCGTAAGGATATTCTTCAAACGGTTACCCGTGTTATCGGGGCTATTGCTAAGCCCGATAAAATACTCTTCGTTTCGGGATTGCCTAAAACAAGATCCGGTAAAATTATGCGCCGTATTTTAAGAAAAATTGCAGAGGGTGATACTACCAATTTAGGAGACATTACTACGCTTCTGGATCCTGCGGTTGTTGATGAAATTATAGAAAAAGCAAAAAAGTAACAAACAATTATTCCTTAAGCTTGTTTATGTAGTGTCTATTTATTGTTAAACAAAATAAGAAACTATCATGGATAAGTTAGAATTAAAAGGAAAATGGAATGAAATTAAGGGTAAAGTGAAACAAGCGTATGCTGACTTAACCGAGGATGATTTGAAGCATGAAGAGGGGAAAGATGATGAGTTGTTGGGTAAATTGCAGCAAAAAACAGGTAAAACCAGAGATGAACTGGTAACCTGGATAAAATCATTATAAGAAACATAAATAAAAGGGCCTGATCAATTATGGTCAGGCCCTTTTATTTATGAGGATTTTGGATTTTAATACCCAAATATTTGTTCCAATGTTAACTTGGTAACGGTTCCAAACTTCTGCATGTCTTCTAATCTCACTTTTTTCTCTGAAGCAACAATGCAATAATTGTAAGGCTTGTTAGCAACATTGTTGGTGTGAAATTCTTTGATGTCAGCAAATGTTAAAGGCTTTAAACCATTGTACTCGTCAATTCTCGAATCATGGTCAATCCCAAGTTTCTGATCTGCAAAGTAACTCTGTATAATATCATCTTTAGTAACACGGCTGGTTTCCAACGCATTTAATGCATTGTATTTTGAGGCTTCGAACGATTTATCTGCTTGTGGTAAAACATTAAGCAATTCGTTCATCCCTGCCACGGCGTCGTTCATTTTATCAGCCTGACTACCTACATAAGCTATCATAGCATAATTCTTGTCTTTTCTGTCGGGCGATGAATAAACGGCAAATGTTGAATAAGCCAAAGCTTTAGATTCACGTATAGTTTGGAAAACTATAGATCCCATACCCCCACCAAAATAGCTATTGAATAAGTTTACTTTGGCTGTAAGGTCTGGATTAAAAACGCCTCCATTTCTTATCCAGCGAATTTCTGACTGAACCATGTCGTAATCTGCAAAATAGACCTGATTGGTCGCATTGTTGGTGTACGTGAATTTTTTAGCCGGTGGTTCAGGGCTAAACGCTGCAGGTAATTTATGAAGTTTACCTATGCTTTCTGTAAAAGCTTCCAGGGTGTGTGGTCCATAATAGGTAATGGTGTGTTTAAAGTTGTCGATATTATGTAGGATGCTGATCAACTGGTCTGAAGTAATATTTTTTATTTCTTCGTTGCTTGAGGTAGAATTAAATGGATTGCTAGCTCCATATTGAGCATAGTTCATTAAACCGCCTAGTATTGCACTCTTATTAAGTTTGTTGTTCTCTCTTGCTTTAAGGATACGGCTTTTAAGTTCTACCAATGCCTGTTCATTCGGTTTGCAGTTGGCCAAAATATGCTCAACCAGCATTACAGCTTTCTCAAAGTTTTCTTGTAAGCCACTAATATTTATAGTAGTAACCTCGTTACCMACATTGATGCTATAGGTGCAGGCAATATTATAAAATTCTTTACTTATTTGTTCGGCAGAGTATTTATCCGTCGCTAAAAAAGTTAAGTATTGCGAAGCATATGGTTGCAGCATGTTGTTTAATGCGCCCATTTCGAAACGGTAAGATAAGCGGAAAATGCTGTTCTCTTTATTTTGAACTGTTATTACATCGGCAATGCCCACTTTGCCATAGTTTAAGTCTTTTTTATAATCGAGGAACTTAGGTGCTATAGGATTTGTTGGAGCTGCAAGCAGATCTTTGGTGAAAACAGATGTTTCTGCAGCATTTGTGTTTACGGGAGTGATGGCAGGTTTTTCGACCTTCGCAATGTTTTTGTCCTCACCTTTGTGTTTAAATGCAATAACATAGTTGTTGATGAAAAACTGTTTTGCAAATTCAGTAACCTGGCTCTTGGTAATCTTAGCCATCTCATCAGGATTGCTTAAAGATTTGTCCCATTTGGTTCCACGATTTAAAATAAATTCATTAGTTGCGGCATCAACACGGTATGCATTATTGTCGAAGGCTTGCAGTAATCCTAGTTTACTATTGGCTACAGTTGCTTTGATAAGGCTTTCATCAAAATCTCCTTTCTTTAAGATCTCAATTTGATCAAGTAATAGCTTTTGAACTTCTTCTAATGTTTGGCCTTGTTTAGGTTGGGCCGACATATTGAAAACGCCATAATCCTTCATCTGCTGATAGCCAGCGCTTGAGCGTAAAACTTTTTGCTGTTTGTTTAAGTTGATGTCGAACAAACCTGCTTTTCCGTTCGCTAAAATGCTTGATATTAAATCTAATAGCATGCTCTGTTTGGTGTTCTCAGCATATCCTCTATAAGATATTTCTACACTCTCTGCACTGGGGCCATATATATCGACCTTTTGAATTTTAGTTAACGGTTTTTCAGGAGCCGGATTGTAAAGTGTAACAGGTTTTGATTGCATAAAGGCAAATGACTTGTCAACTTTTTTAATCATTTCATCAGGGTTAAAATCTCCAGCCAATACTACTGCCATATTATTAGGTACATAATATTTATTGTAATACTTTCTGATTTCGACAAGAGATGGGTTTTTAAGGTGCTCTATTGTACCAATAGTGGTTTGCTGACCATAATTATGAGTAGGAAATAATAGTGCCGACATTTTCTCATCCATTTTCCAGGCATCATTATCAAGTCCACGGTTTTTCTCTTCATAAACAGCCTCCAGTTCAGTGTGGAAGATGCGGAAAACAGGATTGCGGAATCTTTCCGCCTGCAGAGCTAAAAACTTATCAGTGGCATTGGCCGGAAAATCTTCATTGTATACGGTTTCTTCATACCATGTATGGGCATTGCTAGACTGGCCGCCAATTGCTTTAATCATTTTATCGTATTCATTGGCAATTGAATAATTAGATGCCAGACCAGATGTTTTATCTATCTGCGCGTAAATCTCTTTCCGTTTAGCAGGATCAGTGGTTTTGTTGTATTGCTCGTATAATCCATCTATCTTATCTAACAAAGGTTTCTCTTTTGTATAGTCCATTGTTCCGAATTTGTCGGTTCCTTTAAATAGCAAATGCTCCAGGTAATGTGCTAAGCCAGTTGCTGTACGCGGATCTGTATTACTTCCCGCTCTAACAGCCATTCTGAACTCAATAGTCGGTTCTTTTACGTTTTGTGATAAAATAACCGTTAGCCCATTTTTTAGTGTGTAAAACCGCGACTTGGTTGGGTCGTTTGTTACGTATTTGTAAGTGTATCCATCAGTGGTGGCTGTTTTCCATTGATAGCCAGATTGAGCCATAACCCCAGACCCTATCAAAAGGAAAAAGGATAGCGCTAATAGTTTGTTCTTCATATATTTTATTTTTTTATGTATAGTAAGGTTGTCTTGGATCCTTATTAAAATAAATTTAAATCCCATATGGCCTCACAGCTTTTAAGTTATACATCAAATATATGTGGATTGTGTATTAAGTCCTGAACTTTAGATCGAATTCTTGTACTTTTACGGCAACAAGGGCTGTAGGCATACCAGTTTTGCTTAAATAGGTGATTCTGACATATCAACAGGCTTTTATGATTATAATAAAACAGATATATCTTAAATGAAAAAGCAGCAATCCAGACCTAATATTTTAGTGGTAAACGACGACGGTATAACCGCTCCGGGAATTAAGAATTTGATTGAAGTTGTTGAGGAAATCGGAAATGTAGTTGTAGTAGCACCAGATGGACCTCAGTCGGGGATGGGCCACGCAATTACTATTGGTAAGCCATTGCGTTTTGATCGGGTAGATTTGTATCCTGGTGTGGAAATGTATAAATGTTCCGGTACACCTGTTGATTGCGTTAAGCTTGCTGTAAATAAAATATTTAAAGGTAAAAAGCCTGATCTGTGTGTTTCTGGTGTAAATCATGGGTTAAATAATTCCATCAATGTGATCTATTCAGGAACCATGTCGGCCGCGGTTGAAGGGGCAATAGAAGGTATCCCTTCGATTGGTTTCTCACTTGATGATTTTTCGCAAGAGGCAGATTTTAGTCATTGTAAAAAGTTTATTAAAGCCATTTCTTTACAGGTACTTGAACATGGTTTACCGCCTGCAACATTGCTTAATGTTAATTTTCCAAAAGGCGACGGTTTAAAAGGCATTAAGATTTGCCGACAAGCGAATGCTAAATGGGCAGAAGAATTTGATGAAAGAAAAGACCCATATGAACGCCCTTATTACTGGTTAACAGGTGTTTTTCAAAATAATGATAAAGGTGAAGATACTGATGTTTGGGCGCTGGAGAATGGTTTTGTTTCAGTAGTTCCTGTTCAGTTTGATTTAACAGCGCATCATGCAATTCCTGTTTTAAATACCTGGACATTTGATGTTTAGAAATGTAAAGAATTCTGTATTAATAGGTTTGGGTATCGGTGCTTTGGTGCCTGGTGTATTGGTTGCCGGGGTATGGTACCTGATGCATAGGTTCGCTTTTTTAGCTAAAGCAGATCTTTTGTTGATTGGCTGTATTGCTGTAAATGCCTTATTAATGCATTATTTTTTTAAACAGAATAAGGATAATGTGGGCAGGGGTATTATCAGTGCAACATTTCTATGGGCATTTGCCTTCTTTTATTATAAAGTTACCCAATCATGAGATACTATTTAGTAGCCGGAGAAGCATCCGGAGATTTACATGGAGCCAACTTAATGAAGGCATTAAAAGTTCAGGATCTAAATGCGGAATTCAGATTTTATGGTGGTGATAAAATGAAAGCTGAGGGGGGTATTCTTAAAAAGCACTATGCTGAAATGGCATTTATGGGCTTTACCGAGGTTTTGTTAAATCTACGTACCATCCTTAAAAATATGAAGGCATGTAAGGCTGATGTATTGGAATATCATCCTGATACGCTGATTCTTATTGATTTTCCTGGCTTCAATTTAAAAATAGCAGAGTTTGCTAAAGAGAATGGAATTCGTGTTTGCTATTATATTTCTCCAAAGGTTTGGGCATGGAATCAAAAGCGTGTATTAAAAATCAAAAGGATAGTTGATAAGCTGTTTTGCATTTTGCCTTTCGAAGTAGATTTTTATAAAGAATGGGGCATGGAGGTCGATTATGTTGGCAATCCTTTATTAGATGCAATTGCTCAATTTACTCCTGACCCTTCTTTCAAAAAAACTTATGGGTTGAATGATAAGATTATAGCACTGCTTCCTGGTAGCAGAAAACAAGAAATTGAGCGCTTGCTGCCAGATATGCTAAGTGTAACAGGTCGTTTTCCCGATTACAAGTTTGTTGTTGCAGCGGCTCCTGATTTTGATGAGAATTATTACAAACAATTCATCTCGTCTGAAAATGTAACGCTGGTTTTTGAACGAACTTATGACCTATTGAATGTTGCCGCGGCCGCAATTGTAGCATCTGGTACGGCAACGCTTGAAACTGCTTTGTTTCATATACCGCAAGTTGTGGTTTATCGCGGAGGGGCAATCTCTGTTGCTATTGCCAGGATGCTTGTTAAAATAAGGTTCATTTCTTTGGTGAACTTGATTATGGATAGAAAGGTGGTTACAGAATTAATTCAGGAAGATTGTAATACACAAAATATTTCTGATGAGCTTGGCCTCATCTTAAGTGGAGAAGGTAGACAAAAAATGCTGGGCGATTACGAAGAATTATCTTCAAAAATGGGAACTGCCGGTGCATCAGAACGTACTGCAAAACTCATAATTTCGTATCTAAAGGGGATTTAGGAAGTCCCTCTGTTTCAGTTTTTTAAGCTAGATTTATTTTTTAAAAAATATTCTTTTGTGAATTATTTTCCTTATTATTGGTATAGATAAAACGTTTTTATAAAATATAGCTCCCATATATTATGAGAAACAGAACCAACCAACCAGTAGTACATCTACACCAGGAATTTCTCCTTTTGATTGTAAGAGAAATTAGATTTTTTTTACACCCCACCTTGTATGATCCTGTTGCTTTAAAAGCATCTTAATTATACCCTTTTCAAACTTTTCTTAAGCATTCCTTTTTAAGGTCATGTGCGTTGTTGCGTGCTTGTGATTTTACATTGGAATGGGGGTTTTTAGTACGCTTACTCTAACTAAATATAAACTAAAATTAAGCTAATGAAAATCAAACAAATTATCCTCGCAGGGATTCCAATGCTCTGTTTAACAGGGTTACAATCCTATGCGCATCCCGCTGATTACACCAAAATCAGTTCCGGTATGGGCAGTGTCGCCTTCTTTCAGGCACAGAAAATTGTGATTACAGGCACTGTGGTTGATGAAAAATCTCAACCTATACCTGGTGTAGGGATCAAATCTCTCAAAACAAACAAGTCTACCGTTACCAATGCCAGTGGTAAATTCAGCATTGAGGTAGATAATGCAAGTGAGCAACTCTCGTTCTCGTATATCGGGTATGCTACTCAAACCCGGGCCGCGGGGTCTGGTGCTTCACCACTTACCATTAAAATGGTTCCTGCCGAAGGAGTTKAATTGGCAGATGTAGTGGTGATTGGTTATGGTACCTCTAAAAAATCTGATTTAACCGGTGCGGTAGGTACGGTAAAAGCAGAGCAATTGCAGGAACGTCCGGCATCTTCTCTAAATCAGGCCTTAACAGGAAGGATATCCGGAGTCCAGGTCAATACAAACTCAGGTCGGCCTGGCGGAAGAGCCAATGTCAGGATTCGTGGTTTTAGTTCCATCAACTCATCTAATAATCCTTTATATGTAGTAGATGGGGTTCAGTTGCCAATGGGAAATCAAGCCCAGGCCAGCCAGGCTATTGACTACATCAATCCTAATGACATCGTTTCTGTAGAGGTGTTGAAAGACGCATCCTCTACCGCTATTTATGGTTCCAGGGGAGCCAATGGTGTTATTCTGGTTACAACCAAGCGCGGAAAGACCGGTGAAAGCAGGATAGATTATAATGTAGATGTGAGTGTGCCGTCAGTTGGTCCTAATTTTCCGAAAGTATTAAATGCGAAAGAATTCCTGGCTGTGGAAGATCTGGCATATAAAAACATGGAAAAATATGACCCGGCAGGATGGGCAGCAGGTAAATATGTTACAAGAAACCCAGCCCTGGCCAGAAAGGATCCAAGGTTGTTTGATAGTAGCGGCAACCCTTATTTTGATACCGACTGGCTTAAAGAGGCTACTCAGAACAAGCTATCTCAAAATCATGAGCTTGGTTTTAGTGGAGGTAATGAGCGCACTACCTATGCCTTTTCAATCGGACACAGAAATGATCAGGGACTCATCAAGACCTCATTCCTCAAGCGATATTCTGGCAGGTTCAGTATTGATGACCAGGTAAAACCATGGTTAAAGGTAGGGGGTACGCTAAGCTACACCAATCAAAACGAAAATCTGGTAGATCAAAGTGATCAGGTGGCGCGCAGTATTGTAGAAGATTTTCCGTTTTTACCTGTAAAATACAGTAACGGTTTTTATGCTGATAACAGAGACTATCCAAATGCCGAGGGCCGTTTCAATGTAGTGCACAGGTTGTATGATACCAAGTTTTTACTGGGAACCCAAACAACCCTTGGCAGTCTGTATTCAAATATCAAGTTTGCCGAAGGTTTAGAAATGAAAACCATAATAGGTGCAAATGTGATTTCACAGGAAAATAATGAATACAGCGGGCGTACGCTAAATATCTCTGATCAGGGCTATGCTGCCGGACGTACCCGGAAGGAAGCCTTCTGGTCTATAGAAAATTTCCTGACCTACAACAAGCGCTTTAACGAGAATCACTCCATCACTGGTTTATTGGGGATATCCTGGCAGAAAAGCACTTTCAACAACATCAGCTCTGAGGTAAGGGGCTTTGCAACTGATTATTTTGAATTTAACAATTTAGGAGCAGGCAGTCTGAATCCGCAGGTCGGATCCAATAGATCGCTGCAACAACTTAACTCTTACTTTGGTAGACTAAATTATAGTTTTAAGGATAGATATTTGTTCACTGTTACTGGTCGTGCGGACGGCTCCTCGAAGTTTGGCGAAAGTAACAAATATTCGTTCTTTCCCTCTGCAGCAATTGCATGGAGAGTTTCTGAAGAGAATTTCTTAAAAGACAACCGCGTTATTTCTAATTTAAAGCTTCGCAGTAGCATCGGAGTTACAGGTAATTCGGAAATACCACCATACTCATCACTTCCCCTGCTGGGCACCAATTATCCAGCAGTTATTAATGATGTAAGAGTAGTTGGAACAGGTCTAAACAGACTTGCTAATCCGGATCTTCGCTGGGAAAAGACCACACAAAGCGATGTTGGTGTTGAACTGGGAATGTTTGGCGGCAAAATATCACTGGAGTTGGATCTTTATTATAGGAAAACCACAGACATGTTGCTGGATGCGCCGGTTCCACGTACAAGTGGTTTTGTAAATATCCGAAAAAATATCGGATCTATGGAGAATAAAGGGTTGGAAGCTCAATTGAATACCACAAACTTTGATTCAGAAGATTTTTCATGGAAAACGTCTTTTAATATATCCTTTAATAAAAACAAAATACTTTCTCTGGCAACACCTGCTGATATCTTTGGTATAGGTGGTCCTAACTTTACCAATCCAACTAATATTATCCGTGTTGGAGAGGCTGCTGGTTCATTCTGGGGACTTACCCGTTTGGGTGTTTGGTCTGAAGCAGAGCGTGCAGAAGCAGCTAAATTTGTGAGTTATCGAAATGGAAATACAATTCTACCAGGTGATATTAAATATCTTGATGTGAATGGAGATTATGCTATAAATGATGCCGACAGATCAATTATTGGTAATGGTAGTCCAGACGCCTGGGGTGCATTATCCAATACTTTCCGCTATAAGAGTGTTGACCTAACTGTTGAACTTCAATATTCAGTTGGGGCAGACGTGATGGACATGACTACTCACTCTAGTGAAGACAGGGTTTCTCTGGCCAACAGCTATGCTACGGTATTGAACGCGTGGACTCCTCAAAACCAGAATACGCAGATTGCCGAAATCCGTGATACTCGTGCCGGCTATGTAACCAATGTGGATACCCATTGGATCAAAGACGGTTCGTTCATCCGTGGCCGGAATGTGTTGCTTGGATATAACTTCGCCAATTCAATTGTACAAAAAATGAGGTTGAACAGATTAAGGGTCTATGTATCTGCACAAAACCTCTTTTTGATTACCAGTAAAGAGCTTCAGGGAGACCCTGAAACAACACCAACAGGTGGGTATGCAAATGATGGCAATAACGTATTCTCGCAGGGAATGAATTGGCACAGCTACCCAAGACCAACAATCTTCATGTTGGGTTTAAATATAGGTTTGTAATGTTTTTATTAAATCATTTTAATGATGCGATTAACACTTAAAAAAGATATACTGATGAAAATTAACATATTAAAACATATTAGCAGTGCGGCCCTTTTTGGACTATTACTGCTTGGATCAGGTTGTTCAAAGTTTCTTGAAGAGCGCGATCCTTCAAATCTGGCACCTGATAATTTCTATACCATACCGGAACATGCTGAAGCAGCGATAGCCTCAGTATATGCAGGGACACGATTTATTGGCGATGGGGCCGGAATCTTCTCTTCAAACTGGCAATTGCTGGAAGCAGTGACAGGAACTTCTACCACAGAGACAGCTCAAAACTCCGACCTAAATAACTTATACGGACTGATTTACGATCCGAATACGGGACATGTAATCAATTATTGGAATGGTATATATCGAGTTATTGCTCAGGCAAACCTGGTTCTTGAAAAAGTTCCAGGTATTACGCCTATGGATGATGCACAAAAGAAACGTATTTTAGGCGAAGCAAAATTCCTCCGTGCATGGGCATATTTCTATGCAGTAAGGTTGTGGGGAGATGTACCATTAATTACAAAACCACAAACACTACAGTCTGAGGATTTTTTCCCTAAGCGGGCTACAGCTGAGAGTGTATATACTTTAATTGTAGAAGATTTGATTGCTGCTGAAGAGGCGGGATTACCCTGGATGAATAAGAATGGCAGGGTTTCGCTGGCAGCAGTTAAGTCGGAACTGGCGTTGGTTTACCTGACAATGGCTGGCTTCCCATTGAGCAAAGGAGCAACCCATTACAAACTGGCAGCGGATAAAGCCAATGAGGTGATCACTTACGCAAAAGCGAATCCGGCAGCGATTGATCTTTTTGCAACTTATGCAGAGGTACACAGAGAAACATTGAAAAATGAAAAAGAACACATTTTCATGATCCAATACAATTCTGTAGTTGCAGGTAACCCAATGGACAATATGTATCCAAACTTCAAACCGGTTACATTTAATGGTGCATCGGGTACAGGAAGTACCGTTCCTACCCGTCAGTTTTATAATTCCTACGAAGCAGGAGATGAACGTGCCAAAGACCGGGAGGGGTATTTTTATACCAGCTACTTTACTAATGGTAACGGAGCTTTATTTCAACTGGGAGCACCTTATATATTCAAACACTTTAATACCATCGCCAATGGTTCTTCGGGCGTAGCGGGTACACGCAATAACAATTTGAATGTACCGGTGATTCGCTACGCGGAAATTCTGCTTGTCTATGCCGAAGCTCAAAACGAGTTAGGTGCTCCAACGCAGGATGCTTATGATGCTTTTAAGCGCATTCGCGATCGCGCCAAACTGGTAACTCCTGCATTTGGCACTTACAGTCAAACAACATTCCGGGAAGCTGTGTGGAGAGAGCGCTGGCATGAACTGTGTTATGAGCAGATCACCTGGTTTGACATGGTCAGGCTTAGAAAAGTATATAACGAAACTACACAGGGATTTGATAATTTTGTGGGACATGTGAACCTGAGTTCCAATCAACCTTTACAGAATAAACATCTGCTTTTCCCTATTCCAAGACCTGAGTTGCAAAACAATCCTAACCTTGCCCCTCAAAATCCCGGATATCAATAATATCAAATAATTAATCAGGATAGAGCCTGCAGTTATATTTTATACTGCAGGCTTTTTTGTGATTTTTTTGCTACAAAGCCTAGATTTTTATCCATTATATAGCCTCTTTTTTTGCCTTAAATTCCAGTAGTAATTGCTTTATTTTAAGGGGACTTAACTTCTATTTTTCTTTCATATCATTTCAAATTGTAACAATATTGTTTGTAAAAAAAGCAAAAAAAAAATTCTGGTTTGAACAATTTTCTTTAATATTGGCGTTGATAAAACGTTTTACTGAAATCTACGTATACCAAATATTCATGAAAAACCAACGATTATTCTTAGCCGCTGCTCTCTCACAAAACATTCAGGTTGTTCCGTTAAAAAAATATTTTCTTTTTATCAATAACCGCTTCAGGGTATAATCTTAGACCCTCTCTCAACTAATCTAATTTTCTCTCTTTTTAGGCTACTCCAAAGTAGAACCATAGACTTTTTATGCCTACGGTTTTGATATCTGGAAATAGCTGATAAAACGTTTTATCTGCTTTTGCAACAGTATGAACTTGAAACATTTAATAACACTAACTATAATTTAAACTAAAAACCCATGAACATTAAACTACTAATTGGTACGGGGGTATGTCTACTCTGTTCCATGAGTTTTCGAAGCTACTCTGCAACGGAGGGTTATCTGGAAACGAATAATTTAAGCCGGGCCTTATCTCAGCCAGATAGACAGGCTGTTGCGCGCAAAGTAATCATAACAGGGGTAGTCCTGGATGAAAAATCTCAACCTATACCCGGTGTTGGAGTTAAAACAGCATCAAATAAAGCTACAGTAACTGATGCTAACGGTAAATTCAGCATCGAAGCCGAAAGTGAGACGGAATTAATTACTTTCTCTTATTTAGGCTATGCAACGCAAAGTAAAGCTGCTGGAAATGGTACTGCGCCATTAACTATTAAAATGGCGCTTGATGAAGGTGTGAACCTTGATGATGTTGTTGTAGTAGGAGTAGGTTATGGAACATTAAAGCAAAAAGAGGTTACTTCATCTGTAGCTCACGTAGGTAGAGAAGATTTCAGACAAAGTGGTTCAAGAAACCCACTAGATCTTATCCAAGGTAAAGTAGCCGGTCTTCAAATTTCCAGACCGGGCGGATCTAATCCGAATTCTGGTGTAAGCGTTCAGCTCAGGGGAGCAGTAACCTCTACGGGTAGCGGAACACCTTTATATGTAATTGATGGTATTCCTGGTGGTAATCCCGATCTATTGCAACAAGATGATATTGCTTCGGTAGACATCTTAAAAGACGGATCTGGTGCTGCAATATACGGTACCAGTGCCAATGCGGGTGTAATTCTAATTACCACCAAAAAAGGTAAATCAGGACCTGCCACATTTGATTACTCTTCATACTTTAGAAAAGAGTATATCCAAAACAGACCAGATTTCTTAACAGCTGATGAGTACAGACAGAAAATTGCTTCTGGAGAACTTAAACAACAAGATTTCGGCCATAGCACTGATTTTTTTGATGACTTGATCAATCACAACAATTTTTCTCAGAATCATAACCTGGCATTAACCGGTGGTTCGGATAAAACCAGCTATCGTGCCAGTGTAAATTACAGGAATCTTGATGGGATTGCCCGTGAAAACGGTCGCGAGGAATATGGACTGCGTTTAAATGTAAATCAAAAGGGACTAAACGACAAGTTAAATGTGCAGCTTAATTTAGCTACCAACATCAACAAAGCAAACATGTTAGGTGGTGGCGGTTGGGAAAGCGAGTCTACAAAAAACCCGACATTATCTAATTTTAATGACGATGGTAGTTACCGTTTTGACTTGACCAGTACCAATGAGTATGCGCGTTTAGCCCAGCAAACCTCGTACAGGAAACAACAAACGAGCTCTGCCGATGCAAAGGCAGATCTGGAAATTGTTAAGGGTTTGAAAGCTTCAATTTTCGGATCGGTGCAGCGCAACAGTTATACGGATGGGCAATACCGTTTAAAAGCCAGTGAAGATTCAATGGAAAACACAGATTTTCCAGGCGGCGGATATGCTTATAAAGGTGACTTTTTAGAGCAGAAATATGCCTTGGAGCCAACAATTCAATATGAAAATACTTTCGCTGATAAGCATAAAATAACTGCAATCGGTGGTTACAGCTATAGATATGAGATTCAGGAGGCATCTAGCCTTGAAAACAGAGGCTTTATTAATGATGCATTTCGGGAAGATAATATAGGTGCTGGTGCAGCTCTGGGGGTTGGAAAGGCAGGTATGTCCAGCTCAAAATCTGACAACACATTGATTGCTTTTTTTGGAAGAGTGAATTATGTATTCAATGACAAGTATATGGCGCAATTTATTTTACGTCATGAGGGTTCTTCGAAATTTGGTAGAAATAACAGATGGGGTAATTTCCCAGCAGTATCTCTTGGATGGAATATGTCTCAGGAAAATTTCATGAAGGATGTTAAGTTTATMAATTATCTGAAATTGAGAGCTGGTTATGGTATGACTGGTAATGCTCCTACAGAAAACAATGTTTCTAGAGTTATGCTTGGCGAAGGTGGCAAATATCTGTTCCCAGATGGTAGCTATTATGAAACCTATGGGCCGACCACCAACTATAATCCTGACTTGAAATGGGAATCAAAAAGAGAGTTAAATGTTGGTATTGATTTCACCATGTTCGACAATAAATTGACAGGATCATTGGATGTATTTAATCGCAAAACAAAAGACCTCCTTGACGTTTACAGATCTCCTCAGCCTCCATACGTAGTCAGAGAAATTTGGACTAACGTAGGGACATTTTCATCGAAAGGAATTGAGTTAGCATTAGGCTATAAAGCGATAACTACGGAAGATTTTTCTTGGAATACAAATATAACAGCAAGTACAACCAACAACGTAATGGACAGTTACTCCAACTCTCAATATGTTGTTAAGTTTATCCAAAAAGGAGATATACAGGGAGCAGGCGACTTAGGACAAGCTTTTACAACTTTTGAAGGTAAAGAAATCGGTGTATTCTATGGAAAAAGGTTCGCCGGTTTTACAGAAGATGGCAAGTGGTTATTTTATAATAGAAATGGTGAAAAGGTTAGAAATGATCAAATCAACAATTCAAGAAATGATTTAAATGCAACAGATCTTGCACCAATTGGAAATGCGGTACCAAAGTACTATGCCTCATGGGCGAACAATTTCAAATACAAAAACTTTGATTTAAGTATCTTCCTTAGAGGGAAATTCGACTTTGATATATTAAATACAACAGCTTTAAGCTATGGTAATAAATCAGCCTGGAGTGGAAACATCTTAAAAGATGCCTTTACCAAATACAGCCAGATCAACGATACGTACATGTATTCTGATTACTATGTAGAGAGCGGAAGCTTTGTGAAAGTTGACGAGATCACTTTAGGATACAACTTTAAGTTGAAATCTAAAGGCTTAAGGAACCTGAGGGTATACGTTACAGGCCAGAACTTGGCTACAATCACCGGTTATTCTGGTAATGATCCTGACTATGTATTGGATACAGGAATTGGTAATGAGGACAACGGTAGATTTTTAGGAATTGACACTAGGGGGCCTTATCCAAGTACACGTTCTTTCTTAGTAGGTCTAAATGTTGGATTTTAATTAATAAAAAAATGAAAAGTAAATCACTTATATATACTGCATTGGTCGGCGCATTGTGCTTAACAAACGCTTGTACCAAACTTGATGAAAATGCATATAACGTAATTGCTGCGGATGATTTCTATAACAATAAAACTGAAGTCATATCCGCTGTTTTAAGACCTTATACTCATGCCAACGCATGGGCTACCCCTTCCGGACAAGACGGCTGGTGGAGACTTGCAGAGCTATCCGGAGATCAGCTGGCATGGCCAACTAAAGGTCGCCATGGTGAAGATGGAGGCAAATGGAAAAGATTGCATTACCATACCTGGACAGTTGATGAAGGTGGAATTGACAATGCATGGGTATTGATGTATTGGGGTATGGGTCTTTGCAATAGCGCTATTACAAATATCGAGAATCGTGATATTGCAAAAATGGGTATCACACAAGCAGAGAAAGATGCTTATATTGCTGAATTGAAATTGCTTCGCGCATTCCACTATTTAAAACTAATGGACTTATTTGGTAACATCCCGATCTCGACAGTTATTCCAGAGGGTGCATCTGCAGATCTTCCAAATACTACAAACAGAGCAGAAGTATTTGCATTTATTGAAGGTGAGATTAAAGCAAATATAGAGAAAGCACCTAAGGCATCAAGAGCTACCCTCGGTCGTATGAATCAGGCAGCTGGTTATGCAATGTTGGCGGAGCTTTATTTGAATGCAGAGGCATGGATAGGCACTCCTAGATGGGATGATTGTATCGCAGCAACTGATAAAATAATCTCAGGAGAAGCGGGAGGACAAAATGGAACTATGGCTTTAGATCCAAACATTTCAGACCAGTTTAAAAGCACTAATGATCTGTCTAAAGAAGTGATCTTCTCAATTGCTTACGATTATAAAATTGCCAATTTTGCTACGGGCTTTCCATCGGAATTCTATCACTTTAAACAACAGGAAATCTATGGCGGTGGCCGTAATGGTAACGATGGTATTGTTGTAATTCCTGGCGTATACACCACCTACAAAGACGCTGACAAACGTAAATCTGATTGGTTGTTAATTGGTAAAATGGTTAAGTTTTCGGATGGAAAAACACCTGTTTTGGCTTCTGAAGAATACAAAGATCTGCAATTAGAATTTGTGGATAATATCCAGAAAAACAAAACTGGCTCTAAAGTCTCTAATATGAGTGAAGGTGAAGAGAACAGCGGTGTTCGTTTTAATAAATATAAATTAGGCAATCAATTTCCTGGACCAGGCGGAAAACCTGAAATTGATCCTAACTATAATAATACCGACTGGAACATCTACCGCTTAACCTGGATTTATTTTGCAAAAGCAGAAGCGATTATGCGTAAAAACGGAGGCGTTGCAACAGGGGAAGCTGTACAATTAGTCAACGATTGTAAAAAACGTGCATTCACTGAGGCTGACTGGGCTGCTAATGCATACACGACTTCAACACTTACAATGGATGAGTTATTAGCTGAACGCGGACGTGAGTTCATTTTTGAAGGTTTCAGAAGAGATGACTTAATCCGCTTTGGTAAATTTGCTTCAGGTTCATGGTGGGATCATACACCTAGTAATGCAAACAAGGCTTTGTATCCAATTCCACAGCAGCAGCGTAATTTAAATACTAAGCTTACTCAAAACCCAGGTTATAATTAAATAATAATTCCTTAGGATTTTCCTAAGTATCAAGAACGGGTGATTGTTAACAACAATCACCCGTTCTGTTTTTAAAAGTTATTTTATTTTCATATTATTGGGATACTAAATCGTTTTAAACCAAATATAAAACCCCCTTAGATAGGTAATAAGGGAGAACCACACAAACATGAAACTAAAAACTATTTTAATCGCATTTGTATTGCTGCTCAATGTTGCATTTGCGCAACAGCCAGATCTGGTGCAATACGTAAACACCCTGCAGGGTACCAATTCTAAACATGAACTTACAAGGGGTAATACATACCCTACAACAGCACTACCTTTTGGCATGCATACATGGACCCCACAAACGGGTAACAATGGAGACGGCTGGAAATACCAATATTTTAAGAAAACCATTCGCGGTTTTCAACAAGCCCATCAATGCAGTTCATGGACAAATGATTATTGCGTATTTTCTTTAATGCCGGTTACAGGAAAGCTAGTTGTAAATGAAAATGATCGCCAGACTGGTTTTGACCACAAGAATGAAATTGCTAAACCTAATTACTACAAGGTAAAACTCGATAATGATGTTGTAACTGAAATTGCCCCAACAGAAAGGGGAGCGCACCTGCGTTTTACTTTTCCTAAGAATGGTAAAAGTTACCTTGTTTTGGACGGATACACCGGTTTAAGTGAGGTAAAGATCTATCCTAAAGAAAAAAAGATCACAGGGTATGTTCATAACGGCCGTATAAGAGACAGCCTGAATAGCTATTTCGAAATCATTTTTGATAAACCGTTTGTAAAGTATGGTACCTGGGATAACACTAATAATGCAATATCAGAAGGTACATTAACAGCACAGGGTAAAGGGAAGGGTGCTTACATCGAGTTTAAACCTGGCGAAATGGTACAAGCGAAAACGGCGTCATCCTACATCAGTGAAGATCAGGCAAGCTTAACTTTAAAAAGAGAGTTAGGGAAGTTTAAAACCCTGGATCAAACAAAAGCTGCGGGCGCAAAAATATGGAATGACCATTTGGGTAAAATCCTTGTAGAAGGCGGATCGGAAGAGGATAAAGCTACATTCTATTCTTGCTATTTCAGAGCAAGCTTGTTTTCAAGACAATTCTTTGAATATGATAAAGATGGTAAACCTTATTATTTTAGTCCGTATGACGGTAAAGTGCACCAGGGATACATGTTTACTGACACTGGTTTCTGGGATACCTTCCGTGCCCAGTTTCCACTAAATACTATTATGCAGCCTACAATGCATGGCCGTTATATGCAGGCAATGTTGGATGCGCAGGAGCAATGCGGATGGCTTCCATCCTGGTCATTCCCTGGAGAGGGGGGAAGTATGATTGGTAATCACGCCATTTCTTTATTGGCTGATGCCTGGGCAAAAGGGATCAGAACATTTAATCCGGAACAAGCGCTAAAAGCATATCTTCATGAGGCAACCAATAAAGGTCCATGGGGCCCCGCCAATGGCCGCCATGGTTGGAAGGAATATTACGAACTGGGTTACGTCCCATATCCCGAATACAGAGAGGCCACAGCAAAAACGCTGGAATATGCTTACGATGATTTTTGTGGCTATAATCTGGCAAAAATGACCAATAACGATTTCTATGCTGATGTATTTAGCAGACAGATGTATAACTATAAAAATGTTTACGATCCAGGTACCCGCTTTATGCGCGGTAAACAAAAGGATGGCAAATGGGTGCCTAATTTTGACCCCATCGAATGGGGTGGTCCGTTTACAGAAGGCAACGCATGGCACTATCAGTGGTCGGTATTTCAAGACGTTCAAGGGCTAATCAATCTGATGAAAGGCGAACAGAATTTCACTGCTAAATTGGATTCTGTATTTACTGAACCCAATAAAGTTAAGGTAGGTACTTATGGTGGCTTAATCCACGAAATGACAGAGATGGTGATGGCCAATCTGGGCCAGTATGCACATGGTAATCAGCCAATACAGCATATGATTTACCTATATAATTATGCAGGTGAACCATGGAAAGCACAATTCCATGCACGAGATGTAATGTATAAACTTTATAATTCTACAGAAAATGGATATCCTGGCGATGAAGATCAGGGCCAAACTTCTTCATGGTATGTATTAAGTGCAATCGGTTTTTATAGCGTTTGTCCGGGTACAGATCAATATGTTATTGGCAGTCCAATGTTCAAAAAAATTACAATTAGTCTGGAAAATGGCAAGAAATTTATCATAGAGGGAAACAACAATAACAAAGAAAACTTTTACATTAGTGCAGCCGCGCTGAATGGAAAAATATATACCAAAAACTATATCACACATAGTGACATTACCAATGGGGGTATATTGAAATTTGAAATGAGTAATAAACCAAATCTGCAAAGAGGCCTTTCTGGTGATGATAAGCCTTTTTCTTTATCAAAATAAAACATGAAACGAAGAATCTTTTTACAAAACACCGGGTTATTGGCAGCCGGACTTATGGTAGACAAAGTATCATTTGCTGCAGCACCAGATTTTCCTGTTGTCAGAGTACCTGAATCAAAAAGACACTTTCAAAGTAAAGCTGTAGAAAGTGCAATAGCTGAATTCAAAAAGAATGTCAAAAACAAGGAATTAGGATGGTTATTTGAAAACTGCTTTCCTAATACTTTAGATACTACGGTAACTTATACAGAACAAAATGGTAAGCCTGATACTTATGTTATCACTGGTGATATTGATGCTATGTGGCTGCGCGATAGTACAGCTCAGGTAACACCTTACTTATCGCTTGTAAAGGATGATAAAAAACTGCACGATATGATTGCGGGTGTAATTAACCATCAGGTAAAATGTATTCATAAAGATCCCTATGCAAATGCATTTTATGGCGATGAAACGAAAGAAGGGGAGTGGAAAACCGATATTACCGACATGAAACCGGGTATTCATGAGCGCAAATGGGAAATTGATTCATTATGTTACCCAATCCGTTTAAGTTATCAATATTGGACGTTAACTAAAGATACAGCACCGTTTGATACAGCCTGGAGAGATGCAATTGCTTTAATTGTGAAGACTTTTAAAGAACAGCAAAGAAAAGACGGTCTGGGACCATATCATTTTCAACGCAAAACATCCTGGGCTACTGACGGCGTACCATTAAGTGGTTACGGATATCCAGTAAAACCAGTTGGGTTAATCTGTTCTTCTTTCCGTCCTAGTGACGATGCAACTATATATAACTTCCTTGTTCCTTCTAATTTCTTTGCGGTTATCAGTTTAAAACAAGCAGCAGAAATATTGAAGGCAGTAAATAAAGATACTGCTCTGGCAAATGAATGTATTGCCTTGGCAACTGAAGTTGAAAATGCATTGCAGAAATATGCGATTGTAACACACCCTGAATTTGGTAAGGTATATGCATTTGAGGTAAATGGATATGGCAGTTTCAATATTATGGACGATGCTAACGTACCTAGTTTACTGGCACTTCCTTATTTAGGTGCGGTAAAACCTAATGATCCCGTATACATCAATACACGCAAACTAATTCTTTCATTAGAAAACCCTTTCTATTTTGAGGGTAAGGCCGGAAAAGGAATTGGAAGCCCACATACGGGATTAGATAAGATCTGGCCAATCAGTGTTGTAATGAGAGGATTAACGAGCAACAATGATGCAGAAATTAAGCAATGTTTGCAAACATTGCAAAGCGGTCATGGTGGTACGGGATTTATGCACGAATCTTTTAATAAAAACGATGCTAAAGATTTTACCAGATCTTGGTTTGCATGGTCGAACACAATTTTTGGCGAGCTGCTTTGGAAAATTTACAAAGAAAAACCTCACCTTTTGGTGTAAATAATGGTCTAAGTAAAAGGGAGTTGTTTTTTCTTAAACAACTCCCTTTTCAATTATACCTAAAGCAGTAGTTTTGATTA
The DNA here is from genome assembly GCF_056395985.1 of Pedobacter sp. 05T44. Lineage (NCBI taxonomy): Bacteria > Pseudomonadati > Bacteroidota > Sphingobacteriia > Sphingobacteriales > Sphingobacteriaceae > Pedobacter > Pedobacter sp. 05T44. Next base: position 88,920 of record NZ_JBFTKO010000019.1, read on the forward strand.
GGCGAAATCGCAATTTTCCACTACAAGAGTTGCGGCACCTAAAAGTTCAGATTGTGATGCAAGATTCGAAACTTTTATTTCTGTATGGTCAGCTAATCTGGGGATGCAGAATTCATTTATAGCTTGTTGTATTGGAGCCATTAAAAATTTACCAGCTGCCGCACCCCGACCACTTAAAACTATAAGTTCCGGATTCATAATGTGAATAAGTGTAGCAATCCCCTTTCCTATTAAAAAAGCAGCATCAGAAAGTATAGAGAGTGCTAAAGGATCACCCGCTCTTGCCGCATCCAGAAAATGATCTCCTTGTAACCTCGATTCATCTTTAAATAAATTTTCCATACTGGAACTTATACCATTTGCCATTTCAGATCGTGCCCTTTCAACCAGAACCAATAAAGAGGTATCTACCTCTAAACAGCCTCTTTTGCCGCATGAGCATAATTTGTTACTTTGAGATAAAGGTATGTGGCTAAATTCACCCGCATAACCATTGTGTCCTTTAAAAAGATTTCCATTAATGATCATTCCAAGGCCTATTCCCCAGCCAATATTTATAACCATAATGTCATCGTAGCCTTTCCCAATCCCAAATTTCAATTCCGCGAAGGCAATCAAGCTAGAGTCATTTTCAATAAATACCGGTAAACCAATTGATTTCTTTAGATAATCCTTTAAGCTTTTTTCGTCTGTGGATTTAAGAAAAGTATGATTAACTCCCTGTTCTGCATTCACAAACCCAGGCATTCCAATCCCAACTCCAAGGAGCTGTTCTGAAGGAATTCCAGAAAGTGCTATGTTTGATTTGATGAACTGGACTAATTTGGTTAATGCATCAGTATCTTCCACCAAGTTGAGTGGGAGTGTATAAGTTATATTTTGAGGTTTGTTTAGCAAATCATAAATAACCATGCGTGTTACCAGCTGATCCATAGCCACAGCGATGATATACATTTGTTTTTGCGGATTCAATGAAAAAGTCAAGGGCCTGCGACCACCACTTGAGGGGGCAAGGCCGTGTTCTAGAACATAACCATCTCTTACCAAATCATTCACTGCGCTGGTAATTAGAGGTAAGCTCTTATGACTAAGAGAGCTTAGTTCAGTTAAGGTGAGCATCTTGCTGTAATACAGCTGTTTGATCACTTCTTTTCTTAAGATGTGGTATTTTCTAATTGTTGCAGTCATGATACATGTTTTCCAGAGGCCGGTAGAGCCAAGAGTATGCCAGTTAAAATATTAATGCGCATAAGACTAAGGATAGCCGTTTAATTTATTATTGGGTTATTATTGTTCATAAGTGAACACGCATCGTGCAATTTGGGACAGCTCAATCGTTCCAGCACTTTGCGTTGTCTAAAATAATGAAAATTATTATCTCCAAGGATAATTGTTAGTATATTTATCGCATCCACCAATTAGGGGGCCTAACCAGTTCAATTTACTGTATGATCCACTTTACAAGACGAGCCTTTTTTAACGGAGCTGCGGGCTTACATCGGGCCTCCTACTCACCACCGATACTCTACTCGGGCGGGGTGATATGGTTATTCCATTAAAATAGGTATCTTTAGAATCTTATTAGCGCCTAATAGTGAACGATTTATCTATATTTAACTGGTCCCTCAAAAGAACGTTGCTGAACGTCTCGGATCCTATTGAAAGAGCCAAAATAACGGTATTATTCATTGTTTTTCTGTTAAATTTCCCAAAACTTGCACTATCAGTTACCGATCATTTAATTAGTCATAGCTACGATAAACTTATTGGCGATTCAATTTCATTTCTCGTCTCAATTGTGGTAATTAAACTATTACTCTCCAGACCAGATATTGTAAAAATATTAATACACGTTGCGTTAATAGCAATTACCAGCTATGTCATGAGGCATTTATTTTTTCATAAAATAAGCATTCCAATAATGCAGCATATTTTTATGGCAATGACCTTTAGCTTTTATGGACTTGGTCGCCGGTGGGGTATCCTTTACTGTTCAATATTTACCGTATCGATGTGTTTAGCACTTATTAATCGTGGAAGCGACTTTACGGTTCTTAATAGTCAATATGATAATCATACCATTGCCATACTCATAATAGGAATTAATTTCATTGCCATAGCAGCATCTCACTACTACTTTTATACCGTCCTCTATGGTACACTAAATGAGAAAAAGATACTTAATGAAGAACTACAGCTTACTGTTAAGTCTAAAACAGATTTTCTTTCAACGATGTCACATGAGCTAAGAACGCCCCTGAATTCTGTGATTGGAATGTCAAACGTTTTACTAAATGATAAACCAAATAAAGAGCAAAAAGAAAATCTGGATGTGCTTAAGTTCTCTGCCGAGAGTTTGCTGTCGTTGATAAACAATATTTTAGATTTTAATAAAATAGACTCAGGGAAAATAGAATTGGAATCGATTCCTTTTGATATCTCAACTCTGATTCGAAATGCCTGCGCAGGGTTCGGAGCAAAGGCTGGAGAAAAGAGATTAAATTATCATGTTCAAATAGATACCCAAATTGGAAAGCAACAAGTAATTGGGGACCCAACAAGGCTTGTCCAGATTATCTTTAATCTAGTAAGTAATGCCATTAAGTTTACCCAAAAGGGGATGGTGGAGGTACGTGCCATAATAAGAAGGAAAAATCAGGATGGTATTGTTATTAGGTTTTCAGTTAAAGATACAGGTATGGGCATCAGTCCTGAAAAGCAAAAAATAATTTTCGAACCTTTCTTACAGGCATCAAAAAGTATTACCAGAAATTTTGGAGGTACAGGATTAGGCCTTTCCATTGTAAAGCATTTGTTAGAGCAAATGGGTAGTAAAATAATGATAGATAGTGAGGTGGGTAAAGGAACCCGCTTTTATTTTGATATTAAATATGCAACAACGGAGCTAACTACTACTACAGTTAAAGAAATTAAGCAAAAAGAGGTAAATATTGATCAGCTAAAAATCCTTCTCGCCGAGGATAATGCAATGAATATCTTGTTCATGAAAAAGCTGTTGTCCACCTGGAATGCTCAAATTGTAATCGCTGAAAATGGTGAAGAGGCATTTAGATTAGCTAATGAAAACTATTTCGATGTAATCCTAATGGATTTAAATATGCCTGTGATGGATGGGTATAATGCAACTAAAATGATTAGAGAAATTGCTGATTCCACTAAATCAAATGTTCATATCATTGCACTTACAGCCTCAGCCTCCGATGAGGTAAGAGAGAAAATAGAAGAGTGCAAAATGGATGATTACTTAAGCAAGCCATTTCAGCCCGAGGAATTAAAAGTGAAGTTGCAAATTGTTCAGGAACGTATAGCAAACTTTAATTCCTTATAATAGTCTAATTTCTGCCCTTTTATCTTCATTTCACTTTTTCAACTGTTTTTATCAGTTTTTCCAGAAGCTTAAATATTCCATCTAAAGCATTCTCAGTTGAAGAGTTGGCCATAATGATATAAGCTACATTTTTATCCTTGTTAATCAAAGTATAACAGTAAAATGTACCCGCAGAACCCGCGTGTTCAGATGAATGCTTGTCGGGTTTATTTACATTAAGCCATCCTATAGCATAATCCTTTAATCCATAATGCAGGTAATTATAAGTCTCTGACTTTAAAAGATTATTCTTACCCCTTAATCCCGACAAGTTTAGCTGAACAAATTTAATATAATCGCTGATAGGCATACTGATGTCTCCAGCTGGTTCAATAAGATTTAAATTGTAATCTGTATGAGGAGATAGGGGAGTTAACTTGTTGTTCTCAATCCAATGCCCCCAAGGCTGATTTACATCAGTTCTGTTAGGCCATCCCAATTTATAGTTTAAATGAAGTTTTTTTGAAAGGACTTCATCTAGTAGCCGTTCCCATGTTTTTCCGCTAGCTTTTTCAAGCATGGCAGTGGCAACACTGTAGCCAGCATTAGAATAATTATAGGTTTCATTATTTTTTTCCAGCGCGTCATTATTGATCAGGTATTTTACAAACATTTTACGCTGCTCATCTTTGGTGCCGGTAAATTTGGGTAACGATTGAAACTCTGTCCCGCTGTTATAGGGTTTAATGAACGCTCTGTGCGATAATAAGTCGAGCAACGTGATTTCATAAAATGCAGGGTTAGCATCTTTTTTCCATTCCGGGAATAAAGTGAAAAACTTTGTGGCCCAGCTAATCTTTTTGTTTTCTACCAGATAACCCGCAATAAAACCTGTTATTGCTTTTGTATTTGACCCCAAATGAAAATAATCATCAGTGTTGGCTTTTGTTTCATTATTTTGAACATCAGATCTTCTAAAGCCCAATACGTTTTTCACTAGTACGCTGTCGGCCGTAAAAGCAGCGTAACTTAGCTCGGGTATTTCATTTTTAACCCTTATACTATCAGCAAAATGAGCTAAATCCTGCCCCCTTGACGGGGAAAATAGAAAAAGAAGAATAAAAACTGATAAGATTTGCTTCATTACAGTTCGCTTACTCCGCCAGATCCAATCACGGTTTTTTCTATTGTAGGATTTCCACTGTAATAAACATTACCAGAACCACTAATAAATGCTTTAATGGTGCCATCCGTTTTAATGCTAACAGTACCTGATCCACTAATCCTTGTTGATAGTCTATTGGTTACTAGGGTTTTCCCATTTAAATTTCCTGATCCACTGATGGTAATTTGTGCTGCATCTGTTTTACCGCTTATGTTTAGGTTGCCAGAACCGCTGATGACGCCCGTTAGCTTATCTACATCAATATTGGCTTTTATGCTGCCAGAACCACTTAACGTGGATGTAAATTCTCCACTGGTTAATGCGCCTGATACAATTATGCTTCCATTWCCGCTCATGGTTAAACTTGTGATGTCTTTTGCCGTTACATATGCAGTAATTGTTTTACCTTCATATTTTTTTGCCCAGCTTGTCCAGCTGTTCTTTGGGCGAATTACCAGGATGTTGCCCTTAACTTCACTTATTAATGTAGAAATTGCCTCTGCATCCCCCTCAAATTTTAAGCTTTCGGTACTGCCCATTTTAATCACCACATTAATAGGCCCACCTGCGGCAACACCGGTAAAGTTTTTTACATTTCTTTCGTCAAAAGAAGAGGCATCTATCTTAGCAAAAGGAGGGAAGACTGAATTATTATTTTTAGAAATTGCATTGGACCCAATGGTACAAAATAAGGCGGCAAATAGAAATGTCTTCTTCATCTTTATCTTTTTAAATTTTATATGTCTAATAAACGAATTAATGTCTAAAACCTTGTGTAAAGAGCTAGTTGAATTACGTTGTTCATTGTAGAGGAGTTTAGCCCCTTAGAAGTTTGATTAAGATAGCCAGCTTCAATATCCACCTTTTTACTTAATCTATATCCCGCTGCGGCGTAGGCACGATTTTGATCAAATACATGGCCGTTTAGTTCGTCTTTATTTTGAAGGTTTAGAAACACCTCATTTTGTAAGGCTACAAATGGTCCTTTTTCAAAATCCTGTTGACCTTTTTTTAGTGGCACAATAAATCTTAAAAAATACCTGAAGCGTTGTGAAAAAAGATCATCTGTTCCGTTTCTTTCTATAAAACGTTGCTCTGTTCTAAACCTGTGACTGGTAAGAATTTTGCTGATTTTATGTTTATAAATATATTGCTGCCATATCCTATGCTCAGTCAACTTGTTATCATTGGTGCCGATTAACTGGGTGTGAGTTTCATTTAACAAATAACCTAATGTCACTTCATTTTTATTATTAATATAGTAGGTTAAGCCGGGCCTGAACATGAAATTTCTTAGCTGGTCCCAGTTGTCAGCCGTTCTTAGTTGAACATCAAGATGGGCACCCCATTTATTATTTATTTTAGTAGTGTTCATTAAGAATAACCAACCGCTGTTTTGTTGTATGGTTTGGGCAATACCGGCGGTGCAAAATAGGCTTAATGCAGCGAGTAGAAATAAGGAAAGGCGCATAAAAATATTGTTCTATTTGTGTGTGTTGCTAAAATAGGAACAAAATTTAATATTTATAAAAGCTTATTCTATTAGAGGCTGTTCTTTTAGTTTTCAAAACTATATCCAGACTCTGCTTATCTGATTTTAATTCATCTATTTCGTTATTTAATTTGTAAGGTTTCTAAAATTAATTACTTTTGCCCCACTCTGGTAGTTTTCGAACTATTATTAGCCAAGGGGGATTAGCTCAGCTGGCTAGAGCGCTTGCCTGGCAGGCAAGAGGTCAGCGGTTCGACTCCGCTATTCTCCACCCTTAGAAAGCCTTTCAGTTAATTCTGAGAGGCTTTTTTAATTTAAAGCGAAACCCGTATCAGACCAACTGTAAAGTTATAGACGGATAAGACCTAATGACAAGCTATAGCAGGACGAACTATGTTAAGGATTTTTTATGTGAGTAAGTCCAACCATAAATCCAGTCAAGCTGTATCACCTACTTTTCTGGTACTTTTATTACTTTTTTTCTACTCAGGGCTGGCGCTCTGACTGAAAAGCCTGAAACGCGGTACTGTAGTCTTTATGTAGTTTGAACAAACCGGCAACTACAACCGTGTCTTCCAATGCTAACGATGCTCACTGCCCAATATGCTGAGAAATGCCATGTGCAGCATCTCCTAAAACCCTGCCTTTATACCAATGGGAAAGTCTGGGCACGTCATAAATAGGGAAGGCAATAATCTCGTGACTGAACTTTTTTTACAAAACAGATTTTTGAGGTTTATTACTTGTTGCAGTCCTTTGCTACAATCTTTTATGAAAAATGTCTAATTTGCTTGGAGTGGTGTCCCGTGATCAGGTGGGAGAAAAACATAAAGATTGAAGAAATGTCATAGCACAATGCAAACATTTATAGCCTTAAATTCAACAAATGAGGCCACGTTCTTTTTTTTATTGAGCTAGTTTTGGCTTATTAATTTATCATATATGCAAAAAAAATACATTATCCTCTCTTATTTAATCGTACTGATAACATTGTTTTCGGATGCCAGGGCACAAATGACTTTAGAAAATCCAATTCTTCCAGGATTTTATCCAGATCCGGCAATATGTAAAGTCGGAACGGATTATTATATGGTCACCTCGACTTTTGTTTATTTTCCAGGGATTCCGGTATTTCATAGTAAGGATCTTAAAAGCTGGAAGCAAATTACCAGCGCAATCGATCGGCCGTCACAAATGGATTTTATGGGTCAGCAGGTTTCCAGAGGTTTGTTTGCACCAGCAATAAATTATTATAAAGGGATCTTTTATATTACCTGTACCAATATTGATAAGGGAGGCAATTTTATAATCACAGCTAAAAACCCAGCGGGGCCCTGGAGTGACCCAATTTACCTTAAAGAGGTGAGGGGGATTGACCCTTCTTTATATTTTGAAGATGACAAGGTCTTTATCATATACAACAGCGATCCCCCTGAATATAAGTCATTGTACAGCGGGCACAGAACGGTGAAGATCTACGAACTGGATCTTGCTACTTTGAAACCCCTGGGAAGTGAAAGAATCTTGGTAAATGGTGGCGTTGACATCAGTAAAAAACCAGTTTGGATCGAAGCCCCCCACATCTACAAAAGAAACGGATACTATTATTTAATGGCTGCGGAAGGCGGAACCAGTGTGAACCATTCAGAGGTAATTTTCAGGAGTAAAGATGTCCGGGGTCCTTTCATACCCTATGAAAAGAATCCTATTTTGACTCAAAGGCATCTGGATCCTAAGCGGAAAAATCCTATATCATCAGTTGGTCATGCAGATTTGGTAGAAGGACCAGATGGGAATACCTACGCTGTTTTTTTAGGCGTGCGTCCCTATGAAGGAGACTTTTATAATACTGGCCGGGAAACGTTTATAGCCCCTGTAAAATGGATAGCCGATTGGCCAATTATAAATCCAGACCATGAAGAAGTGCAATATGAATATAAAGTGAACTGGAAAGAAGATAAGCAAAACAATCAATTGCCGGTTACCGKAAACTTTAACTTTAGAGTTCCATTTAAAGATACCCTTAATACCGAGTTTTTATTTTTACGAACACACAATCCCTCATGGTATAATTTTAAAGAAAATAAAAATGCACTTACGATTAAGCTGCTTCCTCAGACAATTTTAGAAAAAGGAAATCCTGCTTTTATTGGAAGAAGACAGCAACACTTGTCAAGTTCGGCCTCAACCGAAATGAATTTTTCCACTAAACTGGCCAATGAAAAAGCTGGAATAGTGATTTTTCAAAATGAAAACCACTTCTACTTTATGTGCAAATCCCACGATAATGGTAAAGATGTAATTCAATTGTTCAAAGGTAATCCCACCACTGATAAAATGGATTTGTTAAAGCAGGTTGCCCTACCGTCTTTTCAAAAGACTGCATATTTTAAAGTGAATTCCGAACGCGATGTTTACTCGTTTTGGTATGCTTTGAAAGAAAATGAATGGAAACCCTTAGCCGATAAAATTGACGGTAAGTATTTAAGTACGGCCGTTGCAAAGGGCTTTGTTGGTGTATTATATGGTATGTATGCTACAGCTGATGGGCAAATCACCGACAATAAGGCCATCTATAAGTGGTTTGACTATAGCGGGAATGACAGTACCTTTAAAAAGTAGCTAATTGATTAGGAACCTTAAATATGGATTTATAAAAACAACTATGGCTTTATTTAAGCATCCATCGACAGAAAATGATTAGCCGTTTTCTGGTAGACTACAAAAACTCGCAGAGAGACCTCAATAGCCATTGGCACCTATTTTAAATCACATGAAAATATATAAATTAAAGACAGAGACACTGGCATTGGTCCTCCTTATTCTGGGAGTCTCGATAAGTTGCGGGACATTTGGTCAAAAGCCTTTGACTATTAAAGGACTTAGGGATTACTACAAAGATTACTTTCCTATCGGTGTTGCTGTGAGCCGCAAAACTCTATCGGGCGATGAAGCGAAACTTCTTTTACAAGAATTTAACAGCATCACCCCAGAGAATGCGATGAAAATGGAAGCCATACATCCTCATGAGGATTTTTATTTCTGGCGTGATGCAGATTCCATAGTCAACTTTGCTCAAAATCACGGGCTAAAGATTCGCGGACATAATTTATGCTGGCATGAGCAAGTTGCCGATTGGATGTTTAAGGACAAAGAGGGTCATCTTGTTACAAAGGATGTGCTCCTTAAGCGCCTTAAAGAGCACATCACTACAGTGGTGAAAAGATATAAGGGAAAGATTTACGCATGGGATGTTGTCAATGAAGCAATAGGCGATGCTGATGACGAGTTTATCAGAAATTCCCTGTGGTATAAGATATGTGGTGAAGAATATATAACAAAGGCATTTGAATATGCTCATGCTGCTGATCCGGATGCTTTACTTTTTTACAATGACTACAATACAGAGCGACCGGTTAAACGCGATAAAATTTATCGGCTGCTCAAAAAGCTGATTGCGCAAAAAGTTCCTATTCATGGGGTAGGGTTGCAAGCCCACTGGTCAATTTTTGAGCCATCTGAAAAAGAATTGCGTGAGGCAATTGAATTGTATTCATCTTTAGGTTTACAAATCCATTTTACAGAACTCGACATGTCAATTTATCCATGGGAAAAACATAAAAGACAAAAAAGGGAGGGAGAAACTGAGTATTTGACCCCAGAGCTGGAACAAAAACAAGCTGATCAGTACGCCAAAATTTTCCGAATCTTTAGGGAATACAAGAAGCACATTACCAGTGTGACGTTCTGGAATGTTTCAGACCGGTACAGTTGGCTTGACTATTATCCGGTACAGGGTAGGAAGAACTATCCCTTATTATTTGATCAGAAACTTCAACGAAAAAAAGCCTACGCTGAAGTTATAAACTTTAAATGATTCAATTTCCAGCGCACTATTTTAAACTTTTGTAGCCAAAAAAAAGACATTTGTTGCCATTGGATGTCTATATTGTTGTTACTTTCGTTAACGAAACCAAATATACCACTTGTAACCATTTCCGCTGAAGGATAAATATCAATCGGAATTATAGCGCTTAACAGTTATTTAATTTGGAGCGGATCCAAATTTATGCTGTCTGGTATACTTATTTAAATAAATTTAGGTAACCAAAGACCATGTTGAACCAGGCTATTTTTAAGAAATTTTGTTTTTGTTTCTTCTTTTTGCTTTTGACATTCTCAGCAGGATATGCACAACGGCAAAAAGTGAACTTTACTGCATTGAAAACAAAAGATGGACTCTCATCCAATATGGTCAATGCAATTTTAAAAGACCGATACGGATTGATGTGGTTTGCGACCGAGGACGGATTGAATAAATTTGATGGGACCAACTTCATTGTTTACAAATATAAGTCTGATGATTCCTCTGGAATACAAGCAAATGATGTCCGGGCATTGCATGAAGACAAATCAGGAAACCTATGGATCGGAAGTTCCGGAGGTTCCCTGAGTTTATATGACAGGAAGAAAAATTCCTTTATCACTTTTCCAGCAAATACACCTGAAGGCCTGAGTCACGACAATGTACGTGCAATTTATAGCGATTATAAGGGGAAAGTATGGGTCGCTAGTTATGGTGGTTTAGATGTTCTTGATCCAAAGACTAAAAAAGTTACGAAGTTAGCGATCAACCCCCGCCTCCGGCAACCAGTTCCTTCTATCGTGCTCAACTGTCTTTATGAAGACAGTAAACACAGAATGTGGATCGGATCTGACAATGGACTTTATTTATACGAAAGACAAAGTAACTCATTTAAATATTTTAAAAACGACACTTCGGATTCTTCAAGTCTAAGTGACAACTATGTGTCGTCGATTACAGAAGATCCCACCGGAAATTTATGGTTTGCCACAAAAAATGGCCTCAGCCGTCTACAACCAGACGGAAAAGGATTTAAAAACTTCAGACATAACAGCAAGGATGTAAATACATTAAGCAATAATATTGTGATGAGTCTAGCGGCGAACAGTACTGGTCAGCTTTGGGTTGGGACGGATGATGGTTTAAGTATTCTCGATATCAAAACTGGGATTTTTAAAAGGTACAATGCAGATTCCAGGGATATATACAGCCTTACCGGGAGGTCAATAAATTGCATTTATATAGACAATCAAGGTATTTACTGGCTGGGACCATACCGGGGAGGGGTCAATAAATACGATACCAATCTTAATCTTTTTCAATTAAAACAAAGTAATATTTTCAATTTGAAGGGATTAAATGCTTCTATCGTTACTTCATTTGCTGAATATAACAATGACGAGATTTTTGTTGGAACAGATGGTGGGGGACTTAATTTGTTCAATCGAAAAACCGAACTATTTAGAAGGTTTAATTTTCCTTTGTTAAACGGGGCTACCCTAAGCAATATTTCGATCATGAACATGGAAATAACCAGGTCTAAGCAATTGTATCTCGCAACCTATGCAAGTGGCCTGGTGATCATGGATTTAAAAACCGGAAAATTTCAGCAGATTACCCATCATGATCGTCCGGATGCACTGAATTCAAATGATATATTTTGTGTTAAGGAAGATCAGAAAGGCAAAATCTGGGTGGGCACGAACGGCGGGGGGGTTAATGTGATAGGTGCCGACCACGAAGTGCTGGTGAAATATTGTAATAATCCGAGAGCCATAAATGAGCACGATTATCCCGGAAATAACTTTATCAGGTTTATTGAAGAAGATAACAGTGGCCAGATCTGGATTGGCTCTTATGGCTCTGGAATTGCCGTATATAATCCTGACAGCAACAAATTTGTTGTTCATAATAAGGCAAATAGTAAGCTTCCCAATGACCTTACTTTGTCTGTAATGAAAGATCGCCTGGGGAATATCTGGGTTGGAACTTTTAGCGGTGGCCTGAGCTTATTTGATCGTAGTAAGAATCAATTTATCACTTTCTCTGAAAAGGATGGATTGAACAATGCAACTGTTTATGCAATAGTGGAGGATAAGCAGGGACGAATATGGGTCAGCACAAATAAAGGAATTAGCAGCTTTGACCGTAAAACGAATAAATTCACCAACTACACCATTTACAATGGTGTACAGAACAATAATTTTGTATTGGGAGCAGGCTTCATTTCTTCTGACGGGGATATTTATTTTGGAGGTGCCGATGGCTTTAATTATTTTAACCCCCAGTATTTTAAGAAAAATAAAAACGTGCCGTCAGTCCTTTTTACGGATCTGAAAGTAGCCAATGCCTCAGTTGTAGCCTCAGCAGATGGTCCGATTAGGGAGCATATTTCAGTTGTAAAGGATATTTATCTGGATTATAAGCAAAATTTTACCCTTAGCTATGTAAGTTTAAACTACACCGCGCCTGAGCAGAACAGATATTTGTACCGCTTAGAGGGTTTTGACAATGAATGGGTCGATGGGGGGACTTCTAAATCTGCTTCTTATACTAATCTTGATCCGGGTGAATATGTCTTTCATGTAAAAGCCAGTAATAACGATGGGCTTTGGAACGCTGGCGAAACCGCAATAAAAATACATGTACTGCCACCATTCTGGCGCACCGTGTATGCATATGTTTTGTACTTCTGCTTGGCTGTAGGCACTCTTCTTTATATCAGGCACAGGGGAATTCAAAAGCTCAAACTGAAATTTGCGGTGATTCAGGAAAAAATGAAAGCAGAGCAGCTAATTGAACAGGAACGCAAGGAGGCCGAACGCTTACGCGAATTAGATAAACTGAAGATCAAATTTCTCACCAACTTGAGTCATGAGTTCCGTACCCCGCTGTCGCTAATTATCGGGCCTATTGACAAACTGTTGACGGAAAAGAGAGCTGCTGAAATTGCCGACCCTTTAAATATGATCAAACGAAATACCCGACGCTTGCTCAATCTGGTTAATCAAATTCTGGATTTCCGGAAAATGGAAGACCAGGAATTAAGGTTAAACCTTTCTGATGGAGATATGGTTTCCTTTATCAAAGAAGTTTTGGAACCCTTTAATGACCTTAGTGAACGGAAGCAGATTCAGCTTTTATTTAAGAGCCGCTTCAATTGTATTTATACCTCTTTTGATCAGGATAAAATAGAACGTGTATTATTCAATCTCCTGTCTAATGCATTTAAATTTACTCCGGTTGGTGGTACAATATCCGTGGAATTAGAAAAAAACGATCCGCTCATCGGCACTGAATCTTGTCTTATGATCAGGGTTTCCGATACGGGTATTGGCATCTCTGGGGAAAATAAAGAAAGAATATTTGAACGGTTTTTTCAAATCGATACCACAGCCTCCATTTTGAATCAGGGAAGTGGCATTGGCTTGTCCATTGCCAAGGAATTTATTAAAATGCATGGCGGGAATATAGTTGTTGAAAGTGAACCTGGGCTTGGAAGCAGTTTTATCATTAACCTTCCTTTTTCAACAACGATGGCTGACGATGAACTGGAGTTGGATTTTTCGGGCCCAACGCGATCCGAAAACGGGCAGGAAGCCACCGGCGCTAAGCAAGAAATCCAAGTCAGTATCGAAATCCCTTCAATTTTATTGGTAGAGGACAACGAGGATTTTAGATTTTATCTTAAAGACGGTTTAAAGCCCTTTTATAGGATCTATGAGGCCAGTAACGGACAGGAAGGGTGGCAACAGGCTTTGGCACATCATCCTCAGGTTATCGTAAGTGACATCAATATGCCTTACATGAATGGAATTGAGTTGTGCTATAAAGTTAAGTCAGATAAAAGAACCAATCACATCCCGATCATATTGCTGACAGCCTTAACTGGCGAAGAAGAACAGATCAGAGGGCTGAAAACAGGTGCTAATGACTACTTGACCAAGCCATTTAATTTTGAAATTCTTAATGCTAAAATTAAGAATCTCCTGGCACTGAATAAGACACTCAAAGAAACTTATACCAAGCAGATCAAGGTTCAGGCACCCGAATTGATCATAGAATCGCATAGCGACAGGTTATTGAATAAGGTTGCCTTGTACATTGAAGAAAATCTGAATAATCCTAAACTTTCTGTTGAAGACCTTAGCAAACATGTTGGTATGAGCAGGGGATCCTTATACCACAAAATTTTGGAATTAACCGGACAATCTCCGGTGGAATACATCAGGTCTGTTAAGCTGGACAAGGCCACTGTGTTACTCGAAAAAAGTGATTTGAATGTTTCCCAAATTGCCTATATGGTGGGTTTTGCTACACCAAACTATTTTGCAAAGTCTTTTAAAGCCAAATTTAATATGCAGCCCTCTGAATATATCCATTTAAAGCGAAAAGCGGATGTTGGCTTGGTTGGAGAAGTTAAATCCTTGTAAACCTTAATTGTTTGATCCCGGTTTATTAACGCAGCCCGTATTTCTACCATAAATTTTATTGCTATAACATTTCTGCTACAATAATGTCCAAAACTTCCCTGTAAAAGAGCCTGCATGATATAGTTTTATGGTACGCTTAACCATGTGTCTTTGCTCATATGCACTGGGTTATAGAACAGGTAGGGCTGGTTTAACAACAATAACGATTATCATGATGAGAAGTAAAAATATTTCAGTGTTTGGTTCATCCACATTGAAAATAAAGAGAGCTGGTCTCTTTTTGATTATGTTTCTGCTAAGTTTAAATAAAAGCTACGCACAAGATAAGGATTTTCATATTTATCTGTGTTTTGGTCAATCTAATATGGAGGGGAATGCCAAATTCGAAGCTCAGGATACAATAAGCATAAGTAATCGTTTCAAAGTATTGCAAGCAGTGGACTGCCTTGATCTTAACAGAAGGAAGGGAAACTGGTATACCGCAATGCCCCCTTTAAGCAGGTGCAATACGGGTTTAACGCCAGCTGATTATTTTGGAAAAACGATGGTTTCTAATCTTCCCAAGAATATAAAAGTGGGAGTGATTAATGTTGCAGTTGGTGGGTGCAAAATTGAATTATTTGATAAGGAAGGGTACAAATCTTATAGCGCTACTGCTCCAGGGTGGATGATCGGAATGATCAATCAATATGGAGGGAATCCCTATGGGCGTTTAGTTGAGTTGGCAGAAATTGCCCAAAAACAAGGGGTAATAAAGGGGATTCTGTTACATCAGGGCGAGTCTAATACGGGTGACACATTATGGGTAGAGAAAGTTAAAGCTGTTTATGATAATTTGCTGAGAGATTTGAACCTCAAAGAAAACTCAATACCATTACTCGTCGGAGAAATGGTGCATGCTGATCAGGGGGGTATTTGTGCGGGTATGAATACCACGATTGGAAAATTGCCTCAGACCATTTTAAATTCATATGTCATCTCGTCAAAAGGATGTACGGCTGCTGCGGATAAATTACATTTTAACGCCGCTGGATATAGAGAGTTGGGTAAACGCTACGCTACCAAAATGCTGTCATTACTAGATGACAGTTCAAAAAATAGTAATTTAAAAATAGTTCATAGGAAATAAACCGCTAAAAAAAACAATTATGATTAAATGGAATAGACACTTAAGTATAAGGCAGATGTTACTTGCCGGGATGTTGTTCTTGTTCAGCATGCCTGTTTCTTCACAACAAATTGTCGAGCCAGCTTCTCCTGGTTTTGACGTTGTAAATGTGGACATACCACATGGTAAAATAGACACGATCAGTTATTACTCTGAAACTGTAGGCACCATTAGAAAGGCGATAGCCTACACCCCTCCGGGTTATACAAAGAACAAGAAGTATCCTGTTTTGTATTTACTCCACGGGATTGGTGGAGATGAAAGGGAATGGTTAAATGGAGGGAAGCCACAGGTCATACTAGATAACCTTTATGCAGCAGGGAAATTAGTGCCTATGATTGTTGTAATGCCTAACGGTCGCGCCATGAAAGATGACCGTGCAATTGGAAACGTCATGTCCAAAGATAAGATTGATGCATTTTCAACTTTCGAAAAAGATCTATTAAACGATCTGATTCCCTTTGTGGAAAAGAAGTTCCGAACACATAAAGACCCTGAGCACCGTGCAATTGCGGGACTATCCATGGGCGGAGGGCAATCGTTAAATTTTGGGTTAGGGAATCTTCAAAAATTTGCATGGGTTGGTGGTTTTTCCTCAGCACCAAATACCAGAGTCCCTCAGGACCTGGTGCCTGATCCTGCCAAAGCAAAAGAAATGCTTAAACTGTTATTTATATCCTGCGGAGCAAGTGATAATCTAATCATTTACAGTAAGCGTACCCACGATTATCTTATCCAAAATCAAGTACCTCACATCTATTTTATTGAACCGGGCTTTCATGATTTTAAGGTTTGGAAAAATGGATTGTATATGTTTTCTCAAATGCTTTTTAAACCGGTAGATACCGCTTCTTTCTAGTATAAAATTACCAAACACATAACCCTGACAAGATGAGAAATATAATTGCCTTTGTGATCTTAACTACATTAAATTGTTTATTTCACTCGGTATTTGCTCAACAGCTAAAGGCACAAAATCCCATTATTTTTGCAGATGTACCCGATATGTCTATGGTGCGTGTAGGAGATTTATACTACATGAGTAGCACCACAATGCACATGAGCCCCGGCGTTCCGATTATGAAGTCCAGCGATTTGATAAACTGGAGTATTGTAAATTATGTCTATGATACACTCGCGGACGTAGATGAACTCAACCTAAAAAACGGTAAGCAGGCTTACGGTCAGGGAACCTGGGCAAGCAGTATGCGTTATCATAATGGGGTTTTCTACGTAAGTACATTTGCCCAGACTACCGGAAAAACGTATATCTATAGTACAAAGGATGTAGAAAAAGGTCCCTGGAAAGTAAAGGCTTTTAAGCCAGGATTTCATGATCATTCCCTGTTTTTTGATGACGACGGCAAAGTTTATATGGTTTATGGCGGAGGAAAGATCAGGTTAGTTGAAATGAAGCCTGATTTATCAGGTCCTGATCCTGCTGTTCCTGAACGTATTATTATAGAAAATGCCAGTCTTCCTTCTGGGGAAAAGATTGGATTGCCGGCTGAAGGATCGCAATTGTTTAAGGTTAAGGGTAAATACTATCTGTTTAACATTACTTGGCCAAGAGGTGGTATGCGAACGGTAGTGATCCATAGAGCAGATAAGATAACCGGTCCTTATGAGGGGAAAATTGGCCTGCAGGATTTGGGTGTGGCTCAGGGTGGGCTTATTGATATGCCAAATGGCGATTGGTATGCTTACCTTTTTCGTGATTTCGGTGCGGTGGGCCGTATTCCTTATTTAGTTCCTGTTAAGTGGCAAAATGAATGGCCAATCCTGGGCATAGACGGAAAAGTTCCGGACACCCTGGATTTACCAGCGGATAAGGGTTTGATTCCGGGTATTGTCGCCTCTGATGAATTTAACCGAAAACCCAGTGAAGCTGATTTGCCCCTTGTCTGGCAATGGAACCATAACCCTGACGCGCGGCTTTGGTCGCTGAGAAAGAGAAAAGGCCATTTGAGATTGACCAATGGACGATTGGATCATGATTTTTTGTCAGCCAGAAATACATTAACGCAACGCACAACTGGCCCTTTTTCCACAGCAGTGACCTTGCTTGATGTATCTAAGCTGAAGGATGGTGATTTTGCTGGGTTGGGTTTGTTGCAAAAAAAGTACGGACTGATTGGTGTGAGGGTAGAAGGAGGTGATAAATATATTGTGATCATAGATGCTGGAACCGGCGAGCCTATCGAAAATGAACGGATTCCGCTCAAGCAAAACACCATCTATTTTAGCGTACATTGTGATTTTAGCCAAAGGAGAGACCTTGCCAGCTTTAGGTATAGCCTTGATGGAAAGCATTGGAAGAAAATCGGAAGCTCATTAAAAATGGCTTATACCATCCCGCACTTTATGGGATACCGGTTTGCGCTGTTTAATTATGCCGAAAAACAGACAGGTGGGTATGCCGACTTTGATTACTTTCATATTTCAGATCAACCAGCTCCGGCAAACTAATCTGGTAATCAATTCTTTTACTTTCCCAGACCTTTAGATGTCCGCCTAATCGAGGAGGGATGAATTTTAATGTGGTAAATATGTATTATGAGATTTATTCTTTCTAAATATTTACGCCGGATTATGGTTGATATCGCTGTTTTTGGTCGTTTAGACCGTGTTTTTGTCGTTTTGAACATCCTGCATATAAATTTAAACAATTGTACCAGCCTAAAAAATGATGCGCGCTTAATTTAGGTTAACTAAATATAAATCCATCCGCGCGTTCCAAAGAGCCGCGGGATTAAACCAACAAACCCATGAACAGGCATCTTTATTTTTCTTTAATTCTTTTCGATTGACGAAGGTTCTGAACCAGTGCCGCTGAACCTGATCGCTTATCATGAGATTTTCGTGGTAGGTGTGTTGCAGGAAATACAGCAGCGGTTTAGGTCTATTGAATCTTGTTGAGGAGCGGCGATGTCAATGAGTAAAAGTACATTGACTAACCAAGCCAATCCAGATGAAACCACCAACGCAGTTGACTGGAGTGGACATGCTATACCCAGACCAACCGCTTTAATTTTTTAAAGTAACCAATAAACAAACCAAATGTATGATGGAAAAAAAAATCTACTACTAAGACTCCATATGGCGTATGGAAGACGTAATTATCAAAATTAAATCCTCTTAAATGATTTTAAATAATGGAAAAATACACAAAAGTGTGTAATCATGGCTGTCTTATCAAATTTTTCAGACAAGCACTATTACAAAAAGTTTGCTTTTCAATATTTGTTTTTTTTCTGCTGACCAATGCCGTCAACGCACAACAAAGACGAATAATCAAAGGCACTGTTGTCGACTTACAAAAAACACCGCTTATTGGTGTAACAATTACGGTCAAAGGTACAAATACAAGAGCATTAACAAATTCGGATGGGCATTTTACGATCGAGCTGGGCGACGGAATGACAACCCTTATGGTGGCTTATGTTGGTATGGAGACTCAAGAGGTCAACGTTACAGGTAAGAATAATGTGACGATTTTATTAAGAGACGATAACAAGGCATTAAATGAGGTTATCGTTGTGGGCTATGGAAAACAGAAAAAAGAGAGTGTAGTTGGGGCAATTACACAGGTAAAAGGAGAAGTATTGGAGCGGGCAGGTGGGGTTTCGAGCCTTGGCGCAGCATTGACTGGGAACTTGCCTGGTGTCATTACAGTGGCAACGCAAGGAACGCCAGGTGCTGAAGATCCAAAGATTTTCATCCGCGGTCAGAGTACTTGGAATAACAGTGACCCACTGGTTTTAGTGGATGGAATTGAGCGGTCTATGAACAGCGTCGATGTGGGTTCTGTGGAAAGTATTTCAGTTTTGAAAGATGCATCTGCGACAGCGGTATTTGGGGTAAAGGGCGCAAATGGGGTAATCCTGATTACTACCAAACGCGGAAAAGAAGGCAGGGCAGATATCCGTTTTACTGGCAATGCCACAATGAAAATACCTTCTTTGCTGGCCAGCAAATATGATTCATATGATGCCATAAAGATCCGGAACCTGGCCATTGAGCATGAATTAGGTCTTTCCGCGTCTTCATGGAGTAAGTATGTACCCTCTGCTGAGTTAGCGAAATATCGTAACCCCAGCAACCAGGCAGAAGCAGAGCGCTACCCGAATGTGGATTGGGGAGAGGAACTGATCAAGAATTCTGTGATGTCTTACAATGGAAGTGCAAATGTGTCCGGCGGTACGGCTTTCGTGAAATATTTTACAGCGATAGATTTTTTGAAAGAAGGCGATATCATTAAAAAACTAGACAATGGAAAATCATATGAACCCGGATATGGATTTAACCGCATCAATGTCCGTAGTAACCTGGATTTTAATTTAACTAAGACTACTGTCCTGACCACGAATCTCGCAGGCTCCTATGGGGTGAAACAAGACGCCTGGGGACAAGACAGCTGGGAATACCGGATTTGGCAAAGTATATACAGCAATGCGCCAAATATTTATTATCCTAAGTATACCAACGGGGGCTGGGGATACTATCCGCAGGAACAGGTGTCTACGGTAAACTCACTGGCAACCATGGCAAATAATGGTGTCCGTAAAACCACCACTACACGGATTAATACGGACTTTACCTTAAAGCAGGATTTAGGTATGGTCTTAACAGGTCTGTCAGCGAAAGGGACTTTCTCTTTTGATAATTCATTTATATCCCAAGGAGGTATTTATGACAATGGTACCATTCAACAACAATACATTAACCCGGTCACAGGCGAAGTCACCCTAAGCCAATACTTAGGGACAAATCAATTCGATTGGATACCCTCTCGTTGGAGCGTTAATACCGACGCAGTTCAGAATGCTTCAACATTTCGTAAAGTATTCTACCAGGCAGTTGTGGATTATGACAGGACGTTCGGTAGCCACGCGGTCACTGCAATGGGGTTGTTTAGCAGGGACAAATATGCTGGTGGCAGTGAATTTGAACACTTTCGTGAAGACTGGGTGAGCAGGGTTACCTATAATTACGGGCTCAAGTATTTTGCCGAATTCAACGGCGCGTACAACGGTTCTGAGAAATTTGGCCCCAATTACCGATTTGCCTTCTTTCCCTCGGCAGCAGTGGGGTGGATGGTCAGCAAGGAAAATTTCATGAAAAACCTGACCTTCATTAATACCTTAAAACTTCGTGTTTCCCGTGGTCAGGTGGGTAATGACAACATTGCAAATCGTTGGCTCTATGCCACAACATGGACCTATGGAGGTAATACACCTTTGGGGTCATCGAGTGATCAATACAGCCCCTATACCTGGTGGCGCGAAGCACAAACGAGCGTTGGTAATCCGGATATTCATTGGGAGAAGGTAACAAAGACCAATTATGGGATCGAATATTCCTTATTTGATGATTTTTTATCCGGGAGTGTGGATGTCTTTAGCGACTATCGTACCGGTATTCTATTGGATGGTACAAGCCGTTCTGTACCTTCTTATTTTGGCGTCCGACCACCTACGGCTAATTTGGGCATTGTACGAAATAAAGGTTATGAGATCGAGGTACGCGCTAATAAAGTATTGAACAATGGGATACGTTTGTGGGGTAATTTTAGTATGACGCATGCTAAAGACAAGATTATTGAAGCGGATGATCCACAATTGAAGGATGATTATTTAAAAAGAGCAGATAAACAAATTGGCCAGACCTATTCCTATTTAAGTAATGGATATGCCAATACATGGGACCAGATTTATGGTACTGTCCAGCTCAATACCAACAACAACCAGAAACTGGTGGGCGACCTTAAGATGGTTGACTATAATGGGGACGGCATCATTGATAATGAGGATATTGTCCCTTACGGATATCCTCAGCGGCCTCAGAACAGTTATAATGCAACCTTAGGGTTTGAATGGAAGGGGTTTAGCACTTTCGTTCAGTTCTATGGCGTGAGCAATGCGAATCGTTCCCTGCAATTGGTAAGTTTCTCCGGACAGGATCATTACGACAATGTGTATAAACAAGGTTCCTACTGGAGTCCGGAGAATTTAAATGCCGATGTGACCATGCCCAGGTATGCTTCTCAAATGCCATATTATGGAACTACCTATTTGTATGATGGATCCTATGTCAGACTGAAAACTGCGGAAGTCGCTTACACCTTCAAATCTTCCCAGCTAAAAAGGATCGGCCTCAGTGCCTTGCGGGTTTATGTGAATGGCAATAACCTATGGTTATGGACTAAAATGCCTGATGATCGCGAAGTTGACAATGGGGCATCTACGGCTTACCCCACTGTTAGACGTATAAATTTTGGTTGTAACATAACTTTTTAACTACTGTAAATATGAAAAAGTACACAAATCTATTTTTTAAGTTTTTTGTCTTTCTTGCGATAGTAGGACTAGTTTCTTGTAAAAAATATCTGGATAAAGCACCTGATGCTGATATTTCGCCAACAGATGCTTTTATTAATTTTAATAATTTTCAGGGCTTCACTGAGGAGCTTTACAGCTGTGTGCCGGAGTTTACCAGTAAGACCTGGGCTGCCAACTGGATTCTGGGGGACGAAATCGTACATAAGACTGGCGTAACCTGGTTAAATGAACAGTTTGATAATGGAGATTCCTGGTCCTGGACAACTGCCGAATGGATTTCCTGGCTGGATGCAGGTAGTTACAACTCCGATCAGGGCAGTGGATTTGGAAAAGKCTTATGGCCAAACGCCTGGTACGGTATACATAAGGCCAATTTAGGACTGGCCAATCTCGATAAGCTCAACGGGACACAGGAAGAGAAGGACCTGATCAAAGGACAGTTGTTGTTTTTTCGTGGTTGGTTCCATTTTGAACTGATGACTTACTGGGGTGGGCTTCCCTATGTTAATGAAGTGTTGTCTGCCAGCTCAAAATTGGAATTGCCCCGCTTGAATTATCAGGAAACGGCTGAGCTTGCTGCAAAGGATTTTAAGGAAGCAGCTGAATTATTGCCAGTGAACTGGGATAAAACAGATGCGGGTAAGATTACCTTAGGGAAAAATCAGCTGCGGGTTACTAAAATAACTGCATTGGGTTATTTAGGCAAAAATTACTTATATGCAGGCAGCCCATTGATGAACAAAGCATCGACAGGTGCGGCATCGTTCAATGCTGACTATTGCAAGAAGGCAGCTGAGGCATTTGCAGAGCTGCTAAAAATGGTCGACAATCAGGAGACCTGGGTTAAGCTGGTCGATTTTTCTAAATACAGTACACTTTTCTATTCCAACGGTGGGAGTTTTATCCCCGGATTTCCTGAAGCGATCTTCCAAAACCCGGTTTATAGTGCCTGGTTTGCCGGATGTCCCTGGGGTCCGAGTTCTGTGTTTGTTGAGGGGAATATTGGCGGAGGATATTCATCGCCCAATGCCCGTTTTGTGGAAAATTATGGGATGGCCAACGGGCTTCCGATCGATGATCCTGAATCTGGTTTCAATCCTGCAGATCCATGGACCAACAGGGATCCGCGTTTCTACAATGATATCGTAATCGATGGCGATCAGATTATTAAGGGATCTGCTCCGGCAGATAAAGAAAAATACCGGTACGCCAACCTATCGAACACCGGACACAGCCGCAACAGTTCCTCAACCAGCCGGACGGGTTATTTACTGCGTAAATTGACCCCTATGACCGCAAATAGTGTAGATAATTTCCCTAACAATTATATGCACTTGTCATACATGCGCCTGGCCGATGTGTACCTTATGTATGCAGAAGCAGTTTTGCAGGGGTATGGCTCTGGCAAGAGCAATGGGCCAAATTACATCACTGCCGAGGAAGCCTTCAATAAAATAAGAAGGCGCAGCAATGCGGGAGATGTTGCCCAGAAATATGTTTCAGACAACTCGAAATTCATGAGTGAAATCATTCGGGAACGTGCAATGGAGCTTGGTTTTGAAGAGGAAATCCGTTACAATGATTTGCGCCGCTGGCTCCTTGCCGGAGAACTTAAATACAGAGAAAAGACTTCTATTGATTTTGATCGCGGTCCCAACGGGAAGCCAATTAATATAAAGGAGACGATACTGCTAACACGCAAGTTTGAAGATAAAAATTATTGGTTACCACTGAAAATAAACGATGTAACGCTTTACCCCTCATTCGGTCAGAATCCGGGTTATTAAAAGCATAGTTTTTAAAGCTTAAAAAGGAAAAATAATGAAATACATAAAAATAGTATTGGTTTCATGTGGGATGTGCTTTGGGGTTATATTCGGAGCTGTAGGTCAAACTATAGAGAGAGTACCAGACACCTCCGTCATCGATTCTTTAGTTCATGTAGCTTACGGAACCGTAAGTTTTAAAGATTTAGCCGGCGCGATTTCCGTATTGAACCCATCCTCTTACCTGGAAAAGCATTATGGGACTTATCCATTGGAGGGTACAGAGGCATTTATAGGTGGCAGTAATCTTTGGAATTTAGGAGCGGCCCTGGTATTAATAGACGGGGTGCCTCGTTCCCTGAACGATATCACGACCAACGAAATTGAGCAAATCTCTTTTCTAAAGGGAGCTAACGCCGTGGTCCTATATGGGAGTCGTGCAGCTAATGGCGTAATATTAATAACCAGTAAGCGCGGTAAGGCAAGACATCGTCAATCTAGCATACGTGTGAATGGCGGCATCAACGTGCCGAAATCCTATCCTGAATATTTAGGGTCGGCTGAATACATGACTTATTACAATCAGGCGTCTAAAAATGATGGTCTGGCACCCATGTATGACGATGCTACAATAAAAAATTATGCTGCTTCAGGTGCTAATCTGTACCGCTATCCTGATGTGGATTATTACTCCTCAGATTATCTGCGAAAAGTGTACAATACCTATTCCGGTAACGGGGAGTTTTCTGGGGGTAATGATCGGGCACGTTTTTATGCGCTCGCTGGTTTCCAAAGTCAAAATTCATTACTCAATTTTGGAGAAGGCAAGAATGAGCAAAATTCACGTTTTAACATACGTGGCAATATAGACCTGAAGTTGAACAATGCCATTAGCACCTATATAAATGTGTCTACGGTGTTTGCGAACAATAGAACTGCATTAGGAGATTATTGGGGACAGGCTGCTGTTGTTCAGCCTCAGCGTTTTGCTCCGTTGATCCCGATCAGCTTAATTGAAGGAAATGCTCAGGCTGCTCAAAACCTGGTAGCCGGCAGCCGCAACATTATAGATGGTAAATATCTGCTGGGCGGTACCCAGCAATACCTGACCAATCCAATAGCTGATGCTTACGCTGCAGGTTATAACATTTTTACAAGCCGGCAGTTTCAATACACCAGTGGGATAGATGTTGACCTCAAAAGTGTATTGAAAGGACTATCTTTTCATGGCCAGGTAAGTATTGATTATTCGAATACCTATAATCAATCCGTCAACAACACCTATGCCGTGTATGTTCCAACCTGGAGCAATATTGCCGATTCGATAACTCAACTGACCTTGTTTAACAAAGACAGTAAAACCGGAACGCAGAACTTAACCAATACATTGAGTGATCAGCTGATCGATTTCAATTTTCATGTGGATTATAAAAACACATTTAAAGAGAAGCATAACCTATCTGCTATTTTAGTTGCATCCGGTCTTCAGCGCCGTATGACAGGTGATTATCAATACCGGACAAACAGTAATCTTGGGATACAATTTTCTTATAACTATGATCATAAATACTATGCCGACTTCAGCGGAGCTGTTGTCAATTCGACCAAGTTAGCCACCAATAAACGTGTAGCTTTTTCCCCTACAGTGAACTTAGGATGGCTGTTAAGCGAAGAAGGTTTTCTGAAAAACTCAGAGGTGGTTGACCGGTTAAAGTTGACTGCATCTGCAGGTATCATCCATACTGATCTGGACTTCGATATTAGAAATTACTACTTATATAACGCTGTTTATTCTTCAACGGCTTTTTTCTCCTGGGCGGATGGAACCTATGTCAATCAGGCAACCACAATTTCACGTGGTGAGAATTTAAACCTGTCCTATGCCAGGAGAAAAGAGGTCAATCTGGGGATCGAAGGCATTTTATTCAACAACAAACTGGATTTCAGCGCGAGCATGTTTTTAATTAAAAAAGACGGAATCCCTGTACAGAGTTACTCGTTGTTTCCGAGCTACTTTTTAACGTCCTTTCCGGCGACCTCTTTTGTGCCCTATACAAATTTTGCTGCGAATAGCTATAAAGGAGCAGACATCCACCTCAATATTCATGAAAAATTAGGAGATCTTAAACTGACCCTGGGCATAGCGGGTACTTACGTAACGACAAAAGCCCTCAAGCGGGATGAGTTATACGCAGATCTGTACAGAAACAGGGCTGGTAAACCAACAGATGCCATATTTGGTTTAGTAAGTGAAGGTCTGTTTGCCAACCAGAACGATATTGCTGGCCATGCCTCACAAAAGTTTGGCGTAACCAGGCCCGGAGACATTAAATATAAAGATCAGAACCAGGACGACGTAATTGATGACAGAGACGAGGTGATGATTGGCAGGTGGAGCAATCCTTTCACAGGTGGCTTGAATGTTACTGCCCAATTTAAAGATTTTACACTTTTTGTTTTGGCAACAGGGTCTTTTGGTGGAACTGCAATTAAAAATAACAGCTACTATTGGGTTTCAGGTGCCACGAAGTATTCTGCAGTTGTTCGGGACAGTTGGACAGAGGAGACAAAAAACACAGCAACCTACCCACGGTTGTCGACCCTTGGGAGTGATAATAACTTTCGTACTTCTGATTTCTGGTCTTACAGCACTGACCGGATTAATCTTTCCAAAGTTCAGTTAAGCTATCGCTTCCCAGGAAGAGTACTTAGAAATTCTTTCGTAAAAGGGTTAAACATCTATGCCAGTGGCAGCAATTTGCTAACGATTGCCAAAGACAGAGCGGTAATGGAATTGAACATCGGTTCAACTCCACAAACACGCTTCTACAACCTTGGGATTAAAGCTGATTTTTAAAGTTGATTATCAAAAATTAAATTTATATGAAAAGGAAATTGGTTTTTATATTGATATCGGTTATATTTTTTTCAGGGTGTAAGAAAATTTTGTCCCCTGCCGATGAAAATATCCGTGATCTTAGCGAGATATACAATGACGCTGCTTTTGCAGAGGGTCTGCTGCTTAATGGTTATGTCAGGCTACCCGGAGGAAATTATGCTTTCACTGAGGTAGCAACCGATGATGCGGTCTCTAATGATCCCAGCAATACCTATCGGCTAATGGCTACGGGAAAATGGTCTTCATTAAGTAATCCGATGGAACAATGGACCTCGTCATTTGCCGCTATTCAATACCTCAATTTAATATTGTCGGAAACAGACAAGGTGACCTGGGCTACTACCGGCCAGTATACCAAAGAAATGTTTAATGACCGGACAAAAGGAGAGGCATATGGACTGCGGGCCTTATTTATGTACAATCTGTTACAGGCCCATACCGGCTGGGTGGGGGGGAGTTTATTAGGTGTGCCCATTCTTACCGCCCCGCAAGACAGTAAGTCTGATTTTAGGGTGCCCCGTAATACTTTTGAAGAATGCATACAACAGATTTATAAGGATCTTGACCTGGCGGAGCAATACTTGCCGCTTGATTTTGAGAACATTACCTCAGCCAGCCAGGTTCCTGCAAAATATGCGGGTAAAACTACCATTGCCGACTACAATCGTGTATTTGGTGCATACAACCGTCAGCGTATGACCGCGCGAATCGTAAAAGGTATTCGCACAAAAGCTTCCCTTCTGGCAGCCAGTCCGGCATTTAAAGGAGGCACAACAGTTACCTGGACAAAAGCTGCTGATGACGCCGCCGCTGTTCTCGACTTGAATGGCGGGTTATCGGGTATTGCAGGAAATGGTCATGTCTGGTATGCGGGCAGCAATGCAAGCGAAATAAACGGACTCTCTGCGGGCTTGAATCCCAGAGAGATGCTATGGCGGAGAAATGTGAGTGATGCAAACAGTCTGGAGAAGGACAATTATCCTCCAACCCTATATGGAAATGGTCGTGTCAATCCAACACAAAATCTGGTTGATGCTTTCCCCATGGCCAATGGGTACCCGATAAATGATCCGAATAGCGGTTACAATCCTGGTAATCCCAATGCGGGTCGCGATCCCCGACTGGGCTTGTATGTAGTGGTAAACGGTAGTAAGGAAGGATCTAAAGGCAGCATTATTTATACGAAAAAAGGGAGCACCGATGATGGTTTGAATGCCATTCCCACATCAACGCGTACTGGTTATTATATGCGGAAATTGCTCCGTGAAGATGTGAGTGTCGATCCGGCAAATTCAAATACGCAAAAGCATTATGTGCCATACATCCGATATACTGAGCTGTATTTAGCTTATGCCGAAGCGGCTAATGAAGCCTGGGGTCCTGATGGTAAAGGCTCACATAATTATTCCGCCAGGGAGGTTATAGAGGCCATTCGTAGCAGAGCAGGAATTACGCAACCTGACAATTTCCTCGCCTCTATATCGAGCACCGAGGATATGAGAAAACTCATCCATAATGAAAGACGCCTGGAACTTTGTTTTGAAGGATTCCGTTTTTGGGATTTGAGACGATGGAAGGAATCCCTGACCGAACCTGCAAAAGGTGTAACCATTAATCCTGATGGCAGCTCTGTGGTTAGCCCCGTTGAAACCAGACTGTACAATGATTACATGCTTTTTGGCCCATTACCTGATAGTGAAGTGCAGAAATGGGGTCTGATTCAAAATGCCGGTTGGTAATATTTAATGATAGCTAAATTATAAATCAATGAAAAAAATTATTTTTGTATTACTTATAGGATATTCACTATTGACTTCATGTCGAAACGGTGACGTAGAATTCCCGGATTATAAATTTACCACGGTTTATTTTGCAAATCAATACCCGGTAAGAACGATTGTACTGGGGACCAGTTATGTATCTGATAATACGCTCGATAACGCACATCAATGTATTATATATGCCACAATGGGTGGGGTGTACAGCAACAAGCAGGATCGCACCCTGGATGTAATCGTTGACAATTCACTTTGTAATAATCTGACACTGGAAAGTGCAACCGGTGATCAGGTGTTGCCTATGCCATCGAATTACTATTCGCTGCCTTCAGATATGACCGTTACGATTCCTTCGGGATCAATGATGGGAGAAATAAAGATACAGTTAACGGATGCTTTTTTTGCAGACCCGCTGGCTGCTAAAACAACCTACGTCATCCCCTTAAAAATTACGAAAGTCGCGAATGCAGATTCTATTTTAAGTGGGGTAGCTGCTAGTGGGTCTGGCCGAAACCGCCTGATCGGGACAGACTGGTCGACCCCACCGAAAGATTACATCCTGTTTGCAGTTAAATATAAAAACCCCTGGGATGCAATTTATTTGCGTAGAGGGATTGAAAAATCACCGGACACAACAGTAGTATATCATCAAAAATATGTTGAATATGATCAAATCGTATCAAGTGTCGCTACCAAATCGATGGATGAAGTTTTAATCTCTTTGAGAGGTAAGGCCAAAGGCAATCTGGATCTTCCTTTTCAGCTGGTGCTTAAATTTGATAACAATGGTAATAGT
Source organism: Pedobacter sp. 05T44 (assembly GCF_056395985.1). Classification (NCBI taxonomy): domain Bacteria; kingdom Pseudomonadati; phylum Bacteroidota; class Sphingobacteriia; order Sphingobacteriales; family Sphingobacteriaceae; genus Pedobacter; species Pedobacter sp. 05T44. The sequence continues at coordinate 117,951 of NZ_JBFTKO010000019.1, forward strand.
ACCCTAACAAATCCGGCAGCAGTAAATTATACCGTTACCGGAAAGGGTAAGTATGTTAAAAACGGCGATATGTGGGGAGATAAAAAAAGGGACGTGCTTTATCTCGACTATCAGGTGAAATTAGGCGCATCTACCCATGTGTTTGCAGATACCTTGGTCATGCGAGACAGGGCTGAAAGCTTTCAGCTTTTTACGCCTTATTATAACAAATAGACACTATCTAAAATCTTGCCGGATTGTGTAACCCTGAGTCACCGATCCGGCATTTTCATTACCTGATAACTCATAACCCTATTTATGAGTTCAATGCTGTCAGTATCCGACGCACTAAGATCATCAAATTAAATAATTTCCTTTCCAATTCAGGTTTGGTAGAACTGGTCGAGAAGTTTTCTGTGGACACTTATTTATGCTCCAATATAGAATTGAATTCAAACCGGAAGTCTCTCTCTCTTTGCTGTTCATATAGACCGCGTAAAAACTTAAGTGATCTCTCTAATCACACCTGGAAGGTACTAATCATAAAAATGTGCTCCAATTGTAGTGCTTTATCGATTTATTGTCAAAATCGGCAGATCTAATACGTTTATTTTAGGTTAACATAAGTGCTCTTCTCTTTATCATTTGAAGCATTCCTGGGCATGGTTGCGGCCTATATTTGATTTTCACCTAACCAATAATAAACCGATCAAATCGCAGGGAGATTTGATAAAACCAACCTTTTCGCAAATGTTGAAATCATTTATTAATTATAAATCCGAGCAAAATATGTCTAAGTTTTTCTAGTTCTGCAATTTTCTTATCGGGGGCTAAATGCTCTGCCAGAAGGGAAAGGACCAAACATACTCTTTCCATAAAAAATATTCCAGTGGTTAGCAATAACCACAACCAAATAAACCAAAATAAATCAAATATGAATCAAACAATTTCTATCAGGAAATTACCAATTTTTTTATGGTTGGTAACTTCAATCGTGCTCCTGCATTTAACGGGGTATGCCCAGGAGCGGCAAATTATAGGGAAAATCGTATCGGCAGGTGATTCTGCCCCAATTCCGGGGGCTACAGTACAGGTTAAACATAAAAATACGGCCGTATCTACTAATGAAAGCGGAGGGTTTTTGATACGGGCAAATACTGGTGATGTCCTCATTTTTAAGATGATGGGTTTTACACAACAGGAGATCGTAGTTGGTAGTGGCAATGTCATTAATGTGGTATTAAGTGTCGACAATACAAATCTGAATGAAGTAGTTGTTGTTGGTTATGCTAAGGTAGCAAGAAAAGATGTTACAGGTTCAATAAGCTCAATCAAGGGAGACGACTTACGCCAAACCCAGCCAACTACTTTTGACCAGGCCCTGCAGGGCAAAGTTGCCGGGGTTGTGGTTCAACAGGTATCGGGCCAGCCCGGCGGTGGGGTGTCTATCCAAATACGTGGCGTGTCGTCAATAAGTGGCTCTAATTCGCCACTGTACGTAATAGATGGTATTATTATTCCACCGGTAAACAATCCCGGTAGTGGTTCTAATCCATTAAATGCCATCAATCCTGCCGAAATTGAATCCATAGATGTATTGAAAGATGCTTCGGCAACCGCCATATACGGTTCGCAGGCAACCAATGGAGTTGTTGTGATCACTACAAAAAGGGGGAAAGCCGGAGCACCGCAGATAACTTATGATTTCTATGCCGGTTACCAGGAAATACTTAAGCGACTCCCTACAGTTGATTTGCAACAATTTGCTACTCTCATTAATGCGCGGTCCGCTAGCTCGGGCTGGGAATTTGATCAAAGACCCCTATTTGTCAATCCTCAATATTTAGGTAAGGGCACCGACTGGCAAAAAGAATTATTCCGGAAAGCCCCGCAGATGAATCACACACTTACTGTAAGCGGTGGGGATGACAGAACCCAATATTTACTGTCAACCTCCTATTTTAACCAGGAAGGGATAGCCATTGGATCTGATTTTAGCAGATACTCGGTAAGGCTGAATTTAGACAATAAAACCACTAATTGGCTAAAAATAGGGACGAGCCTTCAGTTGTCGCATGTTGATGAAAAAGTAAACTCAACCTCCGGTAATGTAATTGCCACTGCACTAAGCCTTAGTCCTGATGTTCCGGTAAGCAACCCTGACGGCTCCTGGGGAGGGATTACCGATCCCAACGGTTGGGTAGCACCTGTTGCCAACCCGGTGGCATTGGCAAAAATTATCAAACACTTAAGAAAGCGAAATCAAGTATTCGGAAATGTGTATGCCGAAATACAATTGGCTAAAGGGTTATCGCTGCGAAATGAGCTATCCGGTAATTTCGATTTTAATACAGAAGATAGGTATTCGCCAATTTATAGTTTTGGCAAGGGTAATGAAAGCCCTAACTTTGGTTCCTCTAGCGCCGGTCAAAATTTTTATGCAGTAATACGCAATTTTCTAACTTACAACTATAATTTCAAAAAATTTCATTTTGATGCTTTAGCGGGTCATGAATCGCAAGAGAGTACTTTTCAAAATCTTGGCGGTGCACGAAGGAATTTCCCTTCAGATAATGTGCAGGCGATTAGTGGTGGCGATGCTACCACGGCCACAAACTTCGGCTACAATTCATTATCAGACCCTACGGGAGGCTCTGCACAGGAATCTTATTTCGGCCGTATCAATTTTTCATGGAATGATAAATATCTGCTCACCGGAAATATACGTGGCGATGGTTCTTCAAATTTTCCGTCATACAACCGTTGGGTGACTACCTATTCAGGTGGATTTGCCTGGAAAATTAAAAACGAGGCGTTTTTAAAAGATATAAAAGCTATAGATGAATTGAAGCTGAGACTCGGTTACGGGATTACTAACAACCAGGGCATACCGGGCAATACATTTGTGACCCAGCTTCAAACAATAGCCAATGGTCTATCAGGTATAGCTCAGTTTCAAAGCAATTTGGAAAACGCGGAGGTGACGTGGGAAAAAACTAATTATTACAGTGCCGGGCTTGACGGAACGCTTTTAAAGGGGCGCTTAAGTTTTACATTAGAAGCTTACAGCCGCTTAACAAATGGTCTTTTATTACAGGTGCCGCTTCCAGGATACTCTGGTGCTATAGCGGGCTATGGGCCTGGAGCCATGCAAGCGCCTTTTGCCAATGTCGGCTCGATAACCAACAAAGGGTTTGATATCCAAATCAATTCTACCAATATTAATGGTAAAAATTTCAGTTGGAAAACTGGTTTTACCGTATCGCGGAATAACAATAAAGTGACCTACTTAGGTGCAGGTGGAGCTGATGCTAACTTAAGTAAGAAATCTTATTTGATTAACGATATTATTCAAAAAACGACGGTGGGGCGGCCCATCGGCGAATTTTATGGCTATGTATTTGATGGTATTTTCTCAACTCCAGAAGATTTTAAAAACCATGCCCGGCCTGCTGACCCAAGCGGCAACCCTTATCCGATCTCTCTAGCAGGAGGTGGTATCTGGTACGGTGACCGTATGTTCAAGGATTTGAATGGCGACGGTATTATCGACTCAAAAGATCAAACCTTTTTGGGTTCCCCGATCCCCAAATTCCAATATGGTATCAATAATACATTTAACTACAAAAATTTAGATCTGAATATTTTCTTCAGTGGCAGTTATGGTGCCAAGATATTCAATCAAACGGCTATACAGCAAACCAATCCGCAAAATCACGCTGCCTTTTTTACATCGGTGTTAGATTATGCAAACTTGGCTATGGTAGATCCTAACGGCTCTCCATCCGATGTTAACAACGTATATGTTACCAACCCTAATACAACTATTGCTGGGTTGAGAAACGACAATACCAATGGTAATCTTCGTCCTAACAGTTTGATGATCGAGGATGGCTCATTCCTGAGGTGTAAAAATATCACTTTAGGTTACCGCTTGCCAAAAAGTCTTTTATCAAAAATATCGGTGGGTTCAATTAGGGTGTATGCCAATGTATCCAACGTATTTGTAATTACAAAATATAAAGGCATGGATCCTGAAATTGGTTCATGGGATCCACTTCAGGCAGGTTGGGACGACGGTTATTATCCGCAACCAAGGGTATTTACTTTTGGTGCAAACATAGCCTTGAAATAATAAAACGATCACCGATTAAAAACATATATTTATGAAATTAATTAACAAAATTTTCATCATCCTGCTATGTGTAGCAGCACTTGTCGGATGTAAAAAGAGTTTTTTGGACCGTCCGTCCAATTCGCAGATAAGTTCTACCAATTTTTATAAAACCACTTCCGATGTGCGATTGGCTACGGCAAGCCTTTATGGCGGTTCGCACTGGTGGGCATGGAGCAATGAGTGCTGGATACCACTTGGCGACGTATTGAGTGGTACCGCTAGCTTCCCATATAATGGCGATTTGGTACAGCTTTTTACACGTACCATTACCGCCCAAAATGGTCTTGTGACGAGGGGTTGGATTGGGTTATATAATACTGTAGCACAATGTAATACGGTTATTAAAGCCATACAAGAGAAGGCTGATCCGTCTATTTCGGAAGTAGACAAAAATGCTGCCATCGCTGAGGCAAAATTTATTCGTGCCATGGCTTATTATCATTTGGGGATATATTGGGGTGCAGTGCCAATTATTGAAGATAACAGTAAGCTGATAAAAGATCCGCTGCGTAATCGCAACATTGTTTCGGATGTCTATAAATTCGTTGCTAATGACCTGACTTACGCAGCTCAACACCTTCCTAAGACAGATGAAAAAGGCCGGGTAACTACCTGGTCGGCGCAGGGAATGCTGGGCAAGGCATATTTGACGATGGCGGGTGTAGGCAAAAATGGTAGCCGCGACCAGGCCTTGCTTGACAGTGCTAAAAAGTATGCTGGCAATGTGTGTAAAAATAGCGGCTTGAAATTGTTTCCTAGTTATTATGATCTTTTTAAGGTACAAAACAACGATAACCCAGAAGCATTATTTTCCCTTCAATGGGCCGGTGGTGTGGGTTATGGAACTGGCAACGCCCTACAGCAATTATTTGCGCCAGATAACATCATTACTCCTCAAAAACAAGGGGGATGGATGGCCTTGGCGCCAAGCTACGATTTATACCGGATGTATTCTTCTAGGGATACGGTAAGGCGTAAAGCCACTATCATGCTCAACGGAGATTTTTATCCCGAATTGATTGCCGCCGATGGTGGTTATACGGCAAAAGGTACGGGCATGAAAAAACACATGGTTGGCAACGAAAAAGATAATAACTTGCCAACAATGGATTCTTGGTCATCCCCCGAACACAATGCAATGCTTAGATTGGCCGATGTGTATTTGGTATATGCCGAAGCCATTTTGGGTAACAATAGCACTACGAGCGATGCGGATGCGTTACACTATTTCAATGAGGTGCGGGAAAGGGCCGGCCTGAATAAGGTGACTGTGCTGACACCTGCAGCACTGCGTACTGAAAGAAGAGTTGAACTTGCTTTTGAAGGACAATACTGGATAGACCTGGTTAGGTATTCTTATTACGATCCGGCTAATGCTGTGAAGCTTCTTAATGATCAGGATGCTACCCACGGTCGGATTTCGTTTACTTATGATCCTGTAACGAAAATAGCAACAAGGGATACTATTGCTCCACCGGCTGCGCTACCGGCAACTATCGCTTCATTTACGTTGCCAATTCCGTCATCTGAGCTAACCACCGCCCCTAAATTGGCAGAACCACCGGTACCATATTATTAATTAAAAAAAATAAAAGATATTGTTATGAAAATAAAATCATATCTGACCTTGTACTCTTTGCTGCTTTTCTTAATGATAGCGGCTGTATTACCTGCGTGTAAAAAAGAGACTGAAAGCAGTTCTGCTCCAGTCATTTCGAGTATTAAGAGTTATGCCGCCTCACCTAATGATACCGTTTTGCACAGTGCTACGCCAAACTGGCAATATGTTGTAATAACCGGAAATAATTTGCAGAATGCTACACAAATAAGTTTCAATGGTGTTCCTGCTTCTTTTAACAGCGCTTTATTTGCGCCTAATAGTGCCGTGGTGCAAATACCCGCCATGCAGTTTTCAAAAATTGATACTGCTAAACTCTATATTGTAGAGTATACGACAAAAGCAGGTTCCACAAGGTTTTCTTTTAAATTAGGTCCGGCAGCACCTACCTTTTCGGGAATTTCCAATTTATATGCCAATCCAGGCGATTCTGTTTATGTTTATGGCTCAGGCCTATTTTTCGTTCAACGCTTTTCGTATAGGGGTACCGCAATCCAATCTTTTAACTTAGACACCAGCGGGAATTCTATTGGATTTTTGATGCCGGCTGCAACGACCGATGATCAGATATCAATAATCACCAAAAGCGGTACGTTGAATCATAAAATAATTGCGACCCCGGTCATAGCAGGTATTTCAAATGAAAATGCCAACCCGGGTGATTCGGTTTATGTTTATGGTAATTATCTTAAAGGTATTCAAAAGCTAACGTTTGCAGGCACCACGATTACTTCATTTGCATCATCCAGTAATGGAAGTCATGTTGGTTTCGTTTTGCCAACGCTAACGCAAAGGGGACCGGTATCAGTTACTACACAGTTTGGCACAGCTACTACTGTGTACCATGTAAATGATGTAGTAACAGGCTCCATCTCAAATTGGGATAGTAATTTTAATTGGCAAGGCTGGGGTGCTGGTAAAGAAACTAAAGATAATTCTAATTTCCATGGCAATCGAAGCACCTATTTTGTGTTGGATGTCGATGTGAACAGCGAGGACGGATGGCCCTGGACTACTAACATACCCATGAATGCAATACAATGGGTGCCAAAAGCCAATATTGCCGACACGGTTAGCCATTGGGCATTTAAATTTGAAGTAAATATCCCGAAAACCTGGAAAGGTACTACGGTTAATATTGTAAGTGGAGTAGACGGCTATGTGGCCCGATGGGAGCCATGGCGAATAAACGCTACGACCACGGTACCGTACAGTACAAAAGGGTGGGTAACAGTAACTATTCCTTTAACATCGTTCCGTGCATCACATCCTGAGCTTGGCCAAGGTATGGGGGATTCACTAACCAAAATTGCGGATTTAACTGGTGAATCCGGAAATACATCGTGCATCATGTATATACATAACTATGGTCTTTCGGCAGGCAGCTTTTATGGCGCTGTTGATAATTTGAGAGTTGTAAAAATTAAATAAACTAAATCCCCACGGCAACATAACGCCGTGGGGATTTCTTACTAATTAGATAATTAAGAAAAAAATGAAGATTAAGTATCCTTTTAAAATATTTATATTTCTTATTACAATTGTATCTTTATTATCATGTAAAAAAGCGAATAATCCGGATCCGCAATTAACAGTTAGTGCATCCACCATAACTTTTACGGCTGAAGGGGGAACAGAGGACATATCCGTTTCAGGTAATACCGATTGGAGCATCAGCAATCCTGCTTATTCGTGGTTGCAATTAAGTACAACATCAGGCAACAGCGGCAGCACTGTTATTCATTTAACAACATTATCGCTAAATACTACAGCGGTATCCCGCTCTGCTGTTTTATTAATAAGTTCTTCCAACGGCCAGGCAAGAAGGGTGGTCGTTTCTCAGATCCCCTTCATATACCCAAATTATAACACATCATCCATAGCGCCAAACATGACTGGAATGAGCAGTACGGCCGTGGAACTGGCAGCAAAAATGCATGTAGGAATAAATTTTGGCAATACCATGGAGTCCCCAGGCGAAGGTGACTGGGTGTCGGGTAATAAAATTACCGAATCGTATGTGAAATTTGTAAAACAAATAGGTTTCAATGCTGTACGGATTCCTTGTAACTGGAATTGGACTCATTTAAGCGATCCGGATAAAGCGAAAATTGACCCTGCCTGGCTTAACCGGGTGAAAGAAGTAGTTGGATGGTGTGTGGATAATGATATTTATGTGATGCTGAATATTCACTGGGATAATGGCTGGCTGGAAAATAATATTAATAAGCTAAAGAAAGATTCGGTTGACGCTAAGCAAAAGGCGCTTTGGGAACAGATTGCTACCACTATGCGCGATTTTGATGAGCACCTTATGTTTGCCAGCGCGAATGAACCTGCGGCGGATAATGCCGAGCAGATGGACATACTCAATAGTTACCACCAGACATTTATTAATGCAGTGCGTGCTACCGGAGGCAGAAATAGTTACAGGGTGCTGATTGTGCAGGGGCCTCACACAGATCCTAATAAAACTTATGATCTGATGAATACGCTACCAACAGATAAGATTCCTAACAAGTTGATGGTCGAGGTGCATAACTACACGCCTGCTACATTTACGATACTAACGGATGGAGATGTAAGTTGGGGCAAAATGGCTTACTATTGGGGGAAAGGGAATCATTCTACTATTGAACCAGAACGTAACGCCACCTTTGGAGAAGAGGAAGTGGTTGATTCTGAATTCAAAAAGATGAAACAGAAGTTTGTTGATAAAGGTATCCCTGTAGTGCTGGGCGAATATGCATCCTGGAGGCGGACTGCCAGCAACGGCAATTTTGTTCCTAAGGATCTGGAGATGCATAACAAGTCTGTGGAGTACTGGGCAACCTATATGACCAAACAGGCTAAAGCAAATGGTCTTCTGCCATTCTGGTGGGAGACAGGTTTTATGTTAGACAGAGCTAATAATGCGATAAAGGACCAGGGTATGTATGATGCCCTTATTGCAGGGTCTAAGTAATAGTATAGTGTCAATTATAGTATGTCAATTCAAATTAATCCTTAACGAGTATCCATTTTTTGGGTAAAATAAAAAAAAATGTTTAGAAAAAAAATGTTGTTCACTGCGGTCCTTGCCATCTCTTTTCTGGGAAGTAAAGAAGATGCAGTAGCTCAGACGAATGCTGATAAGCCGAAATTGATTAGTGAAAAACTGGAAGAAAAATTCGCAAATGTTTCGCCGAAACTTACCTCCAATAATGCCAATCCTTTATTAGATTTTATGTTTACGGCCGACCCAACAGCTGTAGAATACAATGGAAGAATTTATGTGTATGCTACGAATGATCATCAACAGTATGAGAAGGTAGGAAAGGATGGGAAAAATAGTTACGAGCATATCCGTTCGCTGGTCATGATGTCTTCCGATGACATGGTCAACTGGACTTATCATGGCCTCATAAATACAGCAAAGCTGGCACCATGGAGTACAAATTCCTGGGCACCTTCCATTACATCCAGATTGGAAGCAGATGGTAAAACACACTTTTATTTGTATTACTCCAATGGCGGTGGTGGCTCAGCTGTGCTTACTTCCACCTCTCCTGTTGGCCCATGGAGCGACCCGTTAGGAAAGAACATAGTTGACCGTTCTGTTCCCGGTGTGGATGTAGATGCTCCATTCGATCCCGGAGTTCTTATTGACGACCAAGGTACAGGCTGGCTGACTTTTGGAGCCGGAACGCCTAAAACGAAATATATGCCGGATAATGCCAGAATTGTCAAATTAGGGGCAGATATGATCAGTTTGGCTAGTGATGTTGCTAAGATACCCGCTCCTTATTTTAATGAGGCCAGCGACCTTAACTTTATCAATGGAACCTGGGTTTATAGCTATTGTACGAGTTGGGATGAACGTACTGAATGGCCTTATAGCAATATTAATAAACCAACCGCATGCAACATATCTTATATGACGAGTAAAACACCCTTAAATCAGGATAGTTGGAAGTATCGCGATAATTACTTTAAGAATACCGGCGAGGTTAACGTGGGGCCTTTTACAAACAATCACACCCACTTGTTCAGGTTTAAAGAGAAATATTATATTACTTACCATGCCATGTATTTACAGGATTATTTTGGCACTAAGGGTGGTTTTCGTAATGTGGGTTTCGAACCAATACAGGTGGATGAAAAGAATGTGAATATCCCCATGGTCAACGCAACTTTTAAAGGTCCGTCACAACTTAACCCCTTAAATCCATTCGTTCTTCAGCAAGCAGAGACCACTGCAGGTACTTCGGGGCAGGTTCAGTTCGAAGCGGATGGTAATCCGGGCAATATGGTTGCCAAAGGAAAAGCAGATAAACAATGTCTCATGGTTCGTGGAGCCGATTTTAGCAAACAGATTCCTGCCAAATTCGAAGCCAGGGTGAAAGGAAAAGGTAAAATTGATGTTTATGTAAATAATCTTAAAGGTAAGCCTCTTGTTTCCCTTATATGTGATGTAAAGGAATGGACTACGCGCTCAAAGAAAATAGAACTGAAAATAGATAAAGGAGTAGGGAATATCTATTTTGTATTTAATGGAGAGGGTTTTTTGTTTGATGAATGGAAATTCATTTATTAATTCCGGTTGCTGGTTTATTGATGCTAATTATAATCAGATAAGAATGAAAAAAATAAATGTGAATATGAAAAATACGATTTATAGGTTATGGATGACGGCCTTAATTATCACACTTAAAGTACCGTGTTTATACGCACAAAAAGCCACTAATCCGATTATTTATGCAGATGTACCCGACATATCAATGGTACGTGTAGGCGATAGCTATTACATGAGTAGCACAACGATGCATATGAACCCGGGCGTGCCCATTATGAAATCGACAGATCTTGTCAATTGGAAAATTATCAACTATGCCTATGATACTTTGGCAGATCTGCCGGCGCTAAATTTGACAGACGGTCAAAACGCATACAGCAAGGGTTCCTGGGCAAGTAGTTTGCGCTATCACAAGGGGATATATTATGTAACCACTTTTGCATACACCACCGGTGAAACCTATATTTTTAAAACAAAAGATATAGAAAAAGGAAATTGGGAACGAATTTCTTTTAAGCCAGCGTATCATGACAATTCCTTGTTTTTTGATGATGATGGCAAGGTATATTTAATTTATGACGCGGAAAGACTAAAAATTGTTGAATTAAATGAGGATCTAAAAGGAGTTAAACCAGGCGTTACGGAGAGGGTTCTCATCGAGAGCGCCAGCGCACCAACAGGAAAAGAAGTAGGCCTTAGCGCAGAAGGATCTCAATTATTTAAAGTAAAAGGCAAATATTATTTATTTAATATTTGCGCGCCGCGCGGTGGAATGCGAACTGTAATTATCCATAGGGCAGATAATATCAACGGACCTTGGGAAGGGAAAGTTGGTTTACAGGATAGAGGAATTGCTCAAGGCGGACTTGTCGACACTCCCGATGGACGTTGGTTCTCTTATCTTTTCCGCGATTTTGCTGCTGTTGGCCGCGTTCCTTATCTCGTTCCTGTCAAGTGGGAAGAAGGCTGGCCTGTATTAGCAGAAAATGGTAAAGTCCCGGAACATCTAGACCTGCCGGCCGGTAAAGGTTTGATTCCGAATTTGGTCGCTTCTGATGAATTCAACCGAAAGAAAGGAGAAGCAGCACTTCCTTTAGTATGGCAATGGAATCATAATCCGGATAATGCGCTGTGGTCTGTAACTGAAAGAAAAGGATTCCTGCGCCTCAAAACAGGAAGAATCGACACTGGTTTTCTTCAGGCCAGAAACACACTTACACAACGCACTATTGGTCCAACCAGCTCGGCTTCTGTTGCCCTTGATGTTTCCAAAATGAAAGACGGCGATTTTGCCGGATTCTCAGCTTTCCAAAAAGAGTATGGATCAGTGGGCGTTAAAATTGACGCTGGTCAAAAGTCGATAATAATGATCACTACTGATAATGATAAGCCTGTCGAAGTAAAGCGAATTCCATTGGATCAAGACCAAATTTACTTCAGGATCGATTGCGATTTTACCGGCATGAACGATGAAGCTAATAACCTTTACGCTCTTAATGGGAAAGATGAAGCTAGTTTCTTTTACAGTCTTGATGGAAAAGTTTGGAAACCAATAGGGCGACCTTTGAAGATGAAATATAGCATCCCACATTTCATGGGCTATCGTTTTGCTTTGTTTAATTATGCGACTAAAAACATTGGAGGTTATGCAGACTTTGATTACTTCCATATCAATTACAAGTAGTAATAATCACAGCAGTGCTGCTGTACTGCGAAAATGCATTTAGGGTGGAATATCGGTAATACAATGGAGGCTGAAGGTGGTGAAACGGGCTGCGGTAATCCTCAAATTAACTACTTAATTCAAATCAATATTTTTATAAACTTAAAAAACAAATTAACATGAAAAAAATCACACTATTATTTTTTGCTCTACTAACAGGGATGTTAGCCAATGCACAGGAAACTCTGTATGCCGAAAATTTCGAATCAAATGTTGCCATCCTTGGTGATGGTCAAATGCATACATTTAAACCATCTACAAAGGCAGGAACATGGAGTGGTGGGATAGATCTAAAAACTGCTGGCGATGCCAATGTAAATTTGCGTCAGGGGTGGKGTGAGCAATATAATTTGAAAATAGAATCTAAAGGTGCTGCTGTTACCATACCTAATATCAATGTGGTTGGTTTTACAAATTTAAACCTGTCTTATGAATTTGTTGTTGAAGATGCAGGAGATGCTGTAGCACCAAAAATTGAAGCAAGTGTTGATGGCGGTGCTTCTTGGGTAACTCTACCTACAGTTGCTAGTGGTGGAGGGTGGTCTAAAGAAGCAAAATTGCTTGCTTTGCCTTCAGGAAATTATAAAACAATAAGCCTTAGAATAAACCCTAATACGGTGAGTTCTAATGCTATAATGTTTGATAATTTTATAATTACTGGAAAGAAGCTGTAAGCCTGGCGACTGAATCGAACCAATCATGTGACAATTCAATTATGATTTATCCAAATCCTATTTGTTAACGAATTTAAAGGGGGGAGCTGTAAATTCAGATCAACCATTTCGTGTTTCCATTTTTGATATACTTGGAAGAAAAGTAGAGACAATAAAATCATTGTCTTCAAGCCAATTGTCAATGGAATCTTCATTGAAATCAAGATTGTATAAATTACTCAAAATCATTTAAAATGGTTAAAAAAAATAATTGAATTTTTTTTATGGAGCCAGCGTAAAAATGCTGCTGGCTCCATTTCATATAAGGTTTAATATTTAAATAGTTCTGATAACAAGAATCAKAAAGCAACGAACAAATACTATTTTTTAATCAATAGAATAACAATTGTATAAAAAATGCAAATTTCATTTAAACGTTACTGCAAAATTATGGAGTTACTTAACGACCCTATTCTAATCGAAGCTTATAAAAAAGCCCATGCCAAAGGGGCTGTATGGACTGAAATAACGCAAGGCAATGACAGAATTAGCGCTAAAGCCACGTCAAAGCGAATGAGAAGCGCACATGTCGCAATTTCAGGACAGCTCTGCCGAGGTATTACCTAGAAATAAATAAATTATAAGGCCTATAACTCACAGGTTAAGCGTACTTTCTACAACCTATCAAATCATATGAATAAAATTATAGTAACATTTTTTTTGATCCAGTTGAGTTTTTTTGCAAGAGCTCAATATCAAGTAAGTCCGAATTCGAAAGGTCCGGGCTTTTATTTGAATCCTATTTTTGCAGGAGATTATCCTGATCCGAGTATATTACGTGATGGCGATAATTTTTATATGGTCCATTCCTCGTTTGAGTACTATCCAGGTTTATTGATCTGGCATTCAAAAGACCTGATTAACTGGAAACCATTGACCCACGCCCTGCATAAATACGTAGGCTCGGTGTATGCTCCCGATTTGGTGAAGTATAAAAATAAGTTCTATATCTATTTTCCGGCAAACGGGACTAACTATGTGGTAACAGCGGACTCGATCGATGGGAAATGGAGTGATCCGATTGACCTGAAAATTGGCAACATTGACCCTGGTCATATAACAGATGAACATGGCAAAAGGTACTTGTTTTTCAGTAACGGGGGATTTGTACCCTTGTCAGATGACGGTCTTTCTATTACAGGGAATCAAAAGAGTTCTTACAACGGTTGGCCTATACCTAAAGACTGGACTATTGAGTGCTTTTGCCTGGAAGGCCCCAAGTTGATAAAAAGAGGAGAATACTACTATCTTACTGTAGCTGAAGGAGGAACGGCAGGTCCTGCTACTGGCCATATGGTCATTTCTGCACGATCAAAATCGTTATCGGGCCCGTGGGAAAATTCCCCTTATAATCCGATTGTCAGAACAACTAAACAAGATGAAAAATGGAAATCGAAAGGGCATGGTACCATCTTCGACGATGCAAAAGGAAACTGGTGGATGATTTTTCATGCTTACGAAGATGGTTTTTACAATAAAGGTCGTCAGACTTTATTGTTGCCGGTAGAATGGACAAAAGATGGCTGGTATAAAGTGCCGGATGATATAGTAGATAGTAAACCTATCAGGAGACCAAATTTAGCTCCCTTTAAAACCGACTTTACATTGAACGATAATTTTAAAGGCAATAAATTACAGCCTCAATGGGAATTCTTCGAAGGATTGGATACCAGCAGGTTTAACTTATCTGACAATGGTTTATCCATTAAGGGAAAAGGAAATAATGTAGCCGGTAGCTCGCCCTTATTGTGCATTCCATCAGGCCATTCGTATACGGCAGACGTGGAATTATTAATAGAAGGAAAAGCAACAGGTGGTTTAGTTCTTTTTTACAACAACAATGCCTATTCAGGGATTCTGGCCGACGATAAGAACATATTTGTCAATTTACGTGGCTGGCAGTTTCAAACTGAAAAGAGCGTTATAAAAAATCATGTATTCCTTCGTCTTAAAAACATTAATAATACGGTAAATATGTATTTTAGTACAGACGGTATTAAATGGAATAAAATTGAAACTTCGCTTGAGGTTTCTGCCATACATCATAACGTGCTGAGTGGGTTTTTAAGCTTAAGAATTGGCTTGTGTTCCATAGGCGAGGGGAATGTAACATTTAAGAATTTTAAATTTACCCCAATAGATTAAATTACTAGGCAATTTATGAGAATACTGAAAAATATTACCCTTTTAATTGTAGTAACTGTATTCACGGTTTTTGCAGGCCATGCTCAGCTACCCGTTCATCTTAAGGTCGAGGGAGGAAGGATTCAGGGGGCCGTGGAAAATGACTTAACTGTATTCCGTGGAATTCCCTTTGCGGCCCCTCCTGTCGGTTCCTTGAGGTGGAAAGCTCCCCAGCCGGTTGAAAAGTGGGATGGGGTAAAGCAGGCTGCTCATTTTGCAGCCTCACCTATGCAAGAGGGAAATCCTGCGGCCGGTAAAAGTGAAGATTGTTTGTACTTGAATGTATGGACCCCTGCAAAATCCAACCAGGTCGATTTGCCTGTCCTGGTTTGGATTTACGGGGGTGGATTCAGTTCCGGATCAACCGCCGAACCTTGGTATGATGGACAGAAACTGGCACAAAAGGGAGTTGTTTTTGTCAGTATTGCCTATCGGGTAGGTCCACTCGGTTTTTTGGCGCATCCGGAATTAAGCGGAGAGGGGACTGAGCATGTGTCGGGAAACTATGGTTTGCTAGACCAGATTGCGGGGCTAAAATGGGTGCAGAAGAATATAGCTGCGTTTGGTGGCGACCCCAAAAAAGTAACCATTTTTGGGGAGTCGGCAGGAGGAATCTCTGTTAGCATGTTGTGCGCTTCGCCGCTGGCTAAAGGTCTTTTTCGGAGTGCCATCTCTCAAAGTGGCGGGTCTTTTGGCCCTGCCGGTATCAAAACATACCCGGGCGAAAACATGAAAGCATTGAGGCAAGCCGAAACTGATGGGCAAGCTTACGCAGCCAAAGCAGGTGCTGCTTCCATAGAAGAACTTAGAAAGATGGAAGCCGACAAACTCCCTATGGGTTGGGGTGTTGGCAGTTCATGGCCTATTATAGATGGACATGTGATCCCTGATGTTCAATATAAACTATACGAAGCAAACAAGTACAATGATGTGCCGGTACTTATTGGTTACAATTCTGATGAAGGGCTAAGCTTTTCGCCTGGAGCGAACCCTAAGGAATATATTGATGGGGTAAAAGCACGTTACGGGGAATTTGCTGACAATTTGATTAAAGCCTACCCGGTAGGCGAGAAGTTCGTTACCCGGTCTGCAAGAAATCTGTCAAGGGATGCTGCTTTTGGATGGCACAACTGGACATGGGCCAGACTCCAGTCAAAAACGGGGACATCGAAAGTGTTTTATTATTTTTTTGATCAGCATCCAAACTATCCCGAAGGTACTCCTGAATATGGGCACGGCTCTCCTCATGCACAGGATGTTTCGTATGTTTTTCAACATATAGATCCTTTGAACCCGAAAACTTCTAAATCAGATCTGGAAATTTCAACCGCGATGGGGAGTTACTGGATCAACTTTGTGAAATACGGAAACCCTAACGGTAAGGAGCTTCCGCTATGGCCTGCGTTTACCGGCGATAAGCCGGCAGTGATGTATTTCGCCGAGACACCCCATGTGGGACCAGTTCCCGACGAAAAGTCACTTGTTGTACTGGATCAGTATTTTAGGTGGAGAATGGATTTAAATGGAAAAGACCGGGAATAGGATTTTTATCGAATTTGCAATATGCACGCTTTGAAATGTCGGTTATAGCCTTTTGCTATAGCTGGCGTTTAAACTTTAGTAACAGTCCCTAAAAACTACCAGCCCATCAACTGATGATTAAGGAGGAAGGTTATTAAAAAAAAACCAGATTTAAGTGTAGCTTAGCTATACCAATATTACGCAACCAATTATAACCTGTTTGGGTTTTTAGCTTTAATTGTTCCTGGCATCCGGAGAATGACTAAAGCATTTAATAGAAAAATATATGTTTCGGTTTTTAGCCCTGATCAGCGCATTCCTGCTGTATAATTCTCTTTTTGCGCAGGAAAATGTATACCAGTTTTCTCATTTAGATATTTCAAATGGTTTATCAGACAATCAGGTAAATGCGATATACAAAGATCAAAAAGGATTTATGTGGTTTGGTACCACCGCCGGGCTCAGTCGTTATGACGGACATGAATTCAAGATATTTCAACATAATTCAAAGGATAGCACCAGCTTACCCGATGGTTATATTGTCAATATATTTGGGGGACCCGAGAAAGAATTGTGGATTAAATCTAATCGTGGCTTCAGTATATACTATCCCTTAACCGAAAAGTTTGAGCGGTTTCAGAATAAACACTTTCAAAAATATAAAATTCCTGGTGGATACCTTAGAGAGATAAAAACCAACAATAGGGGTAGTTTCTATTTTTATATAGAAAATCAAGGTATTTTTTGTTATGATTCTAAAAGCGAAACCACTACGAGTTATACCCCTAAAAGTGACGTATTAAATTCCCTGTCTTCTGGTATAATAAGTGATTTTATCGAGGATTTAAAAGGTAATTTATGGGTAATTCACGCCAATGGTGTACTGGAGAAGTTTAACTTAAAACAACAAAAGGTAACAAGCAGATATTTTGATGTTAAAAACCGTCTAGGAACACAGGAAAATTATTTCAATCTCAAACTCAGCCTTGATGCTGAAGGCAATGTTTTTATTTATAGTCCGGGTGATCTTTTTGGGTTATATTACCTCAATGTGGCGAGCGACAAATTCCACTATTTTGGGAAAAAACAAGACCATTCGGGGCTAAGCTCTAAAAATGTCGGCTCTGTTCTGGAAGGAGAGGATGGTAAAATCTGGATAGGCACTGATCATGGAGGAGTTAATATATTAGACAAGCGGACCAATACATTCACTTATATTTTAAGTAGAGAAGATGACCAGAGGGCTTTAAGTGACAACAGCATAGGTTCTTTGTATAAAGACAGTAGCGGTATTATCTGGATGGGTACTTCTAAGAAAGGAATTTATTACTATCATAAAAGCATCTATAAATTTCCCAGAAATCAGTATTTAACCGGAAATAACTCCCTACAGAAGGATGTGAATGCCTTCGTAGCAGATAATAAGGGCAATTTATGGATTGGAACAAATGGCTCGGGTTTAATACATTTGAACAGGAGTACGGGTGAGATTAAAACCTACCGTAATAATCCCGAAAATGACAACTCTTTAAGCAGTGATATTGTGGTAAGCCTATGTGTCGATCCTTCGGGTGTTTTGTGGATTGGAACTTTTTTAGGTGGGCTTAATTCATTTGACGGACAGAAGTTTACACATTTCAAACGTACCTCAGAACCTTCCAGCCTTTCAGATAACCGAATTTTTGCCTTATTAGAAGATTCTTCCAACAGGCTTTGGGTGGGCACCTTAAATGGTGGATTAGATCTGTTTGACCGAAGCACCGGGAAATTTAAACATTTTAATCCATCAGTGAAAAATACCTTGAATGCATATGGCATTTCCTATTTATATGAAGATAAAAATAAAAATATTTGGATTGGTACGACAGCGGGGGTTAATATCCTGGATGGTAAAACTTTTAAAGTCAAACAATTGGTAAATGATCCTAAGAATACGAATAGCCTGGTACAAAATGATATTAATTGTATAGTAGAAGATGGAAGGGGGTGGATTTGGATAGGTACAAGGGAAGGTATAAGCATATATAATCCCACAACGGGGAGTTTCAATAACCTAAGTGAGGATACTGGTTTGCCAGAGAATACTGTCTTTGCTCTTCTTGAAGATCCAGATCATCATATCTGGTATAGCTCCAGAAAAGGACTTTACAAGATTTCTGTAATTGCACAAGGTAAAAGCTATAAATTCCAATACAGCAAATACAATAAATCGGATGGGCTGCAAAATACCCAGTTTAATTTTAATGCCGCATACAAAACAAAAGCCGGCGAATTGATTTTTGGAGGACCAAATGGCTTTAATATTTTCAGAGCAAGCCAAATCCAAAACATCCAGTCGCCTTCTGCCCTGGCCATGACCGAATTAGAGGTGTTTTATCATAAAGTGCATGTTGGCGAGAATCTAAATGGGCGAATCATTCTGCCCGAATCCATCACAGCTCTTAAGAATTTAACCCTTACCTATAAAGAAAATATTTTTTCCCTTCAATTTGCGTTGCTCAACTATTTTGCTCCGCACAAGATTACCTATAAATATAATTTGGAAGGATTTGATGATCGCTGGCTTACCGTTCCTTCAGAAATACGCAAGGCCACTTTTACAAACCTTGACCCAGGAGAGTATACCTTTCACGTAAAGGCTTTTAATGAAAGTGATACTATACCTATAGCGGAGTCGCAACTGAAAATTACAATTTTGCCCCCTTTCTGGCGCACCACATGGGCATATTTATTGTACGCTTTCGCCATCGGCTTTTTATTGTTATTTATCCGAAACCGGGGGATCAATAAGCTACGACGGGAATTTGCTTTAGTACAAGAAAGAATTCAGGCCAGGCAATTGCGTGAACAGGACCGTAAGGAAGCAGAAAGGCTGCGGGAACTGGATTTGTTAAAAATTAAATTTTTAACAAATCTGAGCCATGAGTTCAGGACGCCTATTTCCTTAATTCTGGCCCCTGTAGATAAACTTTTAATTGAAGCCAGAGAGAAGGAGCGTCATGGTCAGCTATCTATGATAAAAAGAAATGCAAGGCGTTTGTTAAACCTGGTAAACCAGTTGCTCGACTTCCGTAAAATGGAAGAACAGGAATTGCAGCTGAACAGGAGTGATGGCGAAATTGTCTCCTTTATCAAGGAGGCAACAGAGTCTTTTTATGACCTGGCAGAACGGAAGCAAATCAAATTAACTTTCAAAAGTGCTATTGACAATTTATATGTCTCTTATGATCACGATAAGGTCGAGCGGATACTGTTCAACTTACTTTCGAATGCTTTTAAATTTACGCCTTCGGGAGGAAATGTGAGTGTGGAATTACAAACACTGCCGAACCCGACAGCGGATGGAAAGGTTTTATTGGAGTTAAAAGTGATAGACTCAGGAATTGGCATTCCAAAAGATAAACAGGAAATTATTTTTGAGCGGTTTTTTCAAAATGAAACTTCCGCTGCTATTCTTAACCAGGGTTCCGGAATTGGCCTTTCCATCACAAAAGAATTTGTGAAGATGCACGGCGGTGAAATCACGGTAGAAAGCGAGCCAGGCTTGGGTAGTTGCTTTACCGCACACCTTCGTGTTGCACTCGCATCACTTGCTGTGCTGGAGGAAAAAGATGCGGAATGTGCTGATTGGCCGGGGGAGGGGAAATCGGATAAAAAAAATGAAGTAAAAGAGTCCACTGGTGAGCGTCTGCGCACGAAAAATGCACCCGTTATATTGTTGGTTGAAGACAACGAGGACTTCAGGTTTTATCTCAAAGATAATTTACGCGTTTTTTATAAAATAGAAGAGGCTTCAAATGGCAAAGAAGGCTGGCAAAAAGCCCTCGCACTGCATCCAGATCTAATCGTTTCCGATATCAGTATGCCGGAAATGAATGGTAATGAATTGTGCGAAAAAATAAAATCAGATGTAAGGACAAAGCATATTCCCATCATCTTGCTAACGGCATTGACGACCGAAGAAGAACAAATTAAGGGATTGGAAACAGGGGCGAACGATTATATGACAAAGCCTTTTAATTTTGAGATTTTACATTCCAAGATCAAAAACCTGCTCACCCTTCATCAGACATTTAAAAGAACTTATACCAGGCAAATTAACATTGCATCTCCGGAAATGGAAATTGAATCGGACGATGCTAAATTTTTGAACGCTGCGTTGCTTTACATTGAAGAGAATCTTMACAACCCCCAGTTGTCTGTAGAAGACCTGAGTAGGCATATTGCCATGAGCAGGGTATCACTGTACAAAAAATGTCTAAAGGTAACGGGTAAAACTCCAGTAGACTTTATCAGATCAGTTAAGTTGGAGAAAGCAGCAGTACTATTGGAAAAAAGCAATAAAACCATTGCCGAAATATGCTATATGGTAGGTTTTAGCACCCCTAATTATTTTGCGAAATCCTTTAAAGCAAAATACAATGTGCTTCCTTCTGAGTATATAGTAGAAAAAAGGAATAAAACATCCGAATTAGGTTAACATTTCTTCTTACTTATTTAACATTACTACTCTGTGGTCTACATCCGGTATTGTAGTTTCGAGCCACAAAGATCAGGCGATCCATGCGCCAACTTTTAAACTCAAATTACATACAACCGAATATAAAATTAATGAAATCAATATTTTTAGCTGTAGTAGCAATAGGTGCCTCGTTATTGGTAAATGCGCAACAGAAACAGCCAATTTACCTTGATCTAAGCAAACCCATAGAAGAGCGGGTTGAAAATGCACTTTCGCTGATGACTACTGAAGAAAAAGTGTCCCTTTGCTATGCCCAGTCTAAATTCAGTTCAAAAGGTGTGCCTCGTTTGGGAATCCCTGAAGTTTGGACCGATGACGGCCCGCACGGAATCCGTGAGGAAGTTTTGTGGGATGAATGGGGTGGGGCAAATTGGACAAACGATTCTTGTACCGCTTTTCCGGCACTCACCTGCCTGTCGGCTACGTTCAATCCCGAATTATCCTTGCTTTATGGTAAATCGATCGGAGAAGAGGCGCGGTACCGCAATAAAACCGTATTATTAGGGCCGGGTGTAAACATTTACCGTACACCACTAAACGGTCGGAATTTTGAATATCTGGGTGAAGATCCCTACCTCAGTTCCCGCATGGTGGTGCCTTATATACAGGGAGTTCAATCCATTGGCGTGGCAGCATGCGTAAAACATTTTGCATTGAACAATCAGGAAGAGTGGCGTGGTCATATCAATGTTGATCTAAGCGACCGTGCGCTAAACGAAATTTATCTGCCTGCTTTCAAAGCAGCAGTGCGGGAAGCAAAAGTATGGTCGATCATGGGAGCATACAATCAATTCAGAGGCCAGCATTGCTGCCATAATGATTTACTTTTGAATAAGATACTAAAGAGTGATTGGAAATTTGATGGTGTCGTGATTAGTGACTGGGGCGGTGTTCATGATACTGACCAGGCTGTTAAGAACGGGCTGGATCTGGAAATGGGTACTTATACCGATGGGTTAACAACCAAGGGCAAGTTCCCCTATTCAGATTACTATCTGGCTAATCCCTTCCTTAAAGGAATTAAAGAGGGAAAGTATGATATCGCTTTGCTCAATGACAAGGCCCGTCGCATACTGCGTTTAATTTTCCGGACCACCATGAGCGCCAACAGGCCTTTTGGCCGTTTCGTTTCTCCCCAGCACAGCGAAGCTGCGCGCAAGATTGCTCAGGAAGGAATCGTGCTCTTGAAGAATGAGCAGCAATTTTTTCCTGTTCCTGTAGGTAAATACAAAAAGATTGCCGTGATCGGAGAAAATGCTAATCGCAGTCTGGTAGTCGGTGGCGGGTCATCATCACTCAAGGTAGCCTATGAGCAATCACCATTAGAGGGATTGATTGCCAAATACGGAAAAGATCATATTGTTTACAGTCTTGGTTATGCATCTGGACCGGCACTTTACGGACGTGAAGAGCCTTCAAAGTTAAATGCAGATTCGCTGATTGCTGCTGCTTCCGAGGTTGCAAAGCAAGCCGATATCGTATTTTTTATTGGGGGGCTGAACAAAAATCACTTTCAGGATTGTGAAGGTGGAGATCGCCAGTCGTTAAGCCTTCCTTTTGGTCAGGATAAGCTGATTGATACTTTGCTCAAAGCTAACAAAAACACGGCTGTTGTACTRCTTAGCGGAAACGCAGTGTCTATGCCATGGATAAATAAAGTACCCGCCGTTATGCAGGGATGGTATCTCGGCTCTGAAGCCGGAAATGCATTGGCCGATGTAATCTCGGGTGAGGTAAATCCTTCGGGTAAGTTGCCTTTCTCTTTTCCAAAAAAGCTGGAGGATAATGCTGCACATTTTTATGGTAAAATCTCTTATCCTGGCGACAGCGTTAACCAATATTATAAAGAAGACATTCTGGTAGGGTATCGGTGGTTTGACACTAAAAAAATAACACCTCAATTTTCCTTTGGGTTCGGGCTTTCTTATACCAGCTTTGACTTAGGACCTCTTTCTGCTGATAAATTAACTTATAGCAAAGACGACGTAATCAGGGTAAAATTCACCGTCAAGAACACAGGTTCACGCTATGGTGCCGAAGTTGCTCAATTGTATGTAAATGATCCGGTATGTACGTTGCCGCGACCAGTTAAAGAACTGAAAGCCTTTAAGAAAGTGCTCCTGCAAGCCGGAGAAACGAAAACCGTTGAATTGGACGTGAAAGTTGCAGATTTTGCTTTCTATGATGAAGGAAAAAAGGATTGGAACATTGAGGCAGGAGACTTTATACTGCAACTGGGAAATTCCTCAGGTAATATTTCTCAAAAGCTGAAGATAGCTGTTAAATAAAATGGCACTTAACAAATACGCTTACTTAACCAAACATTATACATGAATTTATATTCTTATTTTTTCGTTGCCTGTGTATCGGCCTTTTGTTTCCTAATGGGGACGGAGGCTGTTGCACAGGAGACTCACGTCGACCCTATAATCATTAAGGCAGAACGCAATATCCTGCTCCGGAGTTTTATCGATCTTGATGGAGGTAAACGCGTTACCCATGCCATCAGTATAGGTAGTCCGCTGAAGGTTCATTACACTTATGATGCCGACAATGGTCAATTGGTGCTATTATGGAAAGGTGAATTTCTGGATGCAACACCAATGTGGCACGACAGGGGCGATGGTTCTTCGCGGCCAATTGGAAAAGCGATCCAGACTGGAGACGCGACACCACAGATTCAGCGTTTAGCAACACAACAAAGTGAATTTAAAAAAGACACCACTGGGTCAGGCTTCAAACCGAAGGGTTATACGCTTGATGCGTCAGGTTTGCCAAAGTTTAAGTACCAGACATATGGATTGAATATTAAGGATGCAACCAAGGTGATTGATGGCGGCCAGGGCATTCGACGTGAAATTGAGCCGGAGGGAAGTGCCGATGACTTATACCTGTGTCTTGCCAGAGCAAATGCTATCGAACAGAAAGATGGTAAATATGTTATTGCAGATAAAGCTTATTCCATTACTGTAGCGGATGAAGCCACATTGAAGCCTATCATCAGAACAATACAAAGCGCTCAGGAACTCCTGGTTCCATTCAAAAGTAAGATCATTTATTCCATTCTCTTTAACCAGTAACCTGATGAATATTTATTCCAATTATAAAAACGGTATGTCGTGCTTATTGACAATGACATTTATACTGATGTCAATAACATGTTTTGCCCAGGCAGAATCTCCAAAGGAAGATGATTATTTTAAGATCATGAAAGTATCTGCTCCCGAAGGAGCAATACTTGAAGTGGGTGGACTCTGTACGTTACCTAACGGCGATTTGGGTGTCACTACCAGAAGGGGGGATGTTTTTATCGTGAAAAATCCTTCTTCACTCAAACCAACATTTCAAAAATTTGCTTCGGGTCTTCACGAGGTGCTCGGACTTGCCTATAAAAACGGATCATTTTATTGTGTTCAACGAGGGGAACTTACCAAAATGACAGATACCGATAACGATGGCGTGGCTGATGATTTTGAAACCATATATGCCTGGCCATTGTCGGGAAATTACCATGAGTACAGTTTTGGCCCTAAGCTTGCTGCCGACGGATCTTTTTTTGTGACCCTGAATCTTGGATTTCCGCCTACCTGGTGGAATCCAAAAAGTCTGGTTCCATGGAGGGGCTGGGCACTCCGTATTTTTGAAGATGGAAGGGTTGAGCCATGGGCTGCGGGTATGCGCTCGCCCTGCGGGATTAGTATGATTGATGATCAACTGTTCTATACTGATAATCAGGGCGACTGGGTTGGCTCAGGAAGTATCATGCAAGTAAAAAAAGGTGCGTTTATGGGACACCCATCCAGCCTGGTGTGGACTAATCTGCCGCAATCTCCGCTCAAACTTACCACAGAGCAGTTTTTTGCCAAGAATCAAACAAAGATGATTTACGACAGCAACGGGAATAGTGTAAAGCCAGAAAACGATGTGAACGAGAAAGCGGTAACCGAGTTCGATATGAAGAAGAATTTTCCAGAACTCCAACTACCTGCGGTTTGGTTGCCTCACGGAATTCTTGGTATTTCAAATTCTGAGATCGTAAAAATTCCTCCGGGCTCCTTTGGTCCTTTCGCTGGCCAGCTTTTGGTAGGCGATCAGGGGCAGAGTATGATTAGCCGTGTGTTTATGGAAAAGGTAAACGGTGAGTATCAGGGGGCGGCATGGCCTTTTAGAAGTGGGTTTCAATCGGGTATTGTGCGTTTGGCCTGGGGCAAAGACGGATCGTTGTTCGCCGGCGAGACCAACCGTGGGTGGGGCTCGGCCGGTGAGGCTACAGAGGGGATCCAGCGTCTGGTTTGGAACAACAAAATCCCTTTTGAAATGCTCAGTATAAAGGCCATGCCAGATGGGTTTGAAATAGAGTTTACCCAACCTGTTGATAAAAAATACGCCTTAGATCTTGCTTCTTATTCAGTGGAGAGCTTTATTTATAAATACCACAGCGTGTACGGAAGTCCGCCGGTAAATGGCCAAAAGTGCAATGTAAAGGGCGTTCGCGTTTCAGCTGATGGCCGCACTGCCCGAATTATCGTAGCCAACCTGCGCAAAGGATATATTCACAACATTACATTAGATGGTATTCGCTCACAAGAGAACTACTATAGCCTGGTACATCCTACATCATATTATACTTTAAATAATATCCCGGAAGGGAAGATACTTAGCCTTGCAGAGGTAAGCACCAGGAATTCATCTTCTATTAAAACACTGCCTCGGGGACAAAGTGGAAGTTCCTTGTCAGGTAAAAAAACGTTAGCGGCGAAAATTCCAACCTATGACCAAGTGAAAGGGCTTCTAGCTAAAAATACCTGCCTGGCCTGCCACAATGCAGAGAAGCGACAAGTAGGCCCTTCTTTTAAGGAGATTTCCACCAAAAAGTATACGGTCGAGGAACTAATAAGCCTGATTTATACGCCTAAACCGGAGCATTGGCC
Organism: Pedobacter sp. 05T44; assembly: GCF_056395985.1. NCBI lineage: Bacteria > Pseudomonadati > Bacteroidota > Sphingobacteriia > Sphingobacteriales > Sphingobacteriaceae > Pedobacter > Pedobacter sp. 05T44. Next base: position 143,874 of record NZ_JBFTKO010000019.1, read on the forward strand.
GGATTATTCCACGCCGATGCCACCTATGTCCAATGTTCCAAAAGATGAGGTTACCAAAATTGCGGCCTGGATCAAATCATTAAATAAGTAATACATCAATAACTAAAGAAAATCAACGAACTATATGAAAAGATCAATATTAATTGTTGCGATGCTTGCGGCCAACGTGATGATAGTCCAGGCACAGCAACCAGGGAAACCGGAAGATACCGAGGTATGGACTCCTGTGCCTGCAAAAGTAAGTCCGGCTAAGGTGCCAGGAGCAGCGCCTTCTGATGCCATAGTTCTTTTTGACGGGAAGGACCTGGATCAGTGGGAGAATTCCGCTGATGCTGCTTCAGCAGAAAAATGGAAGTTATCTGATGGGATCATGACGGTAGATAAGTCCGTGGGCGATATCCAGACAAAAGAGAAATTTATGGATTTTCAGCTTCATATTGAATACAGGATTCCGGAAAATATAACTGGAAGTGGCCAGGGCCGAGGTAACAGCGGTATTTTTCTGGCTGCGCTTCCCTGGGGTGCTGGTGGGTATGAGTTGCAAGTGCTAGATAATTATGAGAATAAAACCTATGTAAATGGGCAGGCTGGTAGTTTTTACAAACAATCGCCACCGATGGTAAATGCCTGTTTAAAACCAGGAGAGTGGCAGACCTATGACGTCGCCTGGACGGCTCCCCGTTTTAACGAGGATGGGTCTGTAAAGTCACCGGCTGTTGCAACAGTTTTACACAATGGCATTCTCGTACAGAATGCGACCATACTCAAAGGGGATACACCTTATATTGGTCAGCCAGCCTACAGAAAGCATGGCGCCTCACCAATTAAATTACAGAGCCATGGAGATAAAAGTGAACCGATCAGCTATCGCAATATTTGGTTAAGGAAATTATAGCAAATCACAAGCGAATACCGCCGCTGGCAGATCCAGCACAACATACAATTAGAAGACCAGGCAACTAAATTGCCCTTCTGCCAATCGATTTTTTAATAGAAACCAATTATAATCCCTATATGAGAACACTAAATTATCTTTTCGGCATCGTAGTCATCCTTATGTTTGCGAGGTGCCACAAGCAAGAACTCGGAAGTCCTGCTGAGAAACAGGCTCTTGCAAAAGCAATGAATGCTTTAACCATTACCAGCTACCCCAGTTACAATACCTCGCCCCTTCCGCCGGACCAATCTGGAGTGGCCAGCACAGCAGCGCAGCTMGCTGCAAAAATTCGATTGGGATTGAACATAGGAAACACCCTCGAAGCAATAGGTGGTGAAACCGCCTGGGGTAATCCTCTGGTTACCCAGGCATATGTCGATCTGGCAAAAAAAAGCGGTTTCAACGCCATTCGGATTCCTTGCGCCTGGGATCAATATATGGCCAACAGCAATACAGCAGAGCTTCAGCAAGTATGGCTCGACAGGGTTAAACAGGTTATTCAGTACTGCATTAACAAAGACATGTATGTGATATTAAATATACATTGGGATGGTGGATGGTTGGAGAACAATTGTACGCCCGCTCAGCAAGCCGCGGTTAATGCCAAGCAAAAAGCTTTTTGGGAGCAAATTGCGACACATATGCGTGGTTTTGATGAACACTTAATTTTTGCCAGCGCAAACGAACCTTCAGTAGAGGATGCCACGCAGATGAGCGTCCTGCTTTCTTATCATCAAACGTTTATCAATGCGGTTAGATCAACCGGAGGGCGCAACAGTTACAGAGTGCTTGTTGTCCAGGGACCCTCAACAGATATTGACAAAACTAACAGTTTGATGAACACGCTTCCTACAGACCAGGTAACCAATCGCCTAATGGTTGAAGTTCATTACTATACTCCTTTCCAATTTTGTCTGATGTCGTCAGACCAATCATGGGGTAATATGTTTTATTATTGGGGATCGGGATATCATTCCACCACCGATCCTTCACGAAATTCCACCTGGGGAGAGGAGGCCGACCTAAGCGCGTATTTCCAATCGATGAAAACAAAGTTTGTTGACCAAGGCATTCCTGTGGTTTTAGGAGAATATGGAGCATATACCCGGTCGTCACTCACAGGTGATGCGCTAACGCTCAATCAGGTTTCCAGAGCATATTTTTTAAATCAGGTTACACGCCAGGCTTTGTCACGCGGTATTCTTCCATTTTATTGGGACACTGGGGCAATCCTGAACAGGCAAACAAACACTGTGGGCGATCAACAAGGTTTAGCCGCTCTTGTGCAAGGGGAACAAAACGGTACCTCACCTGGCATTCAGGTAGGAAGTATCTATCAGATTATGAATAGAAATAGTTTTAAAGCACTAGAGTTCGCCGGATGGGGCACCGCTAACCATACATTGGCCGATCAATGGGAATATTTAGCCGGAGCAAATCAACAATTCAAAGTTGAAGATGCAGGTAGTGGCTATTACAGGTTAACACCAATGCATGCTTCAGGAAAGTGCTTGGAGATCGATAGCTGGTCAATAGCCAACGGTGGTCAGGCAGATTTGTGGGATTATTCAGGCGGAAATAATCAAAAATGGTCAATTCAGGCAACTGACAACGGATACTATAAATTGATCAATGTAAATAGTGGAAAGGCGCTGGAAATTTCAGGATATTCCCTGAACAACGGCGGCAGTGCTAATCAATGGGACTATTATGGAGGACGTAACCAGCAATGGGCGTTTCTAAAAATGTAGGTTAAAGGCGTTAAAAAAATTAAGCAATTTTTGACTATATCCTTGTTCAATATAAACACTTACTCACAGACAAGAATACCGGCAAGACTTACACTTCATAAATACAGCAAAGCTGGCACCATGGAGTACAAATTCCTGGGCGCCTTTCCATTATATCCAGACTGGAAGCAGATGGTAAGACGCACTTCTATTTGTATTACTCCAATGGCGGTGTTGGCTCTGCCGTACTTACTTCCGCCTCTCCCGTTGGCTAGTGGAGCGACCCATTAGGGAAGAAAGTACAGAATGGCCTTATAACTGAGCCATGGAGATAAAAATGAACCGATCAGCTATTGTAATATCTGGTTGAGGAAATTACAGCTAAATATTTTTAAGCAATCGATTGCCTAGATTAAATATTTTACTAATTTCGTTTAACCAAATACTAATATTTTAATTCAACCCAAATAAATAAAGAAAATATGCAGCTATTCAGGTGGTAATATCAGGTGAATAGCTTATAAGCCAATGATATAACTTTTGATGCGTCCAATGGCCGTGCTAACAAGGATGCTGTTAGAACTAACTAAATAACCATTATATTATGAACGAAAACATTAACAAGAGTGCCTTATTCAACGGGAGTTGCTTTGCCGTGATTACCACAGCTTTTACCTTCTCTATTCGGGCGGGTATTTTACCCCAGCTCGGAGCGCAATTTAACCTGACTGCAGAAC
>NZ_JBFTKO010000020.1:0-84402 GCF_056395985.1 Pedobacter sp. 05T44
AGAGAAGTTAAGCCCACCAGAGAAGTTAAGCCCACCAGAGCCGATGGTACTGCGGTAACACGTGGGAGAGTAGGTCGGTGCCAAATCTTAAGCAAAACCCTGTAGCTAAACGCTGCAGGGTTTTTGTGTTTATATACATTTCTGAAAGAAAAACCTTCTTAATAGCTTAACAATTTCATAATTCTATCTGACCGGATTTCTAATGGTACATATAGATCTTTGCTGATTGAAAATATTTTTAAGTATATGAATAGAAGATCACTATTAAAAGGCGGAATACTTGCTGGTATAAGTATGCCTTTTGTTGGTTTGCATGATGTTATTGCCAAACCGATCGGAGGAGTAAAAAAGGCGAAAAATATCATTATGATGGTAAGTGATGGCATGAGTACAGGAACATTAAATATGGCCGATCTATATGCTAACCGTACGTTTGGCATAGGAAGTAAATGGCTTGACTTATATAGAAATAACAAAGCTGTAAGARCTTTAATGGATACGGCTTCAGCAAGTTCAATGGTTACCGATTCAGCAGCTGCCAGTTCATCCTGGGGTGGTGGAATGAGGGTAAGGAATGGCTCATTAAATGTTGGGATGAGAGGAGAGAAACCTCAGCCAATACTTCAAAAATTTAAAGAGAGTGGAAAGAAAGTTGGCTGTGTAACTACAGTTCCAATTACCCACGCCACACCGGCTGGCTTCTGTGTAAATATAGATAACCGAGATGGACAAGCTTTAATTGCAGAAATGTATCTAGAACTAAAATTTGATGTGATGATGGGTGGTGGAAGCAAATACTTTGATTCAGAAAGAAAAGATGGCAGCATTATACCTAAATACCTTACCCAAGGTTTTAAAGTTGCAGAAAACCGTGCTGAAATGCTTGCTCTTGATAAATTAAAGCCGGTTTTGGGATTGTTTGCTGAAGATGGTTTACCTTATGAAGTAGATCGAAAAAATGACCCTGAATTGATAAAGACTGTGCCTTCAATAGCTGAGATGACGATGAAAGCCATAGAACTAATGAAGGACCATAAGAATGGTTTTGCATTACAGGTTGAAGCTGGAAAGGTAGACTGGGCTGCACATTCAAATGATGTGGCAGGTTTAATATTTGATCAATTGGCTTTTGATGAAGCAGTTGGGAAAGTAATAGAGTTTGCTGAAAAGGATGGAGAAACTTTGGTAATCATAACAACAGATCATGGTAATTCTAATCCTGGGCTTTTTTATGCTGATGAAGCCGACAAGAAATTTGACAGTCTGCAACATTTTAAACATAGTAATACTTGGCTGCTTACTCAATTAAACCAATCATTTGGTGAACAAAAGATTACAGAGATAATTAGGGAGAGTCAGGGATTGGAGATGAAACTGGAAGACGTAAAATCTTTAGTAGCTCATTTTAAAGATATCGTTCCGGGCCAGTTATATAATGAGTCGAATCTTCCATTTTATGAGTATGGAAAGATTATGGGCAAGTATACCGATGTGCAATGGGCAGGAATGAACCATACAGGAGATTACGTGGAGCTAACAATGTTTGGCCCCGGTTCAGAACAGTTAACCCCTTTCATTAAAAACTATGAGCTTCATAATTTTATGTTAAATGCTGCAGAAATGCCAGCACATTTTTTGGTTAAAGCTTAAAAGGTTAATTAGAAATAAAAAAAGCCATCTGATAATTATMAGATGGCTTTTTTTATTTACTGAAGAATTGCCGTAAATTGAATTAAATATTATTCCTATGAAAAAGCTATTTAAATTATGTCTGCTCTCGATGTTCCTTTTTGCTTGTGTATCAACCCAAAAACTATACGAGAAGGGAGAATATGATAAGGCCTTTTATGCTGCAATTAGTGATCTTAAAAAGAATCCATCCAATTCTGATGCTTTAAAAATTCTTCCCGATGCATACAAAGAAGCTTCGACCAGATATGAACAGGATATTTTGGCAGCGAAAGGAGGAAAGGGTAGAAAATCAGAACAGTTTGCAAACATCTATAACGGTTATTTCTCTCTGCAAAAAATGTACGATGGTTTTAAGAATGCAGGCGTAAAGATAAGCACTTTCAGTCCCAGAAATTATGAGAGCGAATTAAATCAGGCAGCGTTGAGTGCTGCTGAAGCACATTATAATAGAGGAATTGCGCTGTTGGATAGGCAAGATAGGGTAAGCACCCGTAACGCTTATAATAACTTAAAGCTAGCTGATGAATATGTTCCCGGTTTTAAAGATGTGATAGAAAAGAAACAAGAGGCTCATGAAGCAGCTATTACAAATGTGTTGGTTACTAAATTTGATCAGCGCTTTGGATATTATTCAATAGATGGGAGCTTCTTTGAAAGAGATATTCTATGGAACTTAAACTCAATTGGTAACTCTAATTATTATGAATTTTATACCGGAAATGACGGGCAAAATAGAAGAATTGATCAGAATTTAGAACTATCGATGTATGACATCTGGTTCAGCAACCTGGCTACCAATAATTATTCATATAGAGTGTCTAAAAAGATTCCTGCTAAGAGTGATAAAATGTCGGGAAGTGCCAGCACTATTACCGTTACAGCAACTATAAGTGCTGTGAGAAGAATCATAAATTCACGAGCCATAATGGACTACAGGATCACAGATGCTGTATCCCGAAAGTTGATCGCATCAGACAGAATTCCTGCACAATATACCTGGGAAAGCCTTACTGGTAAATATACTGGCGATTCAAGGGCTTTAAGTGCAAAAGATTGGGATATAGTTAGGGGTAATTTTAACAACAGACCTGACTATAATGAATTGTACAGAGAACTTACACGTCAGATCATGACTCAGTTTAATTTTAGGATGCGGGATATTTATCGTTAATGTTCAAATTAAATGGGGGTGTCTAAAAAGAGATGACGACTTTATCTTTTTAGACACCMCTTCTTTGGTGTGATTAAAGCGGTGTCAGGTATTGCGTATAGGAATATCCTGCAGCCCCATTATCAGTTTTAATCTCCCACCATTGGTCATTTGCTTTGCTAACCAGTGTAACCACCTCATGCCTGGCAGCCTTGCCTACAATATCAGCATCGGTACTAGGACCGCTACGAATATTTAAGTTAGAGCTGTTGGTTGTTACTTTTAGTTTTGAACCTTCTGTAACGCCAGCTATGCTATTGATATTCATCACTAAATCGCCAGAAGAGTAATTGGGATCGAGACGTTCATAAGTATCCCACAGTTGTTGCTTTATTGAACCACTGGCATCGCCATCAATATATAGCACACCTTCCTGCTCACGTACATTTAGGTTGTTAACCCCCTGTGCAGTAGCAGTATCTATCAATTCTTTATATTTTTCTTGTAAAGCCATTTTATATATCTCCTTTAACTATTTAATAACCAGTTGTGAATTGTCTACTTTTTTAGGTTTCAACGCATTTAAAGCCATCATCAATTTCTGGAGATTTGCTTTTTGGATTTCACCCTTTAATGTGACTACGCCATCATTTACCGTTGCAGTTACTGTGGGGAAATCTTTAGTAGCATCCTTAACGGCATTGGTAAGCACATCAGTAGCGGCTACAGGTACGCTCGGAGTTTCGGGGACCACAGTCAGATTGTTTACAACAGATTTAACTCCGGCAACTCCTGCAACAGTTTTATCGACGTCTGCTTTAGTTGCATCATCAGGAACTTGGCCCGATATTGTTGCTACGCCTTTTTCAACAGTTACAGCGGCTTCGGCAATGTGTGGGTTTGAGAGCAGTGCAGTTTCCACTGCGGCTTTTACAGCATCATCTTTTGGGCCACTTTTGCAGCTTGTAAACGTGGTTCCCATGATAACCAGGGCAACCAAGAGCGCGGTTGTTTTCATTGTCAGATTTTTCATACGGTTTTATATTTTGGTTTTAAGTTTGGTTGATGTGTCTATTCGTCTTATATAAAGAAAGATAGCGCACCATACCTGGAAGGAAAACAATGATCAAAAGAAATTGTTTTATCAACTGAAATTAAATCAAGTGATGAGAAATATTGTATGCAGTTTTGCAGTATCTTGGTTAAATCAAACAATCATATTTATATGGATTTATGCTTAAAAAGGTTTTGGGAGAAGGGTAGCGGAAGGCAGTTAACTGAATGGTCGGGAGCCAAACTCAATCTTAATATCCCAAATAAGTTTGTGAAGCTGGCCACTAAATATGATGTTTTGGGCGATGAAGCAGCAAAAGAAATATTTGATGGAAGAAGTTTTGGCGAAGCCTATTTATACGTAAGGCAATTATCTAAAAATAAGGTTCTTGAAGATGATAACTTAACTGATCACTTGAAAAAAATGTTTTTAACTATGCAGGAGAAACCTGCCTGGGTAAACGATGACTTGATAAAAATGGGCTGCAATTTATGTATGCGCAGTGGAACTAACGCACTCATTTCTTTGAGAGATTATAGCCTTATGAGTGGTTATGATTATGCTTACTTAAACAAGGCCCTTATTTATACAGGTGCGCTAAAAAAGGGGCCTGCTAAAAGAATAACCGATACATTGGATTTTTGGGTACATGTTACACGTGATAAAGCTTTAGAAATTAATGGACTTGGCTATCAGTATATTGTCAGAACCAGGATGATACATTCTTTTTCAAGATTAATGATTAAAGAAAAACACACAGATTGGGATAAAGAAAAATGGGGTGAACCAATTAATTTAGGCGATATGATTGCCACTAATATAGGATTTAGCCTTTTCTATCTTCATGGGCTTCATAAATTGGGTATGCAGATTTCGGAAAATGAAGAGCTTGGTGTTTTTCATCTTTGGAAATATGTTGGCCATTTATTAGGGATCCCGGAAAACCATCTGCCAAATAATAAAAAGGAAGCTACAGAAATGTTCTATTTATGGACGGATACACAAGTTTCTGCCGATGAAGATTCCGTAATGCTGGCCAATGCTTTGGAAAATGAATCTATTGCGTCCAATATTTTTAAGAAAGCTTATCAAAAGAATTTCATTAAGTATCTTCATACTTGTTATGTTCGCTTTCTAATTGATGAAGAAACATGCAATAGACTTCAGATTTCTAAAATTAAAATGTATTCTCTTTTCCCGATATTTAGAAAGTTGCGCAACAAGCTTTTGCAAAAAATCACTAKCATAAGCAGTAAAAACTATCAACGAGCCGTATACGTGGGTAATATCCTTCAAACAAAAATTTCTGAAGAGTATTTAAAAGCCGATAGTAACATCCATTTCAAGTAAAATTTAGCTTTTCAGTTCTTGTGATTTTCCAAAAAGTTTAAAAGATTAATCATATATATGATTTAAAACTAGGGAAAGCTAATTCATTATGTCAAAAAGTACAAATATAAGTGCCATTTGGTAAAACGGAAATAATTGGCCAATGCTTAGGTTTGTTTTAGTCAATAGAGTGAGTAAGACCTTACAACTCTTTACCTCAATTCTATTATAACCTAAATATAAACCAAATCTAAACAAGTTATGAAAAGGAAAAGATTGCTTTTTTTTATCAGAAGGGGCGGATCATGCCTGGTTATGTCTTTGATATTTTATTTACCAGCACAATCAAAGACATTCACAAAAGAAAATTTATATGGATATCATGTCCAGCAGCAAGGAGTTATTTCAGGTAAGGTGGTAGACCTTCAGGATGGAAAACCATTAACTGGAGTTACAGTTGCTGTGAAAGGTACAAATCAGAAAACAACAACTAATAACGAAGGAAATTATCAGTTAACAGCTGCACCCTCCGCTGTGTTGGTTTTCTCATCTGTGGGATATCAAACCAAGGAAATTCCGGCAAATGACAGATCTGTTATTAATGTTMAGATGGAATCTGCCAGTGAAAAATTAAATGAAGTGGTAGTTGTAAGTTATGGAACACAAAATAAAAGAGAAGTTACAGGGGCTGTAAGCCAGCTAAACACGAGTGAGGTTAAAGACATGCCTGTAGCTAATATCGGTCAGAAATTACAAGGGAAATTTGCAGGCGTGCAAATCGCAAACAACTCTGGAGCTCCGGGTGCAAATATGTCATTTAGAATCAGAGGAGCTGCTTCGATCAACGCAGGAAACAACCCACTAATTGTAATTGACGGATTTCCATCTACCAGCGGACTCGAAACGATCAGTCCGGATGAAATAGCAAGTATTACAGTATTAAAGGACGCTTCTGCCTCTTCTTTATATGGTTCAAGAGCTTCAAATGGGGTAATTCTTGTCACAACAAAACAAGCCAAAGGTGGACAAAAAAGTATCGAACTCAGCTCTTACGCAGGATTGGTAAGGGTATCTGACAGAGGGAAACCTGATTTGATGAATGCACCTGAGTTCGCTCAATTTAAGAAAGAATATTATGAAGATGCTGCCCGATATGAAGGCTATACCGGTGGTGTTCCGAGCGTGTATCAGAATCCACAACAATACGGGGCAAATTCAGGTACCAATTGGTATGACGTTTTATTGAGGGATGCAATTACCCAAGATTATAACTTATCGTTAGCGTCAGGTGGAACAGATTTGAAATCGACCATTAATCTTAACTACAATAAGCAGGAAGGGGTGATCTTAAATACTTTTGCAAATCGAATAAGTGGCAGAACTAATAACATTTATAGTGCGACAGATAAACTAACTATTGGATTTAATCTGTCAGGTACTTACCGACGCAATCAGGTAACTCCCGGGCTTGATAATGGACGGGCCATTATTCAGCAGGCATTTTTAATGGATCCAACGTTAAACTATAAAAATCCGGATGGTAGTTATCCGATTAGTTTTTCGCAGCCTGGAATGTTCGCTAATCCTAATTTTTACCTGGTTTTAACTCAAAGAGTTAATCCTTCGGAGCAAACAACGGTTTTAGCTAATGCATTTGCATCGTATAAGATTATTCCCGGATTAGAATATAAAATTAGTTTGAATGGGAACACCGAGAGTGCGATTAACAGATCGTTTACGCCATCAACAGCTCAGGGTGGTTTGGGAGGTGCTCCCCCTCAACCTCCTACGGGAAGTTACGGTACTAATAGATTCTTAAATTTACTGGCCGAGAATACCCTTACTTATCAGAAAACCTTTAATGAAAAACATAATCTGGATGCCTTTGTGGGTTATACCTTTCAAAAATTCAGATCGGAAAACAGCAATATTCAAGCTTCAGAATTTCCGGATGATAATGTTCAATGGATAAATGCAGCAACTACCAGAATAGGAACTGCAGGTACAACAGAATCCTCATTATTATCGTACATAGGCCGCTTAAACTATAATTACGACAATAAATATTTGATTTCACTGGCGTTTAGAAGAGACGGTTCGTCAAGATTTGGAACGGATAATAAGTATGGTAATTTTCCATCGGTTTCAATAGGATGGGTAGCTTCTGATGAGAAGTTTATGAAAGAACAGGATAAAATAAGCCTGTTAAAATTTAGGGCAAGTTATGGTAAAGTGGGAAATAACAATATTGGAGATTATACCTACMTGGCTTCTGTAAATTCTGATAATTATGTGTTTGGAAACCAGGTAACACCAGGTAAATCTCTTGACGGGATCGGCAATTCCTTTCTTACTTGGGAAACTACATCTAGTTTCGACGCTGGTGTTGACCTTGGACTCTTTAATGACAGGTTGAGATTAACCTATGATTACTATTGGAAAAAAACGGATGGACTGCTTTATAATGTAGATATCCCTGTTCAATCTGGGTTTAACAGTATTACATCAAATATAGGCCGTTTTGATTTCTGGGGGCATGAGCTGAGTTTGGAATCGAGAAACCTCKATGGTGAATTAAAATGGACTACAGGTTTTAACATTTCCTTTGATAGAAATAAGGTAATCAAATTAGGCACAAACAATGCACCTATTGGAGGATATAGTCTTTATTGGGATGATAACAGAACAGCTGTAGGTAATCCAATAGGAATGTTTTACGGATATATCAATACTGGTGTATATATGACCCAGGAAGAATTTGATACCCAGCCCCATGGTGCAACTTCTATGGTGGGTACAGCAAGATTTAAAGACATTAGTGGGCCAGACGGCGTTCCTGATGGTATTATAGATGAAAATGACAGAACTTACATCGGTAACCCAAACCCTGATTTTACTTATGGATTAACGAATAGGTTTAGTTATAAAAACCTAGATCTAAGTATTGTTATTGCAGGTTCTGTAGGAAATGAGATAGCAGATGATGCTTTTCAATCAACCGAAAATCTGGATGGTGTCTTTAATGTAAGAAAAGGAGTAGCTAAAAGATGGCGCTCAATTGAAGAGCCGGGAGATGGAATTTATCCAAGAACAAGAAMCGGCACCACTGCCGACTTCCGCAATTTTACGTCMAGACAGGTCTTTAGTGCTACTTATTTGGCTGTAAAGAATATAACGCTGGGCTATAAGCTGCCTTTTAAACCCAATGAGTATATCAAAAACGCCAGGGTATATTTCAGTACTCAAAACCCTTTAATTTTTACTAAATATCCGGGGATGAATCCTGAAGCAGGTATGTCCGGACTTAACGGTTTAAGTCAGGGACGTGATTTTACTTCTTATCCAATCTCTCAGATTTTTACACTGGGACTTAACGTAGGCTTTTAATCTAGAAAAATAATCATGAAAAATAAAATATTATACATCGTGGCAGTTTGCATTGGATTTCTTTCCTGTAAAAAAAGTGAGCTTGATCTTGTACCTAAGACCAGTGTTAGTGCCCCAACTTTTTTTAAAAGTGAAACTGAATTTCAGCAGGCTGTAGTTTCTGCTTATAGCAACCTTAGAGGAGTTGCTTTTACAGGTATTTATATGGATGAAATGCGTTCAGACAATACCTTCTTTAATTATTATTCATCAGACAGAGGATCTGAAACCAGTATAGAAGCAATGGCGGTCTTCCTTGACAATAGTTTGTCAAGTGCAGAACCAAATAATGCAGGTAACAGGTACGGAAATGATTACTCTGGAATTGCTAAGGCAAATACAGTACTGACCAGACTGAAAGCGAACACGATTGGACTTTCGCAGTCATCTATGGACGATCTTTCAGGGCAGGCCTTATTTCTTCGTGCATATTACTATTTTGATCTTGTAACGCATTATGGGGGCGTGCCATTGCAATTGGAGGAGATTGTCTCAGAAACTGGTGCATTCCTGCCTAGAAACACAGTTGATGAAGTATATGCTCAGATCATTGCTGATCTGAATGATGCCATAGCAAAACTTCCGGTAGCGACAGCTTTTCCTCAAACCGGAAGGGTTAGTAAAGGTGCTGCCAAAATGCTCTTGGCTTATGCTTATATGTCTAAGCCAACACGCGATTATGCGAAAGCAGAAACTGAGCTGTTAGATATCACCAAGATGAATTATACACTTCTACCAAATTATACCGATGTGTTTTCGCCAACAAATAAAAACAACAGCGAATCAATTTTTGAAGTACAATATAAGGCAGGTAACGATGGTCAGCAAAGTGATTTTATATGGAGGTTTATTCCAAAAACTACCAATACAGAAGCCATTCTTGGATTACATGGAACCAACCAAAGAGGAGGTATTACTAGTGGGGGATGGAATGCGCCTACTCAAGAAATGGTGAGTTCATATGAAAGTGGCGACAAAAGACTGCCAGCTTCAATTGGTGTAGCTATTGGCACTCAAACCGGAGATTCTTTTACAATAAGCTCCGTTGTTAGTCCTGTTAATTTCACACCGCCTGCCGGAAAAACATTTTATTACTTTATAAATAAATATGTGTTTCCACCATATACCGTTGAGTGGAATACAGATCAGAACTGGCCGGTTTACCGTTATTCAGGTGCTTTGTTGCTGCTTGCAGAATGTCTTGTTAAGCAGGGTAAAAATGCCGAAGCTCTGCCTTATTTAAATCAGGTAAGAAAAAGAGCAGGATTACCAAATCTGGCTTCTGCTACTGACGATAATGTAGCCAGCGAAATGCGACATGAACTTGCTTTTGAAAACCATCGCTGGACTGATCTTGTTCGCAATGGAAAGGCAGTAGAAACTTTAAATGCAAAAGGGAAGCAGCTTAAAAGCCTTTATGGTTGGCTGTTACCAGCCTCATTTAATGTAACTAATAATAGATTGATCTATGCAATACCATCTAGAGAGGTGCAGATAAATAGTAACCTGGTTCAAAATCCAGGATATTAGGCTAACGCATCAGGATAGATACGCCGTCATCTCGACGATAGGAGAGATGACGGCATTTTTTAACAAATAATTAAGAAATATGAATTATCTGATAAGATCTTTTTGCTTTATTATTGTCTTATTCATAAGTATTTCCTGTTTCTCTCAGACAGAGCGCTGGCAAGCAGAATGGATTKGAATTCCTCATGCAGAAAAAGACACTAACTTATGGACGTCTTTCCGAAAGCAGGTTTCTATCGATAAAATTCCAAATAAGGTGCTTACCAAAATTAGCACCGATTCTAAGTATTGGCTGTGGGTGAATGGGAAAATGATCGTATTTGAAGGTCAATTAAAAAGAGGGCCTAATCCACGTGACACCTATTATGATGAAATTAATCTGGCACCCTATCTTACCAAGGGAAAAAATACGATCTCTATATTAACCTGGTATTGGGGAAGAGATGGTTACGACCATAAAAATAGTGGTAAATCGGCTCTTTTGTACGATATGACGATAGGAAACAACGTAATAATATCAAATTCAACTTGGAAAGTGATGCGGCATCCTGCTTTTGGCAATACCAGCGCACCTTTACCAAATTATCGCTTGCCCGAGTTTAATATTTACTTTGATGCTCAGAAAGATATGCCGCTTTGGAACCAGCCAGATTTTGACGATCATTCCTGGGTAAATGCTACTTCCTATGGGAAGCCACCAGTTTCTCCATGGAATAATCTGGTGAAAAGACCCATCCCTTTTTGGAAAGATTCGGGACTTTTACATTATACTAATAACGCTAATCTGCCAAAGGTGAGTGATGGCAATCCGATTGTTGCCAAATTGCCTAAAAATATATCCATTACCCCATATTTAAAGATCGATGCTCCGGCTGGTTTAAAAATAGACATTCGAACAGATAACTATAAAGGCGGTAGTGAGTATAACGTTCGTACAGAATATATTACAAAAGCAGGGATACAGGAGTTTGAAACATTTGGATATTTGAATGGACATGAGGTTCATTACTCTGTTCCTAAGGATGTGAAAATTATTGACTTGAAATACCGGGAAACCAGATATGATACCGAACAGATAGGTAAATTTAAATCTGATGATCCTTTCTATAATCGTCTTTGGGAAAAATCATATAATACACTAAATGTTAATTTGAGAGATGCAATTCAAGATCCGGATAGGGAAAGGGCACAATGGTGGGGAGACGCGGTAATACTAATGGGTGAAATTTTGTATGCCTGCGACAGAAATGGAGAATTAATTATTAATAAAGCAATTCGTAACCTTGTTGACTGGCGAAAACCTGATGGGGTATTATATTCGCCTGTTCCTGCGGGTAGTTGGAATGGCGAACTTCCAACTCAAATGCTTGCTAGTGTGGGGAAATATGGTTTTTGGAATTATTATCGTTATACTGGAKACACTGCTTTGATTCGGCATGTTTATCCTACAGTCAAAAATTATTTGCAATTGTGGCGTTTAGGGGACGATGGTTTAGTAATACATCGTCCGGKAGGATGGGACTGGATGGATTGGGGAGAAGATATTGATACCCCATTACTGGAAAACGCATGGTATTATATGGCCGTTGAAACTGCAGTAAAAATGGCAGAGCTAACAGGAAATCAATCTGATATAAAAGCCTATCAGGAGTTACTGAAATCTATAAAGATAAATTTCAATAGAAAATTTTGGAGCGGCAGTGCTTATAAAAGCCCAACAAATAAAGGTGTTATTGATGATAGGGGGAATGGATTAGCTGTATTAACAGGTTTAGCAGATAGTGGGAAATACGAAGCCATTAAAAATGTATTAAAGACTGAATTCCATGCCAGTCCTTATATGGAAAAGTATATAATGGAGTCTTTCTTTATTATGCATGATGCTAAAGGTGGGCTGGGAAGAATGAAAAAGAGATATGCTAATATGGTTGAAAGCCACCTCACTACATTGTGGGAAGGCTGGGGGATAGGATCCGAAGGCTATGGCGGGGGATCGTATAATCATGGTTGGTCTGGTGGCCCATTAACACTTTTAATTCAGTATGTTGCCGGAATTGCTCCGGAAGAGACTGCCTATAAAACGATTAGTATATTGCCTCAACCCGGAAACTTACATGAGATCTACTGCGTTACGCCTACCGTAAAAGGAAATATTACCGTGGATCTGAAAAGGAGAGATAACAAACTCACCTTTTTTGTTGATATACAACCCAATACCCTGGCTAAAATAGGTTTGCCCAAAATGGAATCTGGTTTGTCCAATATATCATTAAATGGGAAACTGTTTGTGAAAAATAAGAAAAGTCTTAAAAAACATCCCGAGGTTATATTTAAAGGAGAAGATGTAAATTATTTTCTGTTTGATGTTAAACCCGGTAAGTGGTCATTCGTATTGTATTAGAAACTCGAGGATAATGCATTATCCCCGAGTTTATTTCTGTTAGGGTAATGAAGGATTTTTAGTATAGATCAAAGGATTTTGTTCGTCATCATTTAACAGGTCCCCTACTTTCAGCTTAGCTACCTGCTCATCAGATAGGATATTCTGGATTCCATTAAACGCAGCACCATCAGGCATAAAAGCACAGGTCATAGCTCGTCGAAAGCCCTTTGTCATGTTAGCACCAGCACCATGTATCGTTAAGCCATTGTGAAAAGAACAGCTACCAGCTTTCATAGGAACCGCCTTTGAATCAGAAATAGAGAGTTCAGGATAGAACTTAAATACTTCATCCATGTTCTTGCCTATACCTGGGTTTTCAAAAGAGGTTGAATGATATGAACCTGGAAGGAAATACAGGCATCCATTTTCTAGAGTGGCATCATCAAGTGCAATCCAGATGGATAAAGCGCGGCGGTCAGAAAAGGACCAAAAAGGCGTGTCTAAGTGCCACGAAGTAGGGTTGGCCCATGGACGCTTTATCAATGCCTGATCATGCCATACCCGTATTCCATCACAGCCAGATAAGTCAGCAACCATTTTACCTAGATTTTCATCGAGTATTAACTGTTTTACTTTTTCATTGGTTTGCCATAAGTTGAGCATTTGATCGAATACCTTTCCAAAATAGTCGGCATTTTTATTAATCCCATCCTCTTCACCAGTTTTAGTATCTTTCCCCGGTAGTTTTCTGCCATCGCGTTGAATCAGTGCCTCAGTTACCGCTTCGCGCCAGATTTCTAATTCATCCTTATCTAAAAAATCTTCAATAAGCAAAAAACCATTCTTTCTGTAATCTTCAATTTGTTGTTGTGTGATTTGTGTCTTCATCTGTTTTTACAAAAGGTTATTGATACGAATTTACCTTGTTGGTTTGGAAAATATACTGCCTTTAATTTGTTATTATTTGCACTTTCTGATATTGTAAAGTCGCTTCATACTTTCTTTAATTCAATTTAAAATCGTTAAATTCAGTATGTACTTTTACCTCAATTGTACTTATCTATATCCAGGATGAAAAGAAAACTCACAATAATAGCCCTGCTAATCTGTACGTTACTTGTTGCCAATAAAGCAGGAGCTCAGGAAGTAAATAAAAACTACGATGAAAAATTAGCTAAAGAACTTAAAGCTGATGATTATGGGATGAAGAAATACATTCTGGTAATTTTAAAAACGGGTTCTGCCAAAGATTTACCCAAACCTTCATTAGATAGTATTTTTAAAGGACACATGGCGAATATAACCAAACTGGTTAACGAGGGGAAGCTGGTTGTTGCCGGGCCGCTTGGTAAAAATGACAACGACTATCGCGGTATTTTCATTTTCGACGTAGAAAGCACCGATGAAGCACAAAAGTTAGTAGAAACTGATCCCGTTATTATGAGCAAAGTAATGACCGCAGATTATTATCAGTGGTATGGTTCTGCAGCATTAAAAGAAACCGTAAAAATCCACAGCAGGATAGAAAAGAAAAGTCACTAGTTTAAATTGCTATTTTCTTTTGAGGGAACTGCTCCGTGTGTGATAATATCATATGAAGGATGTAGTCATTGGAAGGGTAGGGCTGTAGGACTGATTTTAGCTCTTCAGGCGCATTAATATCTGCATGATGTGAAATGTACCCCATGCCATAGAATTTTCCTTCCTCTACAAGCAAACAGCTTTGTTCGTCTTCAGTTCTTCCTTTATCAATAACGGCAAAAGATGGCAACATCTTTTTTAAATCTTCAATAGCATATTTAACCCTTACGTTGTAGGCAGCAGCAGATTCTTTACCTACACAGGCACCGGTACAATTACCTTCTTCATAAGCTGTACAAGCTTGTCGGTTTTTCTGAATAAAGCAAAGCTTTTCGCACAGCAAATGTTCTTTTATTAATGCCTTTAAAAGATTATGCCCCTCTAGTATGGTATTAAAACTATACAGGGCCGGTGTATTTTTTTTAAATTTATCTATGCCCAATCTTATATAGCCTTTTTGATCTTCGAAAGCATACAAACTATATTTCTGTTCAAAACGCTTTAAAGCTCGGTTGTTTGTTGGCCATAGTTTCTTGATCTCTGTGGCTTCCAAAATAAAAGCCATTAGTTCTGTACCACATACTTCAAAATCTACACTGTAAATATCCTTGAGGAAATCCTGACGCTGTTTACTTGTGCTATTGCCTGTAAAATGAGAACAAACCCTCTTTTTCAGGCTTTTAGCTTTACCAATGTAGATCACTTTACCCTTTTGATCTTTAAAGTAATATACACCGGGGCTTAAAGGCAGTTTTTCTATTTCCGATTTCGGTAAATTAGGAGGCAGGGCCTGCTCTTTTGAAGCTTTTCTTAACGATTGATTGATAATCCCTTCAGCATCTGCCTGTAAAAGCATACCTAATAGAATTGCCGTAGCAGCTGCATCTCCACCTGCACGGTGCCTGTTGTTTATCTCTATACCTAAAGCATTACAAAGCTTACCCAGACTGTAAGAACGATGACCTGGAAGTATTTTACGGCTAAGCCTTACGGTACAAAGTTTATTGCATTGAAGCTGATAACCTGCCAATGATAATTGATGTTTAACAAATGAAAAATCGAAATTTACATTGTGCGCAACAAAAGTTTTATCGTGCAGCAATTCATATACTTTTGGAGCTATATCACTGAACAACGGAGCATCTATAACCATTTCATTGTTTATGCCCGTTAATGCCTGTATGTATTCAGGAATTTCCTGAGCAGGGTTAATCAGTGTTTCAAACATATCTATTACAGAAACACCATCATGAATAAGAATTGAAATCTCTGTGATTCCATTTCCTGAAGCAAAGCCACCTGTTGTTTCTATATCTACTACCGCGTAAAGCATGTTTTTTTAAAGCCTTTATGAAATGTAAATATGCTAATAATTTTAGTAATAAATCAAATTATTGGGATTTAGTAAATTTTTTGATCTAGTAAATTAGTTTTAACAAAAATTGTCCCAGATCACTTTTCTAGTATTTAATTAATAATAATGAAAAATGTGGCATATAAATCGCTTATAATTAGCTAAAAGAGTTAGTGAAATGTCCAGAAAAATATTAGCAGTTGACGACGATAGTGATATAGTTGATATTATTAAGATTGTATTGGAGGGTGAGGGTTTCGAGGTATCTACTTTAACCAGCGGGAGAAATGTATTGAATGTCATATCATCGTTAAGGCCTGATCTGGTATTGTTAGATGTGATGCTTGGTGGAATTGACGGCCGGGACATTTGCAAAGCAATAAAAGCACACAATTTATTTAAAAATATTCCTGTTGTAATGATCTCTGCAAGTCACAATCTGCAAAGTTTATTAAAATTACCAGGCTCACCTAATGACTTTCTTTCAAAGCCATTTGATATCGATAGTCTTGTTAAAAAAGTCAAAGCCCAATTTGCGGCTTAGTTACTTGCCAACTGTACTAATTAATGTATAAATAGTACTAAATTGTATATAGTAAAACGCTTTTGTTACCTGGTCTCAATTCTTATGGGATTGGTTAGTATTTTATGAATGGGGCACTTGTCTGCTATCTGCATTAAGCGTTTACGTTCCTCTTCTGTTAATGTCCCAATCAGTTCAATTTTTCGGGTAATAGTTGTTTCCTTGCTCATTTCCTTTTCCTCGCAAATAGCCAACTCTATTTTAATTGCATCAAGGTTGTATTGTTTCCGATCAGCATACATTCTAACGGTAATAGCTGTGCAGCTTCCTAAACTAGCAAGCAACAATGCTCCAGGTGTCATGCCTTCATCTGTTCCGCCTATGCTTTCAGGTTCATCAGAATAAATAAAATGCCCTCCTGCATAAACCTTAGTTTTATAATGAGACCTGTCTAGCTCTGTAATTGCGGTAATTTGATTATCTGCCATGTTTTAATGTTATGCAGATAAAGCTACAATTAAATTTAAGCATTCTCATTCATAAAATAATCATCTAGATTTAACAATAATATAGCAAGCATTTAAAATAGGCTAAACATATTATAACTTAATTTGTTATAGAAATAACTAACCAGGTATCAGTATGTTAAGTAGCTATTTAAATTTCAGATTTGATGTTCAGGGCAAGCCCATAAACGGATTCTGTATGCGCATACAGGATGATTTTCACGAAACCTATGCAGTAATAGTAGATGGCTACCATTCTTTTTGTGTGTGGTTAGATTCTACTTCCACCTGGAGGTCTTCTAAGCATACCAGTTTAGAACCCACTGCACTTGAACAGATTATTAGCAGAATAATATCAACAGAATCTAAATAATTCTGTAATCTATATTTCTTATCCAAAAAATAAATAAGCAAGACCTAT
Source organism: Pedobacter sp. 05T44 (assembly GCF_056395985.1). Lineage (NCBI taxonomy): Bacteria > Pseudomonadati > Bacteroidota > Sphingobacteriia > Sphingobacteriales > Sphingobacteriaceae > Pedobacter > Pedobacter sp. 05T44. The sequence goes on from NZ_JBFTKO010000020.1 coordinate 16,950, forward strand.
TGCTGTACATACCCCAACAAGATCGGCCAGCAGCATTGCGCCAATAGCATAACGGGTATTCTTAATACTTACAGAACCAAAGTAAACTGCAACTACATAAAAAGTAGTGTCAGAGGCACCCTGGAAAATGCCAGAAAGCCTGCTTGCAAATGAATCCGGACCATAGGTTTCCATAGTACTTACCATCATTCCTCTTGCAGCACCGCCACTCAGTGGTCTTATTAAAGCCGTAGGTAAGCCTTCTACGAATCTGGTGTCGGCCCCTAAAAATGAGAAGAAATCTTTTATACCCCCAATTATTACATCAAAGGTGCCACTGGTGCGAAGCATGCTTATTGCCACCAGCATCCCAACCAGATAAGGGATAATTTTAACGGCGGTTTCAAATCCATTTTTTGCACCTTCAACAAATGCATCAAAAACATCAATCTTTTTATATAGTGCCCCAAGTATAATCAACAGAAAAACCAATAGTATAAGTCCGTTGCTTAAAATTCCTGAGAATGATTTTATTCCATCGGCATTAAGCGAAGTAATGTATAAAACCAATAATGCAATGATGAAAGAAAGACTAAGGATCCAGACAATGACTACAGGTTGAAGCAGGTTAATCTTTTGTTTAAAAGAAACAATAAGCATTGCTGCCATGGTGCCAACAAAAGTAACGATCAGACAAGGAATAAAAATATCAGTTGGATTAGAAGCATTTTGAGAAGCCCTGATTGCAATAACACTAACCGGAATTAAGTTTAAACCAGCTGCATGAAGGCAAAGAAACATGATTTGGGCATTTGATGCAGTATCTTTACTTGGGTTTAGCTCTTGCAAACTTTCCATAGCTTTTAAGCCAAAAGGAGTAGCTGCGTTATCTAAACCTAATAGATTAGCAGAAAAGTTCATAATCATGTGCCCCATAGAAGGGTGGCCTTTTGGAATATCCGGAAATAATTTAGAAAAGAAGGGCCCAACTATACGGGACAATAAACGAATGCCGCCAGCTTTTTCAGCAATGCTCATCAAACCAATAAATAGCGCCAAAATACCTACTAGTTTAAGACATAACTCCACAGAAACCCAGCAGGTTTCAATAATGCCATCTAGTTTTAAAGGATTTGCAGGGTCACTGGCTTTGCCAATGACCATCCAATTAAATATATCAGATTGTCCAAAAAAGAAACACTTTATAGTGGCTACAACAATTGCAACAATGATAAAGGCCGACCAGATTCTACTTAATGCCATTAGGGATAGTTAGTTTTACGATGTTAATGTAGGGATTTTAAACAATATATCCCTATGGCTTTTCATCAGTAAGCTCAAAACCCCATGTTTTACCTTTTTCTGTTGCCGGTATACCCTGTGTCATCCATAAGGGTGCTTTAGCTCCTTTTAAATAATAGTCAAAGAACTGCTGTTCACGGATTTGGATGTCTTTTCTGTTCTGGCGCTTTATCAGGTTATGCGCCTCATTATTGTAGTTTAACATCCATACCGGTTTGCCCAACCTTCTTAAACCTGTAAACATTTCAATTCCCTGGTACCAAGGTACTGCGCCGTCGGCATCGTTGGCCATAATTACTACCGGTGTATTTACTTTAGGTAAGGCAAATAATGGAGAGTTTTCGATGTATAATTCTGGTTTTTCCCATAAAGTTGCACCAATCCTGCTCTGTGTTTTTTCATACTGAAACTGTCTGTTCATCCCACTTTCCCAACGCATACCACCATAAGCAGAAGTCATGTTTACTACCGGAGCACCCGCCCATGCAGCAGCATACATATTTGTTCTTGTAATTAAATGAGCTACCTGATAGCCGCCCCAGCTTTGTCCCTGGATACCGATTTTAGTGCCATCAACCCATGAGTTTTTCTTTAAAAATTCTACCCCGGAATTAATGAATTCTTCTGCAGATTTGCCAGGATAGCCACTTTCATAGCTTATATCTGGTGCAAAAACCAAATACCCATTGCTCACAAAATAAGAGATGTTTAATCTTGAAGGAGTAGGAGCTGGTGGCTGATACGTATATAATCCATTTGATAACTTCTCGTAGAAATATACAATCATAGGGTATTTCTTAGCCGGATCGAAATCTTCAGGCTTGTAAAGAATACCGTCGGCTTTAAAACCTTTAGGTGTACTCCAGTTAACCAGTTCCGCAGTTCCCCAATTGTAATTTTGTTGCTGAGGGTTGGTATTACTTAATTTAACCTCGGTTTTCATATCTGTTGATACGAAAACATTAGGAGAATTGGTATAATTTGCCTTGTCATAAATATAGCGATCGGCATCTCTTGCTTTGCCTAAATTTGAATACTTAAACTTAGCCATAACAACAAGCTCCGGGCTCTTATTGTCGCCGATATTCTTTCTGTAATATCCGTTTTCTTTAGTTGTATTGTTAAAGGCGTCAAGCAGTATCGTCTCTTTTTTACCCAAAAAGCGAACGGTGGTGTCTAGTTGTTGATAGCGGAAAGTAATGTTGTTCTGCCTGCCAAAACCATTGGTGATGTTTTGCGGAGCATTTTTTCCGTCTGGAGAGAATTCCCAGATGTCGTACCTGTCGTATAATAGAACAGCTTTATCATCCTCAGTCCATGCAGCAAGTCCGTAAGCATCTGGCTGATCCGGTACATCATTTTCTTCGTCTACAAGCTTAACATTTAATCCGTTATTTAGGTGTGTAATCTTACCTGTTGCAATAGTATAAGTGTACCAGTTAGCTGTTTTTTTGTCGAAGTAAAGTATAAATTTTCCAGATGGTGATGGCATTGCAGTTCCCACAAGCCCTTCAATGATCTTTTTTCTTGATCCTGTTTTTGTATCAACCAGATAATAGTCTTTAATAGAATTTGCAGACCACTGTGATTGGATTCTGTTGCCAAAATCTGATGATGCAAGTACATAGTTCGAGTTACCTTCATCAATTAGTTTAGCTTCAGGCAGTTTAACGTCTGTTAAAGGCACTACTTTTACATCACTATTAAATATTTCGATAGAAGTTAAATAAGTTCTTTTCGATTCCTTTTCAGCATTTTTTAGCTGCATTGGCTGCAGGTAGTCGTCTTTATAACTCCATACATCCAGCTGTGCATGCTCAAAATCGATAAGGGTAGTATCTTTTGGTTTTTTAATTGGAGCGATACCAAAAAACAGCTTTGTGGCTTCTTTGTTGAAGTTTAATTTTCCATCGCCACTAACTGCCCATTTAGCAGGGAAGCCGGGGATGTCATTGTCTACCAAAACCTGGGCAGTATCTAACGAAGGTGAGTTATAGTATACAAAGTAATCTTTAATTTCGGCTTTTTCCGGACTTCTTTCTCCTAGAAATGCAAGTGATTCACTTTCATCGTCAAACACAAAGTTTTTGAAACTTCCTTTTCCGTTAACCAATGTTTTAAGCGTGCCTTTTTCTGTGTTTAAAAGAAAAACGCCTGTTTGAGCTGTCTTATCTTTTTTGGAACCTGTGCAAGCAAAGGCAAGTTGTTTACCATCTTTACTGAAAACATATTCGTTTACAAATTTAAAAGTACGTTCTGTACCTGTTGTAAGGTTTCTGAAAATCAGATCAGAACCTTCTTTGTCATCCTTTTTAGCAGTGTCTCCCTGTGCTTTCTTTGATGTATCTATAGGTTTTTCTAGTTGATAAGCAAGTAAGGCTAAGCCATTCTCTGGTAGTTTAAAAGATTTCACACGCGCAACCTTTGCAATAGCGAGATTAGTTAAGTTGGCTATGCCCAAAGAGTCCTTTGGCATTTCTTCTATTTTTTTCTTTTTGATTTTTGCTTGTCGTATAGCCGAATAAAAAGGTTTAATGGCAAACACGGCGAATTTAGAATCAGCACTAAACTGAGCACTTTCCACCCGGTTTACTTTTGTTTTCGCATTGGTAAGCAGATTGGTTAAATACAAATTTGCATCTCCTTCCTGCGCAGCGATGCCATATGCCGCCCAATTTCCATTGTTGGATAACCTTCTGGAAGCAACAGATTCCCAGGCATCATACACTGTGTGGTCAAGCGGTTTCTTTTGCGCAAAGCTGATCGTTGTAAAAAATAGGAGAGAGAGAAGTAGATATTTCTGCATAATTAAAATGGTTGTTTTTATCCCGGTTTAGTTCTAGAAACCTAAAAATTAGAAAATTTTAAGACATATCCGTATTGTATATCAAATTTTACAATAAAAGGGGATACCAGGGCTTGTTTTTCCACTTATTGTTCACACCAGGCATACACCAAATCCACGCGAAAGTACCTTTTTGTGGACAAAGAGTGAAAGAAGGGTGAACCATGTGAAGCGTTGCTATAAGGACTAGATTGGTTAAAGCAAATTGATACAAAAAAGGGGTCTATCATATATCATGATAACCCCTTTTTTGTGGACGTTTATATAGCCTCTTAAAGAAATAGAATTATTTATTCTTTTTTTGTTGAATCTGTGCTTGTTGCTGCTGACKCATATAGTCTTCCAGCTTAGCACTGAATCTTGATTTCTTTTTCTCTACAACAGGTTTGGTTTTGTTATCCTGAAGTGTTTTATGGATTTTTTCATCATCTACCATAGACTTGATTAGGAACTGCTGAGCAAACGTTAACATGTTAGCTAAGAAGTAGTAGTAGTTCAAACCTGATGGGTAGCTATTTAACACACCTAGAAATACAATTGGCATAATGTAACCGATGTATTTCATTTGACCGGTTGCACCAGAGATCTGATTATTAAAGTAAGTGTAGATCAATGTTGAAATCGTCATCAGTATACACATTAAACTTAAGTGATTACCCAGAATAGGAATGTTTACACCAAACTTGATAAAATCATCATAGGTAGAAAGATCCTTCATCCATAAAAAGCTTTCGCCTCTTAATTCAAATAAATTGGGGAAGAAGAAGAAGAAAGCCATTACAAATGGTAATTGCAGTAACATTGGTAAACAGCCGCCCAATGGATTAACGCCTACTTGTTTGTAAAGCTTTAAATATTCCTGTTGTAACAATGTTGGATTATCATCGCCTACCTTTGCTTTAATTTCATCCATCTCAGGTTTCAAGATTCTCATCTTAGCCATTGAAAGATATGATTTATATGTTAGTGGCGACATGGCTAGTTTTAGCATAATTGTCAGTACCAGGATAATTAATCCATACCCCCATCCAAAACCTTCAAGGAAGTTAAATACAGGCAATACAATAAATCTGTTGATGTATTTTAATGGCCAGTATCCCATGTCTACTTGTTTTTCCAATTCATGTCCCTGAGCTTTTAAGGTAGAGAATTTGTTGGTTCCAAAGTAAAACTCCATGGAATAGTTTTGAGCAGCCAATTGGTTAAATGTAAGTTGCATATTAGCGCCATACCATTTAATCTGACCTGGCTCAGTAGTTACTTTAACTTCAAGTTCACCTTTATCAAAAGGAACTGTTGGTATTAATACCGCCGAGAAGAAGTGTTGTTTGAAAGAGAACCATTCGATTTTTCCTTCTTTTAGTTCTTCTTTTTCGTCTTTAGCAACACTTAGATGGTTGGGATTTTCGCCAGCATATTTGTAATATGGAGCTGAATGTTCCTGCTCTTTTTTACCTGATTTTTCTTGTTCAAGTAAAGTAGCTTCCCAGTTTAAAGTAATTGTATTGTTTTGAATAACCTGATTTAAGCCATTCAGGTTAATGTTAAAACCAACCTTACTGCTATTCGGTTTTACATCGTAAACAAATTCAATGTATTTATCCCCAGAATAATTGGCGCGCATAATTACGCTGTTTGCGCCATTTTTAGAAGCAGTAAAATATAAATCGTTAGTATTTACAATTTTGCCACCTATGTTTAGGTTTAAGCCAAACTTGTTTTGATTACCGTCAAACAAAATTACCGGTTTACCATCATAAGTAGTCTGTCCTTTAACTTGAGCGGAAAGAATCTTACCACCTTTGTTAGTGAAAGTTAATTTTAAGTTCTCGTTTTCTAAAACGCTAGTTTGCTCTGTGCCAGAGATATTGCCACCAAAAGGACCTTTTAATGCAGTCGAATCAACAGCTGGCAATGTAGCAACTGCTGCTGTAGCCGGAGTTGCGGTAGTATTTGCTGTTGCTTTCTTTATAGAATCAGCAGCAATTCTTTCATTTTCTTTTTTAATTTCAGCCTCACTTGGCTTGAAAAAGTAAAAAGAACCTGCCAGAACAATCATGATCAGGAATAATCCTGTAAACGTATTTCTATCCATTATTGTTAATTAAACGCGTATTATTTTATTTTCTTCTTCGCAAACTCCATCGCTGCGGCGACAAATTTAACAAAAAGTGGGTGAGGATTAGCAACTGTTGATTTTAATTCAGGGTGAAACTGTCCACCAACAAAGAAAGGATGGTTTTTAAGCTCCACAATTTCTACCAGATTACTTTCAGGATTGATACCTGAGGCAATCATTCCTGCTTCTTCAAATTGACTTAAGTAAGCGTTATTGAATTCATAACGATGTCTGTGACGCTCTGTAATATGTTGTTTTCCGTAAGCAGCATAAGCCTTGGTACCTTTTTTAAGGTCGCATGGATAAGAACCTAAACGCATGGTACCGCCTTTATTGGTAATGGTTTTCTGATCTTCCATCATATTAATTACCGGATGCTCAGTGTTTTCATCAATCTCGGTAGTATTTGCATTTTGTAATCCAAGTACATTTCTTCCATACTCGATAACTGAACATTGCATACCTAAACAAATTCCAAAGAACGGAACGTTGTTTTCTCTTACATATTTAATTGCATCAATTTTTCCTTCAATACCTCTGCTACCAAAACCAGGAGCAACAAGTAAACCATCTAAATGACCAAGTTTTTCTTTCGCATTATCAGGATAAACTCCTTCTGAATGAATGTATTGAACACGTACTTTGCATTCGTTCTTTGCACCGGCATGAACAAATGACTCAGTTATAGATTTATAAGCATCAGGTAATTCCACATATTTACCTACAACACCTATAGTTACTTCTGATGTAGGGTTTTTTAAACGACCAAGGAAATCTTTCCAGCTTTCCATATCAGGTTCGTTTTTATGAGCCAGTTTTAATTTGGTTAAGACCGTTTTATCCAACTGCTCTTTCATCATTAACAACGGAACTGAATAAATTGATGATGCATCAATAGATTCGATTACCGCATTAACGTTTACATTACAGAACAAGGCAATTTTTTTACGGATGTCCTGAGAGATATGGTGCTCAGTACGGCAAACCAAAATATCTGGTTGTATACCATACTCCAATAAAGCTTTAACAGAGTGTTGTGTAGGTTTGGTTTTTAATTCGCCGGCTGCTGCAAGGAAAGGGATTAGTGTTAAGTGGATAACTATGGCATTATTAGCGCCTTCTTCCCATTTAAACTGACGTACTGCCTCTATAAATGGAAGAGATTCGATATCACCAACAGTACCACCCAGTTCCGTAATAACGATATCATATTTACCGCTATCGCCTAAAATGCGCATGTTTCTTTTGATCTCATCAGTAATATGAGGTACAACCTGCACAGTTTTACCAAGGTATTCCCCTTGTCTTTCTTTGTTGATTACATTCTGATAAATACGACCAGTAGTAATGTTGTTAGCCTGTGTGGTTGGAACATTTAAGAAACGCTCATAGTGCCCAAGATCAAGGTCTGTTTCTGCACCATCTTCAGTAACATAGCATTCGCCATGTTCGTAAGGATTTAGCGTTCCCGGATCGATGTTGATATACGGGTCAAACTTTTGAATGGTTACACTGTAGCCGCGTGCTTGTAATAGTTTGGCTAATGAAGCGGAGATGATGCCCTTACCCAAAGAGGAAGTAACACCGCCCGTAACAAAAATATACTTAGTCATGTTTGTGAATTTCTGATATAAAGGCAGTTTTTTATGCTGTCCTTATTGTTTTTGTACGGGATACAAAGTTAGCAAATAAACCGAAGCTTTAAGGCTCTTTTTTTAAATATTCGTAAAGGAAAAAATGATTTAATGAAATTCTCTATATGATTTGCCTTCTAGCTGCTGACTAACAATTATATAAATAAGCCGGTTTAAAGTACAAATCCATATATCGCTTTGCGTATTTCTTCTGGTTTTTCGTTTTTATTTCCGTTGTAACGCGTAAATAATTCAATTAATTTCTTCAATTCTCTCTCTGTTTCTGTTTTTTTGCCCTTGTTAGGTGGTTGAATTTCGTTATTAAAATTATTAAAAGCATCAACTTTGGTGGCAAACCAGGTCGTATTTAGTCTGGGGATGGCAAGCCCCAATATCATGCCTGGCAACCCGTTGAACCCCTCAGGTCCTCCGCGCAGTAAAATTTCATCTGTATAAAAAGCAACCACATAAACCGTGTCGTTAATGCGACCTATGGCTTTCCTGCATTCGAAACCGGAAATAATACGGATGTCGTGCATAATTTTCCAGCTTACATGGGGTATAGTGTCTTTCAGCAGGTAATCGTCGCCCATAATGTTTTTCCTTAATACGCGGTTTCTGTTTGCGTAATCGGCATAAAGTTCGTTGGTCGATTCGCCAGGTGCAATAAAGTACATTAAATCCTCATCATTGTCGTCTTTTTTTTGAGCTTTATAAATAGACCTTGTACGGTCAAAATAAAGGTCCCAATTACTGGTTTTGTACTTTTTCATACCTCCTTTAATTTCATCAGAAAGTCCAAAATCCGCCATTGTACGCACCATGTTTATCCTTTTTTCGAACGTAATTTTTCCATTCGGAATAAAAAGCTGCTGGGCCAGCAACTTAAACGGCATTGCACAGAAGAGAAGAAAAAATACAGACCTACTCATTGATTAGCTATTTAACGCTGGAGTTTTTAATAAAATTACCACTTAAATTCCAGTTTATTCCAAATAATACATATCTGGGAATATAGCTAAACGTACTTTCACTTTTAATATTTCCACCAACATATCTGTTGTATCCAATTTTTTGATTAAGGATATCTGTTATGGAAAGTTTAATTTCAAGCGCTTCGTTTTTTAATACCTTGGTTGATAGATATCCATTCCATATGATTACGTCCAGATCTTTATCAAAAGATGAGTTGGCAGGACGAAATGAAAGTGACATGGTTGAGTTAAATTCGAATTTGTAAGGTAATTGTACTGTTGCAGATAACTCATGGTCGTGAATTAAGCTTCTGCCGTCGTTAATGCTACCAATAGATGATTTACCATACATAAAGCTGGCCGATGGGGTATAGCTTAAATCAAGTTTATGTGTATAGTAATTAAAAGATGTTCTCAAATTAAATTGAGTGTTTCTTGTTTTGTTTCGTGTAAAGTTTAATATCGTTTGGTTGTTGGAGGTATTAAACCCGAGGTCTACACCAAAGCGGAAGTTTAACTTCGGAAAACCTTTAGAGTAATATACGTTTCCTGCTATTGAATTGTTTCCATTCAGGTTGGTATAGCTGGAGATTCTTTTGTTAAATTCATCAACTATTTCTGTGTCGACAATYGCGTTATTTGTAAAACMGTAGCTAAAATAACCAGAGATATACTGGTCGGTTGAGAACTGAAAACTATTGTAAGAAAGGCCGAAGTTATTTGTAAACGAAGGCCTTAAAGATGGGTTTCCAATAACCTGAAATAAGGGGTTGTTTAGCTGCCTTACCGGTTGTATTTGATTAATGCTTGGCTGTTGCATGTAACCATTGTAGTTTACAGATAAGTTGCTGTTGTTGTTTATTTTATAGAATAGGTTGGTGCTTGGCGACAAGTTTAAATAGTTGCGATCAAAGTCGCTTTGCTGATCCAGATCTTTAAGCACAAAATTTGTTTGTGTGGCTTCCAATCCGGTAGAGATAGAGAAGTTCTTAACCTTATATTGCGTAATTATTTTTCCAACATTAGAGAAATTGATGAACTTAAAATTATTACTTAAAGAGTCTATTTTATTGGTGCTATTATCTGAAACTAATCTGTAGCTGCTTGATGCTATTGTTTTAAAGCTATATCCTGCTTCTATAGCCCACCGTTTTGACAAGGGTTCTGTATAACTGATCCTGGTGCCTATTGACTTTTGATCGTTTACGTTGTCTTTATTCAGGTTCGTGTTTTCTACCCGGTTTTCATGGCCATTGTCATCATAGTACTTTGTCTGATTTATACTTTTTTCAATGTTTTTACTGGAAAGATTCTCGGGCTGAATGTCTATTGATAGTGTTCTTCCTTTTTTATTAAATCTTTTTGACCAGTTGATATTTCCATTAAATGCTTCACTATGACCAGAGCCGGTATTGGTTTGGGTATTGTTACTGATAAATAAGCCTCGCTGATCTCTTGTAAAGTCGTCACTCGTAGAGTTTAGCTGATTTCTGTTTTGCTTTGCTCCAAAGGCTATTTTTAATGTAGTAAGTGAGTCGATATTGTAACTATATCCACCTCTTAAGCTTTCACCTGTATTTTTCGACCTGTCTTCTTTTCTTCCGGAGCTTGAAAATAACGATCCATTGGGTAAAAGTTCCTCGGATTTAGAAGTTCTTACATTCTTGTTTTTGTAATCGAAGCCTTTAAAATTGAGCTTTATTCCCATTGTGTTGTTTTCGAACCTGTCGGCAAAGTGCCCCCCCATATTGAAATTATTGGGCAAACCGCTGGTGGGGGAGCTGTAATCATCATCATCATCACCACCAGAGGAATACATCACCGAGCTGCCATCATCGCCCACCTCAATTACATCATATTCTTCGCCTTTAAGCTTTCGCATAGATCGGTTGATCTTAGAATCATTGGTTAGGGTAGAGTAGGTTCCATAAACTGCAGCTTTGAGCTTGCTCTTAAAAACCCCAGCCATAGCACCGTAATCACGGAACTTGTCGTTTCCCTGGTTTGCATCTAAAGATGCCAGGTATCCGTTTTTGGCATTTTCCTTTAATTTGATATTAATGGTTTTGTTTTTTACCCCATCATCTATTCCCGTAAGCTCTGCTGTTTTACTTTTTTTATCGAAAACCTGAACTTCTTCTACAGCATTTGCCTTTAAATATTTTGTGGCTAAAAGCGGGTCATCGCCAAAAAACTCATCTCCATCAACCAAAACTGTCTTTACATCTTTACCCTGTGCTTTTATATTTCCGTTTTTATCTACAACAACTCCTGGTAGCCTCTTTAGCAACTCTTGAACATTCGCATTGCTACGCACAGCAAAGCTATCAGCCTGAAACACCAAAGTATCGCCTTTCATGCGTACGGCACTTTTAGCCTGTATAACTACTTCACTTAAGAGTTTTGATTTTAGCTCCATTTTAATGTCGCCCAGTTTGATGTTGGAAGTGTCCGAAATCCTTAAGTTCGTGATATAGTCGGCCATTTTAGGGAATGTTACCAGCAGCTTGTAATCACCCTTGGCAATGTTTCTAAATTCAAACTTTCCCTCTGCATTTGTTCGAGTAGTTTTAACCATTACAGAGTCAACGGATCTTAGCAATAAAACTGAACTGTGTTCCAGATTCCTTTTTTCCAATGTATCGACAACCCTACCGGCAACACTTGCTTTTTGCGCAGTTACGGTAAGAAACGATAGTGTAAGGAAAATGAAAATGGATAACCTCTTCAGCATAAATTACCGTATAACATTTATTAAGAAAGCTAAAATAATGTTTTTTGACAACTTAAGGTTTTTATGCTGGGGGACAAAAAAAAGGCCCGAAATATTTCGGGCACTTTCTTTAAAGTATATTTGGTTAGAATATTCTAGGTTGTTTATTTATAAGTTATTACGTAGTTCTTTTTGTTTCGTTATATAAACATAGTGTTAAATTTGAAATTATCATAATATTTTTTTTAATTATTTTCAACAATTTTAATGGAATGCTCAAAAACGCATCAAATAAGCATTTATTGTGTTGATAGGGGTTTTTACTAAAATATAAGATTTTACTTAGTGCAACAGGTATAGTAAGTTTTAACCTTACCTTCTTTATCAGACCAGGCTACGTAGTTTTTACTCTCTTTACCAAGTCGATAAATGAATCCATTCAATCTGTTTTTTTTTAACTCGTCGAAAAATGCTTTATCGGGTACGTTTGCATCAGGCAGGTCTGCCTCATCAACGGCGGGTTCCATGAAGTTCTCGTCGTCAAAGAAACGGTTAACTTCTTCCTGTAGAAATTTGATCTGATTTTTCTTCTTGGAAAGATCAATGGTAGCAATGTAATTCTTGAACAAATCGGTAGCTTTAATGTCTACATCGTAAATCTGTTTGCCATTAAAAGAGGTGATGGAGAATGCAAGGTGCATGTTGTCGGGTTTATCCCCCAGTATCTGTACTTTAAAGGTATCAGCCTTTAAAGAATCACTAAATGGCTTTGTTACAATCTTTACAAGATCTTTTCCGGCGGCATCGTCTTTGTCTGTGCTATTACATGCAACTAAAAAAATGGTGCAGAGAAAAATGCAGGTTATTAGTTGTTTCATACGCCATCGTTTATTTTAATTAGATCTTCAGGGGTATCTATGGCTATGGTTTCAATTTCAGTTACTTTGGTTTGGATTCTGTACCCATTTTCTATCCACCTTAATTGTTCTAAACTTTCTGCAATTTCTAAAGAGGATTGAGGGAGTTTAGTAATTTCTAACAGGATAGGATAGGTGTAACCATAAATGCCGATATGCTTATAAAACTGATGAGCTTTTAGCCAATTCTCCTTTTCCTGACTTCTGATATACGGGATTGTTTGTCGGCTAAAATAAGTGGCTTCTCCTTTGGAATTGATAACCACTTTAGGAATATTAACATTATAAAGCTCAGTTTCTGTATGTATTTCCTTAATTAAGGTAGCTAACTGAACCCCCTTTTCGTTAAAACACGAGGCTAAAAGATCAATCTGCTCTGGGTCTATATAAGGCTCGTCACCTTGTATGTTTATGATGGCATCGTATCCGGAAACAGACGTTGCTACTTCCGCACAGCGATCTGTGCCACTTAAATGATCACTTCCGGTAACAATGAATTTGCCTCCAAACCTTTTAACTTCAGCAGCAATGCGTTCATCGTCGGTAGCCACAATTACATCAGATAAGCTTGTGGCCTTACTAGCTTGTTCATAAACCCTTTGGATCATACTCTTTCCCTTAATTTGAACTAAAGGTTTGCCCGGAAAGCGGGTTGAGGCGTATCTTGCAGGTATGATTCCGAGAATCTTCATTTAAAATAATCCGTTTATTTCGGCTTCTATAGCTTGTATTATTGTTCCCAGATCTTCAGGGTTATTAGTGAAGTCTAATTTATCCTTATCCAGAATAAGCAGGTTACCCAGTTTATAATCTTTAATCCAGGCTTCGTACTTTTCATTTAACTTTGATAAGTAATCTATTCGGATGCTGGCCTCATATTCCCTGCCTCTGCGCTGGATATTGTTAACCAATGTAGGTACAGATGCACGAAGGTAAACAAGTAAGTCAGGAGGTTTGATAAACGAGGTTACATTTGCAAAAATTGCTTTATAGTTTTGATGATCTCTTGTGGTCATCAGGCCCATGTCGTGTAAGTTATCAGCAAATATATGAGCATCCTCATATATGGTCCTATCCTGTATTACGTTTCTGTTGAAGTTTTGTATATCTACGATTTGTTGGAAACGACTATTAAGAAAGTAAATTTGAAGATTGAAGCTCCATCTTTTCATGTCGCTGTAAAAATCTTCGAGATATGGGTTATTGTCAACAGCTTCGTATAAAGCTTCCCATCCATAATTCTTAGCCAGTAAACCCGTTAGCGTGGTTTTTCCTGCTCCTATATTTCCTACTATCGCTATGTGCATAAACTTTTATTGAAGATCAGTAAGGTAGTTATTTTAGGCAATAAGTTAAAATGATTTGAAGCCAATTAATTGTCTGACCTCTCTTATTGTTTTTTGTGCGCTTTCTCTGGCTTTTAAAGCACCATGAATAGCTACCTGACGTAAATATGAACTGTCTTTAGAAAGATCTTCAATACGCTCACGAATGGGGGTGTTAAAAATGATCATATCTTCGGCCAGTTGCTTTTTGAAGTCACCGTACCGAATACCCATTTTATTATACAAGTCATCAAAATGTTTCAGTGTATCGGCGGGTGAAACAATTTTCATTAAATCAAACAGATTCTGGATTGCTTCCGGTTTTGTTTGGTTTTCCGCTGAAGGGCCACTATCAGTTACCGCGCGCGACACTTTTTTACGGATAATTTCAGGGCTGTCTGATAAATAGATGCAGCTACCTTCTCCGTTTGATTTGCTCATTTTTCCATTTCCATCTAAACCAGGTACCTTAACCAGATTTTTCGAGTAGTTAAAAGCAAATGCTTCAGGGAAATATTCTGAATTATATAATCTGTTAAATCTATTGCCAAAAGTACGTGTAAATTCAAGGTGCTGTTCCTGATCTTTTCCAACGGGTACTTTTGTAGCCTTATGGATCAAAATATCAGCTGCCATTAAGGTAGGGTAGGTTAGCAGACCTGCATTTACATTATCTGGCTGAGACCTTACTTTGTCTTTAAATGAAGTACTTCTTTCCAACTCACCCATGTATGCATTCATATTAAGATATAAATACAGTTCGGCAACTTCCGGAACATCAGACTGAATATAGATGGTTGTTTCTTCAGGGTCTATTCCACATGCAAGATATTCTACCAAAACGTGTCTAACGTAGCCATGTAAATCTCCAGGAGTAGGATGAGTCGTTAAAGAATGAAGATCAGCAATGAAAAAAAAGCAGTTATAATCGTACTGCATTTTTACAAAGTTGGTTACTGCACCAAAATAATTCCCTAAGTGTAATTTTCCTGTCGGACGTATGCCACTAACTACCGTTTCTTTCATAGGGCCGAAATTAATAAAAAACCACAACTCGATCTGCTAATAATTTCTTTTTTTATCCTTATTTCTTTAATTGGTTAATTAATTTCTCAACTCTGATACTTTAATGGTTTGAATTCTAAAAATTTGTATGTTTGAATTCAATGGTTAAACTTCTAAGGCACCTGCACCGTATTTATTCTTTATTTGTTCTTTTGGTTTTTTCGGCTCTGTTTTACCCGTTTTATTATCTTGCTTCGAGAAACCCAAAGTACTACGACCTGATGAACAAATTGCGCAAATGGAATAGCTTCATTTGTAGTTTCTTTATTGGATTGGCTTATCGTATTAAGTTTGAAGAGGAATTAAAAAGCGATCAGACTTATATCTATTGTGCCAATCATACTTCTAATTTTGATATCATGATACTTTGTGTAATTGCAAAGGGACGCTTTCATTTTATGGGTAAAGAAGAGTTGCTGGCTAACCCTGTTTTAAAGTTGTTTTTTAATACTATTGATGTTCCGGTAAAGCGTGAGAGTAAGATTTCGGCGTTTAGGGCGTTTAAAAAAGCAGGTGATAATCTGGAAAAGGGAATGAGCCTGATTATTTTTCCGGAAGGAAGGATAGAAGATCAATATCCTCCCAAAACAATCCCTTTTAAAAATGGGCCTTTTAGACTTGCAATTGAAAAAAATATAGCCATTGTTCCTGTCAGTATGATTAATGTTTGGAAAAGAATGTGGGATGATGGATCAAAATATGGAACAAGTCCGGGAATTTGCGATATTTACATCCACAAACCAATTGGGACTCAGGATTTGGGTGTTGATGACTCAGATATATTGAAGGACCGCGTTTTTGATTTAATAAACAGTAAACTTGCTCATAAATGATTATAGATAAGCAAACCATAAATAAAGTTGCTGATTTAGCCAGAATAGCTATTGAAGATAAAGAAGTTGATACATTGATTGCCGACATGAATAAGATACTTACTTTTATGGAGAAGTTGAATGAGTTGGATACTACAGGTGTAAAGCCTTTGGTTTATATGAACCAGGAAGAAAACATCTGGAGAGAAGATGTAGTGAAGCAGGAAATTACAGTACAAGATGGATTAAAGAATGCAGCTAAACACAACGAAAGCTTCTTCTTTGTCCCTAAGATCATAGAAAAATAAGCTGAAGTGTAACATTGAAGTATTAAAGATCGTCTAAAAAGAAAAAAGTGATGGAAAAAGCATTAATACAAATTACAGAGATAGGCCGTAAATACGTTATAGGTTTAGAAGTTATTCATGCTTTAAAATCCGTTACTCTTGATATCCATAAAGGCGAGTTCGTTGCTTTAATGGGGCCTTCAGGTTCTGGTAAATCGACCTTAATGAACATTCTTGGCTGTTTAGATACCCCAAGTAAGGGAACATACATTCTTAATGGAATTAATGTGAGCCATATGACCGATAATGAGCTTGCTGAGGTAAGAAATAAAGAGATCGGGTTTGTTTTTCAAACTTTTAATCTTTTACCCCGTTCAACATCTTTAGATAATGTTGCTTTACCATTAATTTATGCCGGTGCTTCTAAAAAGGAGCGTGACGAGCGGGCTCAAAAAGCTTTGGAAAACGTAGGCCTGGGCAACAGGGTTACACACAAGCCTAATGAGCTTTCGGGTGGGCAGCGCCAGCGTGTAGCTGTTGCCAGAGCTTTAATAAACAACCCATCAATTATATTGGCCGATGAGCCAACAGGTAACCTTGATACTAAAACTTCCATAGAAATTATGGGTTTGCTTGAAGAAATTCATAGTAAGGGAAATACCATCATCCTGGTTACGCACGAGGAGGATATTGCTCAACATGCTCATCGCATTGTGCGTATGCGCGATGGTTTGGTTGAGAAGGACTATAAGAATGAAGATATTAAAACCGTATCGCCACGCCTTAGCAATCTGGAAAAAATAGGCAGTGATTTTGAGAAAATAGTATAACATTTCTTAATGAAGATATATACCAAAACCGGTGATAAGGGATTAACCTCGTTGATAGGAGGTACCCGAGTTCCGAAATTCCATTTGCGTATTGAATGTTATGGAACCGTTGATGAGCTTAATTCCTACATAGGATTAATCATGTGTCAGGATATAGATAACCATCATCAAAAAATACTTAAAGAGATTCAGGACAGGTTATTCACTGTAGGAGCATCGCTAGCTGCTGATCCTGAAAAATCCAAAATGAAGATACCCGACCTTCATGAAAGCGACATTGCACTGTTGGAACAGGAAATGGATGGCATGAACGAAATACTGCCAGAATTGAAGCATTTTGTGTTGCCAGGTGGAAATACGGTAGTTTCTTACTGCCATGTTGCAAGATGTATTTGCCGCCGTGCAGAGCGTTTAACGGTACATTTGGCTGCCGAAAGCTTTGTTGACGAAAAAATGACCATTTATTTGAACCGTTTAAGCGATTATTTATTTGTTTTGGCACGAAAACTGAATTTAGATGCTGGAACGGAAGAAAATATATGGCTTCCGAGGCTTTAAAAAAAGTGGAAAAAAAAGTTTGTTTTGCTCAGGTTTTTTAATATACTTTTGCGAATAAATTTAGAATAACTTAATAGTAAAGAAATATGTATTGGACTTTAGAACTCGCATCGCATTTGGAAGACGCTCCATGGCCTGCAACAAAAGATGAATTGATAGATTATGGTATACGATCTGGAGCACCTGTAGAGGTGATAGAAAATTTACAAGCTTTGGAAGACGATGGGGAACCATATGAAACCATCGAAGAAATTTGGCCAGATTACCCTACTAAGGATGATTTCTTCTTTAACGAAGACGAATATTAACCATAACTAATAAAAAAGAAAGGCCCCAATTATCGGGGCCTTTCTTTTTTTGGAACGATGATTGTTTATGTATTGTCATGGAAGTGTTTAACACAACCTGAAATCTATCTAAAACATATACTTAAATTAAACGTTATGGGAAATCTACTTTATCTAGTTGCCGTAGTATTAGTAATACTGTGGATCATTGGCTTCTTCTTTAATGGTTTTGGTCCGAATGTTGGTGGCTTAATCCATATTTTATTAGTGATTGCTGTTATCGCAATTATTCTAAAAGTTATCAATAGGGCAGCGTAATAGCATTCCTGTTAATCGGTCGTTATGCTATTAGAGACCATTTGTCTTTATCAGCGTAACGACCGCTTGAGGAAAATTGAAGCAATTTCAAGATCCTCCGGATAAGTAATTTTAATATTCTCTCTTTCTCCGTCTATCATATTTATCTCAAATCCAGAATACTCGGCAACTGAGGCGTCGTCCGTAAACTCATTTCTGAACGGCTTTTCATATGATTTTCTTAACATGTCCAGATTAAATGTTTGGGGGGTTTGTATCAAAGCGACCTCATTTCTGTTCAGCGACTCACTTTTTTGGCCTCCAATGATTCTCCTGATGGAATCTGTTGGATTAATGCCTACAACACAGTTGCCTTTTTCTTCCGCTACCTGAAATGATTTCGAGATAAGCTCAGGAGATACCAATGGTCTTACTGCATCATGTACGGCAACAATCCCTTTTCCCCTAATTGCTTTTAAACCGTTTTTTACGGAGTGAAATCTTTGTTCGCCACCTTTTATTACCTGATGAGGAATTGAGCAGCTGTAAGTATTACAAAGCTCTTCCCAGTAGGCATGTTGATGTATGTTTAATACTAAGAGTATTTCGGGGTTTAGTGGGCATTGATGAAAAGCCTCAAGTGTATGCATGAGTATCGGCTTGCCATCTAATAATAGAAATTGTTTGGCGATGGTATTTTGCATTCTGTTGCCGGAACCACCTGCAACTAAAATAGCGTAGTATTTCATGAGTGAGTATTTAGTACTTAGTATTTAGATAAATCGTATAGTTAATGAGCTATTTGCATTTTGTCTAAATACTAAGTACTAGTATCTAAAGTACTAAATGATTAACATAGCATCACCATAGCTATAGAAACGGTATTTTTCTTTTAAAGCTACTTCATAAGCATGTCTAACATAATCGTAACCGCCAAATGCACTTACCATCATCAATAAAGTTGATTCCGGAGTGTGGAAGTTAGTAATCATTGAGTTAGCGATACTGAAATCATATGGAGGGAAGATGAACTTGCTCGTCCAGTCGTTAGCCGCCTTAAGTGTTCTGTTTGAAGAAACAGCAGATTCTATTGCACGCATCGAAGTAGTTCCAACAGCACAAACCCTTCTTTTTTCTTCAATCGCTTTATTTACAATATCTGCATCTTTTTGCTCAATAATGTACTGTTCTGAGTCCATTTTGTGTTTAGTTAAATCTTCAACCTCTACAGATCTGAAAGTACCTAAGCCAACATGTAAAGTAACTTCTGCAAAATTAATACCTTTTAATTCCAGACGTTTCATCAACTCTCTGCTAAAATGCAAGCCAGCAGTTGGGGCAGCAACTGCACCTTCATGTTTTGCAAATATAGTTTGATAACGTTCTTTATCCTGCGCAGTAGCTTTACGCTTAATGTATTTTGGAAGTGGCGTTTCGCCAAGGATTTCGATATTTTTTCTGAATTCTTCGTCAGTTCCATCAAATAGGAAACGGATGGTACGTCCGCGTGAGGTGGTGTTATCAACAACTTCGGCAACTAATAAATCGTCATCACCAAAGTATAATTTGTTTCCAACGCGGATTTTACGGGCCGGATCAACCAAAACATCCCATAAACGTAATTCTTTGTTCAGTTCACGTAATAAGAAGACTTCAATTGTCGCACCTGTTTTTTCCTTGTTTCCGTATAAACGGGCAGGAAAAACTTTGGTGTTGTTCAATATCATTACATCCTTATCATCAAAATAACCTAAAATATCCTTAAATATTTTATGTTCAATTTTGCCACTATCCTTGTGTAAAACCATTAAACGGGCTTCGTCCCTTTGTTCTGAAGGATTATTGGCAACTAATGATTCAGGTAGATTAAACTTAAATTGAGATAACTTCATATTTTTCGATGTGATAATTAAGGGCGCAAATTTACAAAATATAATMTTCTTTTTTGCAATTAACTTACGTCCTGATAAACAAGATATGTTTTATTCATAAACATAAATGTATTTTTTATATTATATAATGTTTTTCTGTAACCTTTTTGGTTAGTTTTGGTCTAAACATTAATTATGATCATTCTCAAACTAATAGGCGAAAGTTTTCGATTTGCATTTGATGCTCTCCGCCAAAATAAGCTTCGCACCATGCTTTCCTTATTAGGGATCACCATTGGTATTTTTGCAATCATATTCGTGTTTTCTGCTGCTGATACTTTTAGAAGTAAACTGCAGGCAAGTATAGATAAACTGGGTTCTAAAACAATATTTGTTCAGAAATGGCCATGGGGTGGTTTTGGAGATTATCCGTGGTGGAAATATATGAACAGACCTGTGCCGTCGCTGAGAGATTATGAGTTGCTTAGGGATCGTCTGGAACATGCCGAAGGCTTGTCTTATGAAATCTGGGCAAATGAGAGAACCATTAAATACAGAAGTAATTCTGTAGAAGGTGTGGGAGTAAGAGCCGCTTCTCAGGATTTCAATAAAACATGGACCCTGGATTTTCAGGAAGGTCGATATTTTACTGAGAATGAAGGAAGGGCAGGTTCTCCTGTTGTTCTTATTGGTGCTCTTGTAGCTGAAGGTTTATTTAATGGAGAACCAGCAATTGGTAAATCCATAATAGTAATGGGCCGTAAATTGAATGTAGTTGGTGTTTTTAAGAAAGAAGGAGAAGATATTCTGGGTATGTCGCAGGATAAAAATATTGTAATGCCTTTAAATTTTGCGAAGGGTATTATGGATATCGAAAGCGATAGATATGATCCATCAATTACGGTAAGGGGTTTTGAACACATTGCTCTTGATGAGATTGAAAGTGAAATACAAGGGACTATGCGTTCCATTAGAAGGCTAAGGCCTGGTGTAGAGGATGATTTCTCTTTGAATAAGAGTACTATCGCATCTAATCAGTTAGATACCATGTTCGGAATGGTTGATATAGCAGGTTGGGTTATTGGTGGCTTTTCTATTCTTGTCGGAGGGTTTGGTATTGCTAACATTATGTTTGTTTCGGTAAAAGAACGCACCAATATTATCGGTATTCAGAAATCGCTGGGCGCTAAAAATTATTTTATTATGCTGCAGTTTCTATTTGAAGCAATAGCGCTGTGCCTGCTCGGAGGGCTGTTAGGCTTGCTCCTGGTTTACTTGGCTACCTTAGCAGCCAGTGCCGCCGGTTTTGAGATGATCTTATTTATGAAGAATATTATGCTGGGAATAGGTGTGTCTGTTATTATAGGCACAATATCGGGCTTTTGGCCGGCTTACGCAGCGTCGAGGTTGGATCCTGTTGAAGCGATTCGCTCATAATATGGCTTCGCTCTTTGCTTAAAAACTGAGTATTACTACTCAAAGGCTGGAATCTTTTGCCCTGAAAAAGGACAAAATTTCCTATGCCTTTTCCCAGAACACTCAGTTTTTAAATATGGCGCCTCAGCATAAACTCGCTAGTCCAACACGGATGGAGTAATAGGGAGAAACATAAAGAAATAAAAAGGCCTGTTCCGGATGACGAAACAGGCCTTTTGTTATATTTTGAGCTTGATGTCTAAGTACTAAATACCAATATCTAAGTACTAACTTAGCTCAATTTAGCTAAAGCAGCTTTGATTCTTGAAACTGCATCTCTAAGTTTATCTTCAGCTGCAGCATAGGAAATTCTGATACAATCGTTGTTTCCGAATGCTTCACCTGTAACAGTAGATACATGAGCTTCGTTTAATAAGAACAAGCTTAAGTCTTCTGCGCTATTGATGGTTTGAGTACCATCGGTTTTACCAAAGTAAGATTTTATTTCAGGGAAGAAATAAAAAGCTCCGTCTGGAAGATTTACCTTAACACCTGGAATTTCTGTTAATAGGGCATAAACGATGTCTCTACGTTTTTTGAATTCGCCAACCATTTCGTTTACCGTATCTAAACCACCCTGATATGCGGCTAAAGCCGCGCGTTGAGCGATAGAAGAAGTACCTGAAGTGATTTGGCCTTGTAGTTTATCGCAAGCATTTGCAATTTCTTTATTCGCAGCCATGTAACCAACTCTCCAGCCAGTCATAGCGTAAGATTTAGAGAAACCATTGATCAGGATTACTCTGTCTTTAACTGAATCAAATTCAGCAATTGAAGCATGTTTACCAACAAAGTTGATGTGCTCATAAATTTCATCAGAGATGATATAGATGTTCGGGTGTTTTTCAAAAACAGCTACTAAATCAGCCAATTCTTCTTTGCTGTAAACAGATCCGGTTGGATTGCATGGCGAAGAAAACATGAACAATTTGGTTTTAGGAGTAATTGCTGCTTCTAATTGCGCTCCTGTAATTTTAAAGTTGTTTTCAACTGTAGCGTTGATGAATACTGTTTCACCTTCACCAAGTTTAATCATTTCTGAATAAGATACCCAGTAAGGGGTTGGAACGATAACCTCGTCTCCTGGATCAACAAGACACATTACTGCGTTGGCAAGTGATTGTTTAGCTCCTGTAGAAACTACAATCTGATCGAAACCATAGGTTAATCCATTTTCTCTCAATAACTTTTCTGCAACTGCCTTACGTAGTTCAGGGTAACCAGAAACCGGAGTGTAGTAAGAGTAATTCTCATCTACAGCGGTCTTTGCAGCCTCCTTAACAAACTCAGGTGTAAAGAAGTCTGGCTCACMAAAGCTTAGGTTAATAACGTCTATTCCTTTTGCGGATAGCTCTCTGCCTAACTTAGCCATTTTAATTGTCTGTGACTCAGATAGGTTATTGATTCTTTTGGATAAAAATGTCATAATAATTTGTGCGTGGGCAAATTTAATTTTGTGCAGTGACAAATATATGAACCTCACTGAATTATAAACTAAAAAAAATACTTTTTAATGTAATTCGATAGTGAAACTGTATTTTTGGTGGCTAATCTCTATAAAGTGCAACCTAAAAAAAAGGCGATACTTCTTTCTTTATGCATCGGGATAGCGCTTATGCTGGCAAAATTTGTTGCCTATTTCATCACTCAGTCCAATGCAATTTTAACCGATGCTTTAGAGAGTATTGTGAATGTACTGGCCAGCAGCTTTGCGTTTTATAGCATCTATCTGGCCACCATCCCTAAAGATAAAAATCATCCTTATGGTCATGGTAAAGTGGAGTTTTTCTCAGCTTTTCTGGAAGGTACGCTAATAACCATTGCCGGATTGATCATTATCTTTAAATCTACTTACGATTTAATCTATCCTAAGCCAATTCATCAGCTTTTTGAAGGGGCTATTATTATAGGGGCAACCGGAATTGTAAACTTAATTATAGGTTTTTATCTGATAAATACCGGCAAAAAACACAATTCAATTACACTGGAGGCTGATGGGAAACACTTGCTTACTGATGCCATAACCAGTGCCGGTCTGGTGGTTGGTGTAATTTTAATACAACTCACCAAAATCTATTGGCTGGATAGCGTGATCTCGATTTTATTAGGATTATACATCATTTACAACGGATATAAGCTTACGCGAAGATCTATAGGTGGATTGATGGATGAAAGTAATATTGATCTTGTAAAAGACATTATCGAAATTTTGCAGAAAAACCGAAAGGAACCCTGGATAGATGTACACAACCTGAGGGCGCAGCAGTATGGTGCCGATCTGCATATAGATTGCCACTTCACGCTCCCTTATTATTTCGATCTCAATCGTGTTCATCAGGAAATATCAAGTATTGATAAGCTTATAAATGGCAATGCACATCGGAAAACAGAATTGTTTATTCACGCAGACCCTTGCTTACCTGCTTGCTGTAACTATTGTAAAATGAATGATTGTCCGGTAAGGAAGGAAGCCTTTAGAGGTGAAATTAAATGGACAATCGAGAATGCAACTAAAAATCAAAAACACTTCGATCAATGAGTTATTTTAATGTAAGAGTATACGGCTTACTAATTAATGCTGAAAACCAGGTACTGATTAGCGACGAACAATCTGGTGGCCGGACATTCAGTAAATTCCCCGGTGGTGGATTAGAGCTGGGTGAAGGTCTTATAGACGCCCTTAAACGGGAGTTTATGGAAGAATGCAACGCTGAAATTGAGATACTCAATCATCTTTATACTACCGACTTCTATGAGCAATCTTCTTTTAACGATAGTCAGATTTTAAGTATTTATTATACCGTAAAAGCATTACATCCTTTAGCGTTGAATTTTAAGACTGATGTATTTGATTTTGACGAAAATACCTTACAGTCGTTTAGATGGGTTAGTTTAAATGACCTTAAAACTGACGACGTGACTTTTAAAACTGACAAAACTGTAGTAGAACTATTAATTAAAGAAAGAAACCAATGAGTTTAGCCGAAAGGGATAAAAAAGTAATATGGCATCCTTACACACAAATGAAAAATGCAGCACCTCATGTCCCAATTGTAAGAGGAGAGGGTGTTTACTTATTTGATGAAGATGGCAAGAAATATATTGATGCCGTTTCCAGCTGGTGGGTTACCATTCATGGACACGCTCATCCTCATATTGCCGCTAAAGTTGCTGAACAATTAAAGACTTTAGAGCATGTAATATTTGCAGGTTTTACCCATGAACCGGCTGTACAGCTGGCAGAACGTCTGCTGCCATTATTGCCTGGTAAGCAGGAAAAGGTGTTTTATAGTGATAATGGATCTACAGCTGTAGAGGTAGCCATTAAAATGTGCTTACAGTATTGGGTTAATACGACCAAGCAGCCCCGTACTAAAATTATTGCATTTAGGGAGGCTTATCATGGCGATACGTTTGGTGCCATGTCGGTGAGTGGACGGAGTATTTTTACTGATCCCTTTGCTTCTCTTTTGTTTGATGTTGAATTTATTGATCTTCCTAATGAGCGGAATATTGAGCAGCTTAAATCTAAGATCAATTATCTTTCTAATGAGGTTGCCTGCTTTATATTTGAACCGATGGTTTTAGGTGCAGGCGGAATGTTAATGTATGAACCCCAGTATCTGGATCAGTTAATTGAAACTTGTCAGAAACACGGGATATTGACAATAGCAGATGAAGTGATGACTGGTTTTGGGCGCACTGGTAAGTATTTCTCCTGCGAAGCACTAAATACCAATCCTGATATTTTTTGTTTGTCTAAAGGGCTTACAGGTGGCACTATGCCAATGGGGATTACTACATGTAACCAAAAAATATTTGACGCATTTTTAAGTGATGACAAGCTTAAAACCTTATATCACGGACATTCATTTACGGCTAATCCGGTAACTTGTGCAGCCTCATTGGCCAGTCTGGATATTTTATTAAAACCGGAAACGCTTGAGAACATTCATAGAGTAGTAGCAAAACATGAAGCTTTTGCTTCACAGATAAAAGGTCATCCAAAGCTTAAGGATGTAAKGCAGGCAGGAACCATATTGGTAATGGAGTGGGAAACAGGTTCAGATACCTCTTATTTAAGTGGATTGAGAAATCAATTGTACAATTACTTTCTGGACAGGGGGATTATACTTAGGCCGCTAGGAAATATCATTTATATTTTAGCGCCTTATATAATCAGTAATGAAGACCTTGATTATATTTACCAAACTATTAATGAAGCACTAAACGATATATAAGAGTAGTCTGCGCCTCGTCATCTCGGCGATAGGAGAAATCTCTTGGTTATGCCATTTCAAGAAATCTCTCCTATCGTGGAGATGACGACCGCCTGTAAAGAAAAAGAAGACATCAAAAAAACAATGTGTTATTAGCAATATTATAATAAAAACAGTAATGAACATTAAACCGATTTTAGAGAACATAGTAAGCGATAATGTTTTACATGCCAAGTGGTTAAATACCTTGTCGTATATGGAAAATGCAGGTGCAAAGAAAATCTCTGCATCGGAGCATAAAGAAAAGGTGAACCTTATAATTCTTAAACATGCAGCAGAGGAACATCGTCATGCTTATTATTTAAAAAAGCAACTGGACAAACTGGATGGCGATCTTTGCAAAACCTATACCAGCGATGAGCTATTGGCTCCTAACGATACCAAATTTTATTTAAATGCTTTGGATGTAGCGGTATGCCGTTATTTGAAACAGCATTTTAATTTAAGCGGATATGAACTAAAGTTTGCAGCTTATCTTTTTGTAACCTATGCAATTGAGGTACGTGCAGATGAGCTATACCCTGTTTATCAGGATGTTTTAACTGCCGCAGGCAGCAAGGTAACCGTTAAATCGATCATTCTTGAAGAAGAAGGTCACCTGGAAGAAATGTTGAACCAACTTAGAAGCTTTGATGCGGACTGGGAAAAACATGCTGAACTGGTTATAAAAATTGAGCAGGATATGTTCAATTCCTGGATGCAAAATTTGAATAAACAAATTGCCTAAACCCTTACAACCTTAGCAGGTGTGATGGCATAAAAGCAATCGCCCTGCTCTGCATCTAATATTTTTAGTCCTGTAAAAACACTAAAAGCTGGTAATATGGCGCAATGTTTTCCAAAGTAAAAGCAAGGGAACTTCAATTGCTGCTTAGCCCTTCCATAAATAACTACACCTGGATGTATATGACCCGTGATGTTATAATATTCATCAACCTCTCCAGGTTTATCATGTATAAATCTAAAAGGTGCCAGCAGTAACTCTTTTTGATGGACTTCAATTCCTAAAGCCTCATAATCTTCATTCTTTAAATTGTCGTGATTTCCTTTTATCAAAATAACTTTAAGGTTGGCATAGCCATTTCGCCAGTGCATAAAAGCATTGGCGTCGCTGTTAATGTTATTGTGGAACATGTCGCCGGTAACCAGCAGATTTTCAGGGTTAAATTCCGACATCAAAGTGGTCAGTCTTTGTAAGTCGGTATGGTTTATTGCATCAGGAACTTGTATGCCTGATTTTCTAAAATGAGCAGACTTGCCAATATGAAGATCACTAATGATAAGCATTTTTCTGGCTGGCCAGTATATAGCTCTCTCATTGCTTAATATCAGTTGCTCGCCTTTACAATCAATGGTCATTTTTTTGCTTTTTTCTTTTTACCTGTACTCGTTTTTCCGATTCTGAAGTCATCCTTTCAATCCGCTGACTAAGTTCTTCACTGCTCATATTATCTCTTAAACTGTCTACTTTTATGGGGAAACAGAGTGGGGTATAACTGTCCGTTTTTATAATAATAACCTTACTGGCTTGTACGCGGTGTAGGGCTGCGGCTAATCTAGGCTCTTCAATCTGTTGATAAAATGCTTCATCGTATGACTGACGCAATAATAAGTTATGTTTATCATAATCGCTAAAAACATTAAAAAATAGGGAAGCGGATGATTGTAAGTGCTTGTTCGCAACATATTTCCCGGGATATCCCTGAAATACAAGTCCCGAAATGCAGGCAATGTCTCTGAACTTACGTCGGGCCATTTCTGTTGCATTTATACTAGCCACAATATCGTCGGTAAGGTTTACAGGGCTAAATAGGTCTTTTATAGAATTTTCGTCTAGAGGGATAGGCTGCTCACTGAGCAACTCAAAGCCATAATCGTTCATAGCAATAGAGAAGCTTATTGGTTGCACGCGTCCAAGTCTGTAGGCTATTAATGCAGCCATGATCTCATGTACCTGTCTGCCTTCAAAGGGATAAGCAAAGAAATGGTAACCATCCTTGGTATTGATCAGTTCAATTAAAAACTCGTCGCTTTTAGGAACATGAGAAACCTTGGCCTGACGCTCAAATAAGGGCAGTATGAAATCGAGTTCTTCATCTCCGTGCTGCTTATCGAGTGTTTCATTGTATTTCTTTCTAAGTACGCTACCAAGATTTGCGGTTAGCGACATACGGCCTCCCATCCAACTTGGGCTAATGGCTTGTTTAAGTTTACTTTTTCTAACCAATACCATCATCTCCTTAACCATTATAAATTCAAGTACCCTGCCGGCAAGGGTAAAGCTACTTCCTGGTTTCATCCGTGATATGAATGATTCTTCAATCATACCAACATAGCCACCGGTTAGGTATTTTACTTTAAGCATGGCATCACTAACTATTGTTCCTATGTGTAATCTGTGGCGCATTGCAATTTGTCTGCTTTCCACTTTCCAAAGCCCATCTGTGCTTTTTGTCACTTTGCTGAACTCATTATAAGCTGTTAAGCTATCCCCGCCCGTGGTAATAAATTGCATGATCCAGCTCCATTCCTGAGGCAGCAGTTCCCTGAAAGCATGGGTTTGCTTAATCTCAAAAAAGATCTTTTCATCATCAAAGCCATCGCCAACGGCTAAAGTAACCAGGTACTGGATCAATGTATCAAATGACATTACAATAGGCTCTCTGCTTTCGATATCTTGTATTCTTGCCGCTTCTTTTATTGCTGCAGCCTCCACAAGTTCTAGCGCGTGAGTAGGCAGAAAATAAATCTTAGAAGTTTCGTTAGGGGAGTGCCCACTGCGCCCGGCGCGTTGTAGAAACCTGGCAACACCTTTTGGAGAGCCAATCTGAACTACGGTATCAACGGGTTTAAAATCCACACCTAAATCTAAAGATGACGTGCATACAACAGCCTTAAGCACTCCTGAATGTAATGCGTCTTCAATCCAGTTCCTCAATTCATAATCTATAGAACCATGATGGATAGCGAGTAAGCCGGCAAGGTTTTCGTCCTGGGCAAGCAAGGTCTGGTACCAGAGTTCGGCCTGCCCCCGGGTATTGGTAAATATTAAAGTGGTTTTACTTTTATTAATAATAGGGATGAGTTTATTAGCCAACTTATGTCCTAAATGACCAGCCCAGGGCAACATATCTACATGATCTGGTAATATTGATTTGATAACGATCTTCTTTTTAATGTCGGATTTTATTATGGTTTTAAGCAAATCGGTGTAAGGTACAAGTACGTCCATCGCCTGCTCCATATTGCCAATGGTTGCCGAGATTCCCCATATCCTTACAAGTCTTTCTGGGTGTTGCGCTGTAAGCAACCCTTTTATTCTTGAAATCGCCAATTCCGCCATCACACCACGTTTGCTACCCAGCAGTTCATGCCATTCATCAGCAACTATACATTGTAATTGATCAAAGTAATTGAAAGTACTTTTTTGGGCAAGCAGCAGGTGCATACTTTCAGGTGTGATGATGAGCACCTCTGGCATTTGTTTTTTCTGTTTTAGCTTTTCGCTTTGTGGGGTGTCTCCATTTCTTACACCCACCATCCAGTCCAGTTGCAACTCATCACAAACCTCGCGCATAGCGCGGGCCAGGTCTTTAGCTAAGGATCGAAGAGGTGTTATCCAGATTAATTTTAGTCCGGTCGTGTTTTTCCTAGTTTTAATTTTAAGTGCTGTGGTTTTCAGTTCAGCTCTTTTATTCAGCTCATCAATTACTACAGCTAAAAATATAGAATAGGTTTTGCCAAAGCCGGTAGGAGCGTTCACCAGGCCGCTATAGCCTTCAGCATAATATTGCCATGCTTCAGTTTGAAACTTAAAAGGTCTTTTTTTGCTAAGTTTTAGCCAACTTATAACCTGCTTATACCCCTTGCTATTTTCCAGTTTCATAATGTAGATTGTAATAATTGCCTAAGGTCGTCAAGCGTATTGATTTCATCGGCTTTCTTATCTTTTCTCCAGCGGGCAATTCGGGGAAACCTTAATGCCAGCCCTGCCTTGTGCCTTTTACTTTCGGCTATCCCTTCAAAGGCTATTTCGAATACCAGTTCTGGCTTTACTGTGCGTACGGGGCCGAATTTCTCTACAGCATTTTTCTTTACAAAACGATCTACTTCTTTAATTTCAGCATCCGTTAACCCGGAATAAGCCTTAGCAACAGTGATTAGTTGATCCCCATCGCGCACAGCAAAGGTATAATCGGTATAGAAGTTGGCCCTGCGACCACTTCCTTTTTGCGCATAGATCATTACCGTATCAACAGTATAAGGGTTTATTTTCCATTTCCACCAATCTCCGCGCTTTCTTCCTGAATGGTATAATGAATCTAGTTTTTTGAGCATAATACCTTCACTGTTCAGTTCTCTTGCACCTTCTCTAAGTTTTGCAAGAGATGTCCAGTCGCTAAAAATAACTATGGGAGAGAGCGCAACGATATCCTGAGTCTGTAGTTGCTGAATTGTTTGCTCAAGTAATTGTCTACGGGTGGCCAAAGGGTCTTCTCTTAAATCCCTTCCTTTATGCTCAAGAAGGTCGTAGGTGTAAAAACCTACTGGCGCATCATTGAGCTGTGCTTTATTAATGGTTTTTCGGTTTAATCTCTGTTGCAGTATGCTAAATGCCTGCACTTTACCTTCCTTAACCGAAAGTATCTCTCCATCCAGTACGGTGCCATCTGGCAATTCATTCGCAAGGAAGTGTAGTTCGGGAAATTGATCTGTTACCAGTTCTTCGCCGCGCGACCAAATGAACAATTCTCCATTACGCTTAATAATTTGTCCGCGAATACCATCCCATTTCCATTCAGCCTGCCATTCTTTTGGCTCACCCAAGCTTGCAGGCTCAGATTCAAGAGCATAAGCCAGGCAAAAAGGATATGGCCAGGAGTTGTCGGTATTTACATGGACACCTGCAATAAGATCATTATAGGTAATGTCTGAAGGTTCCCATTTGCCCATAATACTGTGCATGATTTTGCTGCTCTCGATTGTACTTTGTTTTGCAAGCGCATTTACAAGCATTTTGTTGGAAACACCGATTCTGAAATTTCCCGAAATGAGCTTGTTAAATATAAAGCGTTCCCTTGTTTCCAAACTATTCCAGGCGTTAACAATAAAGGCCTTTTTATGTGTGTCGTCTTGCCCGTTTAATAAAGCCAGATCCTTTATCCATTCGTGTAATTTACGATCTGAAATCTGAACAGGAGGGGGGAGTATAAGGGCTATGGTTTCACTTAAGTCGCCCACATTATGATAGCTTTCTGTAAATAACCATTCGGGGATTTCGCTGAGCTCTACAGCCCACAATTTAATTAGAGCAGTACTTACAGGGCGTTTGGGGCGCTTGCCTGTAAACATGGCTATTACATAAGGTTTATCCAAATCATCAGCTTCATTGAAATAATCAACAAGGGCCGCAATTTTATCATTTGTTTTGTTACTTGTTTCAAGCTGTTGTATAAGTTCTGCAAAGCGTTTCACGATTTTTCCTCCTCTTCTTCCTCATTCCCATATTGCGTTTTCACTTCTTCAGATTCAATGCCTATTTCATTTAAGTATTTGGAAAAGGTTGCTGTAAAGCCATGCGTTATATACACTCTCTCTGCCTCCGTAGCTTTTATTGCCGACAATAGACCGGGCCAATCGGCATGATCACTTAATGCGAAGCCAGCATCGGCACTTTGCCATCTTCTGCCAGCCCTTACCTGCATCCAGCCAGAGCATACCGCGGTAGCCGGACTGGTTAAAGTTTTAATCCACCGGCCATCAGAAAGTGCCGGCGGCACAATGACAATCCCTTTTTGCAGTTCTTCTTTCCTAGTTTCCGGGGTGATCCTGATGGTTTCTGGTAAATTTACCCCGGAGTGTAGAAACCCTTCATTTAAATTTGCAATGGAGCTATGAACATATATATCACCATAACCCTCCAGGCCTTTCATAAGTCTTTGTGCTTTGCCCAGGCTGTAAGCGGTAAGTACTGAGGTTTTGTTCTTATCCCGATTGCCAGATATCCAATCTTTTATCTGTGCAAACACTTCTTGCTGTGGTTGCCATTTATAGATAGGCAGTCCGAAAGTACTTTCAGAAACGAAAGTGTGGCACTTTACAGGCTCAAATTGGGTGGTTATTCCATCGTATTCTACTTTATAGTCGCCAGATATTACACAGATCTCGCCTTTATATTCGAGTCTTATCTGTGCAGAGCCYATAACGTGGCCTGCAGGGACAAGACTTAGCTTAACACCATTTATGGTAATCTTTTTGTGATAGGGTAAGGTCTGTATGTTTAGATCTGGGCCTAACCGGTGATTAAGAATTGATTTTGTAAGCTCATGACATAAATAGGCTTTATTGCCCGATTTTACGTGATCTGAATGTCCATGAGTGGTCACCGCGTAGTTAACTGGTTTCCAAGGGTCAATATAAAAATCACCTTGTGCACAATAAATGCCCTTGCTCGTAAATTTGATTAACGCCATGTGGTAATAAACAAAATCAAGATAGGTAAAGTTTTGGCGCATTTTAAGTGCGTGCTGATTATGCACTGCGGGCACGCTGGAAGCAGACTTACCTCAGTCTGCTATCAGCAGAAAGTTTGTGATTGCCCGGCCCATCCAGGCCAGGCATCACATCAAAATAGACCCATATACCTGCGTATACGGGGGACCTTTAATGCTGTTTTATATCTTTTATAAATGTAATAGCTGGTTTCATGCAATAAAATGTATTCTAAAGTACAAATACAACGGACATTGCAAGTGAATAATAGACGAACTCAGGGATTGCGTCGACGATTTTGCTTTTACAGGCGATGGGCATGGTATTAGGAAGGAACTCGCTCCCGTCTAAAAAAGCGTGGTGTGCATTGCATCTGTCTTTTAAAGAATATATTAAAATTGGCAGGGTACTCAAAACCAAGGCAGTATGCAATTTGGCCAACATTCCATTCGGTATGACTTAGCAGTGCCACAGCTTCGGTGGCTATTCTTTTCAAGATGTGTTCCGATGTGGTTCGGCCGGTTACCTCTTTTACAGCATGATTGAGGTGATTTACATGCACAGCGAGTCGTTCGGCGAAATCGTGGGGTGTTCGTAATTCAAGTATATGATCAGTGGAGCCTATCGGAAATTGCCTTTCAAGCAGTTCTATAAACATAGATGTTAATCTTACAGCTGCGTTATTTTCCCTAACATAAGTGTCCGGTGGTTGAACCTTTAATGCCTCATGAACAATTAATTGAATGTAATTGCGGAGCATGTCATATTTATGAACATACATACTTTCCATCTCAGCCATCATCTTGGCAAATAGCTCCATGAAAATCTTTTCCTGATGTTGATTAATAGAAATGATAGGACAACCTTGAAGTTTCCATAACAATGACTCTCTGAGACTTTCATTTCTGTTATGTATAAAATTCTCGGTAAACAGGCAAAAAAATCCAGCCTGCGTTTCTGAGGTTGCTTCCCAGGCATAGGGAATATTGGGGTTGGTAAAAAGCAGGCCTCGTTCTTTTACAATAATTCGCTGATTTGGATAATGGAGTATTCCAGATCCAAGGATCAGGGAAATTTTATAATAATCCCTACGATTATATGGAGATGGTTGCGCCGAACAGTGCGTAGATCTTTTGAATACTCCAAAGTGGCCGACATTTGTAACCGTTTCAACACTGGGGATGGTAACATCAGGATGTCGTATCTTTAGACGTTCATAAAAATCCTGAAGGCTTTCAATTTTATTCACAACATAAAGTTCTTCATTTTTATTCAGCATTGGCTATAACCTCCGTGTAAAATTATGGTTGTATGACTTGACCAGTCTGCATTTCTTCTGAAGGATTTGTTACCAATTCATCGTCTGCTTTAAGATCTCCGAAAATCTCTATTCTATCATCTGCTTCCCTGCCTTTTTTTACTTCGATTTTTTCTATCTTATTGTTGTTGTTTTTTAGCACAAAGATACCTTCAGCTGTTTCCAGTATTGTTTTTTTAGGAACCACAAATGTGCTTGCATTGGCGGGAAGTGGAATGTGAACTTCAGCCACCATGCCTGGCAATAGTCTTTTTGAAGTGTTTGGAACATCCATTTCTATTTTTTCGGAACGAAGACGTAGATCTAAAGCACCGGATAAGCGTTTCACTTTGGCGGTAAAAACCTGATCTGGCATTGACTTTACTGTAAAGCTAATTTGATCACCTTGCTTTAAATACCCAGTATATACTTCAGGAATAGAAATGGCTAAACGGAGATTTTTCTGTTCCTGAAGGGTAAGTAATGGAAACTCTGACCCTTTGCCAGACGGACCCACATAAGCACCTAAATTCACATTTCTGGCAGTAATAATACCGCTGAATGGTGCGCGGATTTCCAGATAATCTCTAATCGCGGCCACCTCTTTATATGCAGCTTTAGTTGCTTCAAATTGTGCCTGGTCGGAATTTCTACGGGCTATGGCCTGATCCAGGTCATTTTTGGAAATGGTACCGGGGGTTTTACTAGTCTCATACAAACGCTCGTAATTCGCTTTGCTTGCGGTGTATAAAGCTTCCTGAGATTTGAGTCGCGATTGTGCGGCAGCCAACTGAGAATTGGTTTCTGGTGCTTCCAGGGTCATTAGTAATTGACCTTTACTTACCTGTGAGCCGATATCTACTTTTAATGTTTTAATAAAGCTGCTTATCTTCGCATACAAGTCAACCTGCTGGTAAGCACTTAGCTCTCCCGGCAGCTGCAGTGTGGTGGCCAGCTTATCTTTTTTAAGTTTAAAAGTAACAATAGTAACTGCCTTCTCTTTTTTGTCTGCTTCTTTTTCTGCTTTGGCCGTACATCCGTTCATTATAGCCAATATGGCAATTCCTCCTGCCAGGGCTACTGTGTTTAGAAATAGGTTTGTTTTCATTTGTAAGTTATTTTAAATGCCTTTATGTTATTCTGCTAATCCTTTGATGTAATGTTTACTTTCTTTATCCTCCGGATCAAGTGATATAGATTGTGTGGTTTCCTTGCCTTGTACCCATGCAAATACTAATGGTAAAATTATCAAAACCGCAATAGTTGAAGCGATCAAACCTCCAATTACTGCTCTGCCAAGCGGTGAAACCTGGTCTCCTCCTTCGCCATGGCCAATGGCCATCGGAAGCATTCCGGCAACCATCGCCACACTGGTCATAATGATGGGCCTGATCCTTAGCGCTGCAGCTTCTCTTGCCGCGCTTGCTGCATTCCCGCTATGTTTACGTAAATGCTCAGCGTTTGTTATCAGAAGTACAGCATTAGCGATAGATACCCCAACAGACATAATGATGCCCATATAAGATTGAAGATTTAAAGTAGAACCGGTTATACTTAACAACAGCAACGCTCCGAGTATAACAGCAGGTACCGCAGTTAAAATCACCAATGGTACTTTAAAAGACTGGAAATTTGCCGAGAGCATCAGGAATATAACCACAATGGCAACAAGAAGTCCGGATTGTAAACTGCTTAAGGTCTCTCCCAGCACATTGATCATACCTACTGGTTTTACAATCAAACCTCTCGGCAGTTCACCCAAATCTTTAATCGCTTTGTCTACATCTTTACTTGCGGAGCCCAGATCCATTTTGTTCAGGTTTGCCGTAACTGATAGGTAGGGCATAGCGCCAACATTGTCATTTTCACCATAAGTGGTATCTGTAGTAATAGTGGCTACATCACTTAGTATAGGTCTGATGCTATTTCTAAGCAAGGGGATTTCGCCGATATTCTCTTTGGTGTTCATCTGATTAAAGGGAACCTGTACCTGAACATTATAGGTTAAACCAATTTTCTCATCTACCCAGACATTTTTATCTGTATAACGAGAGGAAGAGGTAGAGGCTATTAACGATCGGGACACATCGCTCATGTCTACACCCAGTTGAGCAGCTTTAATCCTGTCAATATTTACGTTTAACGCAGGGTATTTGATAGACTGTGCAATTTGCACGTCACGCAAATAAGGAATCTGTTTCAGTTCAGCGAGTACCTTTCTGGCGTAAGTTTCATTTATCTTTTTATTCTTACCCGCTATGCGCACTTCAACAGGAGTGGGAGAGCCCTGGCTTAACACCTTGTCGGTTAATTCTATTGGCTCAAAAGATAAACTGATATCCGGTTCAAGTCTTTTTACATTTTTCCTTAATTCATCTTTAAATTCTTCCATATCCGCATGATAATCTTTCAGTCCAATCTGAAAGACGGCTTCATGTGGCCCTGCCATGAATAAATAAATCGGGTTTACAGAGAATAAAGATGGATGCTGTCCTACATATACTGAACTAATGGATAAATGGTCCTCTCCAACCATTCTTTTGATTTCCTTAAGGATCACCTGTACTTTTGCTTCTGTACGTTCCAATCTGGTTCCTTCGGGAGCTTTCATCCTTAACTGAAACTGACTGGAATTTACTTTAGGCAGTACGTCTCTTCCAATATTTGTGAGTAACAAGGCTGCGGCTACAATAACGACCAGCAAATAAACCAATACTACAGGTTTACGATAAGCCATAAGTCGATCCAGAAAGCGCATAAATCGATTCCTGAATCTGTCAAAGAGGGAAATCTTGCCATCGTTACTGAAGTCTTCACGTTCTACAAGGATTTTCTTTTGATTTAGCGTATCTTTTTCTGATTCCAGTCCTAGTCCTGTTTCGTTAAAAACTGCCTCATCATCTGTAATCCTTTTACTATGCTTTGGTGTTTTTTTAGGGTGTGCTACCATTAACCAATTGGCCATGATAGGTACGAAGGTTTGTGATAAAAAGAAGGAAACAATCATAGAGAAGCCAATTGCAAGTGCCAATGGCAAGAATAGTGCTCCGGGAATGCCTGTCATGGTAAAGGCGGGTGCAAATACAGCAAGGATACACAATAGGATCAGCAATTTTGGGAAGGCGATTTCCTTACAGGCATCCCAAATGGCCAGGGCCTTGGGTTTACCCATATCAAAATGCTGGTGTATATTTTCTATCGTTACTGTTGATTCGTCGACCAGGATACCAATGGCTAATGCTAAGCCACTTAAAGACATGATATTGATGGTTTGATCGAATAACTTCAGAAACAAAACCCCCGCAATGATAGAAGTTGGTATGGTTAGAATTACAATCAATGCCGCCCTTTTGTCACCTAAAAATAGTAATACCATTAGTCCGGTAAGAATAGCGCCGATTGCGCCCTCGCTGATCAGACTTTTTACTGCATTGATCACATATACCGATTGGTCAAATTCGTAGGACAGTTTTACATCCTCAGGCAGCGTGTTCTGAATCTGAGGTAAATTCTTTTTTAAGTTACTAACCACATCCCATGTAGAGGCGTCACCTGATTTGGCAATGCTCAGGTATACCGAACGCTTACCATTAATTAAGGCGTAGCCAGCTGTCGCATCTGCTCCATCCTTAACTACAGCAACATCTCGCAGGTAAAGGTTTTGTACGCCCCCCTTAAATAATGGAATATTTTCAAAATCTTTAACATTTTTGATTGTATAATTGGTTGGAGTCAGGTAATTCTTATCTCCTATACGAACATTACCCGGAGGCGCTGTTTGGTTATTTACTTTGATGGCTTCAACTACCTGGTCTACGGTTAAATTATGTGAACGCATTAATACCGGATCCACATTTATTTCAATTGTTCGTGGACTTCCACCAAAAGGCGCAGGTGCTAACAAGCCTGGGATAGAAGTAAATGAAGCACGAACATAGGTGTTGGCAATATCCTGCAATTCGTTGTTTGTTCTTATAGGACTGCTTAGTACAAGCTGACCTATTGGAAGAGATGAAGCATCAAAACGGATAATGAAGGGAGGCTGTGACCCCGGAGGAAAAATGGCCTGGGCACGATTGGATAGGGCACTGAGCTCGGAAGCTGCCTGAGCCATATTGGTTCCTTCGTAGTAAGTGAGCTTCATTAGCATCAGACCCTGAATATTTTTGGTTTCAATGGTTTTAATGCCATTGGCAAACAATAAGATGTTAACGTATTGCTTGCCAAAGTAAGCTTCCATCTGGGTAGGGGTGTAACCGCCGAAAGGGTGGGCGATATAGATCACCGGCAGGTTCATTTTAGGTAAAATATCTACCTTAATGGTGTTTACTGCACTAATGCCAAAAAAGAATAGCCCGGCAACCAATACTAATATTGAGATAGGTTTTCTAAGCGCAAAGCGGATTAAATTCATGAATATTGCTAATTAAAATTCGTTGATGAAAAGGTCAAAATCTCCAAGTGCAGCCGATTTTAGCAATAATGCCTGCCACACATTGTTGTAGGCAATATCTCTGTCAGTTTCTGCGCGGTTAAGGGTATACAATGCCTGGGTAAGGTCTACTATTGTAGTTAATCCATTTTTATATAAAGTACTTTTCTGAAGATAGGCGTCAGATGCCGCTTTAACCTGTATCGGTGCTTCATTGTAATTGTCAATGGCATTTTTGAGTTTGGCGTTAGCTAATGATAATTGAGCTTGTAATTGCTGGCCCACAAGTTCATATTCGTCTTGTAGCCCTTTACTTTGGAACTGTTGCGCCCGTACCTGAGGGCTGGTACGCAGTATGCTTGTTAAATTCCAAACTACCCCGACACCCAAAAGATAGTTTCCTCTGGTTGGGTTTATCCCATCAAAATAACTTCGGGTAAAGGCTGTCTGGTTTTGAGCGTATGCGGAGCTAAATCCGGATCCTCTTCCCTGCATTACGCCAAAAAGAGAAAAGGTAGGATAGTAGGATTTTCGGAAAAGGTTTACCTGCTCATTGCTCACATCGACCCTGTTTTTGTAGAATCGCATCAGCGGATGATTTTTTTCATTCAATAAGCTATCTGCATACATCTGTTGAGGAATTCTTGAAATAGAGGCCGTATCCAGTTCCATTTCTGTTGAGGTTACACCCATCAGTATACCTAAACGATTGGCTTGTTCCTGTTCCAGGTCTCTTGCCTTAGTCAGCGAGATTTTTGCGCTTGAAACTTCTGCTTTGGCAAGTGATGAATCTACGCCGGCAATTAGCCCGTTGTGTGCCCTGATCACTGCTGTATTTTTGAAGGTGATTGCTCTTTCGAGATTGTTCTCCTGGGATTTAGCTAATCGTTGGGCGGCCAGCAGATTCAGGTAGGCTGCGGAGACTTTGATTTGCTGTTGAAACTTTTCCT
This sequence comes from Pedobacter sp. 05T44, assembly GCF_056395985.1. Classification (NCBI taxonomy): domain Bacteria; kingdom Pseudomonadati; phylum Bacteroidota; class Sphingobacteriia; order Sphingobacteriales; family Sphingobacteriaceae; genus Pedobacter; species Pedobacter sp. 05T44. Next base: position 55,692 of record NZ_JBFTKO010000020.1, read on the forward strand.
GCGCCAGGTCGTTCTGATCTCTTTGCAAGATCGTATTGGCTACTTTAACCCTTTCTTTGATCCTGCCAAAGGTGAAAAAATCCCAATTGATATTGGCAAGGTACAAGCCCCCGAAAGCGGAATTCCAGTTTTGCTTTTCAAATGCTGGTCCGCTTGACGCTATACCTAATCCGCCCAGGCCATAAGAAGGGCCATTTTGTCCGTTAATGGTACCATAGTCTTGCTGGGCCGATAAGCTTAAGTTTGGAAGGAAATCAGTTTTAGCTTGCCTTACGGAAGCTTGTGAGGCGTTAACATAATTCTGTTTAGCTTTAATGGTTCCATAATTGGTTAAAGCAGTATTTACAGCATCCTTAAGTTTTAGTGTTTGCGCTGATGATGTTTTGGTATCAATAATTATAAAGCTGAAAAATAGAAAGTAAGGTAGGACTTTAGTCATAGTGTATTTATTACACGACAAATTTATTTTTCTACCCCGAGCTCAAAGTATGCGCGTCAAACGATTTATTATGAAATTCAAATAATTGCCCCTTTTTTAAATTAATGACTTTACCATTACATTGAGTATCTGGTTGGATAAGGCAAAGTTTGAGGCAAACAATCCATAGAAGATTTAATCATCATATACTATTCTTGCTGAATCAAATCTGCGGTCGTAATTGAATACATCATAGATTAAACGGGCAAGTAGGATTTTGATTTCCAAAGCGTCTTTAAACTTATCAAAATGATATTGATATATCCATTGTTCGTCTTTGAGAATAAATCCGAGAGGTTTAATTTCTTTGCCATCTCCAAATATCCACCCATGATGATCATAGTAAGGGTCTTCATCGTAAAGCAATGTAATTTCAATGGTGTGATCTTTTAATGTAAATCTGGCGTATATATCCGGCCTGGATTTAAAATACAATTTGAAATTGCTCACTACCCCTTTAACCAAACGAAAAAGCGCGTCATCGATCTCCTGACTATCGTATGTCTGACTAACAGGCGCACGCTGCCATTCAAGGATTTTATTTTCTCCTTCCTGCAGGCGTTCTGCAAAAAAATCTGTTCCCAAGTGATCAAAGTATTTTTTATATTCTTCGCGGGTTAACATCTTAGTCATGTTTCTCGCTTTAGTTTTTTCTTCCGAAATAAGCCTGTAAAACGGATGCTGTATGTCCTTAAGGATATCGAGTGTTTTATTGATTTTTCTTAAGGCTTTGTTATGATAATGTGCATAGATATAGTCACCTTCTTCAACATACTCCGAAATCTGTTTTTCAAGTTCTACTTTCTCGATTTCATAAGCTTCAATTAATTCTTCAAGATCTGATTTCATACAAGGTCAGTTTTAAGATAAATATAGTTTTAAACAAGTTATAAAAGGAAGATTTATTCATCGTTATGACTATGTGGTGACCTGTGCGCGACTGACCTATCCTTATATTTGATATTTGGTTTTAACTCATCTAATCAATGAAGAAAATAGGATTTTTATCATTCGGACATTGGTCTGACCATCCCTCGTATCAAACTCGCAACGCTGGCGACACATTGCTTCAATCCATAGACCTTGCTGTTGCTGCGGAAGAAATAGGTTTGGACGGAGCCTATTTTAGGGTACACCATTTCGCACGGCAGCTGGCATCACCATTTCCGCTGCTTTCAGCTATTGGAGCGAAAACCAAGAAGATAGAAATTGGGACGGGCGTGATCGATATGCGCTATGAAAACCCGCTGTATATGGTAGAAGATGCCGGTGCTGCGGACCTGATTTCGGGTGGTCGCTTGCAACTTGGTATTAGTAGGGGTTCGCCCGAGCAGGTCATCGAAGGCTGGCGTTACTTCGGTTATCAACCTGAACAGGGAGAAACCGATGCAGATATGGGTCGTAAAAAAGCACTGGAGTTTTTGGATCGCTTAAAGGGTGACGGATTTGCCCAGCCAAATCCCAATCCTATGTTCCCGAACCCGCCGGGTCTGCTACGCCTGGAGCCACATTCCGACGGATTGCGGGACCGTATCTGGTGGGGAGCTGCCTCCAACGCAACCGCAGTTTGGGCTGCAGAGAATGGCATGTACCTGCAAAGCTCAACGCTGAAGTTTGATGAAAATGGTAAACCTTTCCACATCCAGCAGGCGGAACAGATCAGGCTGTATAAGGAAGCGTGGAACAAAGCCGGGCATCAGCGCGAGCCAAGGGTTTCAGTAAGCCGTTCGATCTTTGCGCTGGTAAACGATCAGGACAGGTATTATTTCGGACAGCAGGGAAAAGGATCAGATAGCTTTGGCTATATTGAAGCTGATAAACGGGCGATCTTTGGTAGGAGCTATGCAGCCGAACCTGATCAGCTCATCAAAGAGCTTGCTGCAGACGAAGCTATACAAGAAGCGGATACGCTGCTACTAACCATACCGAACACATTGGGCGTTGATTACAATATCCATGTGCTAGCTGCTATCCTGGAGCATGTTGCCCCAGCATTGGGTTGGCGATGAAACGTCATCTCGAATGAAGAGAGAGATCACTTGCTTAGGTATAGTTTGCTTCGCAACTACTTCATGGTCAAGAGATCTCTCTCTTCATTCGAAATGACGGGGATATTAAGCCGGAATTTTATCTTTTTTCTCTCGTATCCAGAAGCGATGCTGCGCAATCGCCTTAATAAAAGCTTCCGGTTTAAGATCTGTCAACAAGCCTGCTTTCGCATCGGCATCACCACTTTTCAATTTTGCTCCAACATAACTTTGGTTAATCAGTTCAATACCTTTGCCAGTTGCTGCAATGGCTTTGCAATGTTTATAGGCTTCATTTATAAAGTGAATAGCATCCGGTTCAGATAGTAGGGCTTTAATGCTTTTTTCTCCGCCTGGTACATATATTGCATCAAACACCACAGAAGTTCCCGTTAAGAAGCTCATGTCAATTTTGATTTCCTTACTAGCAGAGTCTTTAAGTGTACCATTTTTAGGTGCAACAACTTTAACAACTGCGCCTGCAGCAAGAAGTGCTTTTTTCATATTTCCAAAATCTGATGCATCAACACCATCAGCAGCCAGAAAAGCAATTTGTCTGGTCTTAATGCTGTCTTTTGAAGCATTTGCCATACTTAAGGCCGAAGATTTTTCAACTTCTGATTTTACTTTGATCGGTTTATAATCTGCCGGATTGGCATCAGCTCCAAGAATATGGTTAATCGGTTCTATCGGTTTCCCTGCTTTTAAACCTAAACTCTCTGCAACCGCATTTGCAAGAGGTATGCTTACCTGCGTTAAAAGATTCACCATACGCTGGCGGATTTCTACGCTTTCAACTTTGCCCAGTTCAAATTTAAATGCATCGGCAATGTGGTTTTGCTCTGGTTCCGACTGACTGTTATAGAACAAAGTTGCCTGGCTAAAGAAATCCATAAAGCTTTTACTCCTTGCTCTTACTTTATGTGCATCAATACGTTCTTCATAGGATGAAAATCCTCCCTCAGCTATTTTCGCCTGTGCAGGGCTACCATCGGCAATGGAATTTGGATGATAACTGCTCTTGCCTACGTTAATTTGCTGACGCATATGTCCATCTCGCTGATTGTTGTGTACCGTATTGACAGAACGGTTAATTGGGATTTCGTGGAAATTAGGACTTCCTAAACGGGATAATTGCGTATCCGTGTATGAGAATAAACGGCCCTGCAATAAAGGGTCATTAGTGAAATCTATGCCTGGAACCAGGTGACCGGGGTGGAAGGCAACCTGTTCAACCTCGGCAAAGAAATTATCAGGATTGCGATCTAATACCATTTTCCCAATCCTTTGTACAGGAACCAGCTCTTCAGGAATTAGTTTGGTTGGATCCAGCAAATCAAAACCAAACTTATGCTCATCTTCTTGCGGTATAATCTGAACGCCAAATTCCCATTCGGGAAAAGCGCCGCTTTCAATGGCATCGTGTAAATCCCGGCGGTGAAAATCAGGATCTTTACCAGATATTTTTAAAGCCTCATCCCAGGCAACTGAATGTACGCCCAGAAGGGGCTTCCAATGAAATTTTACAAAAAAAGATTTTCCTTTGGCATTAATAAAACGAAAAGTATGCACACCAAAGCCCTCTATCATCCGCAGACTCCTGGGGATTGCCCGGTCTGACATGGCCCACATAATCGTATGCATAGATTCAGGAGTTAGCGAAATAAAATCCCAAAAAGAATCGTGGGCGCTAGCCGCCTGAGGTATTTCATTATCAGGTTCAGGTTTAACCGAATGGATCAGATCAGGAAATTTTATTGCATCCTGGATAAAGAACACCGGGACATTGTTGCCAACCAAATCATAGTTACCTTCCTCTGTGTAAAACTTAACGGAGAATCCACGAATATCCCTTGCCAAATCAGTAGAGCCTCTAAATCCTGCAACGGTAGAAAACCGTACAAATACGGGCGTTTTAACCGATGGATCCTGTAGAAAGCCCGCCTTTGTGTATTCAGCCATAGATTTATAAACCTGGAAATAGCCATGCGCTCCGGAACCGCGAGCGTGTACTATCCTTTCTGGAATTCGCTCATGATCAAAATGTGTAATTTTCTCCCTCAGGATAAAATCTTCAAGTAATGATGGTCCGCGTGCTCCAGCTTTCAAAGAATTTGTGTCATCGTTGATTTTAAGACCTTGGTTGGTCGTCATGAACTCACCCTGATCAGAAGTGGTATCCAGTTTTTTCTTTTTCATACTCTTATTTGTTTATAGATAGATGTTGTTTTAAAAGCAGGAGTCCTTGTTCATTGCCTTGTTGTAAAGCAATTTCTAACGCATCCATGCCACGATTATCAGTAATCGTTATATCTGCACCATGTTTCAATAGTAATTGAGTTAGTTCATTGCGCCCAAACATAATGGCAAACATCAGGGCCGTTCCTCCATTCCCGTTCAGTGCATCGAGATTGATATGGGGATGACTGAGTAGAAGCTCGGCTATATCTGCATAGCCTTTAAAACATACACCCATTAATGCTGTATTACCACCTGTATCTTTGCCATTAACATCTGCTCCTGACTGTAATAGCAATTGGGCTGCAGCAAGTTGATGATTATAAGAAGCGATAATCAAGGGTGTATAACCCTTATCATCACGAACTTCAAGGTCGGTTTTTTGATCTATTATTTCTTGTAATAGTGGCAAATCGCCAGTTCTTGAAGCGTGAATTAAGGCTGATGTGATAGGATCCATGCTAGCATAACAACATCAATGGAGAATTGTTTAGTAGATAGGAGGCTGAGAACAGGATTGTGTTTAGATATAGTCGTAGACCAGTTCAAGTGAAGATTGTGGCAAAGCATTGCCCCTACAATAATACTACAGCCGTCTGTTAAGGTGTTGTTTTTTAGTTTGTTATCTTGGTTGGTAGCTGCCACGCTCTATTAAAGGGAGAAAATTATGCTATTTTTGAGAATGCCATGAAGCAATTTTGCCGATGCATTTAAAACCTCTTCTCTAAAAAATGATAAAACGCTTGAAATTTGTTTGCGCAAGTTTAATATTGCTTTTTGCATCTGCTTTTGCCATAAAGGCCCAACCCGTAATTCATGTTAATCAGGTCGCCTTTGATTTATCAGGGCCAAAGCAAGCCATTGTTGGTTTAGAGAGTGGCTTTTCAGAATTAAAAAAGTTCTCATTAATTAATGCTTCTGATCAAAAGATAAGTTTTAGTGCTACTCTTAAAGCTGCAGGATCTGTTGAGGAATGGTTTCCGAATCGTCAATTTTATACTGCGGATTTTTCCTCATTTAATAAACCCGGAAAATATAAGATCGATGTATTATTTAAAGGAAAGCATTATACATCGGCCAGTTTTGATATTGCCGCACAGGCACTTGCGGTTAATACCTTACCCAGCATTCTTAACTATTATAAAAAGCAACGCGCCAATACTCCTCAGGAAATAGAGGCCGATAAAAAGATGTTGCTTTATGGCAGTGAGAAGAGGGTAGATGTGCATGGAGGCTGGGGTGATGCGTCTGGAGATATCAGTAAATATTTTTCTCATTTGGCATACGCGAATTTTATGTTGCCACAGCAAATCCCTTTGGTTACCTGGTCGATGATTAATGCTACCGAGAAAATCCCGGCATTGCTGGATAGACTGAAACTCAAAGAGGACCTGAAAACAGAAGCCTTATGGGGTGCCGACTATTTGATGCGTTCTTTATCTGAGGAGGGGTACTTTTACATGACTGTATTTAGCTACTTTAAGCCAGATGCAAGTGCCCGAAGAATTGTAGGACTGGAGGCAAACAGTGTTACTACGGCAGATTATCAATGCGCATTTAGAGAAGGAGGGGGCATGGCAATTGCTTCGTTAGCCCGCATTTCTAGATGGAGCAAGAATGGTGATTATCAAGCTAAAGAATACCTGAAAGCTGCAGAAATTGCATATGCACATTTGACGGTAAATAATTTGAAATATGCTGATGATGGGAAAGAGAACATCATTGATGATTATTGCGCATTAATGGCCGCTACGGAATTGTGGGTAGCTACAGATAGTTCCTATTACAGAGACGAGGCGCGTAAAAGAGCTTCAAATTTAAGTTCCAGAATAACCGATAAGGGATATTTTATCGCAGATGATAAAGATAGACCATTTTGGCATGCTGCCGATGCGGGATTGCCGGTAGTTGCTTTGGTCCGTTATCTTGATATGGAAAAAGAAGAGGGGTACAGAACACAAACCCTCGCTGTAATTAAGAAAGCTATTGATGGCAATTTAAAGATTGCCAAAYCTGTTAATAATCCGTTTGGATATGCACGTCAGTATTTTAAACTTAACGGCAAAGTGCGGGAAGGGTTTTTTATACCTCATGAAAATGAAACAGGCTGGTGGTGGCAGGGAGAAAATGCAAGACTGGGTTCTTTAGCCACTGCGTCATTGCTAGGTGGCCGACTCATTTACCCCGAAAAAAGTGGCTGGGGAGTAAGAAAGGATATTGAACTTTATGCTGAGCAGCAACTTTCATGGATTTTGGGCAGCAACCCTTATTCAATGTGTTTTATGTATGGCTTTGGCGAAAAAAATGTACCCTATATGGCTGCCTTGTTTGGGCACGGATCTCAAAAAGGAGGGATTTCTAATGGTATCACCGGAAAAGATGGAAATGCTGATGGCAGTGGTATAGATTTTAAAGCAGAAGCCGGCGGAAATGAATGGCGCTGGACAGAACAATGGATACCTCATGCAGCATGGTTTTTACAGGCATTAACCGCAATAGAAGCCGTAAAAGAGCCTGAAATTGAACAGCCGCTGTTTAGGGTTTTGGCGTTGGCCGAAAATGGAGGGCATCATATTGCTTTTACTAAAGCAGTACGCCCATGGCTAGATGAATTTTCAAAAAAGAATCATTTTGTAATTGATTATGTTGACAATACTGATAAAATTGATGATGCTTTTTTAAAAAAATATAAGCTGGTTATTCAACTGGATTACCCTCCTTATGCCTGGAAACCCAAAGCCGTTAAGGCCTTTGAAGATTACATCAATAATGGGAAAGGTGGATGGTTGGGATTTCATCATGCCACTTTACTCGGTGAGTTCGATGGGTATCCAATGTGGAACTGGTTTTCCGATTTCATGGGAACCATAAGGTTCCAGAACTATATCGCTGACTTTGCTTCGGCCAATGTGAGGATAGAGGAAAAAACACATCCTGTGATGAAAGGAGTAACCCCATTATTTAAAGTGGATAAAGAAGAATGGTATACTTATAATAAAAGCCCAAGGTCAAATGTACATGTATTGGCCAATGTAGATGAAGCCAGTTATCAGCCAGATTCCAAAATAAAAATGGGCGACCACCCCGTGGTATGGGTAAACACAAAAGTTAAGGCAAGGAATGTTTATATTTTTATGGGGCACTCGCCAGACTTGCTTCTAAACAATAATTGGAAGAGAATGGTAAATAATGCGATATTATGGACTGCAGGCCAAGGTAATTAGTGCAATAGTAGTGATGGAATAGATTATCTTTTCTATTTTTACGAAAGACTAAGTATTTATATGCCAATAACAAAGAGATTTGTACCACTACTTTTATTATTTATATGTTGTTGTCAATTTGCTTTTTCTCAAAATAAATTTACGATTAGCGGTATAGTTACCGATTCCGGAACCGGTGAAACATTAATAGGTGCCAGTGTTAAGCTTACCGGTTCAACAACCATTGGTGCTGGAACTAATGCATATGGATTTTATTCTTTGAGTGCAACAGAAGGGATTTATGAGCTTTCAATAAGTTTTATTGGTTATAAAACGGTTAAACAATCAATTACAATTTCACGGAACGTCAGGCAGAACTTTGTTCTTTCAGAAGATAATCAGTTAAACGAGGTGGTTATTTCCGCCGAAAAGAAAAATGATAATGTGAGCAGTCCGCAAATGGGCCTTCAGAGAATCAATATCAGAGAAATTAACAATGTGCCTGTTTTGCTTGGAGAACGTGATGTGCTTAAAACGTTGCAATTGCTGCCCGGAATTAAATCGGCAGGAGAGGGCAATAGTGGATTCTATGTTAGGGGTGGATCTACCGATCAGAATTTAATATTACTGGATGAAGCCCCGGTATATAATGCTTCGCACTTGCTTGGATTCTTTTCGACTTTCAATTCTGATGCGATTAAAGATGTAAGTGTTTATAAGGGAGGAATGCCTGCACAATATGGCGGCAGATTGGCTTCTGTACTGGATATTAAGATGAATGATGGAAATCGTAAGGATTATACGGCAGAGGGTGGTATAGGTTTGATCTCATCTAGGTTAAAGGTAGAAGGACCAATTGTTAAGGATAAAGGTTCATTTATGATTAGTGCCCGCAGAACCTACCTCGATGCTTTTTTAGCCTTGTCGCCAGATAGTTCGATAAACGGCAATACGCTTTATTTTTATGATGTAAATGCCAAAGCAAATTACCAGTTAAATGAGAAGAACACCTTGTACTTGTCGGGTTATTTTGGACGCGATAAACTTGGAATATCAGAGGCTTTTGGTTTTAATTGGGGTAATGCTACGTTTACCCTGCGCTGGAACCACCTGTATAGCGACAGATTGTTTTCAAATACTTCCCTGATTTATAGCAACTATAACTATGTAATTCAGAATTTTATGGAAGACAATGATTTTCAAGTGAACTCTTCTATTAAAGATTTTAATTTAAAACAAGACTTTGAATACAGTTTAAGTAGTAGTCACAGTTTAAAGTTTGGTGTAAATGCCATTCATCATACCATTGCACCGGGCAAACTTACTGCAAGCGAGTCGTCGAGTGTAAATGCAACCACCTACGAAAACCGCAAAGGACTGGAGCTTGCTGCCTACTTATCGGATGAATGGGCTGTTAACGAAAAGATGAACCTGGCTTACGGACTTAGGTTAAGCGGGTTCTCTTTATTAGGGGCAGGTAACTTTAAAACATATGATGCAGATGGAAATACCACCAGTACAACATCATATAAAGCGGGCGAGGTGGTAGAAAATTATTTTAATCTGGAACCAAGAATTTCTGCTAGCTATCAGTTAACACCCTCAAGCTCTTTAAAAACCGCATATACCAGGAATATTCAAAATATCCATCTGATGTCTAATTCAACATCAACATCTCCAACTGATCTTTATATCATGAACAGCAACAATGTTAAACCAGAAATTGCGGATCAGATTGCTGCAGGTTATTTCAGAAACTTTAGCGACAATAATTATGAGTTTTCAGCGGAGTTGTACTATAAATGGATGCAAAATCAGATAGAATATAGAAGTGGAACTGATCTTAGAGGGAATGGAAATGTTGAGGCTGACTTACTTTTTGGTGATGGCAGGGCTTATGGTATTGAACTTTTTTTAAAGAAAAGATTTGGCAAGTTTAATGGATGGATTGGTTATACCTGGTCCAGAACACAACGCCAATTTGATGCAATAAATGATGGGAAATGGTTTTATGCGAAACAAGACAGGACGCACGATTTATCACTTGTTGGGATTTATAAGGCCGGATCCAGGTGGACCTTTTCTTCGGTTTTTGTTTACAATACAGGCAATGCAGTTACTTATCCAAGTGGTAAATATCAAATAAATGGCCGTACAGCATTTTATTACACAGAAAAAAATGGCTACCGTACGCCCGCGTATCATCGTTTAGATCTTTCTGCTACACTTGAAGGAAAACCTGGGAGGAAGCTTCAGTCGAGCTGGTCATTTGGCATTTATAATGTATACAATCGCCATAATGCATTTTCAATTGATTTTAAGGATAATCCTGATGATGTTTCCACAACGCAGGTAGTACGTACAACTTTGTTTGGCATAATTCCGTCGGTAACGTGGAATTTCAAATTTTAATGAGATGAAAAAGAGAGATATACTTGGGGTTTTAGGTGTTTTAGCTGTTTTATTTGTGCTGGCTGGATGCGAAAAAGTGATCAATCTAAAGCTAGACAATGCAGCGCCACAACTGGTGATATACGGAGGGCTTAGCGATAAAGTTGAGAACCATTTGATAATGGTTTCTAAAACATATGATTTTACTGATCCCAACAGATTTAATTCGGTTTCGGGTGCAAAAGTGATCGTGAGAAATGAAGAAGGAACTACTATGGAATATGTTGAGGTATCTAAAGGTGTGTATCAAAGTCCTAAATTTAGAGGGCAGTCGGGTAAGAAGTACACATTAGATGTTACTTACGAAGGTAAAATTTATACAGCCAGCTCTACCATGCCAGTTAAAGTTCCACTTGATTCATTGACTTTTAAGGATTTTAGTTTTTTTGGGGAAAAGAATACTTATGTGGCAGCTAATTATAATGACCCAAAAGATATTCAAAATCAATACCGATATATTTTAACTGTAAAAGGTAAGATAGAGGAGGATGCAGTAAGTGAGGATCGATTTGATGATGGTAATAAAGCCGCAAATGTGATATTTTATGACCTGAATGATCTGGTTCGCGGAGATACCATTGAGGTTGAATTTCAATGCATTGATAGAAATGTTTACAAGTACTTTTATAGCTTAGGGCAAAATTCTGGTGCAGGTGGCCCGCCGGTAGCACCAGCTAATCCGCCTTCTAATTTTAATAACAAAGCCCTGGGAGTCTTTAATGCATACTCGACCAGTAAAAAAACCGTTGTAATTAAATAATATAAACTTTCAGTTTAATCTGGAATTGTATTATATTGCACTGACAGCCAATTTATGAATTCCAATTTAGTCTCAAATGGCCATAGAATTAAGTCAAAGTAAATTCTCAATTGAGGAAGAGCGAATAAAAGCCTTACACCGCTATGAAATTCTGGATACTCCACCTGATGGTTCTTTTGATAAGCTAACAAGATTAGCTGCAAAACTATTTAATGTGCCGGTAGCTATTATTAGTATTGTTGATAAAGATAGAATCTGGTTCAAATCAAAATATGGTATAGATATTAAGGAGGTAAGCCGCGAAGTTGGTCTTTGTGCAAATGCAGTGCTTTCTGAAGGTTTATACACAATAGAAGATACTTCGATGACTCTGGGCAACCTTGACGTGAGGTTTTATGCAGCACTTCCACTAAAAACGACAGATAATTATAACCTTGGTGCTTTTTGCATTATTGATAGTGAACCAAGAAAATTTGGCCCTGAAGAAGAATCAATTTTAAGTGATTTAAGGGATCTTGTTATGGATCAGATTGAGGTTAAGCTTGCATCAAGGCTTGCAGCAATACAACATAATCAAATCTTAAATACTACCGCACATGATTTGAAAAACCCGCTAACTACTATACCTGTGCGGGCAGATCTAATAAAACTAAAAAAGGGTGATCCGGAAATGGTAGACAAGATGTGCGAACAGATAAAAACTGCCAGCTTAAATATGGTTCGTATTATTGATGAATTGCTGCTTTCCGGTACTGCAGAGGCAGGTAAAGTGCAGTTGCTACTGATTAAACTGAATTTATCTTCTCTGGTTAGCAATGTGGTTTCTATGAATCTCCCGCTTGCAGAAAGAAAGGATCAGACCTTAAATTTTATCGCTCAGGACGATGTAATATTGTTAGGCGATGAGGGTAAATTGTCGGAAATACTGGATAATCTGATTAATAATGCAATCAAGTATTCCCCGGCAAATACAAATATAGAAGTGCGTGTTAAGAAATTACCAGATAAGGTTCGTATAGAGGTAAAGGATGAGGGACAGGGGCTTACAGATGATGACAAAAATAGGTTGTATCAACGTTTTACCAGGTTAAGTGCACAACCTACGGGTGGCGAAAACTCAACTGGTTTAGGCCTTTCTATAGTAAGAGTATTGGTTGAGGCGCACGGAGGCAGCATCTGGGCCGAAAGTGATGGCCATGATAAAGGCTCTACATTTATAGTTGAATTGCCCTTACAGGATTAAAAACACACAATAGACCAGCTGCGTTCCCAGTTCCCTTTTGGAGGCAGTGCTATAATTCCTTCTTTATCTTTAAGGTTCTGATTGTGGTTTATTCCATCGGCAATACCACACCACGGCTCCAGGCACACAAAATCTGCATCTTTAGCCGCCCAGATCCCAAAAAACGGAAAATCCTTAAAGGTAAAATGTAAACCATGTGAGTCTTTATGGTTCTTAATTGATATACAGTCACTTTTAAGTGTTTTAAATACCAGCGCATCCTTATAAAAAAGCTGATGAGTAAGGGGTAAGGAGTGATCCTGCAGATGTATTATTTCGGTTTCTTCATCAATCAGATCACTATTGATTTTGTAATAAACAAGATTTTCGTCCTTATTGAATTCTAAAAAATAATCATCGTAGCTTATATGCTCATTGGTTGGTATGGCAAAGGCCGGATGTCCGCCAACTGAAAAAAGAAGTTCTTTATTCCCTGGATTTAAAACAATATAAGTGCAGGATAAACTTGCATCAGTAATTTTATAGTGCAGCTTTAGTTTAAAATCGAAGGGATAAACCTTTAGAGTTTCTTCGTTTTGGATAAGCGTAAATACAACTTCTGTGTTACTGATCTGTTCAGCTTCAAATTGATTGTCTCTTGCAAAACCATGTCGTGGTAGTGTATATTCTTTACCCTCAAATAGGTAAGTGTTATTTTTAATGGCGCCTACTATTGGAAAAAGTATAGGACTAAACTTACCCCAATAATCCGGATTACCATCCCATAAGTAGTTCCTGCCTGTTTCTTTGCTCGTTAGCTTTTGTAGTTCTGCACCTTTAGTTGTTAAAGATGCTTTTATATGTTCGTTTTCTAAAAAAATCATATATGCTTTTATAGCTACTAAAGTAAATAAACTTGGATAATAGTTTGTTAGTAAAAAGTTATATTTGTTTAAKAACAAGCGATGCGTCTCAAAGAAAAATTTACAGCGTGTATTGGGCGGCTGTCAGGCAAGCCCAAAGTGATTGGCTTGTGTGTGTTCTTTTTTTTGCTATTGCTGATAGGCTTATTGGTAATTCAGAGATATCAGATAATTAAAGAGGGTAGGCGCCTGGAGATGGCCAATGCACTTAATGTAGTAAAGCAGAATGTTCAATTGGTATTGAACAATGGCTATACTGCTACTTTAACACTTGCTATGACCTTAAATGATAAGGGCATTCCAAAGAATTTTGATGCTGTTGCGGATAGATTAATAGCATCCAACTCTGATTATAAGGCGTTAGAATTATTACCTAACGGTATCATAAAGTATCTCTATCCAAAGAAAGGCAATGAATTGGCATTGAATCTGGATCTTTTTAAAAAATCTGAAGAATCAAGGTTAATGGCTACCAAATCGATAGCCTCAAAAATGATGTATTATGCCGGCCCTTACGAATTACAGCAAGGAGGAATGGGGATTGTTGGCCGATTACCGATATACCGCGAAAATAGGTTCTGGGGCTTTTCTGCTGTAGTGATTAAGCAAGATGCGTTCTTTAATAGTATTGGTGTTTATAATAATAAAAACAATAATTTTTACTTTCAATTTTCAAATGTTGATATAGCTACCGGAAAAGAGGAGTTTTTTTTAAAAGGCGATAGGGACTTTCTTGGTCAAGATCATCAATCTACATCTTTTGCTGGCACCAATTGGAAGCTTTATGTTATTAACGCTCACGAAAGGATAATCCCTTTTCAATTGATATATCCTTTGCTTTTTGGTATTGGTTTGGCCATTTTATCCAGTTTGCTGGTTGTTCAGGTAGTTAAAAAAACTACTGAGCTACAGAACCTGGTAGATAGTCAGCAATTGAAACTGATAAATACAGAAACAAAATTTAAAACAATATTTGATCAGGCAGCTATTGGTATAGCTTTAGTAACCCCAACTGATGGTAGGTTTTTACAGGTGAACAAGAAATTATGTGATATACTGGGGTATAAAGAATCTGAATTGCTGAATTTGAGCTTTCAAAACATAACCCTCCCAAATCACCCAAATGGAGTGAGGGCCGATGTTAAGTATTTTAATAATGGAAGTGTTAAAGAATATAGAGTTCAAAAAAAATATCTGCACAAAGAGGGGTACACAAAGTGGTGTAATATTGTGGAAACACCTTTGTGGAATGATAATGGTGAACCAACCAACCACATTGTAATTATTGAGGATGTTACTGATCGGAAGGCTGCTGAAAAGATCGTTCTGGATTCTCAATTGAGAATCGAATCTTTAATAAATACCATTGATGGGATTGTATGGGAAGCAGACCCCAATACTTTTGAATTTACATTTATTAGCAAAAAGGTTGAAGATATTTTAGGCTATTCTGTTGAGGAATGGTTGTCGTCTCCAACTTTCTGGGCCGATCACATTTACCCTGATGATAAAGACTGGGCTATTGAATATTGTACTGTTTCTACCAGAAAAAATATTCAGCATGACTTTGAATACAGGATGATTGCTAAGGACGGGACAATAGTGTGGCTAAGAGATATTGTAAACGTAATCTCTGAGAATAATAACCCAGTTTTATTAAGGGGTATAATGATTGATGTGGGAGAGAATAAACATGCCCAGGATGCCTTAAATCATTCATTTAACCTGGTTACAGAGCAAAATAAAAGGCTCCTGAATTTTTCGTATATCGTTTCTCWTAACTTAAGATCGCATACTTCTAATATTCAGGCTATTACCAATTTAATAGGGCAGACCAGTTCTGAAGAGGAAAGGATTGAGCTGATTGAAGTACTTAAAACTGTATCAGGCCTGTTAAATGAAACCATGCTGAATTTGAATAAAGTAGTTAGCATCCAAACCAGTATAGATGTGATAAAAGAGCGGCTAAGTTTGAGTAATTACATTAATAAAACCATTGATATATTGAATGATCAAATCGTTTTAAAAAATGCCATTATTAAAAATAATGTTCCTAAGGATGTTATTGTGAATTATAATCCTGCCTATCTGGAAAGTATTTTATTAAATTTTATTTTTAATTCGATCAGATATAGCCATCCTGACAGAAATCCGGTTGTTGAATTGGATTCCTTTATTGAGGACTCCCAAACTGTTTTACAGATTTCTGATAACGGGATAGGAATAGACTTGGAGAAATATGGCGAAGAACTTTATGGATTGTATAAGACCTTTAATAAAAAGCCCGACTCAAAAGGAGTAGGGCTTTTTATTACAAAGAATCAGATTGATGCCATGGGAGGTAAAGTAACAGTAAGTAGTGTTGTAAATAAGGGAACTACTTTTAAAATATACTTTAGATAGCCTCAATGGCTGGTATTATTCTTTTTTAGTTTCTGCTGCCGCGGCTTCCGCTTTGGCTTTCTTTTTAAAGAAGCCTCTTAAAAGAAAATTATGTTGTAATGCTTCCAGATTTTCATCTAGCTTTTTGCTGCTGGTTTCCATGTTTAGCATAATTGATTTTACCTGCTCTGCAGTCTTTTGATCATTTAGCAATACACCAACTGCATTGTCTGTCTGTGTTAATTTTCCAGATGCTTTATTCAGGTTTTCTGTAAGTGTGGCTGCTGAACTTGCCGTTTTCTGTAATTCGTTTACAGAGGCCTGAAGTTTGGCAAAAACAGCAGTATCAGTAAGCAGTTTGTCGGCCAAACCACCTTTTGTATTTAATGTTTTTGAGAATTTATCCAATTCTGCTGCCATCTTGTTTGCCGATGCTGTGGTGTTCTTCAAGTTTACCACAATCGCTTTAAAATCAGTAGCTATCTGTTCGTCGGTAAGTAGTGCGCCTGCTGTGCCTTTTCCTTCAACAAGGCTTTTGGCAAGAATCTTAAAATCAGAAGTTACCTCTACCAGGTTTTTGTTGTTCACCTGGAATGTTTTCATGATGTCGTCTGTCGATAAAGTGGTATTTACTCTTAGCCTGTCTCCATCCTCTACAAATGGGAACTTTGGCGTTCCACCTGTAATTACGATGATTTTATTCCCAATTAGTCCATCAGAACTAATGCTGGCAGATGCATCCTTATGAATGTATTTGTGTGCTTCTTCTTCAATATTAAGGAAAACCTGTACCTGTGAAGTACCATAAAATTGGATCTTTTTTATTGTGCCTATTTTTACACCGGAAAACCATACATTATTACCGGTTTTAAGTCCTTGAATATCGTTGAAAACAACATCAACTGTAAAGCTCTTTACGAATGCTTTTTTCTGACTTCCCAATGTGAAAACCCCTAAAATAAATATCGCTATGCCCAGGAGAATAAACGCTCCAACTATAATCTTACGGCGTGTGTCTGTTGCCTGCATAATTTCTATTGAATAAAATTGTAATCGTAAAATGGTTTTACCCGTTCATCATTTGTATTAAACACGTCTTCGAAAGTACCCTGACGCTCAAATTTGCCATCCAGTAACATGGCTACTCTATTACCAACTGCTTTTGCACAGGTTAAATCATGGGTAATGATGATCGAACTGGTATGAAAGCGCTCCTGTACTTCATTAATCAGGCTATTGATTTCCAAACAGGTTATCGGATCAAGTCCGGCTGTAGGTTCATCATAAAGCATAATTTCAGGCCGTAAGATCAATGTTCTGGCAATACCTATCCTTTTTCTTTGGCCGCCTGATAATTCCGAAGGCATCTGGTTAATGGTATGGAGTAGTCCAACTGCATCCAGCATCTCTTCAACCGCACTGGTTATTTCTCCCTTTGTTAACTTTTTCTGATTTCTGATTAAAGGGAAAACCAGGTTTTCTCTAACAGTCATACTATCATACAATGCACTGTTTTGGAATGAAAATCCTACTTTTAATCTTAAAGCAAGCAGTTCTTTATAAGTGATCTGATCAACATGCTGGTTAAGTACCCTAACATCCCCATGGTCTGGGGCTAATAGGCCGACCACAATTTTTATCAATACAGATTTACCCGTACCTGACTTTCCAAGCACAACCAGGTTTTCGCGCTTATAAAGTTCTAAATCTACTCCCCTTAATACATGGTAATTGCCGAAAGACTTATACAGGCCATTAATTTCTATTACTTTTTCTTGTTCAGACAAGGGCTTCTTTTCTTTCATAGTTTAAAAATTAAGTCCTGAATAAACCAAAAAACTGTACGGAAACTACTTCCTCGATAAATATAAGGAACATACCAATAACCACTGCCGAATTCGCCGCTTTACCTACACCTTCAGTTCCTTTTGATGAATTATATCCCTGGTAGCAACCCACCATTCCAATTGTAAAACCAAATATCACGGCTTTAATAGTAGACGCGGTAATGTCTAAAAAGGTAATCGATTCAAGAGACGATTGAAAGAATGCCTTTGCGCTTGTGCCTTCACTTAGAGAAACATTTAGTAATGCGCCCAGCATTCCAACCATAGCGGTATAAAAGGTAAGAATAGGAATCGTAATTGTTGATGCAAGCACCCTTGTTGTTACCAGAAATTTGAATGGATTGGTTGCCGATACTTCCATAGCATCTATTTGTTCTGTAACCCTCATTGAGCCCAGCTCGGCGCCAATACTAGATCCTACTTTTCCTGCTGCTATAAGCGAAGTTAGTAATGGCGCTAATGTTCGTAGCAGTGCAATACCTACTAATGATGGAAGCCATGAAGTGGCGCCAAATTCAGCAAGCGACGGTCTGGATTGCTTTGTAAATACGATACCTGTAATAAATCCGGTTAAAGAGATCAACGCTAAAGAACGATAGCCAATGTCATAACACTGTTTCATTAGTTCTTTTCCCTCGTAAGGAGGCAAGAAGCCTTCTTTAAAGAAGCGTCCAATAAACTGAAAAACGTCATAAAGCGTTATAAACGTCCTGGATAACTTACCAGGAGTTTTTACTTCATCATTTAAGGTTTCCTGGCTCTCAGCTTTTTTCTCCATGTATATGCCTTAATATCTATTGTTCGATTTAGAGTGTTATTATCAGGTTTCTGATAGCGATCACACACTATCAAATTATGAGCCATAATTATGCAAAACTAACATTCGGAAGCACAAAAAAATGTATGCTATCTTCTTTTTTACATGATTTTGGGCAAATATGCAGTATTTTTTGGGTGTTTTTGTCTTGTAAATGTCCCAATTATATAAACGATATACAGGTCAAAAAGGTTTTAAAAAAGAGACTGTATCATTAATCTAAATCATGCTATTTGTTTTGCGATCGTATTAATGATACAGTCACTTCTTTACATTATTTGCCTCCCGGAGGGCAATTCCTTTGTAAGAATTCGGTGTAAGTAAGCGCAAGGTGCTCAGATGTGCCTTCGCCTTCGTTAATGCTATGGGTCCTGTTAGGGTACGACATCAGTTGAAATACTTTTCTATTCTTGATTAGTTCATTAATCAGCATCTCTGCATTTTGGTAATGCACATTGTCGTCACCGGTTCCATGTATGTATAAAAGCTTGCCTTGTAGGTTTTTAGCGTAAGTGATAGGAGAGCCTTTAACATAGGCCTCTTTAGTTTTTAATGGAGATCCCATATATCTTTCCTGATACACATTATCATAAGTTAACTGATTTCCTACTGCTGCAATAGCGATGCCGGTTTTGTATATTTCCGGATACTGGAACATTAAGTTTAAGGTTGATGAGCCGCCACCGCTCCATCCCCAAACAGCTACCCTGTTTTTATCTACAAACGGCCATTCCATTATTTTTTTTGCAGCCATAGCCTGGTCGCGAATATTTAAGGTACCTATTTTTTGGAAAACACTTTTACGCCATTCTCTGCCTTTGGGAGCAGGGGCGCCTCTGTTTTCAACAGAAATATAGATGTAGCCATCTTTAGGCATGTCACCAGCATAAAGCCAGTTGCGACCTGCACCATAAGTATCGGTTACAGTTTGCGAAGCAGGCTCACCGTAAACATAAAATACAACCGGGTACTTTTTTGTCTGGTCAAAATTATCCGGTTTCTTCATCCAGCCATCCAATTCAATTCCATCTTCAGTAGTTACTTTAAAGAATTCCACTTTGTTCTTTGGCGGTCTCATTCGTCCAAGCTGATTGGTAACACTACCTTCCATGGTCAATGGATTTAAGGTGGTAAGTTTCATCCATTCCGTAATTGGAGGTACTGAAGCACTTTGGTAAGTATGGCGCGCAAATACTCCATTTGGAGATATCTCGTAAGAGTGGGTACCTTTTAGTATAGAAGGGGTAACCATTTCTGCTTTTCCACCGCTAAGCTTAGTCTTAAACAAATATTTCTGGGTAGCATTTGTTGGAGAGGCAATAAAATAGATCTGACCGTTTTTCTCATCTATTAATGATTTCTCGATAACATCGTAATTACCTTGTGTAATCAGCGTATGCTTTTTACCATCTTTACTGATGCGGTAAAGGTGACGCCAGCCATCACTTTCACTCATCCAAATAAACTCTTTTCCGTCATTTATCCAGTCCCATCCCTTCGCTACATCAATCCATGCTTTATCCGTTTCGGTATAAATATTTTTTACCTGACCAGAGCTTGCATCAGCAACAAATAGTTTACTTACATTTTGTTCTCTGTTTAATTGTTGTAAAATCACTTCATTGCTAGAAGGGATCCAGTCCATTCTAGGAATATAATTTTGGATCTGATCGCCGGGTACTTCTAACCAGTTGGTTTTTGCTGAGGCGATATTAACGATACCGACTTTGCATGACGATGGGTTTTCTCCAACTTTAGGATATTCTACAGGGATAGTAAAAGAATAAATAGAATCTGTATTGTCTATCATCAAAAAGTTTTTGATTTTGGTAGCATCAATTTGCCAATAGGCGATAGATTGACCATCAGGGCTCCATCTGAATCCATCTCTGCAATCAAATTCTTCTTCATATACCCAATCAAAAGTTCCGTTTATTAATCTTTCAGTACCATCAGTAGTTAAGGCTTTACTCGTTTTGCTCGTTAAGTCATCAACATATAGGTTGTGCTTACTTACATAGGCAACCTTATTCCCATCAGGAGAAAACTTGGCAAACATTAACGAAGAGGCAGGTTTATCTTTTCCCACCTGAGTAAGTTGATTGGTTTTCAGATCGGCAACGAAGTAATCTCCACGTGTTTCATAGCGCCAAACCTTTTTACTATTGGTGTAAAGTAAAACTTTTGTGCCGTCTTCAGATATTTCAAAACTTTTGATCTCACCAAGTCCTGTATTACCGCTTGAATAAAGCAAGTTTCGGCTCACAATGGTTTTTCTTTCATTAAGAGGAAGGCTTATTGATACAATTTCACCTTGGCTCACCTCATAGTATGAATTGCCATCTTTTGCCCATTTGATATCCTGAGCATTGGCTTTTCCAAAAAGTCCTAAAACTAAGACTAAAGCCAGTTTAAAAAAAATGTGTTTGAAGTTCATTTTTATAGTTCTATAAATTGCTGATAAACGTTTTGTAGGTATGATTTGGCGGTGTTAAGGGTTTTTAAAGTTAGGTCCTTATCTTTAGGATTGCTGTTGTATAATATGGTCTTCCCCACATTGTCAAAAGTAACACATTGCTGGTTATCAATAAAGCCCATTCCATTATCCCAGCTAAAAAATGCAAAATGTTTTGCATAAGGGTTTAAGAGGTTCTTGCTCCAGACAAATTCCTTTGCACTGATATCCAACTGGCCAAGTATTGTGGCAGCCACATCAGCCTGACTTCCTACATCTTCAAATTTTTTGCCCTTACATTCGTCTTTAATCACATCTCCATAGAATAATAAGGGTACATGATAACGTTGAGGAACATAAATTTCGTGACTATTTTTAGGTAAAAGGTGACCATGGTCTGCAATAAATACAAAGAGTGTATTTTTATACCAGCTTTCCTTTTTTGCATTGTTTAAATAAGCGTTGATACAGGAATCGGTATAATGTGCGGTGCTTTTAAATTTTGTAACGTTATCAGCCTGTCCAAACTTGTAATTGCCCGGAAGCGCATAAGGTTCATGATTGGTAAGGGTAAGCAGGGTAGAGAAGAAAGGTTGCTTTTCTTTATTAAGATCCTCAATCTGCCTGTCAAAAACCGCCTCATCAAATTGTCCCCATTTGGTTACTTTTCCACCTTTAAAATTATTTTTGTCAATCAACTTTTGGTAATTGTGACTTAAAATAAATGCCTTGTAATTGTCGAATTCGGATTCTCCACCATAAAAAAAAGAGGTTTGATACCCGTTTTTAAAAAATGGCTGAGAGATGCCGGGAATTTTCTGCATTTTTTCAGGCCATTTTACTATGCTGCCAGCGGCAAGGGTAGGGAAGCCAGCTAAAGTGGCTACCAATCCTTTGTCAGTTCTGCTACCAGAGGAATAAATATTACTAAAAAGCACTCCTTTGTGTATTAGCGTATCAAAGTTAGGCGTAATACCATCCTCGTTGCCCAGTGTTTTGGTTAGATCTGCAGTAAAGCTTTCAATGATTACCAGGACTACATTTGGTCGTTTAGTGGTAAGTATGTTGATGGTAGTGTCCTTTGCCGGAGTATAAAGTTCCTTAATATTTGCATCGGCTGCTTGCTTGCTTAAATAGTTATAAGGGTTATTCTTGGTCATGCGGGCAGCAAGGGCGCTCGACAACAGGTTCCACTCTGTATTTACTGCAGCATGATTTAAAACCTGTTCTTTGGAAAAGTAGGCCATGCTTTGATTAATTGGAGAACCGCCTAACCCGCCACGTATCAAGAGAAAATTTAAAAAAACCAATATGATAACGGCAATTCCCCGTAACCAGATCGGACTAGCTTTAAAACTAAGTTTCCTAAGTACAACCCATCGTTGCAGAATAAAACCTATAACAATCAATAAAACAAGTAAAGATAACGTTAATCCGATAGGAGAGGATGCACTTGATGCAAGTGCTTCGTTGGGCGTTGAAATGGCAAAACCAACAGCTTTTGCGTTTATTTTGCTACCCCATTCCCGGTAAATATTGAAATTTACAACAGATATAATGCTGAATAATATGATCAGGATTTTGTTATAGATGGTAAGCCATTTTAATTCTACCACCTTGCGGCCATTTAAGAGCCAGTATATATAGCTGAAAAGAGGAATGACGAGTATGTACGCCGTCATCGACAGATCAAGCTTTAGGGCATGATAAAAACTTGCCATGATTTCCGATAAAGGAACCATGGCAAGTTTTTTTGAATTTATAATGATAAATGTAAGGCGGTCAACGAAAAAAAATAACAGCCAAAACAGAAAGAAGCGTGCAAAAAACAGGAAGCTTTTTAACATTTTACGCTATGTTATTGGCCACCACCTTGCATAGCTTTTAATTCTGCCATTGTTTTTTCTTCATAACCACTTGGTATAGTAAGGCTAAAAGGACCTACTTTTTCTTCTTTCAGACTTTTTAATGTTGCTACTGTTTTAAAACCATCTCTGATGTTGGTGTATTTTACAGGGGTACCTTTTATCTGATCAAATCCTGGAGGGGTAGCACCCGGTGTAACCTTTAAATCGGTAGTAACCCAAACTTCGTAGTTAGCACCATTGTTATCTTTATAAGTGTATTTTTCTGAATTAAAGCCTGCGATTGTTTGTTTTTCGCCTGTTGCTTTAAAGTCGCTGAATACCAGGTTTCCTGTTTGTTTGTCTAAATCTTCTTTAGACATTTTAGACGCATACTGTTTTTGGGCAACCGGAATATCTATAAGTACTAATGCAGTTCTGGCAGCTCCATCAGAAAATACCTTTATCATTGCAGGGCCCATATCCATTTCAATTTTAGATATATTGCCATTAAACTGAACTTTACTTTCGGAAGGAAGAACAGAAGGATCTATAACCTTCTTTTGATCATCTGTTAATTGATACTCAATTCCAAAGGTTAATGTTCCCTGATCTACAATTTTTTGAGCTTTAGCAACAATGGCCGTGCTGATTAAAATTACAGCTACAACACCGGTTTTGATTGATTTAAACATTTTCTGGTTTTTAGTTTTTTTATGTATTAGTATAGTTCTATTAGCATTTGTCACAATCAAAAGGTAATTACCACTTTATCTTTTCCTTGTTAATGAAAGAGGCAATTCCTTTTTTGAAATCATCAGTATCTCTTACCCTGGCATTTATCTGAACGGCTAGCGACAAGCATTTCTCCAATAAAGGATTTGTAGTCTGCCCGATTAGCTGCTTAGTTACCATTAACGAATTTGCTGAAGCTTCATTACACAAATTTAATGCAAAATCTTTCACTTTTTGACTAATCTCTTCTTTGTTTGTTACAAACGTTATTAATCCATGCTCAAGTGCCTCTTGTGCAGAAAAAAGGCTTCCTGTCAGTAGTATTTTTTTAGCAATAGTTTCACTTGTTTTGCGTAATAAAAAGCAGGATACTATAGCCGGAACAAATCCCAGTTTTACTTCAGTATAGCCAAAATTGGCCTCAGGAACAGAAAATGTAATGTCGCAAACAGTTGCAAGTCCACAGCCTCCGGCAATTGCATGCCCTTCTACCTGAGCTATGACAACCTTAGGTAAATAATAAATGGTGGTAAACAGTCGCTTTAGGTTCTCAGAATCGGCAAGGTTTTCTTCATAAGTATTTAACTGCAATTGCTGCAAATAAGCCAGATCAGCACCTGCACTAAAAACAGCACCGTTAGCTTTTAAAACAATCACTTTTACGCCATCATCCTCTGATGCGCTGATGAACGAATCCGTTAACTGCTGAACAAGATCGGGATTTAATGCATTACGCTTCTCAAGACGATTTATAGCAATAGTTGCTATACGCTCACTTACTGAATATAAAACGAGGGGTTCTGTCATAATCTGTAAATATCTACTAAATCCTAATAAATAAGTAATTATTGGTGTTTTTTGTTCCTTTAAGGGGGCTACGTCTGTGGCATACAAATATTAGCGGTAGTGCATTACTTTGTCATAGAGACTTTTTAATTGAACGTCACCAAAACCATAAACGCTTTCTCTATTCCAAAATTCTTTGAACACTTTATGAAAATCAGTAGAAATATTTTTCGTGATGTCTTCAATAACTTTTTCAGGTCTTCCTGTTGTGCCATCTTTTGGAAAGCGGTCAACATGCGCCTTCACTACTTCTTGTAAATACGGAAAAACTAAAGATTGATGTTTTGAAAGATTTGTCAACTCTTCAAGATTGCCGTTTTTGTAAGCTTTCCATAATTGTTGTCCTAAATTTATGTCGGCTTCACTTAAAGGAAGTCTATTCGCATAACAAACTTTAAGTTCATCTGAATTTGCTGATCCAAAGCCATTCCAAAATTGTTTACTGGTTTTGTCTAAATAAGAAGTGTAAACAGCAAAAACTTTTTTCTTTATTGACAAACTATTGATAATTGAAATAACAAACCACATATTTACTTGACAAAACAAGTCATACTCAAACCAAAGATTAAACTCTGAATGATCGGGTGCATTTATTATTTTTTCAAATTCTTTTACAACAGAATTATTGTATTCGGTTTCAGTTATTCTCATGTATTTGGCTCTTGATTGCCAAAAGTCATGTAGGTTGTCTCCTGATAATTCTCCGTCAATAAGACCTTCTCTAACAACAATAACATCCCCTTCAATTTTTGCTTCTGGAAAACTATAAGCAAGGGAGTCGCCGTTTAAAATATTGTACACCATGACTGTAAGATTCTTTTGAGGCTTATTTACATTGCAGATATAAAGATATAAAAAATGGCTGCCATATTTTCTCCTACATCACCATTAGTCAAAGTAAATTGTTCTCCAATGCGATTGAGGTAGTTAAACAAGATTCATAGTATGAAAAGCAATCCAAGTGATTGGGATTTAGGAATAAGGAACGGTATAGATTGTAATAATTATGTGTTTGAACATGAAAACTAAACCAATAATGTAAACCATAATGGAATTAATCATATATTAATTTTTTTTTAATGCTAATGCATTAATTAGTAAAAAAGATTACACACAAACCAAATATTAAACAACCAATGTTCACCAACCTAAAAACAATTATTGTGGCTTATGCTTTACTTATGGGCATAACCATATCTGCGTTCTCGCAAGAGAAAGATTTKAAATTATGGTATAAATCTCCGGCAGGATCTGTTTGGGAAGCTGCTCTTCCAATAGGAAATGGAAGACTAGCCGCCATGATCTATGGAAATACTGCCCACGAAAAGATCAGTTTAAACGAATCTACAGTATGGAGTGGGAGCCCAAATCGCAATGACAACCCCGATGCTTTGGGTGCTTTACCAGAAGTGAGAAAACTACTTTTTGAAGATAAATATGTGGAAGCCAATGCGCTTGCTGAAAAGGCTATCCAGTCTAAAAAGAACAACGGAATGAAGTATCAGCCAGTGGGCGATTTAAATCTGAACTTTCCGGGGCATGAAAACTTTTCGAACTATTACCGCGAGCTAAATCTTGCTGATGCCGTAGTTAAAAGTACTTACGTAGTTAATGGAGTTACTTATACCCGCACCATTTTTTCTTCTATACCAGATCAGGCAATAGTAGTCAGGTTAACCGCGAGTAAGCCAGGTAGCATAACGTTTAACGCATCAATGGCAACTGAGCACAAAGGGTCTGCTAAAGCTATTAATACAAATGAAATACACTTGTCGGGAATAAGCAGCGACAGAGAGAACGTTCCRGGTAAGGTTAAATTTAATGCAATAGCAAAAGTTAAAAATGAAGGTGGACAGCTTTCTTTATCAGATGATCAGGTTAGTGTTAAAGGAGCGAACAGTGTTACCATATATGTTTCTATTGCAACCAATTTTGTGAACTATAACGACATCAGTGCTGATGAAAACAAACGCTCTGAAACCTATTTGAATGCTGCGTTAAAGAAAAGCTATCCTCAGCTATTGAAGGATCATGTTGCAGCTTATCAAAAATATTTTAACCGTGTAAAAATTGATCTTGGTAAAACAGATTCTATTAAGAATCCTACAGATGTTAGGTTAAAGGACTTTGCAAATGGCAATGACCCTCAATTGGCAGCTATTTATTATCAGTTTGGTCGTTATTTATTGATCTCGTCTTCTCAGCCAGGTGGCCAACCTGCCAACCTGCAAGGAATTTGGAACAATAAAATGGATCCGCCATGGGGAAGTAAATATACCATTAACATTAATACTGAAATGAACTACTGGCCAGCTGAAGGGACTAACCTGACCGAAATGCATAACCCGCTGATAGAAATGGTAAAAGACCTTTCTCATACAGGGCGCGAAACTGCAAAGGTTATGTATGGCTCCGGCGGTTGGGTAACACACCATAACACGGATCTTTGGAGAATAACCGGCCCGGTTGATGGTATTTATTCTGCAATGTGGCCTATGGGCGGAGCGTGGTTAAGTCGCCATGTTTGGGAAAAGTATTTATATAACGGAGACAAAAAATACCTTGCCACAGTATACCCGGCATTAAAAGGTGCGGCAGAGTTTTATTTGGATTTCCTTGTAGAAGAACCAGTTCATAAATGGATGGTGGTATCGCCCTCTATGTCGCCAGAAAATGCACCAAGAGCTCATAAAGGTAAATCTATAGCCGCTGGTGCTACTATGGATAACCAGCTTGTGTTTGATCTGTTCTCTAACACCATAAGAGCTGCCGAGGCACTAAATACGGATAAAGATCTTGTAGCTAAAATTAAGGCCATGCGTAATAGGCTTGCCCCAATGCAGGTAGGGCAGTACGGCCAACTGCAGGAATGGATGCAGGATCTGGATGATCCTAATGACAAACACAGGCATGTTTCTCACCTTTTTGGTTTGTATCCTGCAAATCAGATTTCTCCTTTACGTACTCCTGAATTGTTTGACGCTGCGCATACCTCATTGATCCAGAGGGGAGATGTTTCTACAGGATGGTCTATGGGATGGAAGGTAAACCTGTGGGCCAGATTACAGGATGGTAATCATGCTTATAAACTAATTAGAAACCAGCTTACGCCTACAGGATTAAATAAAGGTGGTGAAAACAGTGGCGGGGGAACGTACCCTAATTTGTTTGATGCACATCCTCCTTTCCAGATAGATGGTAATTTTGGATGCACGGCAGGTATTACTGAAATGTTATTACAGGCCCACGATGGCTCTATCCAACTGCTTCCGGCGATGCCTGATGAATGGAAGGACGGAAGTATTAGTGGGTTAAGAGCTCCAGGAGGTTTTGAAATTGAGAACATCACCTGGAAAAATGGAAAATTGAGCAAGGTTACCATTAAATCAAAACTTGGTGGTAATTGTCGCTTACGTGTTCCTAATGTGCTAAAAGGAAACTCTCTTAAACCCGCAAAAGGAGATAACCCAAATCAGTTTTATCAGATTGATAAAATAGCTACACCAGTTATATCTGCTAAGGCCAACCTGAATAAGCCATCCATTAACGAAACCATTCTTTATGATTTCGATACCACTGCTGGTAAAACATATACTTTCATTAGTGAGTAATTTAAAAGATGAAAATGTTATTTAGTCTATTACTTGCACTTTGCTTTTATACTAACTCTAATGCGGTTACTAAAGTAGCCTGCATTGGAGCAAGTATAACTTATGGGGCAATGGTGGAAAACAGGGAGCAAAACTCCTTTCCGGCTCAGCTTCAAAKATATCTGGGAAGCAGTTATGCCGTAGAAAACTATGGTGTAAGTGGTTGTACGCTTCTGCGAAACGGGGATTCACCATATTACAAAACCAATGAGTATCAGAAAGCTTTAAAGCGTAATCCTGATATTGTGGTTATTGATCTTGGTGGAAATGATAGCAAATTGATTAACAAATCCAGATTAAATGAATATGAGCAGGATTACCATGCTATGATTAAATCTTTTAAAGATTTGTCTTCCCATCCACGTATTATATTGCTGTTACCTGTAGTGTCTTTTGTAGCGGATACAGCAGGAATATGGGATCCTGTGATTGTAAAACAGATTATCCCAAAAATAATGAATGTGGCCAATGAGAATAAAGTGGAGGTTTTAGATATGCATGTTTTGTTGATAGATAAGCCTGAACTTATGCCAGATAAAATACATCCTAATGCAGAAGGATCCAGAATTATGGCGAAACGTATATTTAGAAAGATCAAGTTTAATAAATAACACTTAATGAAAAATATACTATTTTTAAAAAAACAAATTAATTGTATATTTCCAAACACTTAATCTATCCCTTAAGATGATTTTGCTAACCAAATAACCATTATATTATGAACGAAAACATTAACAAGAGTGCCTTATTCAACGGGAGTTGCTTTGCCGTGATTACCACAGCTTTTACCTTCTCTATTCGGGCGGGTATTTTACCCCAGCTCGGAGCGCAAT
>NZ_JBFTKO010000021.1:0-66979 GCF_056395985.1 Pedobacter sp. 05T44
AATTTCTATTTGAGTTCCTGATGAAAGGGAGGCAGAAGTCTAAATCGAGACATGAGTCCAAACTCTGACGAAAGGATAGTTTACTTCTGCTTCCTTCTCATTCTAAAAATAATCAAAACAAATCTAAAGGACGATGGGAGAACCGAGCTCTTCAGCGCAGCTAAATCTCTTGGTTATGAAGCGGTAGCAAGTGATTTGCATGAGCAAGAGATCCCTCGGTTCCCCGGGATGACGGGTTAGGGTTGCTGGCACCAGGCAAATCCTTGCGATAATTTGATTGCAGGGATTTTTATTTTTTACTAAGGGCAACTTGCTCAAACGGGATCCTGAAACAAGTTCAGGATGACGACCGATCAGGAGGGGATGACGAGCGATCGGGTAGTGATGATGACGTGGCTATTCCATAATTTTATCTGCAAGTTTTGCTGCAAAATCATCCATATTGACTGTTCCGGTATTGCTTAGAATGATGATTGTTGAGTCATCTTCCAGGATATGAAAAAGCATTGCCTGAGCACCCATAATGCTGCCCGGTCTTTTAATAATGGTATACATCTTATTGTTGATCTTATAATCAAGATAGACCCATACACCCAGGCCATACTCGCCCAGGCCGGAGCTGAACATCTGTTTCAATGTTTCAGGTTTCAGGAGCTTTCCACCGAACAAAGCATTTGAAAACTTAAGGATATCATCCACTGTGGAGTACATTGCTCCGGAAGCATACCAGTTTTCGATATACGCGGGAAGGTCTGGTACCAGTTTTTTGATGTCATTCCTATAGAAATAAGTATTTGCCAGACCGTTTATAATTGTGTTCTGAGTCAGCATTCCGGAATTGGTTAAGCTTAGTGGAACCAGTATTTTTTCCCGTAAAACTTTCTCAAAACTTTTGCCACTCAACTTCTCGATGATTTTTCCCAGGATAATAAAATCAGCATTGTTGTAGTCAAATTCTTTGCCCGGTTCTTTTACCAGTTCCATACTGCAAAATTTCTCGAGCATCTGGTCGGAGGTATTTGGTAACTGATATTGAGGGAGCCCGTTCTTTAGTACTCCCTCGAGCGATGACCCGTTTTCATCCATATTACGCATGCCCGATGTCATGTTGAGTAGTTGCCTTATGGTTACTTTGTTTCCGCCGGCGCCTTTGTATTCAGGTAGATATGTGATGATCGGCTTTTCTAGGTCTATGTTTCCCTGCTCTACCAGTTGCAAAATGAGTACGGAGGTGAAAGCCTTTGTGATTGAAGCGACTTTATATCTGGTTTCAGGTTTATTCAGAATGTTTAAGGAAAAGTCGGCCAGACCAAAACTTTTTTTATATACGGGATGCGATTTTTTGGCAATCAGAATTGTTCCGTTGAAGTTGCTCTTTTTAACATAGGCATCGATAAAAGCCGCAGTCTTGTCGGGTTGTGCGAAAGCGATTGCGACTGTGAAGAGCAATAAGATGGTGAATGGTCCTCTCATGGTGTAAGTATTTGTATAATAGGACCTAATGAGAGAGAGAATGGTTGCATAAGAGGATTGATCACATCCCAAGCGCTCCAAAATACCTAAAGATTTCTTATTTATCGAGAAAGCTTTCCATCATTGGAATAACATAGTCTTCTTCTTTGGAATTGGATTTTAGGGTTGTTATTTCACCGATGTACTCACCATGTACGCCTGGTATTATGGCTAGTTTTGAGTCGGCAATCTGTCTGCTCATTTCTATAGCGTGCTCGGGTTTTATAACATCTTTATCGCCTATTATGATTAGCGTTTTGGCTTTAATGGATTTGATCTGTTCGTCTGGTATGTCTTTAAAATTTACCATGCGCTTTGCGTCTCTGTCGTGCATTATTTGAAGGCCTTTTGGATCAGGTGTTACAGCCAGATAAGCATCTTTTAGCTCCTGGGGCATATTTGTTAAGTTCGCTTGTTTCATGAAATCCCAAAATTGTGGAGGCATTCCATTTCGTTTAGAAAGTGCAGAGCCGAGAACGATTTTATCTACAATTTGAGGGTGGCGAATGGCTATTTGTATAGTGGTTGTGCCTCCGTTACTGAAACCAAAGAAGTCGGCCTTGTCAATTTTCAAATTCTTTAAAAGGGTTGCAACGTCGTCTGCGTCTTGTTCAAAGGTTGCATCTTTACCTCTGTCACTGGTTCTTCCGTGAGCCTGCAGTTCAACAGCAATAATCTTTCTGTGTTTAGCAAGCATCGGAATAACTCTTCCAAATGTTGTTTGAATGGTAGAGCCGCCACCGTGAAGTAAAACAAGGGGTTTGCCGTCTCCATAAATTTCGTAGTACATTTTAATCCCGTTGACTTCTGAGTAGCCGTGAGTTTTGGTTTGTTCCGGGCGGTTTGTATTGTTACAGGATGATAGTATCAGAGCTGTTAAAACAAGATGTGCGATTGTTCTTTTCATTTTGTAAATTTTGATAATGCAACCATTTGATTGCAAATATAAGAACAACCAAATGGTTGCGCAAATGTTTTTAAAAAAAGGTCTGGTTTTGTAAAAGGGGATTACCGGGGAGCTTGCTCAGAAGAGATCCTGACCCGTCAGAGCTGCGAAGCAAAACAAGTTCAGGATGATGGGGTGGTAGCGATGTGCTGAGTCTAGTTGTCGTCATCTCGACGCCAGGAGAGATATCATGGTTATGCTACTTCAAGAGATCTCTCTCTGCGTTCGAGATGACGGGTGTAGTGGTTAGGATGACGACAGACCAGGGCGGGTGATGTTTTATTATTTGCCTAGTATTGATTGTAGCTGTGCGGGGTAGCGGGCGCCGGAGATTTTGATTGTTGCTAATGCGGCGGTTATTCTGGAGTGAGCGTCATCAGTTAGCAAAAGGTTTGCGCTACCAATATTTTCTATGAGGCGGGTTAATTTTGTTGTGCCGGGTATGGGAACGATCCAGGGTTTTTGAGCCAAGAGCCAGGCTAATGCTATTTGTGCAGATGTAGCGTTGTTGTCTTTTGCAATAGAAATAAGTAAATCGACTAATGCCTGATTGGCTTCTCTGTTTTCTTTGCTGAAGCGAGGTGCCATGCTTCTGCCGTCGGTTTTATCAAATTCTGTGTCGGGGTTTATTGTGCCGGTAAGAAATCCTTTGCCCAATGGACTGAACGGTACAAAGCCAATACCCAATTCTTCTAAAGTTGGTATTATTTCTTTTTCGGGGTCGCGGTAAAACATGGAATATTCGCTTTGCAATGCTGTAACAGGCTGAACTGCGTGTGCTTTACGGATTGTTTCTGCATTTGCCTCGGATAAACCGAAGTGCTTTACTTTACCTTCCTGGATTAAGTCTTTTACTGTGCCTGCAACCTCTTCAATAGGTACATTGGGATCAACTCTGTGTTGGTAGAACAGATCAATATAATCGGTTTTGAACCGCTGCAAAGAGGCTTCGGCAACGGCTCTAATGTTTTCAGGGCGACTGTCCATTCCCAACATTGTTTTACCTTCCCTGAAGCCAAATTTTGTTGCAATGACTACTTGCTTGCGAAACGAAGAAAGGGCCTGACCCAGTAATTCTTCATTGTCGCCATAAGCTTGGGCTGTATCAAAAAAAGTAATGCCTTCTTCAAATGCGGAACGTAATAATTTAACGACTTCGCCTTTTCCAGGTGCATCGGGAAAGCTTAATCCCATACAGCCAAAACCTAATGCAGATACTTCTAATCCGCTATTTCCTAATTTTCTTGTTTTCATTTTTTATTGCTTTTGAAACTACTGTAGCAAAGTTGGTTCAATAAAAAATGGAATCATTTGCCATTTGGCAAAAAGTGATTTAGCGAATGTTTTTTCTTATTCTGCTCAATGAAGATTGGGTGATGCCCAGATAAGAAGCCACATATGATAGTGGTATACGATTTACCAAGGTTGGGAATTTTTCGAGAAATTCAAGGTAGCGTGTGGCGGCATCCTGCGAGACCAACTGACTTCTTCTTTCTAATTTTTTTCTCAGATATGTTGCCGTTATTTTTTGAATGATGCTATCCCAACCAGCAATGGTTTCGGAAATTTCTTTCCAGTCCTTTTTTGAAAATACAACGAGTTTGGTGTCGGTAACGGCTTGTAAATATTCGGAAGGGGTATAGCTTGTTTCCCCGTCATGGCCGTCCAGAATCAAATGGTTTTCTTCGATAAAGTAGCGAGTATGTTCTTCGCCTTCATTGTTATAATAGAAAACCCGAAGAATGCCGTGCGTAATAAAGCCAATCTTTGTTACCACTTTTCCTGCTTCCCAGAAATGTTCGTCTTTATGAAGTGTTACTTCATACGCTTTGCTTGAAATAAAGTCAATTTGTTGAGTGGTCAAATTGCCGAATTGTAAAACGTATGGTATAAAGCTTTTCATAGGGTAAAGATAAGTTTTTATTAACCTAGGGGAGATGATTAGCTTTTTACGAAATCGCTTATCGTCAGGGTTGTAGTTTTATTATACTTTTCTAGAACCAATAAATCATCATCTCCGGTTAATAATATGTCTGCTTTACCATCATGAGCAAGAGATAATAAAAAAATTGTCTTTTGTATCTCTGCATACTTCCACTTTTGCGGTCACCTCAACAAAGTCGGCATATTCCTGGATGGTCTCTAAGAGTTCCTCAACATCAGAAGCAGGAAAGAAACGGCGAAATTTAGGTCTGCGAGTTACTTCAAGAAATTCTTCCAATAATTCAGCACTAAAAACCAAAACACATTTCTTTGAAAAAAGAATATCGTCGAGTTTTGATTAGTTTTTAGAAATTAAAAAACTAATCCAAAGATTAGTATCTAAGATAACCCGTTGTGGTTTACTTTTCATATCGCTTTGCTCTCACCAACTCGACCTCTTTGGTAATTTCGTCAAGTGAAGGTGCCGATTTAGCTTTGGAACGCAGCTTTTTCAGAATATGAGCAAAACCACTTTTCGACGGACTTTGAACAGAAATAAGATTTAGGTCAGCAAGGT
Organism: Pedobacter sp. 05T44; assembly: GCF_056395985.1. Taxonomy (NCBI): domain Bacteria; kingdom Pseudomonadati; phylum Bacteroidota; class Sphingobacteriia; order Sphingobacteriales; family Sphingobacteriaceae; genus Pedobacter; species Pedobacter sp. 05T44. The sequence continues at coordinate 4,959 of NZ_JBFTKO010000021.1, forward strand.
CTTTAATTAATTTTGCTGCCTTCGGATTTAGTATATCAATTGTCATGGTACTCATAGTTCAAAAACAAACATTCTTTACACAAAAGCCAAACCAATTTAATCTACCACTAAATATGGTGACGCCCAATTGGCCAGACACTGTCTGGCCAATTGGGGTAAAACTGATACGGTCGCCGAGATAACGGACTATGAGGTGTTTATTACGAATAACATCTTTTAGTGGCCTACTTTTACATCGTTTAATGGCCTAATTCGTTATGCTGAATTTATTTCAGCATCCCGCATATGCTATTCAAAACCTGCTCAAATGAGATCCTGAAATAAATTTGCTTCGCAGCTTCTTCGAGGTCAGGATGACGAGCGACTGGGAGTTGTTCGAGATGACGGGGAGTAGAGAATTATGCGAGTTCAAGAGATCTCTCTCTGCGTTCCTTAAAAAGAGTAGCTCATTGTGGTTTTGTGGAATGCTTACAAGGAGATTTTGTACAGACCATTGAGGGGAATACAAATGTAGAGGGCAGCAGAGAGGGTGATGGTGTTTACAGGCAATTAAGGCATAAAAGAACGATTGCCAAGTACGCTGATGGGCTGTAGTACAGGTTAGTGGATGCTAAAAAAATGTTTTTTTGGTAATTTAATTTTGAAATATTACTAAAAATATTAGTAAATTTGTCTATTCAATTTTACTGATATGGGCAACAGACCTCAACGAGAACATAAACCGTTATTTGAATATTCAGCTAAATATGAGCAAACGGTTAGAACAATAGATTTGATCAGAAAAATATTTAATAATGCGCTTAAGCAAAGGCTATGGGTGTTTGAGCCATCGGTGAAAAGATGGTTCAGTCCTGAGGAGTTCATGGAAATGTATGAGCGGTATGACAACCTGGATCCGAAATGGATTGCAAAGATTGAAGTGCGTGATCCGATGGAGGGGTTGGAAGCTGCGGATACACAGGTTGAGAGTATACTTGCCAGAAAGGCTATATTGACAAAGAAGATTATAGATTACGAAAGGTCTAAGCAGAAAAAATAGCAGAAAAGAAAAGTATTTTAAGCTGCATAGAATGGGAGTAAGTTTTAATGGCGGGATTACATTTGCTTTTGAGGAGTAAAAAAGTATAGCTTTGACTATACACTTTTTACACTTACATATGAATTTTGATTTTCATGTTCAACAGATTGAAAGTACACACACACTCTTAAACCAAGCTGCAGTTAAAGCTGTAAATATTCATTTGACGCTACGCAACTGGCTTATTGGGTTTTACATCGTTGAATTTGAACAAAAGGGAGAAAATCGATTGGAATATGGAGCTAAGTTGCTTCATCGCTTGTCTGCCAATCTAAACCAAAAGAAGCTTTTGAATATTAATGAACGAGAGCTACGACGATTCAGATCATTTTATCAAATCTATGCTAGTTTAGGGGATATTTTTTCGAAAGAAGCAATTCGGGGGACATGCTTAAAGGAAAACGATATTCCCTTTAAGCAGTTGCCAGATTATCAGGATACAGGAACAGCTCAGGAAAGAGTAAAAGTGATTTTACCTAATAAACCGACTTCCAGATCTTAAATGTGTTCTGATGGTTCCCGTCTATTTGCCTGATGACAAGGCAAAGGTGTTCTTCTCTCTGAGGGAAATATTTGTCAATGATTTGCTGAGTTTGCTGAATTAATTGTCCGAGGTGCTGTTCAAAATCAATGTTTTTAACATCTAAAATAACCTGATTCATTCTTGCTGAAATTGTGCATTCGAAGGTAAATTCTCTTTTGAGCGCTTTTACTACTTTTGACCTCAGTTTTTTCATTGAATTCTGATTTTGGGTTATTAAAAAGGGTTTCCCCATTAATTATTATCAGTCTAAACGTTAGCTGCCTGTAATAATTGTGCAGGAAAATGTCATTATTTTATTCTCCCGTTTTTATTTGGCAACATTCTAAATTAGCAAAAATAGTATAAGCGCCAACCTTTTCTGTATTGTTTTATTGTAACAAATTTGGGTGAAACCCAGAGTCACTTTGAGAGTGATCTGGATCACATAAAACAAGCTTCATTTTAATGGTGATGTAGGTCACACAACTTCTGGGCAAATCCTTCACAACTTTGATGTACAATTAAAAACAAAAGTTATGAAAACTCAAAAATTTGAAATCTTAGCTGCCCAAAGTAATATTGATTGGGTAGGCAAAAAAGTAACCGGCGCACACAATGGTACCATTGGTATTAAAGAAGGTGAAATTATTCTGAACAATGGTAAACTGGAGGGTGGTAAATTCATTATCGATACCGCATCTATCAAAATACTGGATGTTACTGACCCCGGAACGAATGCACAATTTGCCGGGCACCTGGCTTCTGATGATTTCTTTGCAATTGAAAAATATCCTGAAGCAACATTGGAAATTACTTCAGTTTCGGGTAACGATGTTGAAGCTGACCTGACCATTAAAGGTATTACGCACCCGATTAATTTTGATGCAGCGATAGCGGTAAATGGCGACAATTTAAGCGCTACCACCAAGCTGTTAGTTGACCGTACCAAATACGAAATGAAGTTCCGCTCTGGTAATTTCTTTCAGAATTTGGGAGATACCCTGATCTACAATGATTTTGAATTGTCCATTGATGTAACCGCTAAAGCTGTACAACCAGTGTTAGCTTAAATTATACAGCCATGCCATACATTAAAATTGAACTAACCCGCGAAGGGGTTAGTCGCGAACAAAAACAAGCCCTGATTAAAGGGGTTACAAATCTGATGACTGACGTATTGAATAAAGACCCTCAGCTGACTCATGTGGTGATTCAGGAAATAGAACTTGATGATTGGGGTTTTGCAGGTGAACAGGTATCTGTATTAAGGGAAAAAGGTATTACAGCCGATAAGAAATAAGGAAATGAAAAAGCAAACTATAATAGTTACCGGTGCCTCATCTGGAATCGGTAAGGAAATAGCCCGTCACTTTTTAGAAAATGGCGATAGTGTAGTGATCAATTCATCGACCCCAGAAAAACTGGAGCTGGTTTATCAGGAGCTTGGCGGTGGTGATAACCTGGCCATGGTAGCTGGTAATGTAAAAGATAAAAGTACCGGAGATCAGCTTTTGGCAATAGCGCTTGAGAAATTTGGTGCTGTAGATGTGCTGGTAAACAATGCCGGTATTTATGAGACCAAACCATTTCTGGAAGTGGATGAGGCTTATCTGGACCGTTTTTTAAATACCAATCTGAAGGGTACTTTTTTTACTACGCAGGCGATTATTCCACAAATGTTGAAACAGCAGGGCGGTGTAGTGATCAATATTGGTACCCCGCTGGTAAACCATGCGCTTGGTGGCGGCCCATCAACCGCACCAATGACTTCTAAAGGGGGAATACATGCGCTTACCCTGCAGCTTGCCGCTGAATTTGGTAAACATAACATCAGGGTGAATACCGTTGCCCCGGGCGTGATCCGTACACCTATGCATGGTGATGATGCTGATCAAAGTGCGGGATTGCATTTGCTTAACCGTGTTGGTGAGGTGGATGACATTGCACAAATGGTATATTTAGTTGCCAGAAGCAATTTTATAACTGGCGCGATCATCAATGTGGATGGTGGTATGGCTGCGGGGCATCACCTGAATTAATAGAACCTTTAAAAACTAAAGAAAATGAAAACTACTAAAGAAGATTCACTGGCAATAACCCAGGCACTGGAAGATTATTATTTTAAAGGTATTTATGAAGGTGATACTGATAAGCTGCGGAAGGTTTTAAATCCGGGTACTTTATTATTTGCCGATATAAAAGGGCAGCCTTATTTTAAAAAGCTTGAGGAGTACCTTGATGGGGTGGCCAACAGGCAAAGTCCGAAAGACTCTGGTAAGCCTTTTAAAGGAACGGTGATATCGGTAGAGGTGATCAATACGATTGCTGTGGCCAAGGTGCATGTTAAAATGTACGAGTTCAATTACGATGAGCTACTATCGTTTCATAAGATTGATAACCGCTGGATGCTGGTTAACAAAATGTTTACAGACGTAAGCGAATAGATTTAAATCTTTAACTTTAAAGGGTACAATGAAACATAGCTGATATGCCATCAGAAGCTAAAGAAATCTTAAAAGCCCATATCGATAAATCGGTTGTTCTTAGTGATGAACAGTTTGATTATTTCTTCTCTCATTTTAAAATACTGAGTTTTAAAAAAGGACAAGCCATTATTATGGAGGGCGATGTGGTAGATTGTGAATACTTCGTGATTTCGGGTTGTTTAAAAGCTTTCTTTATCAATGATGACTTGAAAATGTTTATCCTGCAATTTGCCATGCCTACCTGGTGGGCTTCTGATTATAACGCATTATACAACCATACCAAGGCCACCGTGAATGTGGACTGTATTAGCGATGCGGAAGTGCTTTGCCTGAGTAACAGTGACCGGGAAAAGCTGTGTAATGAGATTCATAAGGTAGAGCATTTTTTTAGGTGGCGGACTAACAGGGGCTATGTGGCGGTTCAGAAAAGGTTGTTGTCTTTTATGAATAATGATGTAAGATATAGGTATGAGGAGCTTTTAAAGCTGTATCCGGAGCTTTATAATATGGTCCCTAAGAAGCTGATAGCCGCTTATTTGGGTGTTTCGAGAGAGACACTGAGCCGGTTGTATAATGATTAATAAATTTTAAGATGATGTGGTACGAAACAAGAGCATCGAAAATACTGGGGATTGATTATCCCATTTTACAAGGGCCATTTGGAGGGAATCTTTCTTCTGTAGCGTTGGTGTCAACTGTGTCTAACGCTGGTGGACTAGGAGGCTATGGGGCTTATACATTGAGTCCGCAGGAAATTATTGAGGTAGACCAGCAAATTAAGGCTGCAACGAATAAGCCTTACAATATTAATTTATGGGTTTCTGATACAGACGCCGTGGACGGTACTGTGTCTGATGAGCAGTTTAAACAGGCTCAGACTTTGTTTAAGCCTTATTTTGATGAAGTAGGCATTGCTTTGCCCGAGAAGCCTGCGCCATTTAAATCGCGTTTTGAAAACCAGTTGGAAGTGATTTTGCATCAGAAGCCGCCTGTATTTAGTTTTATGTTTGGTTTGCTGGACGAGGATGTTTTGGAGCAGTGCAGAAGGCTTGGGATTGTTACGGTCGGGGCTGCTACTATTTTGGATGAGGCTATAGCTTTGGAGGCAACTGGGGTTGACCTGATCATTGCCTCTGGTTTTGAGGCGGGCGGGCATCGTCCTTCTTTTTTGGCTTCGGCTGAATCGTCTGTGACTGGAACGTTTGTGTTGCTTCAATTGATTAAAGAAAAGGTGAAAACTCCGGTTATTGCTGCGGGTGGTATTGCTAATGGAAGGGGTGTTGCTGCGGCGCTGGGGCTTGGTGCTGATGCGGCCCAGATTGGCACTGCTTTTCTGGCCACAGAGGAGTCGAATGCTACAGCCGTTCATCGAGAAATGTTGTTTTCGGATAATGCTAAGTATACTACTTTATCAAGGGCTTATACCGGAAGGCTTGGCAGGGGAATAACCAGCAGGCTTGCAAAGGATATGATCCATAAAGAACATGGATTTTTGCCGTTTCCGCTACAGACGCAGTTCATGTCGCACTTAAGAAAAGGTGCGATAGAGCAAGAGAAATGGGATTTGATTTTGTTCTGGGGCGGGCAGATAGCGCCCATATTGAAACACCGGAAAGCAGGGGTGCTAATGCAGTCTATACTGGAGGAGACTACGGCGTATTTTGATCAGTTATGATCCTGCCAGCCTGCCAAGTAATTTTAATTTTTGTTTGAGGGTTTCGGACCAGGGTAGGCCTAAGGAAAGCCTCATGCAGTTTTCAAACTGATTTTGTAGGGTAAACATCCTGCCGGGAGAAATGCTGATGTTCTGTTTCAGCGCCCTTTCGAACAGGATTGTAGTATTGATTTCTTTACTAAATTCTACCCATAAGGCAAGCCCGCCCTGCGGTCGGCTGGTTTTGGTTCCCTCCGGGAAATATTCGGCTATGGTATCTATATATTGCTGGTAGTTGTACTGCAAGGTTTGACGCAGTTTGCGTAGGTGATTTTCATATCTGCCGGTTTTTAGAAAGTTGGCTACTGCTTCTTGTGTAATGGTAGTTGAGGATATGGCGTGAACCAGTTTGAGCTTAAGGATCTGCTCTTTGTATTTGCCAGGTGCGATCCAGCCCACGCGATAGCCCGGGGCCAGGGTTTTGGAAATAGAACTGCACCAGAGTACTGTTCCCCCGGCATCAAAGGACTTGCAGCATTTAGGGCGCTGGGCACCAAAATACAGATCGCCATAGACGTCGTCTTCTATAAGTGGAACGCCGTGTTTGGCCAAAAGTGCAACGACTTCTTTTTTATGTTCATCGGGCATGCAGCTGCCTAAGGGTGTGTTGAAGTTTGGAACCAGCAGGCACAGGTTGATTTTGGAGACTACTTTTTTTAAGGCATCGATTTCGATTCCTGTAATAGGATGGGTAGGCAGTTCGATTACTTTGAGCCCTAAACTGCGGGCCAACTGCAGGATGCCGGAATAACAGGGGCTTTCCATTGCGATGGTATCGCCAGGCTTTGATAAGGCCATCATGCAAAAGGATAGTGCATTCATTCCGCCGGCTGTGGTGACCAGGTCGTTTTCATCAAAATTCCCTCCCCAGGTTAAGGAACGTGTTGCAATCATTCGGCGTAACTTCTCGTTGCCTTGTAAGGGTTCATATGCGGTGCCACTGTGGCTAAGTGAGCGTGTGGCGAGGATGATTTCTTTATTTAGCTTAGCTAAGGGCAGGAGCTGATCTGCGGGCGCTCCAATGGAAAAAAATGTAAGGTCTGTATTGCCCATGTTGGCGTAAATTTTATGAATCAATTCTTCCGGTTCCTGATTGCCGTTGATTAATGAAGGGCTGCTGACCTGCGCAAGCGGAAGTTTTTTGTAGGGAAGGCGACTTACAAAATAGCCGGACTGGGGTTTTGATTCGATGAGCGATTGTGCTTCCAGTTCGAGGAATACTCTTTTTGCTGTGTTCATGCTGATACCATGTTCTGTGCATAGCATTCTGACAGATGGGAGGCGGTCGCCCTCTTTTAAAACTCCATTTTTAATGAGCGTGGCAATGTTGTTTGATAATTCGGTGTACAGGAAGTTGCGCTTCATGAGGTAAAGATAACTGTGTCTGTTTAAATATCAAAAACTGTAACTGTGTTCATTTAGTGCTGCCAGCTACTTTTGTGTAAAAATCAGATATTATGTTAGAATTTATTGTTAAAACAGGTAAAGAGAATATGGATGTAAAGACGGTACACCGATTCTTAAGTGAGGATTCTTATTGGGCTAAAGGTATTTCGTATGAACTGGTAGACCGATCGTTAGCGAATTCTTTTTGTGTTGGTGCTTTTGTAGAGGGGGTGCAGGTTGGATTTGGCAGGGTGATTACGGATTATTATACTTTTGGGTGGTTCGCAGATTTTATGGTGTTGCCTGAATTTCGTGGAAATGGGATATCGAAGCTGATGCTGGCTCATATTTTTGAGCAACCGTGGTCGAAAAGGTTGAGGAGAAAAATGTTGAATACCAGTGACGCGCATGGTTTATATCGCCAATTTGAATTTAAAGACCTGGCTAATCCTGGCTTTATACTGGAAGTTTATAATCCGGAGGCTCATTTGCAATATAAAGGAGAAGATGCTTAACTTTATTGCATCTACATCATCCTAAAAAACATTGAATGCTATCTAATTACGCTAAATTTCTGCTCCTGCTGTTGTTAACGGCATGCTTTTCCTTCGCCTATGCGCAAAAAGAGAAAAAATATATGGCCCAGGTTCGCCTGAATGGCAAATGTGGGTTTATTGATGTTTCGGGCAATGAAGTGGTTCCGCTGGTTTATGACGATGCGGGTTTGTGGAACAACAACCTTGTACCGGTAAACATTGGAAAATACATCCCTAAATCATATCCGGTAGTGGAAATGTCTACTGCACAAAGTAAAAATGTAAACGTTGAGGTTGTAGACAACTCTGAAAAGGCAGGCAAATGGGGCTTTTGCAATGCAGCGGGCAAATTGGTAATTCCTGTTCAATTTACAAATGTGAGTTTCTTTAACGAGGGAATGGCAGGTGTGGAGGTAAATGACAAATGGGGCTTTATTAATACGAGTGGAAAAATGGTGGTTGAGGCGGTGTATGATACTGTCGGCTATTTTTCGCAAGGACTTGCTGTAGTTGCAAAGAATGGAAGCTATGGCTACGTGAATTTAAAGGGCGAAGAGGTAATAAAGCTTCAATATTTAGGTGCTGAGGCTTTTGAAAAAGGGTTAGCAAAGGTGTTTGAGAAATATGATTCGAAAAATGGTGACAAAAAAAGTATTGGCAGGCTTATTAACCTTCAGGGAAAAATAGTTACAGATGCTAAGTATGATATTGAGTCGAATTTTACGAATGGGTTGGCGAGTTTTTCATTTGCTGAAGCAAATGCTGAAGATAGCTTTACATATGGACTTATTACGACAACGGGGCAGGTGGTAGCTCCACCAACTTATAAGGAGATTTCGGCGTTTAGTAATGGCCTGGCCCTGGTGATGGTTTATAAGATACATGAGTTTTATAATGAGTATGTGCCGCATTACGGCTATATAGATGCGAAAGGAAAAGAGGTGGTAAAACCTACTCTTGCCAAAGGAGTAGACTTTAGTTATGGTATGGCGCCGGTTGCAAGATTTGACAGCAAGGATGATGGGCAATCGGAATATGCCCTGATTAATACCAAAGGAGAGCATTTACTTGACTTTAACTGGAGTAGTTTAGATATTCTGGATAGCAAGCATCTTTTGGCAAGCTCTATTAAGAATCCGTACGAGAAAGTAATAATTGATACGAAAGGGAAGCAGATACTTGCACTTGGTGATAACGGATTTGCCAGTTTGGGCAATGGTTTATTTTTTGTGAAGAATGTGGACTATGAGCCAACTGCTTTTATTGGTTTGGACAAAAAACCATTGATTGATCTGAGTAAAAATAAAAAGACAAGATTTATTTCGTACCAGCATGGCTTACTCCGTTTTGGTGACCTGGATGGTGATTACAGTGAAGTGAGTGCCATAAAACTTGGCCTGATGGATTTAAAAGGTACGGTGGTTGTGAAACCCAAGTATAACGAAATATTTGATTTTGAGGCTACGGATAACTCTTTATAAGTGCTTAGTTCTGTGTGATCTCATAAAAATCCTGAACCTGATCGAAAGGGTTTTTGTAGCGGAACTGTGCTTTCTTTAGGACTTTCTTGGCAGCAATGTTATCGCGGTTGACTACGGCACCTATGTTGGAAATGCCTTGCGACAGGATCTGGTCTACAATGGTCGGAAGGATGTCTGTCATGAGATAACATCCGCTGGCAAAACTGCTGAGGTAAAATTCGATGAAGAAAGGGTAGTGATCTATCTGGTAATGTTCCTGTGCTACCTGAGGGGAAATGAGATCGATAATGCCTACGACTTTGCTGAGTTTTTTATCTGTAATGAAATGGAGGTAGTTTCGCCCGGCATGGGCATTCATGAGCATGGTTTGCAGGAATAGTTCTGCTTCCTGAAATGTACTTAATCGTTTATTGGGGACGAATTTTAGGGTATGATCATCGGATAGGATGCAAAATACTTCTTTTGAGATTTGACCAAAACGTTCCAGGTCTTCGGGCCGGAAAGGGTGGATCAGGTAGTTTTCATTTTGAAAGGTAATGGGCTTGAACATAGGCTGGCCAAAAATAAAAAACTAATTCAAATTCTATGAATTGGGTGGGTTCTATTTTTGAAAATGTGGTAAGAATTTAAGAAGGTCTTGTATATACAAGTTGTTTTTTTATCTTTGTCGGTGAGAGCGTTAATACGGGGGTAGATCGAAAGGTCTGCCTCCACTAATGATAGTTTCATCAGCGTTTTCAATATTTTCATTTTCAATATTAAACTTGCAGATAGCAATTTGTTTTTTGACTGATTTTAATTCTTTGATTTTCTCTTCTATTTGCAGTAATTTCTTATCAAGAACTTGAATCTTTGCTTTTTTGCTGATTTGCTTTTTGTACCAGGCATCTACAACTTCTTTGATTTCGGCCAGCGTAAAACCTACCGCTTTTGCCATTTGTATAAATCTTAATTTCTCGACAACGTCATCTCCATAGTATACATAGTTATTGGTTTTTACTTCCTCTTTCTTTTCGCCGGTGAATAGACCTGTTTTTTCATAAAATCTTATGGTGCCGATAGGTATTCCTGTTTCTTTTGAAAGCTGATTAATTAATTTCATATTTCTTTGAAGTGTAAAAATAAAAGTGAACTATGCAGTATACTTCATACTTGTTGGTTGCAAAATTAGTGTTTAGTTTTGCTTTTACAATTGAAAATTGATCACTAATTAGAATTATCAAAATGCAGTATTCAGACGAAGAACTAATAAAATCGCTACCTGGTTTTAAAAACAATTATGCAGAAGTGAATGGGACGGTGCTGCATTATGTAGAGGGTGGTGAAGGACAGCCTTTAATTTTGATTCCCGGATGGCCAGAAACCTGGTGGGCTTATCATAAAGTAATGCCATTACTGGCGACAAATTATCGTGTTATTGTAATAGAAATAAGGGGTATGGGTAGTTCGCAGAAACCATTGGAAGGTTACGATAAAAAGAACATGGCGAAGGACGTTTATGAGCTTGTGAAAAAGTTGGGTTACGAAAAAATTAATATTTCGGGTCATGACATTGGTGCTCATGTTGCCTTTAGTTTTGCCGCGAATTTTCCAGAGATGACTTCCAAGCTTGTTATTCTAGATACCCCGCATCCGGATCCCGGAATGTATCAACTCCCTATGCTTCCAATATTAAGCGCAAACTATACTTATCCATGGTGGTTAGCCTTCAATCAGACAAAAGAACTTCCTGAACAGCTGCTGGCAGGTAGGATGTCTATTGTAATAGAATGGATTTTTAGGAACCTATTGAAAGATCAAAATAGTATTGATGAGTTCGATAAAGCTGCTTATGCTTTTGCTTATGATAGTAATGATGGAATACGTGCGTCAAATGCCTGGTATCAGGCTTTTCCGCAGGATATAGAGGATAGTAAAACTTATGGTAAACTCATGATGCCTGTAATTGGAATTGGTGCTGCCGGATATGAAATGTTGCAATATTCCCTGCCTAACTACGCAACAGATTTACAGTTTGTAAAAGTTGAGGATAGTGGCCATTTCTTGCTTGCAGAAAAACCTGAAGAGACAGCTAATCTTATAAAAGGATTTTTGGGGTAGATTTGAGATCGGGAGGTAATTAGCCAAGCAGGTTATCTAGCGTTGTTTCTTCAAGTACCAGATGTTGCGGTACACCATTGATGTCTTTTTTCCATTCTATAAGTCTGATTTTGCCGTCTTCTATTTCTATACCGGTGATATCCCCGTCGTTAAAACAGCAGCAACCAGCATTGAAATAAGTGTTTTTGGAATTTTCGAGCCTGGGAGAGGTATTACCGCTGATTTTTCCTGCAAGGAGTTCGGCTTCCAGTTTCTGAATGGTTGCCTTGTCGCCTTTTTTCTTAGCCTCATTGAGCCTGATGTAAGTACGTTCCAGATGGGTAAGTGAATTGAATACTGGCTGATGAGTGTGGCCGGTAATTAAGGCCAGGTTGGTTTGTTTGGCGGTCCAGTCGTACATAATCTGGTTGTGTTCGGACTTGAGCTGGTTATCAAAGGCAGGTGTATTTGGGTTGATGCGGAGGAAAGATTGAACTGGCCCCCAGATATTGGAGACGAACCATTTGCTGAACCAGTTTCCATCGCTTTGCATGTCGCCCTGATGGCCGTGGGTGATAAATATGTTGAGTTGCTGGTCTTTAACAGCGAGGGTGAAAATGATGCCCTCATAGATTCGGACCTTTGTTCCAAAGATATTTTTGAGCATAAAACCTGCGAGGGGGTCGTTGTCCCAGTAGAGATCGTGGTTGCCAAAAAGTTTGATGTAGGCATTGCGTTCGAGAAAGCGTTTTTCTGCTTCGAAGTTTGCTTTGTTGTGTTTGATGACATCCAGGAGCATGTTTTTCCAAAGCTCTTCGCTGTCGCCCATGTTGCAGTATAGAAAATCGTGCTCGTTGTAATAGCGTAGTGCTGCCAGGTAATTGTCTTCGCAAAGCGTGAAGTCGTCCTGATGGCTGCGGTTTCCTTTGTGCTGGTCTGAGAACAGAATGATGCGGTGTTTTGTGCCCAGATCGATGAGTTGGCCACGTTTGCCGGGGCGCTGTATGATGTCCTGGCATAGTGCCGATAGTGCTTTGTGTACTCTTGTACTATCTGGCCTTGATGCGTATTTATTGGCAAGCCTGATGATCAGGGGAGAAAATAGCTTCTGTAATAATTTGCGCATATACTAAAGATAAGGTTTACTGAGCTTTTTAACAAAGCAGTTTGAGCTTTTGAACAAAACGCTGCGCTGAATTGGGCTGTACCTTTGAATTGTATTTAAAAATTAAGACAATGGAAAAAGTATGGTTTATTACAGGCAGTTCCAGGGGATTGGGAAGGAGCCTGACAGAAGCAGTGTTGAGCAGCGGCGATAAAGTTGCTGCAACCGCACGCGATATTACGCAATTGAATGACCTGGTAACAAGGTTTACTGATCAGATACTTCCTATAGCGCTGGATGTAACTGATTATGAGCAGGTGTATGCGTCTGTTGCTGAGGCAGCGAAACATTTTGGACGTATTGATGTGTTGGTGAACAATGCGGGATTTGGTATCATCGGCGCTGCCGAAGCTTATACAGATGAGCAGATGCGCAGTCAGCTGGAAACAAACTTGTATGCACCAATTGAAATTACCCGCGCGGTTTTACCTTACATGCGCAACCAGGGTGAGGGACGTATATTGCAGATAAGCTCAATAGGCGGAAGAGTGGGTAATGCGGGTTTAACCATGTACCAGGCAGCAAAATTTGGTTTAGGCGGCTTTACTGAGGCTTTGGCTAAGGAAGTAGCACCATTGGGTATATATGTGACCAGTGTAGAACCGGGCGGTTTTAGAACTGATTGGGCAGGTGCGTCTATGACTTATGCACGTGAGATTGAAGGTTATGAAATGGTTAATCAGCGGACAGCACTATTTAAAGGCGGGAAGTTTGTCCCTGTGGGAGATCCTGAAAAAGCGGCAAAAGTGATGGTTGAACTGGCTTCGCACCCTGCGCCACCGGTGCATTTGGTACTAGGCAGTGAGGCGATAGGTATGCTGAACAATGCCAATGAGGTGAGGCAAGTGGAAATGGAAGAATGGCTGGATATGAGTTTATCTACAGATCATGATGATTCTGAGAACTTTCTTGCTAGTGCTGATGGCAAGTGGTACATCAGCGATGTTAAAAGAAAACAGTAAAATGCTTAATTTTATGACCTATGACTAATTCGCCCATTGCTTACTCTTGCTATTTTACCCGCAACAGGCAGGGGGAGCAATTTGTTCCCGAGCATGTGTTCAGCTACCAGATATCTGGCACGCTTACAATAAGCGACGGTATTACTGAGCATGTTTTTAACGAGGGTGATTTTCGGTTCATCAGACGAAACCAGTTGCTTAAGTTTGTGAAACAACCTCCTCCGGGAGGGGTTTTTAAATCTGTTTCCATTTATCTGGATCAGGCGGCTTTAAGCGACTTTAGCATGGACTATGGCTATAAGGCGGAGGGTAATAGAGGCAGGCCGGTTGAAAAAGTAAAGCCATTAGAAGGTTTTGGGCTTTATCAGAGTTTTATGAATTCGCTGTTGCCGTATGTTGCGGCTGATCAGTTGATTAATGCTGATCTTCAGAAATTGAAACAGCGCGAGGCGATTATGATTTTGCTGCAGACAAACCCTGAATTAAAGGATGTATTGTTTGATTTTAGTGAGCCGGGTAAAATAGATCTGGAAGCCTTTATGAATAAAAACTTCCATTTTAATGTGCAGTTAAAGCGCTTTGCCTACCTTACGGGGCGTAGTTTGGCTACGTTTAAACGGGATTTTTCGCAGGTTTTTAATGCCACGCCAAGCAGGTGGCTGCTGCAAAGGAGGCTGCAGGAGGCGCATTACCTGATTAAAGAGAAAGGCCGGGCACCATCAGATGTATATCTGGAAATTGGATTTGAGGACCTTTCGCATTTCTCGTTTGCATTTAAAAAGATGTACGGGCTGCCGCCATCAAGAATTTACTAATCATCCAGTCCTTTTCCGTTGAGAATTAGGGGCATGCATTTTTCGACCCTTGCTTCTCTGGTTTTGGATTGTTTGGCTGAAGTGAAATAGAGATGGTAGCCTCTTTGTCGGCCCGGAGTTAATGCTTCAAAAGCGGTTTTTAAGGCAGGGATGTGATCTAGTTTTTGCTGAAATTCGGCAGGGAATACGAGTTCTGTATGTTCCTTGAAATCGACTTTTAAACCGGCTTTTTCTACTTCAATGGCCTGGTGGATGTAGGATTTTAGTGCGGCTTCCTGTTCAACTATCTGGAGTGCGTTGGTGAAGCGGATTTGGCGTGCCGACTGCACATTCTTTGTTTGCTGAACCAGGATGCCATTAGGATCGTTTAACAGGGTGCCTTTGAAAAACAGCAGCGCACAGTATTCTTTAAATACGTGGATTAACACGATGTTGCTGTTCTGGTACGTGTAACAAGGGCAGCCCCATTTTAATTCTTCGGTAAGGCCGCTACTGAGCACGATTACTCTTAGCCGCTCTATTTCTTCCTGCCATTTTTTTTCTTTACTAAAATAAAAATCAACTTTAGGATTCATACTGTTCGTTAGTTTGGTGAAAAATTAGACCCTTAGTGCGCCACGGAAACCTCTGGCAGCATAGTAAGATTCTGCGCCGTTGTGGTACAGGAAAACGGTTCCGTAGCGGTAATCGCCAAAAAGTGCTCCTCCGAGTTTCCTGATGTCGGCAGGTGTTTTTAGCCAGCTAGACGTTTTGGTGTCGAACTTTCCGAATTGCTGCAGTTCGCGGTATTGTTCTTCCGTTAATATTTCTATGCCCATATCGGCAGCTACATCCATTGCGCTGTTTTGTGGCTTATGCTCTTTCCTTGCATCGAGTGCTGCGCGGTCGTAACAAAGGCTTCTGCGTCCTTTAGGGGTTTCGGCTGCACAATCGTAAAAGATATATTCGTTTTTGCTTTTATCGTAACCAACTACATCGGGTTCGCCGCCGGTTACTTCCATGTCATCAAGCGACCATAGTTTTTGAGGATTGGCTTCGAGCTTTGCCTGTACTTTGGCCCATTCTATATCTTTATGGCGGTTCATGTTTTTCTCGAATCGGTTTTTGAGCGTTTTGAGTAGTTCTTCGCGTTGTTCTGATGACAACTCTTTTTTATTGTTTTTCATACTTTTATAGATTAGTTGTGGTGGTTTTTCTATCTGCAGGTCTGAAATACCAAGATACAAAAGTGAGGACTAGTAATAATATCGGTCCAAAAAAATCTTTGCCTCCATCGCCATTGGCTAAGTGAGAAAATACTGCGCCCGACATGGCGAAGAAAAAGCCTGCATATGCCCATTCTTTTATTATGGGGAATTTTGGAACAAGTACTGCTATGACGCCCAGTATTTTCCAGACGCCAAGGATGGTTAGGATATAGATGGGGTAGCCTAAGTTTTTCATCATGGTTACTTCGTTTTCCATTTTGATTAATTGCACTATTCCGGTTGATAACATTCCTAATGAGAGCCAGATTGTGGCGATCCAATAGATGATTTTATTTCGCTTTGTCATGGTGTGTTATTTTAGTTTACTTACGATGTTTTGTAGTTTATTATGCGCCATATTGATGCCCTGCGCAAATGGTAGTTGCAATACCTGATCTCTGATGGCGGCTGATTTGTATATGATATGGATGGTGAGTTTGCTGGTATCGCCGTTAATTTCTTCGAATTGCAGGAACTCTAGCTGGGCATCGAAAGGTGCATTGTCCATTTCAAATGTCCGCGTGATTTTTTGGTTTGGGATAAATTCGTGAATGACTCCGTTGGCGTGGAATACGATGTTTCCCTTAGGGTCGCTGGTTTGGAAATGGTAACTGCCATGCTTTTTGTTTTCCATTTTAAGCACTTTTGTGCCCATCCATTGCTCAACGATTTCGGGTTCTATGTAGGCTTTGAAGAGCAGTTCTAATGGCAAATCAAATTCCCTTGTGATTGTTAATTCCTGTTTGCCGTTTTGGGCATCGATTTTAGTTTTTTGTTCCATAGGGTTCTATTTTTTTGATTGGTAGTTTTTCATTATGGTTTCCAATTTGTTGAATCGGTCGTCCCACATTTGGCGGAATGGTTCGATGAAGTCGGCTACGTCTTTCATTTTTTTTGCGTTTATGTAATAGTAAATTTCTCTGCCGTTTTGTTTTTGTTCAAGCAATTCGCACTCGGTTAATATTTGCAGGTGCTTTGAAACAGTGGGTCTTGCGGTATCAAAGTTTGAGGCTATTGAGCCTGCGGTCATTGATTGTGTGGCCACCAATAGCAGTATAGCCCTTCTGGTTGGGTCGGCTATGGCTTGAAATACATCTCTTCTTAAATTCATCGTGTAGCTATTTGACTACAAATATATATGTAGCTATTTAACTACGCAAATTTTTTTTGATATTTTTTTTAGAATGGTGTTTTTGCATATAATTGGTGTGGAGGGAATTATGTATTTTGGGGGTATGCAGAAAAAGGAAATAGAAACTTTTTGCCCGGCAAGCCGAGAGGAGTGGAGGCAGTGGTTAAAAGAAAATCATAGCTCAAGCCAGTCTGTTTGGCTTATTCAGTACAAACAAAAATCGACCAAGCCGAGTATACCCTGGAGCGATTCGGTGGATGAAGCGCTTTGTTTTGGCTGGATTGACAGTACCAGGAAAACGATTGATGAGGAGAGTTTTATACAGTTTTTTACTAAGCGCAAACCGAACAGCAACTGGTCGAAGATCAATAAAGCAAAGGTTGAGCGCTTAATTGCAGAAGGATTGATGGCGGAAGCGGGTTTAAAATGTATTGAGGTGGCAAAGAAAAATGGTTCGTGGTCTATACTGGATGCGGTTGAGGAATTGATTGTTCCGAAAGATCTGGAGGAAGCATTTCTGCTGAAGCCAGGTTCTGCAGACTATTTTAATGGTTTGAGTAAGTCTGTTAAAAAAATGATATTGCAATGGGTTACGCTTGCCAAAAGGCCTGAAACCAGAGAGAAAAGAATTAATGAAGTGGCAGAACTGGCTGCCCAGAAACTGAGACCCAAGCAGTTTAGGTAGGCTTAAAAGTGCGTGTTTTTAGCGTTTTTTAGCCTCAAAATTAGCGTTTCGATTAGCCAAAAATGGCTTCTGGTTTCCTGTTGGGGGTGGTATTTTTGCATCATGATAACAAGGAAACTATTTACGCTTTTAATCGTTCAAATGAATATAAGTTCCCACCTTTGTTGAAATTTTGAGGGATACTCATATTGTAATTGAATAAATACCATAAATATTGAAACAAGCTAGCGAAAAGCCTGAGGAGCAAAAACTGAAAAGAGGGTTGCAAAACAGGCATATTCAGTTGATTGCCCTTGGTGGAGCCATAGGAACAGGGTTATTTTTAGGCATTGGTCCGGCAGCTGTATTGGCTGGGCCGTCTGTAATTTTAGGTTATGCACTGGCCGGTATTATTGCCTTTTTTATTATGCGTCAGTTGGGCGAAATGGTGGTGGAAGAACCTGTTTCGGGAAGTTTTAGCCATTTTGCTTATAAGTACTGGGGATCCTTTGCGGGCTTTGCTTCTGGCTGGAACTATTGGGTGTTGTATATCCTGGTAAGCATGTCGGAATTAACTGCCATTGGCATTTACGTGCATTTCTGGTGGCCTGAAATTCCATTGTGGTCGTCGAGCCTTTTCTTTTTTATCGTTATTAATGCCTTAAACCTCACTTCTGTGAAGGTATATGGTGAGGTGGAATTCTGGTTTTCGATAATAAAAGTGGTAGCGATTATTGCCATGATCATTTTTGGTGTTTACCTGCTTGTTAGCGGGAGCGGAGGTGAGCAGGCAAGTGTTCAGAACTTATGGAATGATGGTGGCTTTTTTGCAAAGGGCTGGTTTAGCGGAGATGGGAAAGGGGGCTTTCAGGGGTTGTTTGCTGCTATTGCATTGATCATGTTTTCTTTTGGTGGACTGGAATTGATTGGGATAACGGCGGCAGAGGCTGAGCAACCGGAAAAAACAATTCCAAAGGCTACCAATCAGGTGATTTACAGGATCCTGATTTTTTATGTGGGTGCGCTTGTGATCTTGTTTTCATTATCCCCATGGAAAAACATTACTACAGATAGCAGCCCTTTTGTGATGGTTTTTGAAAGTTTAAAGGGCTTTCAGTTTACGCTTTTAGGAAAGACCATTTACTTTACGAGTGTGATTGCCAATGTGCTTAATGTTATTGTGCTGACAGCTGCCTTGTCTGTTTATAATAGTTGTGTTTATAGTAACAGCAGGATGCTATTTGGGTTGGCGGAGCAAGGAAATGCGCCTTCTTTTTTATCGAAGCTGAATAGGAATTCGGTACCTATAAATGCGATTTTGATATCGAGCTTGTTTGCCGCGATATGTATTATCATTAATAAGCTAATGCCGGAGAAGGCATTGGAGATTTTGATGTCGCTGGTGGTGTCATCGTTGATTATCAATTGGTTGATGATCAGTATTACACATTTGAAATTTAGAAGGAGTAAAGAAGAGGATCGGGTTAAAACCAAGTTTCCTTCCTTTATTTATCCGATATCGAACTATATATGCCTGGTGTTTTTGGTAGGTATATTGGTGATTATGTGGATAACGGGATTGAAGATGTCGGTTGAGTTGATTCCGGGATGGATTTTACTATTGTATGTTTGCTACCTGCTGGTTAGAAAAAAGAAAAGCGGAGATAAATCCTAAGATTTAACCCCGCCATCTAAATTAACGCTCTCATAAATATAAACGAAGAAAAGAGCAAAAGGTTTAAACGTTTCTGTGTTTTTTTGGAGGTATGACAGTAATATGATATTGTGAGAAGTTGATTTCTCACTTTACCTTAAATGCAGTAAGGTTTGGAAGGAAATTTGTCGGCCGGAGCGTTTGTTTTGATAAACAACGAACATCGCGGTAGCGCAAAGACCGATTACCCCTGCCAGACAAACTGCTAGTCGCGGACCAAAGGCTTGTGCTGTCCACCCGATAAGTAAGCTGCCAATCGGGATCATTCCCTGGTAAGCCATGATGTAATAGCTGATGGCACGGGCCCTCATTTCGGGAATGGTATGCGTTTGTATGTAGGTGTTTATGGCTGATGTTTGCGCCATCATACCAATTCCGCCGAAGGCCATGAATACAAGTGCTAACGATAATATGCCTGAGTAAGCCAGTAAGATTAAGCTAACCCCGAATATGGTACTTGCCAGCACTACGATTCTTTTTAGTGGTTTAGCAGATCTTAAATTGGCTAAATACATGGCGCTAATGACAGAACCTAAGCCGGCAGCGCTCTCGAACCAGCTAAATGTTCCTGCATCGCCATKAAAAAGATCTTTAGCGAAGATAGGCATGAGGGTGTTAAATGGTATGACGAACAGACTGCTGATGCCTATCATGAGGATCATGCTGCTCAGTTCTCTGTCGCCTGAAACATATTTGAAGCCTTCTTCGAGTTCGATCCAGATGCTTTTCTCTGATCGTTCGACAACGCCGAGGTTCAGTTTCATTAAGAATAAACACACGAGAACGGGGATATAACTTAAAAAGTTTCCGATGAAACAAAAGTCTTCACCAAAGGTGCTGAGGATTACCCCGGCAATGGCAGGCCCCACGATGCGTGCAAGATTTGCCATGGTAGAGTTTAGTGCAATTGCATTGGGAAGGTCTTCTTTATGATCGACCATTTCGACCATTAAGGATTGTCGGCAGGTTACATCAAAAGCATTTATGATGCCCTGCACCAGACTTAAAAAGATGATGGCAGGTATGTTGTAAAATTTGAAAAAGATGATTGCGGCAAGTGCTCCGGCCTGCATCATTGATATTACCTGGGTAATGACAAGGATTTTGTAACGGTTGTGCCTGTCGATTAAACTGCCTGCATAAGGTGAAAGTATGAGCGAAGGGATAAGACTGGCAAAAGCCACCAGGCCAAGTAAAAGTGCTGAGCCTGTTAGTCGGTATACCAACCAGCTGACAGCAGTTTTTTGCATCCAAGTTCCTATTAAAGAGATACTTTGGCCATAAAAGAAAAGCTTAAAGTTGCGGTATTTTAATGATCTAAATATATTCATGTGTAGTAGATGTCTTGAAGACGTTACAAATTTCGGAATAAGTTATTGAGTTGTAAAATTGATTGTTTTAATGATATTGATTAGTTTTAACGATTGATTATGGAACTTAGACAACTCAACTATTTTGTAAAAGCAGCTGAACATCTTCATTTTACTGAGGCTGCAGCTGAATCGTTTGTAACGCAATCGACCTTATCGCAACAGATAAAGCAATTGGAAGAGGAATTGGGCATGTTGTTGTTTGACAGGATAGGCAAACATGTTAGGCTGACGGAAGCGGGTGGTGTTTTTCTAATTCATGCAAAACAGATATTGCTTGATGTACAAAAATCTAAAGCCGCGATATCAGAATTGAATAATCTGGCGGTGGGCGATTTGAAGATTGGAGTTACTTATGCGTTTAGTTCCATGGTGTTACCGGCATTGGCTCCTTTTTCGTCAAAGTATCCGGGGATTAAGATATTTATTGAATATGGTACGCCGGAATCACTGGAGATTAAGCTGAAGGCAGCGGAACTGGATATCATTCTTAGCTTCCATGAAGAGTCTGATAACCAGGGACTGGAAATGCAGCCTTTGTTTTCTTCTAAAATAGTGATGGTGGTTTCGCGTAAGCATCCATTGGCATCTTTAAAGAAGATAACGGTGGCAGAGCTTGGTGCACTGGAACTTATTTTACCGGGCAAGGGCTTTAGTTCGAGAGATTATGTAAATGAGCTTTTTGGTAAACGCAAGATCGTACCGAAGATTAAGATTGAAATGAATGAGGTAAACTCATTGCTGACGCTGGTAGAAAGTACCTCGTGGGTTACGATTTTAAATGAAAAGGCCATCATTAGCTGGGATACGCTGATTGCTATTCCTATTGCTGGAAAGGAACGCTATAAAAGAGCATTTATATTGAGGCAAAAAGGAATTTATCAAAAGAAGGCCGCTAATTTATTTATTGAGGAGCTGAGCAAGATACTGTGGTAAATTGATACGCATTGGCGAAATATTGAGACGGATTGATTACTTAATCAGTTTCATATTGCCTTACTTTGTTTTATAACCATATATAAATTAAGAAGATGCGTAAACAATTAATAATAGTTGTACTCTTTTATTTGTGCAATATAAGTTTGGGTTTAGCTCAGGTTTCTCAAGTAAACACTCAGAAGTTTGACCGTAAATCGGGGGTGACTGCAACATACAGTCAAAGTATTTTGAAAATTACCTGGCCTGCCGGAAGTAATAATTACGGGCAGGTTGACCTTAACATGGAAAAAGGGAAACCGTTGTTTAGTCGCCTATTAATTGGCGAAGCTAAAAAGGCTAAACTGGTTTCAACAGATCTTGATCCAAGCTTTTTGCTCACCATTGGAAAGAGGGATTTGATCTCACAAAATGGATGGAACATATTTTTTGATAAGGTTCCTCAAAAAAAATATAAGACCTATAATGTAGAACTGGAAAAATCGGCTGCGACTGTAAAAACTGTAGGCAGCAGGACGGTGGTGACCATTTCTTCATTAAAAGCTGACCGTTTTTCGGGTGATCTGGAGATTACTTTTTATAACGGGAGCCCGATGTTTAACATAGCGGCAGTGATGGCTACTAAAATAGATTCAACGGCTATTGTATATGATGCAGGTTTAATTAACAGATCGGCAAGCTGGAAAAACATAGCATGGATAAATACGGGAGATAGTTTGCAAACTGCAAATGCGGTTAGTACTGATAGTTCAAAAAATATAGCTGTAAAATACCGCACCATAGCTGCAAAGGGAAAGGAAGGCGTTTTGGCAATATTCCCAGCGCCGCATCAATACTTTTATCCTTTAGATGAGGCCTTTAACCTGAAGTTTACCTGGTATGGCAACAACTACAGGAAAATGACTGATGGATATGGTATTGGGATCCGTCAGGATTTAGAGGGCGACAGGAGGTTTGTGCCTTGGTTTAATGCACCGCCTGATACTAAACAACGCTTAAATTTCTTTTGCCTGCTTAGTGCAGCAGATGAAAGCGCTGCGTTTACTGAGGTAAAGAAATTTACAAATAACGATACTTATGTTAAGCTACCGGGTTATAAAACCATGTCGAGCCATTTTCATAATGAGTTTATCATGAAAGTAGTGTTGGCAAACAAGCCAATTCCAGAAGTTCCTGATTTTGTGAAGGTGTTTAAGAATACGGGGATTGACATTGTGCATTTGGCAGAGTTTCATTATACGGCTCACCCTAAAGGACCGGATGAAACTAGGTTGAAAGAGTTGGAAGCGCTTTTTGAACAGTGTAAAAGACTGTCGGACAATAAACTTCTTTTGCTGCCCGGTGAAGAACCCAATGAGTTTTTTGGAGGCCACTGGCTGGCACTTTTCCCTAAGCCTGTTTATTGGATCATGTCGCGTAAGAAGGAAGCTCCTTTTACTGAAAATCACCCTAAATATGGTAAGATATATCATATTGGCGATAAAGATGACATGCTGAAACTGCTTGAGGATGAGAAGGGATTGGCCTGGACGGCACATGCCCGCACAAAGGGATCTGTTAATGCACCAGATGTGTACAAAGATGAGGCGTTTTTTAAATCAGATCATTTTATGGGTGCAGCCTGGAAGGCAATGCCTGCGGATTTGTCGCAACCAAGACTCGGGAACCGGGTATTGGATTTGATGGACGACATGAACAACTGGAATTTGAAAAAGACCGTGATTACTGAAGCAGATCTTTTTACGATAACACCGGAAAATGAGATGTACGCACACTTAAATGTAAACTACCTGATGATGGATGCTTTGCCTGAGTTTAACAAAGGCTGGCAACCGGTATTGGATGCGATGCAGCAGGGTAAGTTTTTTGCGAGTACAGGGGAGGTGTTAATCCCTGAATTAACTATAAGCGGGAAACGTTCGGGTGAAACAATAGCGTTGGATAAGTCGGGCTTTGCAAATGTTAAGCTTAAACTGAACTGGACCTTTCCAATGAATTTTGTAGAGATCATATCTGGTGATGGCAATAAGGTGTACAGGGAAAAGGTAGATCTTACTAAAACAAAGGCGTTTGGGTCTGAGCTGTTGCAGTTTAAAACTAAACTGAGCAACAGAACATGGGTAAGGGTAGAGGCATGGGATATAGCAGCAAATGGAGCTTTTAGTCAGACTTTTTATATTAAACATTAAACCAAACTACAATACACACACATGCGATTTAATAATTTGTTTTATACACTATGTATAGGTGKGATAACCATGTTAACTGGTTTTACCCTTCATACAAATGCACAGGTTAGTGCCAATCAAAACCCTTATAAAGAATTGCCTTTAGGAGCAATTAAACCACAAGGTTGGTTAAGGGAGATGTTGATCAGACAGAAGGATGGAGCTACAGGCAATCTGGATAAGCTTTATCCGGTTGTGATGAACGAGAGAAACGGATGGCTTGGCGGAGATGGCGATCAGTGGGAGCGGGGACCATATTGGATAGATGGACTTTTGCCGCTCGCTTATCTTTTGGATGATAAAGCACTTATCGCCAAAACAAAGCCCTGGGTAGAATGGGCGATTAAAAGTCAGCAACCCGATGGTTATTTCGGACCAACTAAAGACTATAGCTATGAGCGCGGTATGCAGCGCGATAACAGTAAAGACTGGTGGCCAAAAATGGTAATGTTGAAGGTACTTAAACAGTACTATTCTGCGACAGGCGATAAAAGAGTGATTACATTGATGACCAATTACTTTAAATATCAGTTAAAAGAATTGCCATCAAAACCGCTTGATCATTGGTCTTTTTGGGCGMGTTACCGTKGGGRCGACAACCTTCAGGTGATTTACTGGCTGTATGACATTACCGGAGATAAGTGCCTTCTGGATCTTGGAGAATTGGTGCATAAGCAGACTTTTGATTATACCAATGCTTTTTTAAATACAGACATGTTATCCACTTTTGGAAGCATCCATTGTGTTAATCTGGCCCAGGGATTAAAAGAGCCTATTATTTATTATCAGCAGCATCGCGATAATAAGTATCTGGAAGCCACGGATAAAGGTCTTAAAGACATACGTATACAAAATGGCGTGGCTCATGGGCTATATGGCGGAGATGAAGACTTGCACGGAAACAATCCAACACAAGGATCGGAACTTTGCAGCGCGGTAGAGATGATGTTTAGTTTAGAAAGTATGCTGGAAATTACAGGTAAAATTAATTATGCGGATCATCTTGAAAAGATTGCGTTTAATGCTTTGCCTGCACAGGTGTCGGATGATTTTATGGACCGTCAGTACTATCAGCAGGCCAACCAGGTTATGGTTACCAGACATACCCGTAATTTTAATCAGGACCATAGTGGAACAGATCTGTGCTATGGTTTACTTACAGGGTACCCATGCTGCACTTCTAATATGCATCAGGGATGGCCTAAATTTGCACAAAACCTTTGGTATCAGACAGCAGATAAAGGGATAGCTGCTTTAGTATATTCTCCAAGTGAGGTTAAAACCACAGTAGGCAACGGAGTAGAAGTGACCTTTAAAGAGGAAACAAATTATCCTTTCGAAGAGCAGATCAAGTTTACACTTAGCATGGCCAAAAAGGTAAAATCGGCTTCTTTCCCTTTTCACCTTCGTATACCTGAATGGTGTAAAAAAGGATCGGTAAAAATTAATGGACAGGTGTTTAAAGAAGCTGCGGGCAACCAGATCGTTAAAATAGAACGCGAATGGAAGTCGGGCGATGTGGTTGAATTGGAATTGCCAATGCATGTTTATAAAAACAGCTGGTATGAAAATTCAGTGTCTGTAGAACGTGGACCAATTACGTATGCTTTAAAAATGAATGAAGAAGTGACAAGGGTTAAGAATGATAAGGATCCAATAGAATATGGGAATTATTATGATGAGATAAGGTCATCTTCGCCATGGAACTATGGGCTGATTGAGACGCCAGATAACAAATTTGATGAGCAATATAAGGTAGAGAAAACAGGGATAGTTTCCAATTATCCATGGAACCTTAAGAATTCGCCAATTGCGATTAAAACAAAAGGCAAAAGAATTCCTTCGTGGCAATTGTATAATGAAATGACAGGACCAATTCCGTATAGTTTTGTATATGGTATAGAAACCTCTTTAGAAGAAGAAATTACGCTCGTGCCTTATGGCTGTACCAGCTTGAGAATTTCACAGTTTCCACTGGTTCAGCGGAAGTAAAGGTTGTAAGTAAACAATTGAGCTGTTACAGGAGTGTCTTTCTTAAGCAAGATACTTTTGTAACAGCTTTTCCAATTCCTGAGGAAAGAGGGGTTTCTTTAGAAGCTTAATTACATATGGATTGGCCTCAGCCTTTTTAATATCACCAAAATCCAGAGTAGATGAAAGTATTGCGATTAAGCATTTATCTTTTACAACTGCGGGGAATTTCTTGTAGATTTCTAAGAATTCGAATCCGTCCATTTCGGGCATTTGTATGTCCAGCAAAATAAAATCGGGTAGATTTGCTACATCGTCAATATGTTTGTTTAGATAAGACAGCCCTTCTTCACCAGAGTGACATAGAATCGTCTCATCAAACAATTTAGAGATTGAGATGATCTTTGAGTTTATTTTAAGATCCACCTCATTATCATCCACCAGCATTACTTTTTTGTACTTACTTAACATTAGGGATTGTAATTTTAAAAGTTGTTCCTTCTGCAGTATTTGAACTTACAGATATCTTTCCATTAATCTTGTTGAGCGCTTCTTTAACAATAAATAAACCTAACCCACTACCATGATTGGTCTTGCTTTTAAAGAACTGTGTGAAAATCTTTTCCAGATGTTCATTTAATATGCCCATTCCATTATCAGCAATGGTAATTTCTACTGCTGTTGGGCTGACATTAACATTGATATCTACTTTTTTATTCTTCTCATCTTCTTTTTGATATTTAATAGCATTAGATATCAGATTCCCTAATATCACTTCTATTCTGAAAACGTCTCCATGAAAAGGAATATCCTGTTTAATGTTTACATGGAAATGTGTGTCTCTATCACTATAAGAATAAAGCTCAATCAGTTCATTTATAAGGGTTGAGAAATTTACAGGTGTATGTTTGGCAACGGTTTTATTGTTTTTATAATATTGTAATGTTTTTTGAATATAGTAATCCAGTTTATTAGAACAGGTTTCTATTAAGCCCCAGTATTCGCCGCTGGAATTAAAAAGACCCTCCATTTTTACAAGGTTCACTATACCCATTGCCGAAACCAGAGGAGCTCTTAATTCATGAGAAATACTATAAATAAACCTATTTAGTTCATCATTGGTTTTCTCTAACTCAACAATTTTATTCCTTAAGTCTATTTTGGCTTTGTAAGCATCGTAAGCGTTCTTTATGGAATTATGAAGTTCCAAGTCATTCCATGGCTTAGTGATGTATCTGTAAATGTCGCCATGATTAATGGCATCTGCCAATGCTTCTATGTCAGTATAACCAGTAAGTAAAATTCTTATAGGGTCTGGATAGATTTCAATAATGCTTTTGAAAAATTCCACTCCTGTAGTTTGCGGCATTTTTTGATCCGCTATAATTACATGAACAGAAACATTTTCCAATATGGTTAAACCCTCGGCAGCTGAAAGAGCAGTATAGATCTCATATTGTCTTCTAAAGCCTGCTTTAAAAGCGTGTAAATTGTTCTCTTCGTCATCAATATAAAGAACCCGTACTGTTGGCGCATTCATAAATAAAGTGTTAATTTCAGTTTATAGGCAAGGTAATAATAAATTCGGTACCTTGATTCACTTTTGTTACAACATCAATATTTCCATGATGATTTTCTATAATTCTAAAAACTATAGATAGACCTAATCCTGTTCCCTCGCCAACATCTTTAGTAGTAAAGAATGGCTCAAATATTTTTTGCCTTACTTCCTCTGGCATACCCGTTCCAGTATCCTTTATGCTGATTTTCACTTGGTTACCGTCTTGCCATGATCTTATTGTCAGAATGCCGGGTTCATCTTTGGCGCCTTTCATTTTAATGGCATGTATCGCATTAGAGATTAGATTCATGAAGACCTGGTTAATTTTTCCAGGTAAACATTCTACTTTAGGGATATCTCCAAAATCTTTTATTACTTCAAGATGATCAGGGAATGTATTTTTAACGAGAACAAGGGTAGAAGCAAGGCCTTCATTCAGGTCAACAGGCTTTGTGTCATTTTCATCAAGTCTGCTAAAGTTTTTCAGGCTTTTAATAATTTCAGCAGTCCTTTTAGCTCCTTCAGAAATTCCTGACAATAGGGACTTGATCTCATCCCTTACAAAATCTATATCAATTTGTTTTTTAAATGAATCAATTTTAGCAAGCTGAGGATTAAGATCTTCATTGAAGTCCAGTTTCTCGTACATCATGATTACACTGTCCATGTCAAGAATATCCAATTCCAGCGGTTTGATGTTTGAGGTAACGAAATTAATAGGATTGTTGATCTCATGTGCTATACCAGCCGTTAGCTGACCTAATCCAGCCATTTTTTCTGAATCTACTAGCTGGCTTTGCGCTTCTTTTAAGTCGCTTAAAGTAACTTCAAGGGTTTGGTAAGACTCCTGTAATTCAAGCGTCCGTTCATTCACCTTTTTCTCTAATTCAATATTTTGTTGCAATATCAATTGCTCATTTTCAAGTGATATACGAAGTGCTTCGGCCTGTGAATCTTCTTTCTCCTTTTTAAAGATGTTGATTTTGTCTGCAAGCGCAAAGGATAGCAAGATCACTTCAAGGGCAGAGCCAAAAGGCATCATGTTGTAAGTGATCGTATTGTAAGGTAAAATATTATAGTCTTTAAGCACAAAAATACAAAGACCAAACAAGAACATGCTCCACGCAATTAGAAAGAATTTTGCTGGGCGATAACCTTTTCCGTAAACTAAAACTGCATTTAAAAGCATAAACAAGGCTACCGACATGGCCGCCATTTGAAGCAGCTGATAAGATACGTTCATGTTTCCCAAAAACATCAGTATAAATGCGATGAAGTATAGCAGATAGAAAACCCTTGAGAATTTATGCAGTTTTGGTAGGAATTCCTTGGTATGGAGGAATTTTTTCATAAACTCCAATCCTGTTAAAGCCGCCAGTGGTGTCAATATGTACACCGCATGGAACGAGATCCATACATTGTTCGGCCATAGATACTTAAAAGGGAAGCCTTGGAAATTTGCCTGAAGTAAACCTATAAATAAAATGTTGATGATGTAATACAGGTATGTATTGTCCTTTGTTGAAATATATAGGAATAAATTATAGGTAAACATAACCACCAATACCCCGGCAAAAATTCCAAATATCAAAAACGAATCTGCATTCTTGGCAGTAATGATATTGCTTTCGCACAGTGTGGTGGGAACCTGAAGCTGTTCATATCCACTTATTTTAAGATAAATGGTAGTGGTTTTTCCGGGGTCTAAGCTAAACTTGAAAGTGCTGAAAGGATTGTCAAATGTTCTCTTGTAATAAGGACGCCTGTCTCCTATAAATTCTTTGTAGACAACATTATTTTGGTCATCTAGCTGATAAAAATCAACATAATCTATTGTGGGTAAAGGAATTTGAAGGATGAGGTGAGGGTCATTTGTATTATTTTGTACTTTGAACTTTAGCCAGTAACTGAAATTACTTATGCCCAAATTAGGCACGTCAGAATCAACAGCTTTAAACTCTTCGCTGCTTATTACTGCCTTAAGGTTAAGTTTGTTGCTTGTATCGGTAAGCAATAACATTTGTTTGCCAAAATTGCTTAACGTCTCATCATTATGTAGTTTAATGGCTTCCTGACTTATGGCAGGTAATGCTATCGAGCACGTAAGTAGCAAGGCAAAGAATAACCTTAATAAAAAAGATCTAATCATAGACAGGTATTAATAACTGATAATCTATATCTATCTCACCCTTTGGCCCCTGCTCAATTGTATGTTGTATTGGATTATTTCTCAAATCAAATATACGATCTCTATCATACTCATCTGCCGTTTCCAAAGTTTCGGCATTCATCTTTCTCAATACTCTTGCAATATAGTCGTCTTTTGGATAAAAAAACTCACCATTATTACCAATTCCATTTTCAACTATGAAACCAACCCTTCTTACCATGGGCATGGTGTAGTCTCCACAGATGGTAAATAGTGATCCAAGTCTGATTTGATTTACAATTGCAATACCGGCTCTTACAAGCAAAAGGCTGATACCTATGCCTGCAACGCTTTTTGCATTCCACAAACCGCAGAGTTCACCCGTTCCATCGTCAAAGTATTCGTTGATCACGTGTGCTACTTTTGGATCCATGTATCCTACTGCCTTTTCGACCGGCAAGGGATGAATCCCATCTGCAATATGAACTCTTACTCCTCCAACAACGTTTCCCTCTTCATCCTCGGCAACTATACCATGTACACTTGGCAAATCCATCCACAGCCTGTTATTGGTTGTAATGTTAGTGATACCATAATCTCTCAATACCTGAACATGCCCATCTAGATACCTCTCGCAAGTGTCAAGATCTTTAATTGCTGTAAAAGATCGAAATGTAAATTTTCTCATATTGTGTCTAGGAAAACTTTAAAATATCTTCCAGTGGTCTTTTTAATGATCTAGAAGATGCTTCGTCAGCGTAAGACAACCTGAACATAAAAATTCCACAATTATTTCCCAAAGCAGGAAATATTTTCCGCAGGTCGTATTGTAGGGATTCAAGTTCCTTGGCCATATTAGCCGTCATACCAGCACCATTAGTCTGATTAAACCTATCAAATACAAACAGCGTGCCGCTGATAGGTTGAAACGAGAGACCGTTCAAATTAGCAGTGATCCATGCTCTTTGAAGAGCTTCGCCACCTTTCACAAAACTTTCCGGACTATACTCCGGCATGCTGATCAATCCGATGGCCGACGAAGAAGCAACCCCTCCTTTAGATATTTTTTCAAAAGCGCTTCCGCCTCCCCATTTGTTTAATAAAGTAATTACTTCAGGTTTAGCAGCAACCATCATTCCGGTCCTGTCACTCTCAGATAATTCCAGTGTGGCAATGTCGATTCCTTCAATTATCGGTGATCCGTCTGCAGAAGGCCATTTGATCTCTTTCGTAAAGAGGTCATGGTGGCCCTGAG
The DNA here is from genome assembly GCF_056395985.1 of Pedobacter sp. 05T44. Lineage (NCBI taxonomy): Bacteria > Pseudomonadati > Bacteroidota > Sphingobacteriia > Sphingobacteriales > Sphingobacteriaceae > Pedobacter > Pedobacter sp. 05T44. Next base: position 35,411 of record NZ_JBFTKO010000021.1, read on the forward strand.
GATGCAAGAATCTCAATCTTTCTACTGATGCTACAATGTTTGCTATTTCATTAATCGAGTCTCTATCTTCTACAAGATCCAGATGGGCATTTGGTTCATCAATGGTTACATTCTTACTTATTTTTGCAGTAACGGCAGCGTCAATAGGTTGCTGATCACCTTTCTTTCTATTAGTTAACCTTAATCCTACCCCAGCAATCAACTCATTGCGATAGGTTTGTCCCTCTTCTTTGCTAAATCCAAATGCTGCGATTAATCTACTGTCACTTCCTGCCGGAAACAAATTGATTGTTGTTTCCAAACCAAGGCTGGCAGCTTTTATTTTTAAATTMTCAATAGCGGCTCCAAGTGAAATATAAGAAGCTGTATTCTGAAAGTCCATCCATGAAATCGATTGGTTTTCATCATGGAACAAGAACAATTGTTCTTTATGATATAAAAACTTCCAAGGCTGGCTATTGCCTCCGGATGGGGCGAGTCCTGCAGCTGCAGCTAATTCTTTTACCTGCTCATGTGTGAGTGTCAGTTTTGAATGAATTTCAGTAGCTACTATATCTGCTGCTTTTTGCATCTCATCTAATTTCAACTCGGGAGCGGAATAATCTATCACCTTATAGAAATCGTCTTCAGGTTTTACTTTGTCGCTGATGATCTCTTCAAGGTCTACAAAATACCTTCCTGAATCATTGTATTGTCCTAATGCAATCCTTCTGCAAACATCAGCACCTAAAGCACCACCTAAAGCCACCGCCGAGGCCAATTGCGGCCAGGTAGTGATAGACTGCCCAACTTCAACCATAGAAGCTTTTAATCGATCTGACGACGTCTCTAAGCCCACCATAGGAAGGAGATAGGGGATCTTCTCTTCATTGGTCTTTAAATATTTAATTTTTGTGTGATCCAGGTGGTCTATTAGTCCATGTAATATAGCTCTGTCTGGCTCAAGGTCAAACCTTTCCACATCCAGCGTGCCTTTATCGCTGGCATCCATTACAACGGGAACACGAAGCGCTTTTGCCTTATGTCTTAGTAAAATTTTAATATCCAGTCCATCACACTCATCTACAATCACATCAAGTTTTCCGCCTTCCAAAAAGAAGCGATCCATATTCTCTTCCGTCATTCCATCTTCAAAAAGTGTAACTTTCAAAAAAGGATCTATTTCTTTAATTTCTCTGGCTACAATCACTACTTTCGGCAAGCCCAGGTTGTGTACACCAGTTCGGATCCTGTTTAGGTTTGTTAGTTCCAGTAAATCAAAATCCGCAAGTCTGATCTCTCCAAAACCACGTTCCATAGCCATAGTTATGGATACTGATTGGCCTACAGAAAGACCAACAACACCAACTTTTTGCCTGCCTAAAATATCCCTTTCTTCTCTTGTGATCTTGTAAATGTTGCGGCTGGTCCGCATTTCGATAAATTCTTCTTCATCAAGCAAATGCACTAAACGTTCAGACCATGGGTAATATACCCATACCCCATATTCCTGCATAGACAGATCACCGATATGAAGTTTTTTTAAGTGCTTTAATTCTTCTGCACTTGGTTTCTTTTTGGGTAATTTAGACTTTATTAAATCATCCAACTGAGTGTCAATTTGATCATGTATGGAGATGTGTTGCTTCTTTTTAAGCAATTCCTCTAGCCTGTTTTTGTCATTTTCCAAATAAATTCGAAAAAATAAAGGCTCTGTAGCCATAGTGTTTTCCACTGAGTTGTTCTCAAATAATAGCATCGCAATAATAGATAAAAAATATACCCCCAATTATTTATTTCAATAAATACAAAAATAGTATATTTGCTAAATATTTAACTATCTTAAGTAGGAGTTTAAACAATTTTGCATGGTTTTTTAGTTTTATGGATAGGCAAATAATAAGTGTATTGTATGTTGATGATGAAATACATAATCTAAACGCCTTTAAAGCTTCTTTTAGAAGGGTTTTCAATGTGCATACAGCAGAGTCTGCTGCTGAAGCAGTGCAAATATTGAAACAAGAACATATTAATATCATACTTACCGATCAGCGCATGCCTGTTACCACAGGTATAGAATTCTTAGAATCAATCATTGATGAATATCCTGATCCAATTAGAATACTTCTTACTGGATATGCTGATATAAATGCAGTTATTGATGCAATCAATAAAGGGCAGGTTTATCTATATATTGCTAAGCCATGGCAAGAAGAGGAACTCCGATCAGCTCTGGAAAAAGCTTTTGAAGTATATTCTTTAAGGGAGAGAAATAAAGAATTAAATGAGGAACTTTTACTTGTTAACGAACAATTAGAGTTTATGTTGAGACAGAAGTTATTGTCTTAAGTTATAGCTTTTGAGCCCTCAAATAAGATCTGAATAGTTCAGTTTGATTTGTCTGAAAAATCAGGCACTTGGAGTTTAAGTCAAACAATTATTTAAAATAATTAAAACTTGTACTAGAAAATAACTTTTAAGCTAAATAACTTCATTAAAACTTATTAAATCGATATATTTAACAAAAAACATTTCAGAGAATATGAGCAGCGGTGCCTCAATAAACGTTTTGTATGTAGATGATGAACTTCATAACCTGAACTCTTTTAAAGCCGGGTTTAGGAGGTTATTTAATATTTTCACTGCTGAGTCTGCGTTAGAAGGAAGAAAAATTCTTGAGGCAGAGAATATTCATGTTATTATTACAGATCAAAGAATGCCAGTTATGACTGGCATCGAATTTTTGGAATCTATTATACCTGATTTTCCTGATCCGATAAGGATTCTTCTGACAGGGTACGCAGATATAAATGCCGTTATTGACGCAATAAATAGAGGACAGGTTTATAAATATATTCAAAAACCCTGGATGGATGAAGATTTGAGGATCAATATAGAAAAAGCCTTTGAAATATATTCTTTAAGAAAAGAGAACAGGGAACTTACCCAGCAACTGATATTAGCAAATAAGCAACTAGAATTTTTGCTAAGGCAAAATAATTTGCTGCCTTAAATGTAAGAGCCGATCAATTATGAGAATCTGGAGAATAACTTTACTAACATTAATTCATCTCTCCTTTTTCTTAAGTATTCAGGCACAAAATATATCCAATGAAGGCACTGATTTTTGGTCAGTATTTCCTACACATGATCCCGCATTTTACCTGGGGCTCCCAAAGCTCGCCAACAATACCATTTATGTGTCTTCAAAAAATAATTCAGAAGTAACAGTTACCTGTGGGGCTTGGAGTCAAACTAAGAAAATTATGGCCAACGTTGTTGAACCATTTCTTATTCCGAGAGCCGATGCATACGTCGATTTAAAAGACATAAATACCGTTAAAGTTCAAAAGGGAATACATATAACGGTCACAGCCGGCATGCCCAAAGTAGCCGTGTATTCACATATCTATGCGGGCAGGCGTTCTTCAGCATCTCTGATCCTTCCAACAGACGCGCTTGGACAACAGTATTTTTCAATGAATTATACTCAAAATGGCAATATAAACGATGGAGCAGGCAGAAATTACTTGGCAATTGTTGCAACTGAGCCAAATACAAAAATAATAATACATACAAGAGAGGGGAAAAGATCAGTTTCCTTTAATAATGCAGGAGAGGTTTATGAATATATGCCGCCTGACCAGCGAGATTTAACCGGTACAATTGTTGAAATAGATCCACTTTCTCCTGACAACTGTAATAAACGATTTGCTGTTTTTTCTGGAAATACTTCAGTTTCTATTGGTAAGGGTAGTCCAGATGAAGATTCCAGAGACCCGCTATATCAGCAGTTATATCCGCCAACAAGCTGGGGTAAAAACTATAGTGTAGTTCCATTTAAAGATAGAAAATTCTTGTTAAGAATATTAGCGCAAGAAGATAACACCCGGGTAGACTTTAATGGTGGTACATTTATATTGAATAAAGGACAATTTTACGAGAGCCCTTCGTTGCTAATGGAATCATTGTTCATTAAGGCGAATAAGAAGATAAGTGTAGCACAATATTCTTTAAGTCAAATCTGGTCATCTGCAACAAATCTTGAAATGTTGAGCGATCCTGATATGGTATTGCTTAATCCGATAGAATTTAATGTTAAGGCTATCACACTATTCTCATCTACAAAAGAGCGCATCTCTGAGCGCTATATTAACGTGAGTATGAAAACCTCAGTAACATCAACTTTTAAAATTGATGGAGCCGCTCCGGAAAATGGCACATGGTCAGTAATACCATCCAATCCTGAGTATTCATGCATACAGATAAGAATTAGTAATGTAAGTTCAACATTGACCGCCAACGATGGATTTAATGCTATTGCTTACGGCTTTGGCGAAAAAGAATCTTATTCGTATTCTGCTGGAACAAACCTAGCGGCCGACAATTATCTTTTGATTCATAATCAGTTAACCAATACGGATTCAAAAAATGCTTGTGTTGGTCAAAAATCAAATTTTAAAATTGTGTTACCCTATAAGGCGCTAAGCATAACGTGGGATTTAGAGGGGTATTCTCCAATAGATTACACACCAGAACCTCAAATAATACCTACTCCAGATGGTSCTTCCTATGCATACTTATACAACAGGGATTTCATCTTTGATGAGTTAGGGAAATTGAAAATGCAGATCACGGCTGTAAGACCAAATGAAAATAATTGTTTAAGTGCTGAAATCGAATATGATTTTGACTTTGATATAAATCCCGTTCCTACGCCCATTATAAGTCTGGATCCAGAGGGGTTTGTAGATTCCTTGATTAGTTTTACAGATCTAAGCAATTCTAACTTAACAGATAAACCCCTGAATAAGTGGTTGTGGGACTTCGGCGATGATCAGGTATCAACAGCACAGAATCCAACTCATATCTATCGAAAACCTGGTGATTTTACCGTTAGGTTTTTTACAGGAAGAGATGACGGATGCATGTCTGAAGTGATTACAAAAGTTATACGTATCCGGACTAAAATAAATTATGATTCAACGGATATATGTCCTCCAAATGCTTTTAGTCCTAATGATGATAAAATAAATGATACCTGGATTATTGATGCTATTGAAACTTACCCTGATGTTACAGTAGAGGTTTTTACTCGTTACGGAGCGCGAATTTTTTTTAGCAGCGGGTATAGTGTACCTTTCGATGGAAAATTTAAAGGTGAAGCCTTGCCTGTGGGAACTTATTATTATATTATCGATCCAAACAATGGCACAAAAAGAGTAACAGGAGCTTTAACATTATTGAAATAACGTGAGAAAAAATATATACCTTATTCTGGCACTTGTATCACTAAATGTTGTGGCATTAGCGCAACAAAGGCCTCAGTATACCCAGTATATTTTTAACAATTACCTGTTGAATCCGGCCATTAGTGGTATTGAAAACTATACCGACATAAAAGTTGGTTATAGAAAACAGTGGGTTGGTATAAATGATGCACCTCAAACTTCATTTGTTTCAGTGAACTGGAAGCTTGGCGATGATTATTTATGGAGAAATCCGCTATCCTTGCCTGATAAGGGAGACAACCCGATGAGCAGGAATTATATGCAAAATTATACTGCTTCACCTTCACACCACGGGATGGGAATAATCGCCGTATTGGATGAAGTTGGGCCAATATCGAGATTAGATGCCAATATTACATATGCCTATCACCTGCAAATGGCCAATCAGTTAAATCTTTCGGTGGGTGTTGCTGCCGGATTAACAAGGATAGGGTTCGATTCGGGCTCATTGCAGTTTCATGATGGAGAAATAGAACCAGCAACCAGGAATGCCATTGAAAGTCAGGTTAAGCCAGATTTGGGGCTTGGAATTTGGTTATATGGAGCCAGATTTTTTGCAGGTGCATCGGCGCAGCAAATCTTATCTCAGAAGTTAAAATTTGTGAATGATCCTGGATTCAATCTTGGAAAGGAAGTTCCGCACTTTTTTGTTACCACCGGATATAGATTTTTTGTCTCAGAAGAGATATCTGCAACTCCTTCTGTGATGTTCAAAAAAGTAAGCCCTACACCGGTATCAATAGATGTAAATATGAAACTGTCCTTTAAAGACCGATTTTGGATAGGGGGGAGTTATCGTAAAGACGACTCATTTGCCGCATTGGCCGGGGTGAATATTAGCAAACTGATTAACCTTACCTATTCTTACGATTTTGTTACTTCGGATCTGAATCGTGTTACGAATGGAAGCCACGAAATTGTTTTAGGATTCCAACTCAATAATGTGTACGAAGTGTTTAGCACCACAAAAATGTGGTAAATCAAATATTAAAGCTCTTTTCTAAGGCGGGCCACAGGAATATTCATTTGTTCCCTATATTTAGCTACAGTTCTGCGGGCAATATTGTATCCTCTGTCTTTTAGTATCTCTGTGAGCTTTTCATCTGCAAGTGGTTTGCGTTTATCCTCATTGCCGATGCAGTCTTCAAGGATTTTCTTAACTTCTTTATTAGAAACCTCTTCACCACTTTCTGTTTGTATGGCTTCAGAAAAGAACGATTTCAATAGAAAAGTACCAAATTCGGTTTGAACATATTTAGAATTAGCAACCCTCGAAACCGTAGAGATATCCATATCTATTTTATCTGCAATATCTTTTAAGATCATTGGGCGCATTTTACGCTCATCTCCGGTAAGAAGGTATTCGTATTGATATTGCATAATAGCATTCATGGTTTTAAGCAAAGTCTGCTGCCTTTGCTTAATGGCATCGATGAACCATTTTGCCGAGTCCAGTTTTTGTTTTACAAATTGAACCGCTTCCTTCATCTTTTTATCTTTCTGGGCTGCTTTATCGTAATGATCAAACATGTCAATATAGGAGCGGCTAACCCTTAATTCCGGTGCATTCTTTGAATTGAGCGTAAGAATTAAGATACCATCATTATTTGATACATGAAAATCGGGAATTACCTGTAATTGTTTTGTTGTTACCTGATTAGAATCGCCAGGCTTAGGGTTGAGCCGTAATATTTCGGCAATAATCTCCTTAAGATCTTCACTGCTTAAACCTAAAGATTTTTCAAGTTTATCGTAATGCTTTTTGGTAAACTCGTCAAGATAATTTTCAACAATTTCAATAGCCTTTAAAATAATTGGGTTACTAGGGTCTTTCCGTTTCAACTGAAGGGTTAAGCACTCCTGCAAATCTCTGGCCGCAATACCCGGAGGATCAAATGCCTGAATAACCTTAAGCATTTCAAAAACATCTTCTTCTTCAACCATTACATTTTGAGAGAATGCAAGGTCATCAATCATTGAAGTAATTGGGCGTCGTAAATAACCGTCGTCATCCAGGCTTCCTATAATTTGTTTACCAATAATAAAGTCCTGATCTGATAAAGGAACAAGATCCAGTTGTTCCTGAAGGCTTTCAAAAAAGGTACTTTCAATCGCAATTGGAGTTTCCTTTTTCTCTTCATCGTCATCATTGTTATTGTACGATGTACTGTAATCATTTACACTATCGTCCTGCAAATAGTCATCTACATTAAATTCATCAACACTTTCTTCCTTTGCTCCGGCATCAAAATCATCCGGTGCATCATTTAAATCATCATACTCACTTTTAGGTTCTTCTGCAATCATTAGACTTGGATCTTCCAATGCAGGATTTTCTTCCAATTCTTCTTTAATACGTGTATCTAAAGCAACGGTTGGTACCTGCAGCAATTTTATAAACTGAATTTGCTGAGGCGATAATTTTTGAAGGAGTTTTTGTTGTAAATGTTGTTTAAGCATAGAGTAAGTGGCCCGGTAATTTAATATACCTGTTTCAAAAATACGCATTTCGTTTATATAATAGCAATTGCCACAATTATATTATAGAAAATACCTGATAAACAGAGCGAAATATATCAACCGTTTTTAGCGAAATATTTCATCGACATTACAAATATCTATTCCCCTTTGACGATGATTTTATATGAATGTTTCTTTATGATTAATGTAATTAATTTTAATGATAATTTGGTGCAAAAATACGTTGAAAAGGTTTTGAAATAGCTAGAAAAAGGGTTATGCGTGAATAAAAATTGGGTGGTCCAGGTCATTCAGCCCTCGTACCACTCCGGTTCTGTTTTTGTTCGGCTCTGGTCGAACGAGGTCCGAACAAGGTACCTATTAAAGTGCTGCAAAAACCGACTATATTACAGGCCCCAGTCAGCGCCCTTTCCAAATCTGAAACTAAACCAAAATTCATCCAATTTTTGGTAATCAATTGTATGGATTTACGATCAATTGATTTCATACGATTAAATATATTATAAATAAGAATATAATGCAACATTGTATTCTTATTTATAATACTTACTATCTCAAAATTTGTACTTAAAACAAATCACGAAAGTTTGAGCGCCGCTTCACGCTTATGTTCCGCTAATACATAATAAGTGAAAGTTTTTCCCACCATAGCCATTGCTTTAAGTTTTGTTTCAAAAAAAACATAAAAACTCTTAGAGCAGGTGGTCGCAACTTTAAGATGAAAATCATATTGTCCGGCGATCTGAGAACATTCCATTACCTCTTCGAAAGTGTTTATTTGCTGAAAGAAATTGTAAGCTGCCAGTGATGAATGGTCATTGAGTCTAACAAGTATATACGCCAATTCAATCTTATGGAGTTTTGTGTAATCGAGCAATAGTACAGATGCTTTTACAAAACCTCCCTTTTTAATAGTTTGATTCTTTCATGTGTCGCTGATTCCGATTTATGAATTTTATGAGCTATTTGCTTTATTGGCGGAGCCATGGTGGATGTCTGTCATAGGGGTGCCAATAACAGGTTAAATTTAGGCTAGAAAATGGCTTGGCCTGGATGGGCGGCCGTTTTTTTTTKAATTTCTTCAAAAACAATTCTTTGATATCTATGTTTAATTTTCTAATTTTAGATAAAACAAAACTAAACTATTATGGGGTTTGTAAAAGAATTTAAAGAGTTTGCCATCAAAGGCAGCGTGATGGATCTCGCAGTCGGTGTAATTATCGGTGGTGCTTTTGGTAAGATCATAGACAGTGTTGTTAATGACCTTATCATGCCGTTAATTTCAACAATAGTCGGCTCGGTTGATTTTAGTAATATGTATGTAGTACTAAAAGGAACTGTTTCCGAAGGAATGGCACTTGTTGATGCAAGAAAAGTTCCTGGGGCTGTTGTTTTTGCTTACGGTAATTTCATTACAGTAGCTATTAACTTCCTATTACTTGCATTAGCGGTATTTATGCTTGTAAAAGGGATTAATTCAATGAAACGCAAACAAGAGGCAGTTGCAGCCGCACCTGCAGGTCCTACTAAAGAAGAAGTTCTACTTACTGAAATCAGAGATTTACTGAAAAAGTAAATTAAAAGCTCTTTTTGACACCTGGGTCGGTTATAATAATATAATCACCCAGGTGTTTGTGTTTTTCCCATTCAGGGTTGTTAAAATCTGCCGAAGGGAAACACGACAAATTCGAAATGGTAAGTTTCTTCGAAGTACTTTTTAATTTTGCAAGCGTACCCAATCTTTCGTCACTATGAAAGCGGCCATTGAGCTGTAATATCTTTGTACCCTTATGTTTCTTTATATATCTGACAATAGACCAAGCCATTGTAGCATCCCAAAAATTCTGAGTCTGGTATATTTTCATGCTACCCATATTATGGCCGCCAAGTTCTTTTATAAATTTATTGTAATAGCTTCCGGTTGCTGTGTCTATAGGTAGTGGGGGTAAATAAGCTTTCGACTCTTTAGGAAGGGTATTTAAAACATTGAGCCCTGATTTACTAACCATATTGCTATATCTTGCAGCTCCATTAGCTCCAATTACATCTATTTTGTTGGCTTTTGCATATTCAATAAGGGGGCTGTAGTCCTTATAGTTGTTCCATGCCCTAGCTTCTTTCGTGAAATTTTTTTCAGAGATATAACCTCCTAGATATTCATTTATCACAGGCTGTACATCGGTATGAAACATTTCCATAGAAAGAGCAGTTTTGGGGTATGCAAGATGGATCTGTTTAAGAATTTCAAGCTCCAATGTGTGACCTACAGAATCATTGTGCTCTTCACCAAAAAATAAAACATCTGTTTTGTTTAGATTTTGGATCAATTCATTTACAGAGATAACTTTTCGATTTTTAACATCATAAATTTTATACTGCCGCGAAGTTTGCGCTAAAATAAATAAGGGCAGGCATATGCAAATAATAGTAAGGAGATGTTTCATGTGTCAAAAGTAAGGGATATTTTCACCGATTAAAAATGCACGTTTACCGATCTTTGGCGTAGATATAAATCATTAATGTTGGCTAATGGGATGGTTCTATATACATTTGATCTAGTACATTATATTAAAAGTTAAATAGAGCATAAAATTCATAAAGATTTTAATAGACTTTATTGAATTATATAAAATATACAGAAATGGAAAAATTTACGAACAACAACAGTTCTAGCAGATTATGGAGTGGGTTGATAATATTAGGTGTAGGTCTGGTGTTCTTTTTAAGGAATTTTGGCATCGATATTCCTCATTGGGTTATCAGCTGGCATACCTTGTTGATTGTAATCGGCTTGCTGGTTGGTTATAAGAGGAACTTTAACGGTGGTGGATGGATGATAATGGTGTTGGTAGGAGGGTTTTTTACACTTGAAGACATTGGAGAATTTGACTTGTCCAAATACTATTTTGCTATTGCATTTATTATTCTTGGTTTGTACATGATTTTTAAACCCAAAAGAACTGAATGGGATAAAGAGAGGTGGAGAAAAAGATGGAATAAAAGACATCCACGTTTCAGAAACTTTGATGAAGCTGTGAATACAGATGAAACGAAAGAATATAGCGATATAGATAAAGATGATATTCTTGATTCCGTGAATGTGTTTGGAGGCAGCCATCAAAATGTATTCTCAAAGAATTTTAAAGGAGGGGATGTGATCGCGATTTTTGGTGGCTCGGATATCAACTTAACGCAAGCTGATTTTGAAGGCACAATAATTCTGGAGGTGGTTGCAATATTTGGAGGATTAAAGATCGTGATTCCACCAAGTTGGGAAGTGAAATCTGAAGTTACCGCCATTTTTGGTGGTATGGATGATAAGAGAGCAATGGGTCAGGTGATAGACGGGCCAAGAAAAATAATAATTATTAAGGGGGTGGCATTATTTGGCGGGGTGGATATTAGAAACTTTTAAAACCCTATGTTATGAAATGGTTTTTAGTAAGGTATATTTATGAAATAGTTTGCGGTGAGGGTAGTTACAAACCGCAGTTTGATGAACAATTAAGATTAATGCTAGCATTAAATAGTGCAGAAGCACTTTTAAAAGCAGAAGAAACAGCCAATAGTTTTCATCCGCCATTTAATAACTGTAGTGGCGAACTGGTAACCTGGAGATTTATTTGCATTGCTGATCTGCATGAAATTCAAACACCTGATGATGGTGCTGAAATAGCATCAATAATGCATGAACCAATTGATGTCTCTGCTTTTTTAGATCAGATAGAAAAGAGACAGGCCTTTTTAAAAGAACATATACAACTTACAACTACAGAATTAGATTGTTTTGACAACTAGACCTCTATCAGTTCCACAGATCCAGAAGTTTGCCCTTGTTATATTTTTAGCCTGGGTAGCAATTTTTGTGTTCCTGTTTTATTATACACTGAATTTTACGCTGCCTGTTTCTGTTGCTGACAGTTTAATAACAAATGGGCTATTGGCTATAGCATGTATTATTCTGAGTAATTTATTAGGTTATTACCAACCTAAAAATGAAACGATATTGTTTATACTAGTGTTAACTCTAATGCTGGCTCTGATCATCACTTTTGCAAGTAAGTTTGCACTAAACTTTTTGTTTGTAGATAACCTTACTTACCAAAGTTTTTTAAACTTGTCTTTATTGGTTCGCTTTATTATTGTATTTATATTTTTAGCCTGGTGTGCTTTAGCAAATATATTATGGTACAGACTGGAAGAACAGTCTGCCACCCAGCAAAGATTGCTCACGGCTCAGAACTTATCAAAGGAAGCAGAATTAAATAAGCTAAGGCATCAGCTGCAGCCACATTTTTTGTTTAATAGCTTGAACTCTGTATATGCCCTTACTATAGTAAATCCTAAAGAGGCAGGCACCATGATCACTAAGCTTGCCGCCTTTTTAAGAGGTACATTAAAACGTGATGATGAGGTTTGGGTTAGCGTAGGAGAAGAGATGGAATATATCCAGCTTTATCTTGATATTGAAAAAGTAAGATTTAGCCACAGATTGAATATTGATATTAATATCGACGAGGATACGTTGAATCTGTATTTGCCAGGTACATTGTTACAGCCGATAGTAGAAAATGCAATAAAATTCGGCCTTTACAATACCTCGGCTGCAATTACAATCTCAATGCAAGTAAAGGTTGAAAATAATGTCCTGGTGATTATGGTACAAAATCCTTATGATCCTGAAATGAAGGCGGCTGGCGGAACTGGTTTTGGTTTGTCTGCTATTAAAAGAAGGCTATATTTGTTGTTCGCTGATGAAAAATTGCTGAAAACAAAGGCTACAGAAGATAATTTATTTATAACAACGCTTAAAATACCTCAGGCAAATGATAAGAACAATACTAATTGATGATGAACCCTTAGCCAGGGATATTGTGAAACATTATCTGAGCGACTTTCCAAATATTGAGGTGTTGGCAGAATGCAATGATGGGTTTGAAGGTATTAAAGCGATCACTCAGCACCAGCCTGATTTTATTTTTCTGGACATACAAATGCCAAAAATTAATGGTTTTGAGATGTTGGAATTAGTAGAGAAACCGCCTGCGGTAATATTTACCACGGCATTTGATGAGTATGCAATTAAGGCGTTTGAAGTTAATGCGGTCGATTATCTATTAAAACCTATTGAAAAGAGCAGGTTTGATCTTGCTATGCAGAAACTACCATCAAGGTTGAATAACAATAGTGATGAATCAACCAGAGAATTATTAGATTCTGCAGCGCTTAGTCCAACACAAAATAATAGGGTTGTAGTTAAAAAGAATGGGGTAATTAAAATTATTGCCGTTTCTGATATTCACTACCTGGAGGCAGATGATGATTATGTGAAAATGAGTACCGTTGAGGGGATATTTCATAAGAATAAAACAATGAGCTTTTTTGAACAAACTTTGGACTCCGCTCAATTCATTAGGATACATCGTTCATATATTATAAATTTGGCGCAGGTTACTAAGATCGAGCTGAAAGAAAAGGATAGTTATATTGTTCTTTTAAAATCGGATATATGGCTGCCAGTGAGTAAAACAGGGTATGTGAAGTTGAAAGCTGCACTAGGCTTATAGAAAATTCTAATTCTATTTGCAATTAGAAAAAAATCGCACTATATTTGCACCTCTTAATTAAAAAAATAGTCTAAGATATAATACAGTTATGAAAAGAACATTCCAACCTTCGCAAAGAAAGAGAAGAAACAAGCATGGCTTCCGCGAAAGAATGGCTACAGCAAACGGTAGAAGAGTATTAGCTTCACGTCGTGCAAAAGGAAGAAAAAGATTATCAGTTTCTGACGAACGTCGTCATAAAGCATAATTTTTGATTGCAGCACGTTTAGGTGTTAGCAGATCAGGACATCTGCAAAGTTGCGATCAAAAACATGAACACATTTAACAAAGAAGAACGGTTATGTAGCAGGAAGTTAATTGACTTGCTATTTAAGAACGGTTCTTCTTTTTTATTATACCCCTTTCGTGTATCTTATTTATACGTAGATACAGCGCACAAATATCCTGTGCAGGTTGTAATTAATGTTTCTAAAAAACGCTTTAAAAGGGCAGTAGATAGAAACTTGATTAAACGCCGCACCCGTGAGGTTTATCGCCTTGAAAAACAATCACAGCTTTACACATCTCTTGTCGGTTCTAATGAGCTATTGTTGCTTTCTGTGCAGTTTATTGGCAAGCAGATTTACGATTATTCATTTTTTGAGAAAAAAATGTCCGGAGTTTTTAAAAAATTAGTTGCAGCCGTTGGGACCAATGAAATGAAAAAAGCTGATGGGGATAATTAAAAAGCTAATTGGCTGGTTTTTTTTAGGCTTGATAAAGCTTTACCAATGGTTATTGTCTCCATTGCTTGGAGCAAGTTGCAGATATACGCCTACTTGTTCTCAATATGGTATTGAGGCTATTAAAAAGCATGGTCCGTTTAAAGGAGGCTGGTTAACTTTGAAACGTATTGGCCGGTGCCATCCTTGGGGTGGTCATGGCCATGATCCTGTTCCGTAATGATATTTTTAATTTAAACTGATGGCTACTATACTTCAAATTGAAACCGCTACACAAGTCTGTTCTGCTGCAATAGCACATGATGGTAAGACCATAGCTTTAAAAGAGCTAATGGCAAATAATATTCATGCCGGTAGCTTAACTTTGTTTATAAAGGAGGCTATGGATTCTACAGGATTGCAATTTGAGGATCTTGATGCTGTAGCAGTAAGTATGGGGCCAGGTTCTTATACAGGATTGCGTATTGGCGTTTCTACAGCAAAAGGACTGTGCTTTGCTCTTGATAAGCCATTAATTGCAATTCCTACTCTTCAAATGATGGCACAAGGATTTATGCTTCAAAATCCTGATTACGATGGACTGATTTGCGCAATGATTGATGCCAGAAGGATGGAGGTATTTACTTCTGTTTATGATAATAATCTTAGAACCGTGACTCCGGTTGTGGCTAAGATAATAGATGATCAGAGCTTTGCCGAGGATCTAAATGATAATGTAATAACTTTTATTGGCAACGGTGCCGCTAAGTGCGTTGGTGTGCTGAAGCAGGAAAATGCAAAATTTTCGGAACTGAATTTTAACTCAGCATCTTACATGAGTAAACTTGCTCATGATGCCTATGCGTGCTCCAGATTTGAAGATGTTGCTTATTTCGAGCCCTTTTACTTAAAGGATTTTGTCTTAACTACACCTAAAAAAAAGTAAGACAGTTGTTCTGATATTTTGGTATTAGAACAATAGATTCTTCCAGGTCATTATCCTTCCGTGTCATCTTGAACATCGTGAGAGATGACGACCGATCTAGAAATTAAACCATCATTGTGAATTTTTACTTCATCTCTTTTTAGAGAATACACTGAAAATGCGTTTGAAGAAACCTGTTTCCTGATCATCCAAGCCTGGTATATAGCTGCTGTTTTGGGGGTGTTCTACAGTATAGCCAAACTTAATACCTAATCCCATGTAAAAAGATGCACCATTATATCCTGACTTTGGCGATGTATCGGTTTTGATTGCTGCATAAGCGGTTCGAGTTGTCTTAAGGAGATTATCTGAACCTAAGAAGAACTCAAAGTTTGGGGTTTGATACATTCCCTGCATTCCAAAAAGAAACAGGTTATTGAAGTTGTAGATTGGAATTGCACTTATAGAAAAATCAGAATAGCGGAATTTATTTACAAGGGCTGCATCACCGCCATTATAAAACAGATTTTTTGACACCATAAAACTAGGTGTATAGAAACTGTATGTTTTAGAAATCAGGAAATCAGCTTTGGCATTTGTGAGGGTATAAAAGCTTTTATTTACCGCATCATTTTTTACAATATCTGTAATCTGGTTTCTTATCCTTTGATCTTTATCCCTCGGACTGCGGGGCGGGGTGTTTGGGCCATTATCCTCCGGGATTATGGTAGGATTAAGCATGTTGTCAAAATTGCTAACATAGGAACTGTTGCTCCATCGTATTACGCCAAGGTCTTTTATATTAGCCATAATAAACACCCCGCTTTTTGAGGTATATGTTGTGCCAAAGCTTAGCGCAAGTCCCGGGTTTTTAAATGTAGGAATCAGGTCGTTAGTTTCTAAATCTTTGGCCTCCAGAAAACTTGCTTTATATGTACCTTTTAATGATAAAGCTATTTTATCCGTTGTTGGTCCGGGCTGGATGGCCGAATGGTCAGTCTTTAAACTGTTAAAGGAAATTCCACTTAATAAACTAATCTTAACACCGAAAGCAAGCTTTTTAGTATAGTTTTCTCTGTAGGTTAGACTGAATTGATGATAAGATTGACCATATCCGCTATTGTTAAACGGATTTTTAGTTAAATTGGAATTGTTAATGAACCTGGTGTAATCATCTATTACGGCAAGCGATTCATTAGTGTATTTTGCATGAAGGTCTGTTCGCAATTGCCACGAAAAACCAATCTCCTTATGATACTTATAGGATTTAAATATCTTAAAATTGAATAAATATATGTTGGAATTTTGATAGACGCGGTTTAGCTTATTCGTTCCGATTGGAATGTCTTTTACTGAAAGTTTTCCACTGCTAATTAATTTATGCATTATATCCTCATTGCCTTTATTGATGGCATTTACTCCGAAATAGGGTAAGAAGAAATTTGAAGCATATTTTCGCGAGGAATCTAGAACGAATGTTTTTTGCGCTGGGTTCTCAAATCCATCAAATAAGGTTTTTGTATTGAAAAGACCATACTGTTGAGCTTTTAGCTGATTAAAAAGAAATAGAAATGAGAATAGGATCAGATATTTTCTCATAGTGAGTCATTTTCTAATATTAAAGAATCTTGCGCTAAAGGTTGTTGTTTCCTGCTCATCAAAACATTTGTTTGAAATTTACCATTATCTCCGCTAAGTTGGTATATAAATGATTGATAATTTTTTAATCCCTTTTCAGATGTGATGTGTTTGTAGTAAGGCAGGTATATATTTTTTAGAAATATATCTGAGGAATTATTGAGATCAATGAAGAAACTAATGCTGGAAGTATTTGGCAATTGATTGATGCTGTTGGCATAACTCTCTTTATTTATAAGAAGGTGGTTGTTTTTATAGTTGCTCAGGAAAGATTGTATTGTGCTGGCATTATTAGCAAAAACCATGTAATTATCTATAATGATATAGTAAGGCCTTTTAAATTTCTTAAATGGCTCTCCAAAATAAACATACAAGAGATCGTCCTCTTTAAATAGTTTAATGCCATCCCCATAATCTCCACTAAGATCTAGTAGTAACTGATCAACTTTTTCGCCGTTACTCAAATTGATCGCGCCAATTTTTTCTGCAGTGCTTAGCTGGAAGGTAATAAGCTGATCTTTGAAATATTTTGGGAATATCTGATTTGGATCTATGTGATATTTAAGACTAATGTTTTTTTGTACGTTAGTTACTTTATTTTCTTCTTTTTTACTGACGAACCAATTTTGTAGCTTTTCTTTCCAATTACTGTAACTTTCTATAGTAAAAACAGTGTAGTTGGCAGTATTTTCCGGTAGAATATTGGTTATGGTAGTTTTTTGGGCATTGGAGCTAGTGAATAATTCATAGTAGTTTTTTGGATCATTATTTTGTGTTACACCTGTAAGTAGTACTTTTTCTTTACTGAAATTGTATACAAGCGATGCAAATGCATGGTTATTATCAAGTACAGAAAGCTCTCCGCTAAGTTTGCTAGGCATGGTTGATTTTAACAGTTGAGGAAAGGTTTCGAAATTGATGTAAACTTCGGCGAGACTGTTTTTTGTGAGTCTCGTTGTCGATTTGATGTATTGGACAAATTTATTGTTACTGTTAGGGCTAGATAACGCATTTGAAATGGATAGAGCAGAGCTTGATAATAGTAAAAGGTTGTCTTTAGTGCCCAGATAGAATATCATGCTATCTGGTAGGGTTATAGTGGTTATCTTTTGTGAGGTATCTAATTGTAACTTAGCAGATGCCAATGAAATCAATAATTGATTTCTGTTGGATCCAGGATTTATCTGAGTGCTATATAACAAATCTATATGTTTGTCTTTTCCCGGAATGAGACTAATGTATATATTTTGTTTGCCAATAATACGGTTAATCTCTGGAGCTGACAGTATATGGTCCTTTATAGATTGCAGTTGAGCGAAATTGTCCTCTCCAATAATCTCCTGCAAAATATCCTGACCTTTTAAGATGTCAAATATGCTTTTGTCGTTTTGAAATGAAAAGATGAGTGATGAGTTTGCTGTAGCTGCATATAAACTACTGTCATTGCTTTCCCGATCTGTATTTAGACCAGAAAAATACATGTAGGCCAGGGTTAAGATGGCGGTAAACAGAGCTATTATTATGACAAGAATTTTTTTCATTTKCGGTTACTACAAATTTAATTTTAATAGTTGGGATTAATAATAAATGCTTCAAGTTTGTTAAGTTTGTTTTCTCAAATTGTGGGTTTAGAATATAATGGATAGACGTATATTGGTAACTGCATCATTATTTGGAGCTATTGCAGTAATGCTTGGAGCTTTTGGTGCACATGGCTTAAAGAATGTATTGGATGCCGGCTCTATTGAGATCTGGACAAAAGGAGTGGAGTATCAGTTTTATCATACCTTCGCATTACTTTTTCTTGCTCAATTTAAAGGTCGGGAAGCCGCGCAAGGCAAGTTCGTAAACCTGGCGTATGTTTTTTTTACATTTGGCATATTGCTTTTTTCCGGGTCGTTGTATTTGCTCGCAACACGAAGTGTTACAAACATTGGCTTTGTAAATTACATTGGTCCGGTAACTCCTATTGGAGGGTTATTGTTGATTCTTGGCTGGTTGTCGCTGCTTTTAGCGGCTTTAAAAAGTAAATAATGTTGGATTTTCTTGATCCGGAATTTGTTGAAAGAGAGACACTCTTTATTGAGGTCATTTTACCCCTTTCTCTGTCCAAAAATTATATCTATCGTGTTCCTTTTGAGTTAAATGATCAGATAGCAGTCGGTAAACGTGTAGTAGTTCAGTTCGGGAAGAATAAAATCTATACAGCCTTAGTCAAAAGTATCAGTAAAGAAGCGCCCGAAGTTTATGAGGCTAAATATATTATTGATGTTGTTGATACTTATCCTATCATTACCCCTGAGCAGTTGAATTTATGGGATTGGATGACTTCTTATTACTTATGTAATGAAGGCGATGTGCTATCGGCAGCATTACCAACCGGCCTGAAACTGGCAAGTGAAACAATCATCGTATTGAAGGAGGAAAGTCCGCTTTCTGATGATGACGGGGTTATTCAGGAGATCGTTTTTACAGATAAAGAGCAGATTATTTTAAATGCCTTAAGAAGCAGACCAAGATTAACTATAGATGATGTATCGGCATTATTGGGACAAAAAACGGTTTATCCGATCATTAATTCCCTGCTGAGCAAAGGGATGGTTTATATCGCTGAAGAAGTGGTAGAGAAATATAAACCACTGTTAAAATCTTTCGTTTCTCTGCAGCCATTTTACAATGAAGAGGAAAACTTAAAGCATCTGTTTTCGATTTTAGAAAGGGCACCTAAACAATTGAATGCGCTTTTGGCTTATTTAAAGCTTTCTAAGCAGCAGACTACGATTTCAAAGCAGCAATTACTTGAAGAGAGTGCTTGTGGCACAGCGGCCCTTAAAACGCTTGTAGATAAAGAGGTTTTTGCAATATACAAGCGGCCGGTTAGTAGATTACTGGAAAATGCCGATGACTTTGTGCTAAATTTTGAACTTAGCGAAGCTCAAAATAAAGCCCTGCAACAAATAGAAGACGGTTTTCTCACTAAGGATGTTATGTTGCTGAATGGTGTAACTGCATCAGGAAAAACACAGATATATATAAAACTGATTGAAAAAGCAATCGAAAAAGGAGGGCAGGTATTGTTCTTATTACCTGAAATTGCTTTAACTACTCAAATAGTAGAACGCATACAGCGCTATTTTGGAGATGCTATTGGTGTTTACCATTCTAAATTCAATAACAACGAGCGGGTTGAAATTTGGAATAAGGTATTAAATGGCAAATATCGGGTGGTTCTGGGCGCTCGTTCCGCGGTATTTCTGCCTTTTAAAGAACTGAGATTAATTGTGGTTGATGAAGAACATGAGTCTTCTTATAAGCAGCATGATCCATCGCCAAGATATCAGGCTAGGGATGCTGCGGTTTACCTGGCACATCTTCATCAGGCCAAAATTGTGCTTGGGTCTGCTACGCCATCTATTGAAAGCTATTACAATGCAGTTAGCGGAAAGTATGGTCTTGTAACAATTACCGAAAGATTTGGTGGTGTTGATCTGCCTTTGCAGGAAGTGATCAGTATCTCTGAAGAGACCAAACGTAAGAAAATGGTTTCTTATTTTTCAACTAAGCTGATTGATGAAATTGCTTTTACGTTGGAAAATAAGGAACAGGTAATCCTATTTCAAAATAGACGGGGGTACGCCACTATTTTAATTTGTGGTACTTGCGGCTATGCACCTAAGTGTGTGAATTGTGATGTGAGTTTAACTTATCACAAAACAAGTGGGAAATTGCATTGTCATTATTGCGGTTATCACCAAAGTAGCATTAACATTTGTCCGGCTTGCGGGTCTGTTCACATTGAACAGAAAGGATTTGGCACTGAAAGGGTGGAAGAAGAACTGAGTTTGATTTTTCCTGAAGCTAAAATCTCAAGATTGGATGTAGATAGCACACGTACTAAAAATGKACTGCAACAGATCATTTCTGATTTTCAAGAGAAAAAGACAGATATCTTGATCGGTACACAAATGGTTGCTAAAGGATTGGATTTTGATAATGTGACTTTAATTGGAGTAATTAATGCAGATACACTTTTGAATTATCCTGATTTCAGGGCTTTTGAAAGAAGTTACCAGTTGTTGGCTCAGGTTGCGGGTAGAGCAGGCAGAAGGGATAAGCAGGGCAAAGTTATTATACAGGCTTATGATGATAATCATAGAATCATTAATCAGGTTATTGATAATAAATACCTGGAAATGTATAATGAGGAACTTGCAGAACGGAAGCAGTTTAACTACCCACCGTTTACAAGGCTCATCTTTATTAATATAAAGCACAAAGATGCTGATCTTTTAAATGTGGCTTCGCAGAAGTTTGCAAACATTCTTAAAGGTCAGTTAGGTGGGAGAGTGTTGGGCCCGGAACAACCATTAGTGTCACGCGTGAGGAATTACTACATCAAACAAGTAATCATTAAGAGCGATAAAAATACTTCGATACAAAAGGTGAAGTCGATATTGAAAGATACCATTATTCAATTTCAATCAGAAAAGGAGTATCGCGCAGTAAACATTCAGGTGGATGTTGATCCATACTAGTTTTATTGGGATTGATTTTGTGCGCATTAGCCTTTTTTTAACTTTTTAGAGCTAAATAATTCAATTTATTAGATTTGAAAAGGCTAATTTTGGGGTGCTATGGCGTATAAGTTTGTTGACAATTACAGAGAAAAGGGAGCGAGAAAGAAATTAGTAGAGCACCTTGAAGCAAGAGGTATTACTGATAAGAGGGTATTGAGAGCTATAGGTAAGGTCCCTCGTCATTTCTTTTTTGATGAAACTTTCTGGAATCAGGCATATAAAGACATCGCTTTTCCAATAGGAGATGGACAAACTATTTCGCAACCTTACACCGTTGCGTATCAAAGCGAATTATTGCACATAAAAAAGGGCGACAAGGTTCTTGAGATTGGTACCGGATCCGGCTATCAGACGTGTATTTTAATGGAACTCGGAGCAAATGTGTATACTATTGAGCGTCAGGAAAGCATATACAGGCATACCATAAGGGTTTTACCCGGTATGGGATACAATGCTCATTTCTTTTTTGGA
Source organism: Pedobacter sp. 05T44 (assembly GCF_056395985.1). NCBI lineage: Bacteria > Pseudomonadati > Bacteroidota > Sphingobacteriia > Sphingobacteriales > Sphingobacteriaceae > Pedobacter > Pedobacter sp. 05T44. The sequence continues at coordinate 57,041 of NZ_JBFTKO010000021.1, forward strand.
GATGGATCAAAAGGGATTGCTGATCATGCACCCTATCATAAAATCATTGTAACAGCGGGGGCACCCTTCGTGCCAGAGATATTACTTAAACAACTTAAAGTAGGTGGTATTTTAGTAATTCCGGTAGGTGATGAGCACTCCCAAAAAATGGTAACTGTAATTCGAGTTAGTGAAACCGATTATGAAAGGATAGAATTGGATACCTTTAGGTTTGTACCCCTGGTTGGAGATCAGGCCTGGTAATTTTTTTGCAGGGCTGTTAGAATTTCATAGCCCTGTCCATTTCTCTTTTCGATTCCCTGTCTTTAATACTGTCTCTCTTGTCAAATTCTTTTTTACCCTGGGCCAATGCGATCTCTATCTTAGCAAAACCTCTTTCATTGGTGAAAATACGCAGTGGGACAATAGTGTAGCCTTTTTCTTCTCCTTTTACTTTAAGCTTTTTGATTTCTTTTTTTTGTAAAAGCAGTGCCCTGTCGCGTTTAATATCGTGGTGATGAAATGAACTATGACTGTATTCTGAAATGTGTAGGTTTCTTACGTATAGTGTATTGCCTATAAACATGCAAAATGCATCAGACATATTGGCCTTACCCTGTCTGATGGCTTTTATTTCTGTGCCTAATAAAGCAATTCCTGCATTATATTTTTCAATAATGTGGTAATCAAAATAGGCTCTTTTATTTTTAATCTGGATATCGTTCTTCATAAGAATCCGCTAATATCTCAATTTTATCTCACAATAAGCACTGGAATAGTCACTTTATGACGTACAGAATTCACTGTAGTTCCAAGTATCAGATCCTTTAAGCCTTTATGTCCATGGGCACCCATAACAAGCAGTTCAAGGTTGCTTTCATTAGTAATATCTACGATTGCTTTTACTGTTCCTCCGTAGCCAATATGGACGGTGGCTTTGTATCCAAGTTCCGCCAGATTAATACGGTACTTTTCCAGATTTTCTGTGTCACTTTGTGTTTCATAATCAAGTGCCGATTCGCCATGGTAGCGGGCTACAGCTGTTTCAACTACGTGAATTAAATGATAGTTGGCCTGTTTGCCACCTTGGATTAAAGCATGTCTTATTGTGTTTCTATCGTTCTTGGAAAAATCAACAGTAATACCGATTCTTTTGTAGTGTATTTTTTCAACCTCATCAATATTAAGTGCACTGCCATGCGGAGTTACATTTTGCTCACGCTTAATTTTGCTGATCAAAGGGTATATGAAAACGTATAACAAAAGCAATCCAATAAGTATAGCTAATGGAACTATTATAGCATAAACATACCAACCGCCATCAGCACCCCAGGTTTTAATTTCTTCTACAACGAGTTTAACATTTAAGGAAACAATAACGATGGAGCTTCCCCAAGCTAGAATTTTTACCCACGTTTTGATGGCGAATCCTTTCATCGTACGCTTGTCTGATGTGAAATGGATCAGTGGGATTACGGCAAAGCCGAGTTGAAGACTTAATACGACCTGACTTAAAATTAATAAACCACCTAAAGCATCATTGCCAAACCATAATATAGTAAAAAAAGCTGGTATAATTGCCAGCAATCGGGTAATTAATCGGCGTAACCATGGCTCTATACGAAGCTTTAAGTGGCCTTCCATTACAATTTGCCCGGCTAAGGTACCGGTTACGGTAGAACTTTGCCCTGCAGCGATTAGTGCAATAGCAAAAAGAGCTGGAGCAACATTGCCGAAGATGTTTTGAAGCAGTTTGTGAGCGTCTTGAATTTCCGCAACCTCATGTAACCCATTTTTATAGAATGCAGCGGCTGCAAGGATTAAAATGGCTGCATTTACAAAGAATGCAAGGTTTAAAGCTACGGCTGTATCAATGAAATTAAACTTGATGGCTTCTTTGATTCCTTTATTGTCTCTTTCAAATTTTCTGGTTTGAACCAGCGATGAGTGCAGATAGAGGTTGTGTGGCATCACAGTTGCACCAATAATGCCAATTGCGATATATAATGCCTCTCCTGATAGCATAGTTGGCTCAAAACCTCTTGCAATTTCCTTTAGGGATGGTTCTACTATAAACATTTCTACTAAAAATGAAACGCCTACTATGAAAACCATTGAAACAATAAAGGCCTCCATTTTGCGCATTCCTTTGTTCAACAAGAAAAGTAGGAGTACAGTATCAAAAATGGTTAAGCTAATTCCCCATATTAAGGGCAAGCCAAATAATAAGTTTAAACCAATTGCCATACCTATAATCTCAGCAAGGTCACAAGCTATAATTGCAGTTTGTGCCAGGCCAAAAAGCGGAATGTTTACCCATTTTGGATACCCGTTTCTTGAGGCTTGCGCAAGATCAAGGCCTCTTACAATACCCAAACGGGCGCTAAGCGATTGCAGAAGCAATGCAATGAGGTTAGACATTAGCAGGATCCAGATGAGCTGATAGCCAAATTTACTACCGCCGGCAATGTCTGTGGCCCAATTTCCCGGATCCATATAGCCAACACTTACCAGGTACGCAGGGCCGATAAAAGAAAGGATGCGTCGCCAGCCAGTTCTTTTGCTGGTGTCAACACTTTGATGCACTTCACTTAATGAGCCGGAGTTTTTTGTGGTGGTTTCAGGTTTGTTCATATTATATTTTAATGAGGATGTGTTTTGCCACTTCCCGGCTTACATTAATCTGTTTGTTTTCTATACTAAGCTCTACAGAACCATCAAAATCAGTGATTTCTGTAATTCTTATTTGTTTACCTAGTGTGAGACCTACTTTCTCGAGATGCTGTAAAAAGACTGATGAATGTTCACTAACTCCCATAATCAGGCCTTTGTCTCCGGTCTTGAGTTTTGATAATTTTATAAATACTGTATTATCAAGCTTTCCGTTTTTATCTGGTATAGGATCGCCATGGGGGTCATTTTTAGGGAAAGCGAGGAATTCATCTAAACGTTCAATAAGCTCGGGTGATTTAATATGCTCTAACTCTTCGGCTATATCATGAACCTCATCCCACTTAAAATTCAGTTTCTCTACAAGAAATACCTCCCATAGCCGGTGTCTTCTTACAATGTTAATTGCTGCATTTTTACCTGATTCTGTGAGTTTTACACCCTGATATTTTTTATAATCAACTAGCTTTTTGTCTGCTAATTTCTTTATCATGTCGGTAACCGAAGCCGCTTTAGTCTGTATTCTTTCGGCTATAGCGTTGGTTTGTACCGCGCTTTCAGTATTAAGCGAAAGGTGATAAATGATTTTAAGATAGTTCTCCTCTGTGAATGATTGCATTTATGGTTGCCTAACTATAAGTTTAGACAAATCTAAAAAAATATTAAGAAATAAACTGTAAATAATTGTAACATTTTTAGAATAAAATTTGGCATGTAACGCATTCTTATTCTACCTTTGCATAATATTAATAAAACTAATGGCAGCAGAACTAGATAAAACTGATTTTAAAATTCTTAAATTACTACAGGAAAATGGAAGGATAACTAATTTATTGTTATCTCAGGAGATAGGACTTTCTCCAGCTCCTACATTGGAAAGGGTACGTAAATTAGAGATGTCAGGATTTATCAAAAGCTACCATGCCCTTGTTGACGAAGAGAAGTTAGGTTTAGGCATTAAAACTTTTATTCAGGTTCAACTTGATTTTCATAAAAATAATACCATACAGATCTTTTTGGATGAGGTAAATCAGATTAAAGAAATTACAGAATGTCACCACGTTACTGGACAAGCCGATTTCTTACTTAAGGTTTACGTTAATGACATTAAGGCTTATGAACGTTTAATTATGGATAAGATCAGTAAAATATCTGTAGTTAAAACTTTTCAGACAATGATGATCATGTCTACTACCAAAAAGGAACCAATCGTTCCTTTGGAATACTAATTTCTTTTAGACAATTTGCCAGTCAATTGCACTAAGACCTTGTTTTTCTAAAATAGCATTGGCCTTAGAAAAATGCCTGCACCCAAAAAATCCATTATAGGCCGAGAAAGGAGATGGATGGGCTGCCGTCAAAATAGTGTGTTTGGTCTGATCAATTAATGTCGATTTATTTTGGGCATATCTACCCCATAAAAGGAAAACTAGGCCCTTTCTATGTTCAGATAGCTGACTTATTATTTTGTCGGTAAATATTTCCCAACCCTTACCCTGATGAGACCCTGCTTCGTGGGCTCTCACYGTTAAAGTAGCATTAAGCAACAAAACTCCTTCATCAGCCCATTTGGTTAAATTGCCATGGGAAGGAGTCGAAAATCCCTCAATATCAGTAACAAGTTCTTTATATATGTTCTTTAAAGAAGGAGGAACTGTAACACCTTTTTGAACTGAAAAAGATAAGCCATGAGCCTGTCCTTGTCCATGATAAGGGTCTTGCCCTAAAATCACTACCTTAACTTTATCAAATGGGGTATGATCTAATGCCTTAAAAACCTCTGATCCCTTAGGGTATACTGTGATGCCTTTTTGCTTTTCGTGCTGTAAGAAAGTTTTTAGATCTTTCATATAGCTCTTTTCAAATTCGGCATCTAGTTCTTTAAGCCAGCTCTTCTCTAAAGTAATCGACATATTTAGTTTTTTGATAATATAAGTGCCAAATCTTCTTCAATGCTTATAATTGGTTTTTCAATAATCCGACCGAGCTCTTTTTCATCCTCATAAATAATAAAGGTTGGTACACGATCTATATTTAAGTTCTCTAATAACCCATTTTCCGCTTTTTTTGTTCTATCTACACAGATAAAATTTATGTCTTTTTTATCAAGCGACGATGCATCTGTCGTTTTTAGAAAATGGGGTAATTGTTCACGGCTATCACCGCACCATGTTCCTAAAACAATGGTAATAGTTTTGCCTTTTAATAAAAGCTCTATTTCGTTTAAAGCACCAGATTCAGGAATATATTTTGAGTACCCATTGTCATACATTTCCCTCATAGATGGAAATGTTGTTATAGCATCACGGGTACAGGTATTTAATAGAATGATTTCACCAGTTGAGGAATCTTCTACTTGCTTATTAATATGCTGCGCTGTGGTTTCCATAATTAAAGATTTGTAAATCTATTCATATTTTGAAAATCTTTAAGTAAAATATGAAAGGAACGTCATTTCTTTTTTGCTTAAATTATAATTTTAAATCTGTTTTTTGGTATTTAAACACGATATTTGCAAAAAAATTATAAAAGGATATGCCAAATATAGTTCGTCTTATTTTAGGTTTTGTTGTGTTAGGAGCTTCCATTGCCCTTATGTTCTTCAGTTTTTGGGGCTGGGGTATTTTGGGTATTTTTATAAGTATCCTGATTCTTGTTACATATTTTTATAATGAGAATATGTTGCTTGCTCAGTGGTTTTTAAGAAAAGACAATATGGTTAAGGCCGAAGTGTTCCTAAAGAGAATCACTAATTATGAAAAACAACTGATCAGAGTTCAACAAGGTTACTATAACCTTTTGATTGGTCTTATAGAATCAAGAAAGGCTCCAATGCAGTCTGAAAAATATTTTAAGAAAGCACTTTCTTTAGGTTTGCATATGGACCATAATATTGCCCTGGCCAAATTAAGTTTAGCTGGCATATCAATGGCAAAAAGAAATAAAAGGGAAGCACAAATGTACCTTACAGAAGCAAAAAAGGCAGATAAGAATAAACTGCTTGCTGATCAGATTAAACAAATGAAGGATCAGCTTGGAATGATGGATAGACAACAACAGGTTAGATACAGGTAAAGAAAAAGCTTAAAGCCACATGCAAATGTGGCTTTTTATTTTTCGCTTAATCTGTCAAAGTTTTCATTAGGTTCATAATGCTCTGAATTTCTGCTGATGATATCATCTTCAAGATAATCTTTCTTTCTGCTAAAGAACAATTGCTCTGATTGTATTCTTGTGATCAACTGACGGATCAACGTCAAGTCAAATGCTTCTTTACTTAGTTTTATGCAGTATTCTTTTTCTGTTATTTCAAGGCTTGAACTGTTCATAATTTATCAATTTTAATATGCCCTAAAAATAGAAAAGGCCTGCTAAGTTTTTATGTAGCAGGCCTTTAAGTTTATGTTATCTCTATGTTAAGAAAACCAGGCGGTTACGTCTTCTTTTGAAGGCATGGTTAATTCTAGTTTAAGTTTCTTACGCATTCCTCCAAGATCATTAAAAACCTTGTTGGGGTTAGCACCTTTTAACTCTTCAATTGTATTGATTCCCATTTTTCTAATCACCTGAACCCATTCAGCCGGAACGCCAGCATTTACGAAATCTTCATCGGTAGTTACTTTCGCTTTTTTCTCTGGTCTCATTTGAGGGAAGAACAGCACTTCCTGAATTGTTGACTGGTTAGTCATCAACATTACTAATCTGTCTATTCCTATTCCTAGTCCTGAGGTAGGTGGCATTCCATATTCAAGGGCTCTGATAAAATCATCGTCCATAGCCATTGCCTCATCATCACCTCTCGCTGCTAGTTTCAATTGATCCTCAAAACGTTCTCTTTGATCAATCGGATCATTAAGTTCTGAATAAGCATTGGCAATCTCTTTACCCATTACAAACAATTCAAACCTTTCTACCAGACCTTCTTTGCTTCTGTGTTTTTTAGCAAGTGGAGTCATTTCCAAAGGATAGTCGGTTATATAGGTTGGTTGGATCAGGTTTGCTTCAACTTTCTCGCTAAATAATTCGTCGATAAGTTTCCCACGACCCATTGAATCGTCTATCTCAATATTTAGGCTTTTGCAAGTTTCCTTCAATTCCTCTTCAATCATGTTAGAGACATCTATACCAGTATACTTTTGTATAGACTCATACATGGTCAGTTTTTCATATGGGCCTTCAAAGTTAACCTCATGTTCACCAACCTTTACAATCGGAGATCCGTGAATAGTCAMCGCAATCTTTTCAAGACATTCTTCAACCATGGCCATCATCCATATATAGTCTTTATAAGCTACATAGATTTCCATAGAAGTAAATTCAGGATTATGCGTGCGGTCCATACCTTCATTTCTGAACATTTTACCGAATTCATATACACCATCAAATCCTGCTACAATAAGCCTTTTTAGATAAAGCTCGTTAGCTATACGAAGGTATAGCGGCATGTCTAACGTATTATGATGTGTGGTAAAAGGACGTGCAGCGGCACCACCATGGATAGGCTGTAATATCGGGGTCTCTACTTCCATCCAGCCCTGATCATCAAAATAACTTCTCATAGTGTTGATCACCTTAGAGCGGTTGATGAAGATCTGTTTAAAACCAGGATTTACAGTTAAATCAACATAGCGTTGTCTGTAGCGTAATTCAGGATCAGTAAACCCATCATATATATTACCTTCTTCATCGCGTTTAACTATGGGTAAAGGTTTTAAGGCTTTAGAAAGGAGTTTAAACTCAGTAACGTGAATAGAAATCTCACCGGTTTGAGTGGTGAAAACATAACCTTTAACACCTATAAAATCTCCAAGATCAAGCAGTTTTTTGAAAACGGTATTGTAAAGCGTCTTGTCTTCATCCGGACAAAGATCATCTCTTTTTAAATAAACTTGTATTCTTCCTGTAGAGTCTTGTATTTCGACAAATGAAGCACTTCCCATAATACGGCGGGTCATTATCCTGCCGGCTATGCTGATGTTCTTATATGCAGTTTTATCCCGCTCGTAGTTTGCTAAAATATCTGCAGCATTTGCATTTATTTCAAATGCTTCGGCAGGGTAGGGATTTATCCCTAATTCACGCAATTGATTTAGTGAATTACGGCGCAATAATTCTAATTCTGATAGTCCTGTACTCATATATCTCTTGTATCCGGCATTAAGCCGTATAGTTTTATTTGTATTGTATTTTTAAAATTATGCAAAAATAGGTATTTGCAACATTTTTTGTCTGTATTAAATGGGAATATTCAGTACCAACAACAATATATATTAATCTGACTCAACAGACTCCGTATACATTTCGTTGATAGTTTCTGCATATTTTTTTTCAAGAACTTTCCTTTTGGCTTTTAAAGTTGGTGTTATTTCGCCCTCCTCAATACTAAAGGGATTACGTTTAACTTTAAAATTCTTAATCCTTTCAAATTTTGCAAGTTCCGCTGAAAACTTTTTAATATCCTGACCTATCCAGTCTATAATTTCTTTTTCCGCTATAAAAAGCTCTGGCTTTTGAAAAAATGACTCAGGAAGTTTAAATGTTTCCTGAAGGTTCTCTTTATTTGGGATAATGATTGCTGTCAGGTATTCCCTTTTATCGCCAATTAAAAATAATTGATCTATTTTAAGACTTTTAAGATAGATGTTTTCTACCGGAGTAGGATAAACATTCTTCCCATAAGCATTTACAATCATGTTTTTTAACCTGTCCGTGATTTGTAGATTACCTCGGTAAAATCTGCCGATATCACCTGTGTGAAACCAATTGTGTTTGTCAATAGCTTCGGCGGTTTCAGCTGGTTTATTGAAGTAACCCTGCATAACACAGTGACCACGAACTATTATTTCTCCTTCTGCACACTCAAAATTGGGGTCAAAAGATTCATGTGTTTGAATGTTGATCATTTCCTTGGTTTCTACATCCTGTATGCCGATTTCAATACCAGGAATTACGCGTCCAACTGTGCCATAAACCTGCCTGTGATATTCTGTAACAGACATAACCGGCGAGGTTTCTGTCAGTCCAAATCCTTCAAGTATTTTGATATCAAGATTTCCAAAAAATTCGCCCACGTTTTTAGGTAATGCAGCCCCGCCCGAGATCATAAATTTTAATCTGCCCCCTGTTTTCTCCTTTATTTTACTGAAAACAAGTTTCTCGGCTATTGAACGCTTTGTTGAGAGAAAGATGCCGGGTGATCTGCCTGCTTCTTTTTCCTGACGATAGTTCTTGCCTGTTTCCAGGGCCCAAAGAAAGATTTTAGATTTTAATCCACCTCCAGCAGTACCACTTTTTATAGCTTTGTCATGAATCCTTTCTAATAGTCTGGGAACACAATTCATTACAGTGGGCCTTATCTCACCCATATTTTTTGCCAATAACTCTAAACTTTGGGCGAAGGCAATTTTACAGCCCTGTGCACAACAAACATGATAGGTCGCAGTACGCTCAAAAACATGTGATAAAGGTAGAAATGATAAGAATGTTTCAGTCTCATCAATAACAGGAATCTGTTGTAAACAAACCTTAACGTTTTCAACGAAATTACTATGAGAAAGCATTACACCCTTAGGAGTACCGGTAGTGCCAGAAGTATAAATCAATGCCGAAATATCTGAAGGGGTAAGTGCATCCCTAAGAACTTTTATTTCTGCTAATTTGTCCGTAGTGAGATTGCTTTTAGTATTAAGAACTTCCTCAAAACTTATAATTTCTACATTCAGGTCTTCTGGTACGGTCACTTTTGTGTATTCTGAAAAAGCGGGTATGATATATTTTAACTGCCGGCAGTTGCCTGCAATTTTCAGTATTTTCTTGTATAAGAAGGTATTCCCAATTAAGATAGCTTTGATACCTGAATCATTAATGATATACTCTACCTCATGCTCGGATAGGGTAGGATATATAGATGTATTAATGGCTCCGATTTGTTGTATTCCCTGGTCATAGTAAACATACTCAGGAGAGTTCTCTATCATTAGACCCATTCTGTCACCTTTTTTTATCCCTTTGTTTAAAAAGAATGTTGAAACCGCATCCGCATTATCGAGCGTCTCTTTGAAAGATATTTCCTCCCACTCCGTAGTCTTTTTATCTATAAGGAAGGTCTCTTCTGGTTTATGAATGTTTTCAACTACATTTCGCAGTAAACTGGGAACTGTAGCCGACTCGTTGAATGATACCATATTATATGATTGGTTAGCTTGTTATAGCATAATAAAAAAGGGCGCTAAAAGCGCCCTCTACAAATATAGTGAAATGTATGTTAAACAGAAAAACTCTCTCCACAAC
>NZ_JBFTKO010000022.1:0-66919 GCF_056395985.1 Pedobacter sp. 05T44
TCTTTTTCTGTTTTGCAAATCTTTTTTGAAACTCTTTTTCACCTTCCTTTTTCACTGTTTCCCTTCCTCCGAAGCGGGATGCAAAAGTAGGAAAATTCAGCCACCACGCAAACATTTATACACTATTTCTTACAAAATATCCCTAACTCACTAAACCACAACCAGAAAAATTAGAAAGACCTATTTAAAATACTTTAATCCGTACCTAAACATAACATAAACCGGAATACTTAAGGCAATCCATGACACGATATGCCATACTCCTACTCCCATTATTGCTGATAACAAGCCTAAAATTGTTATCACTCCCAGTAAAATAGGGATACCCCATACTTTGAAAAACACGTTATTATTATTCTTCATTCTCTTGAACAGTTGATAAGGTGAGCGATTCGGCTTCTCCCATAAGCCTTTTAAGTTGGGCCGACTTCGCCTTGCGCCTGGCAAGCCAAAGGTAAATTCCGGAAATCAATACAATAATAGTAGCGATATCGAAAATCGCCCAGAGTATCTTCATCGGCATACCCCCATAGTCACCAAAGTGAAATGGCTGGGAGATAAAGATTGTTTTCAAATACCATGGCAGATCTCTCATGTCTGTCAATTCCCCAGTTTTGGCATCTATTAACGCCGGTTTGATAATCCTTGAAGTTAGCGGAGTAGTTCCAATCATGTACACTGCGTAATGATACTTACTGGAGTAAAGTGTTCCCGGATAGGCAACAAAAGAGACATCCATTCCGGGAGCGGCTGCCTTAGCTGTCTTAACAGCAGCATCCAAAGAACTTAAAGTTCCTGTTACCTTAGGTTTATTCTTATATCCCGCAACCATTTCGGCAAGCTGACTAGCCTTCCACTTGTCCAGCGCTGGGTCAACCAGGGTGTTTATCACACCTGTAAGTCCAACAACCGATGCCCAGGCCAGTGTTACAATTCCAAACAGGTTATGCAAATCCAACCACCTTAATCTCGATGATTTCTCTGTCCTGATCATTCCGAAATCAAAACGCTTCATAATCGGACCATATAATACTATACCGGAAACAATAGCAACAATAAAAAGCAGCCCCATCAGCCCCAGGAAAAGTTTACCGGGTATGCCCGCCAGCATTTCTACATGCAGGTAATACATCACCAGCATAAAATCCATTTCATTGGGCGGCGTGTCCATTACCTTACCAGTATACTCATTCATCCTAAGGTAATGATCTCCTTCAATGGGCGCCTCACTTGAATCGGCCACAACAACAAACATTTCACCAGGATGCTCTTTTACATCCCATGACACATACTTTATTGCCTTTACGGGTACGTGTTTTAAGGCCTCATGCAGTACAACATCTTTTGACAATTCTGGAGTTCCAGGAGGAACAGCAGGCATTTCTACTTCCTTGCCCAGTAAATGATCAATTTCCTCATAAAATATCAGAGGTAAACCAGTCAGGCATAGCATGAGCAAAAAAACCGTACAAATAAGACTGGTCCATTTATGAACTTCAAACCATTTTTTTATTGTTTTAGCCTTCATAAGTTAAAATTTATAAGCAAAACTTGCCGCAAAGTTCCTTGGTTTTTGTGGATTAACAGACCAGTAACCAATGTAATAATCTTCATTGGTCAGGTTATTCATATTAAAGGTAAACCTATATTTGTCTGAGTTGTAAAATAAACTTGCATTTAACAAGGTATAGCTTGGCAATTCAAAAACTCCTGTTACACTATTATCTATTACCTTATATACACCAGCATAGTTTCCACCTAACCCGATCCCGAAATCTTTTAATTTACCGTATCCAAATTTATAAGTAGCCCATAAATTTGCCAGATCCTGAGGTCCCTGACCACCTGGTGCACTTCCTACTTCGTTGTAAAAATCAGTGGGCTCACCTGTGTTTCCTTTAAGCACTTTAATTCTGCTGTGACTAACTCCTGCAACGATATTAAAACCAGGAAAAGGATTTGCACTTAAATCCAAATCAAAACCCTTGCTTCCTGTTTTTCCACCTTGCACGGAAGAAGTTGGTGTATCATAAACCCTGTTTGCAACTCTGATATCATAAACAGAGAAAGTGGCAAACAACTTATCAGAAAAGAAATTAGCTTTCACTCCTACTTCCCATTGATTAGCTTGCTCAGGTTTAAATGATTTTACGCCCAGGCTTACTTTATTCTCGTCAAATACTTCACGTGGCGCTACATTAAAGAACGCATTCATGTAATTCGCAAAAATCGACACCTTATCCAGTATAGGCTGATAAACAACCCCAAATTTAGGCGAGAAGGTTAATTGATTATAATCATCTTCAGTATCTTTAAGATCACCCTTGGAATCAAAATAATCCATCCTTAAGCTAGCCATAACACTTAATGAAGGAGTAAAATTAAGAACGTTTGATACATAAGCGCTGGAGGTACTGTTCTTGATATTGGTACGACTTCCTGCTCCTGCATCCGCCAGCGCATTATCAACCAAAGCTTGCGTTAAATATACCGGAGGAATTTCTTTTCCATCTTTATCAAATTCAACTTCACTGTTCTGAGGTGTAACCTGTCTTACTAAAGCCCAAGCCGAGCCATTGTCAATTACATTGCGGGTATAATAATCCAACCCTATCAAAACTCGATTCCTCAGACTTCCGATTTTAAAATCGCCATTAAAATTCTGCTGTATATCAGTTGTATTAGTGGTTTGTTGTTCTTTATGGAAATACTGGTCAAAATAATTGTCCCTGTTCGCGCCCCCCATATTCAGGTATGCATCATCCCAGATATAGGTATAATAGCCATCTGATTTTACGTTCCCTCTGGAAACCACAGTTTGTGAAGTCCATTGATCTGATAGTTTATAAAGCATCTGACCTTGCAAATTATATCTTGGATTTTTTATAGTCAGATCGTTGCTGGTGAAAGACAAGTTCCTGTCTAGGTTTAGCTCTTTTAGGTTTTTAAAGATGAGCGTTGTATCTCTATTAGTATTAAAAAAGACTGGAGGAGCAGCCCTTTCTTCCTGTAAAATTTCTGTCAATACCTGAAAGGAAAGCCTATCATTTACTTCATAAGCCAAACTAGGTGCTATGTAGAAAGACTTTTTAAATCCGGCATCCTGAAAACTGTTTTCTGTATGGTAGGCAGTATTAATACGCATTGCAATTTTTTCAGTTTTGCTCAAAGGCATATTTATATCTGCAGTTACCCTGTTCAAACCAAAACTACCCAGGTTGTAGGCTACTTCACCGCCAAACTCATAATACGGTTTTTTAGTAATGGTATTGATAATCCCTCCATAGCCATAAAAGCTTGCTCCAAACAATGTCCCAGAAGGTCCTTTCATCACTTGTATCTCTTCCACACTTGCCGGATCAAGGTTTCCACTGGTCAGGCCAGGTAATCCATTGATCAGACTTGGCTGCGCTTCAAAACCACGGAGCGCAAAATAAGAGGCTCCATCACCTCCCCTTCCTGTAGATTCCCATGTTCTTGCGATTCCGGGAATATTCCGCATCGCATCATCATAGTTACTAATCGCTTGCTGTTTTAATATTTCAGAAGAAACAGAACTATAAACCTGTGGATTCTCCAGATTTTTTAAAGGCATCTTAGCAACTGCAGCAGTTACTTTGTTAGTATTTCTGGAAGAAATGATTACTTCTTGTAATTGATCGGAATTCTCATTCAGTACAAAATCAGCAGATACAGTTTCTCCCGATTTTACTTCAATAGCCTGTTCTTGTTTTGCCAGACCAATAAATGTTGCAGTCAGAATATATTTGCCTGTTCTAATATTCTTTAGCTCATACGATCCTCTTTTATCTGTTAAGGCTGTTTTACCTGTTCCTTTAATATTTACAGTTACAAGTTCTGCGGGTTTTCCATCGGAGGTTTTTACTGAGCCACCAATATTTCCAGTCTGCGCAAATGACAGACTTGCAGAAAATAAGAGCAAAATAATACAATTGGTAAAAATTCTTATCATAGTTGAAATTTGTTTGATCGGCACAAACCTACTATTTAAAATAATTCTAAACAATATTATTTAAAATTATTCCAAACAACAGCCTTACACGCTCCTTTTCAAGTATTTAAGATTTAAATCGATAACTTGTAATGATCTTTAAATATTCTGGATCGAAGCCCTATTAGCTCCTGACTAAATCAATATTTAAAAAATAGAGGCAAAAAAAAAGACGACATCTGGAGCAATGTCGCCTTTAATTAAGAAATAAATTTCTTGTACCCTGGAAGGGATTCGAACCCCTGACCCACGGTTTAGAAAACCGTTGCTCTATCCAACTGAGCTACCAAGGCCTTTCCCCTTAAGGAGCGCCAAAGATATAAAAACATGCGAATAAGCGCAAATCTATTTTGATAATTTTCTAAAAAAATCGCATTAAAAAAATATACGCAAGATTACCAGCCACTTAACAAATAGCCTAAATTCAGGTATTTTACTTTCCAATAACTATACCATTACTGTCACTATTCAAAATAAGTTAGCAACCCATAAACTTCCAATTTTACTGGCTTTAAAATGAGGCATGGATGTTGTATATCTAAGGTATATAAAAATAAGAAAAACGTGTGTTTTATCCGACAACCAAGGCAAAAACCTTCATCCCGAACAATTCCTACAACAATGCTATTTATTTGCAGGCAGAAAACGGGGAAGTTTTGCTACGATTAGAGGATTACATAACAAGTCGACACAACTAACCAAATAATTACAAACTTTAAATCTACCACTACCTACCTATGGATAATGACGCTCATAATTTGCAATCRCTGGTTGAAGCACTTGATGATGTAATTCTGGAATTAACCGAACAATCTGTAATTAAGCGGGTTTGGACAAAAGATAAATCTAAATTGTTCATGCCACCCGAATTCTTTATCAATAAGAGTATCCCGGAAGTTTTTGGCAAGTTTGGAGATATCTTTATTGACTGCATAGTCAGATTACTTAGTACTGGAGAAAGACAACAATGCATCTATCCAGATTTTGACCCAACTAAGTCGCTATGGTATTGTGCTAAGTTTCAAAAAATCGATTCCATTAATACTGATGCCAGGATAATCTGTATCATTGAGGATATTACAGCTAAAAAAGAGATGACCGATCAGCTTGAAAAGAATAGCTTAGAGCTCAAAAGGATCAACAACTTGCTAGAAATAGGTCATCAAATTTCAAAAATGGGTGGTTGGGAATATGATACGATAAGTAAAGAAGTATTTTTAACGAATCAGATCTACGAAATCAACGAATCAGATCCGCATATTGTAATCAATAGTATCAATGTCCCACAATCATTTGACAAAGAGAATAAAACAAAATTATTAAAAGCGCTGAAAAATTCGCTTGACAAAAATATTGCCTTCGACATTGAATTAGAGCTCATAACAGCTAAAAGGAATAAAAAATGGGTAAGGATCTCAGGCGTTCCAATAATGGAAAACAACAATGTTCGATTGTTCAGAGGAATATTGAAAGATATTACAGACATTAAAAACAACCAGCTGGAGCTTATTGAGGCCAAAAATCTTGCTGAACAAATTGCCAGAAAAAGGACAGAGACGCTTTCCATTATGAGTCATGAGATTCGGACTCCTTTAAATGCAATTATTGGCATCAGCAATCTCTTGGATCAGGCAACATCTTCAAACAAGGATATAAAAGAGTATGTGGATCATCTAAGATACTCTTCTAATCATTTATTGGGGCTTATAAACGACATATTAGATCTGGAAAAGATTGAAAGTAAAAAGATGCAATTAAATGAAGCCCCTACAAATCTGATATCACTTATAAATAATGTCTACAAGCAGTTTCTACCATTCGCTAAAAATAAAAGCCTTGCCCTAAATTTCCATCATGATTACAAAACACCTGAGTCCTTAATGATTGATGATCTCAGGCTAACAAGGATATTAAATAACCTATTGGCTAATGCCATCAAATTTACCGAAAAAGGAGAGGTTAGCATCACCCTAAAAACGCTTGTCGATCAAGACGATCATGCATCTATCCTTTTTAAAATCTCCGATACTGGAATTGGAATTCCTGAACATCTACATAATCTGGTATTCGACAAGTTTCATCAGGTTCACCAGGATTCCCACAGGCAACAAGAAGGAAGCGGATTGGGACTTAACATTACCAAAGGTTTAGTAAGGCTTTTCAAAAGCGAAATTCGCTTAATCAGTAAACCGTCCATAGGATCAATATTCGAGTTMCAAATTGACTTCAAAAAGGCCTTACCAATACTAAAGGAAAAGAAATCAAACGCATTCGAATTTGATTTCCCTGCCCTACCTGATTTTAAGTTGTTGATTGTTGACGATAATCCTACAAATTTACTCGTCGCCACCCGCCAATTAAGTCGTTTTGGGATCAATGCTAATAAAGCGGACAATGGCTATACTGCCATAGAATTTCTAAAAAAGGAAAAGTTTGATGTTGTTCTTGTAGATCTGCACATGCCGGGTATGGATGGTTATCAGCTATCTAAATACATACAAGAAACCTATCCGGAAACCAAAGTAATCATTTTTACTGCCGATGTACTTGAAGAAGTGAGACTTAGGCTTAAAGAAATGGGCATTCTCTATATTCTCTCTAAACCATTTAAACCAGAGGAAATGTTCGAACTCTTTTTAGAAGTACTTGAGGTAAAATAATTCATAACTTTATGCCCCATGAGAGTAGTTCTATTAGGGTTTGCACTATTTTTAATCAGTGCTCCATCGTTTTCACAAATAAACACAAAAGCCAAGGAAGCTGTTGTTACCTATGGATTCCGAAATAACGGAAAAGAAACAAAGGCAGAGCAAAAAATGTTCGTTAAAGGTAACCAGGTACATCTGGTACCTCAGGGTCGTCAGACCGAACAGCAGTATCTGCAAATTGCTCAAAAGGCAAGTTATCAGATACAAAACAGCAATGCTATAGCATACACACTTAAAAAGCCCTTCTCTGAATACGTAAAACCAGAATTGCTTCCAGGAATAGACACAATATTGGGCATTCCCTGTAAAAAGGCTAAAGTCTTTGTTCGTTCCAACACCATCGAGGTGTGGTATACAAACGACCTTAAAATTAAAGGAACACCAAGCATTTCAATTGCCCCCGAATTAGGCTTAGTTCTTAAAACCATTCGTAATGGTAATTCCGAAACCTTTGCAAAGAACATCGAGTACCGTACAGTAACCCCCGAAGAACTTGCCTGGCCAAAAAGCTGGGGTACCATGTTAGATGAACCAGCATACCAGCGACAAGTAATCGAAAGCCGCTACACTACGCTTACCATTTTCAATAATGAGCAGATTAGTTTTGGCAACAAAACAGAAAATCCTGTCGGAGAACAATCTAATGTCACTTACCATTTCTCTGGTGGAACTGTTATTCTTAAGAAAGTAAAGCTACCGCCAACAAAAGTTGGTCAACAATTATTTATCGAATTAGCACAACATTCTAACGGGGACGCATATGACCGTACAGGTTCTGTGTTTATGATCCCTACCGACAAATCCATCTCTTATCTTAATGCTTTGCAGAGCGGTATTCAGGTACTTCCTGTTTATTCAGCCAGAAATGGAAAGAAATACCAAGGAGTTACGGCTACCGACAACTATTTACCTCCGCTTGAGTTAATGCGTTTTTTCACTTCTTTTGGGGTAAACCATTTTAATCCACAGGCAAAAATAAAAGGGTATAACTGGGCCGATTCGGTTGTCTACAAACAGGATATCACATCCTTATTACCGCGTTTGCAAGGAGAAGTGTGGATAGGCGTTTTTATAGGAAACTATGATAAAGGCGGACATAAAGCCAGTCTGTACTTCAAATACTATCCAGGCTATGAGGGCGAAAGTCAAAAAGAGGAAAAGAAATGGTTAATGCCTGCTTTTAACACAACCAATTTAATGGAAATGTCGGGACAGGAATACGGCACAATGTTCGATCAGGATTCTCTTACCGTAACTGTGGAGATCCCGCAAGGTGTAAAAAACCTAAAAATGAGATATCTTACAACTGGTCACGGTGGCTGGGGTGGCGGAGATGAATTTGTACCAAAACAAAACGAAATCTTTATGGATGGCAAAAGAGTATATCACTTTATTCCATGGCGAGAGGATTGTGCAACATACAGATATTTAAACCCTGCTTCAGGCAATTTTGGGAATGGTTTGTCCTCTTCGGATCTTAGCCGCTCTAACTGGTGTCCTGGAACAATTACCTTACCTGTTGAAATCCCTTTACCGGATCTTAAACCTGGCAAACACACCTTTCAGGTAGCAATACCGTTAGGGAAACCAGAGGGAGGAAGTTTTAGCGCCTGGAATGTATCAGGAACGTTAATTGGCGATAAAGAATAAAATAAAAAAGGCATCCGGAATTGGATGCCTTTTTTATTAAAACTAAGCCTTTATACTATTCTGCTTCTCTTTTAATATAAGTTTTGTTGCCATTTTTGTTGATGTAATATTTACCTCCACGCGGGCCGGTATAAATTACTTCAGAATTAGGGCCTTTCAGCGTTCTATCTACAGTTGGCTTATAATCTTTATTAGCAGCATTGGCAACAGCGGTAGTTGTTTGTTTTTTCACTGTTGTTACTTCCTTTTTAACTTCCTTCACAGGAGCCTCTGCTTTTTCTTTGGCAGCTGTAGCAGAAAAACGCTTATCCGGTGTGCCATCTTTTTTAAGTTTTATATCACTAGCTGGAGCTGCAGCTGTTTTCGCAAAACGTTTATCGGGCGTACCATCTTTTTTTAATCTTGCTCCTGCAGTGGTTGCTTCTGCTTTAGCTTTAGTTTTTGCAGTTGTAGTTTCTTTTTTAACCTTTTCGGTTGCATCTTTTTTTGCATCGGCTGTTGCTTTGGTCTTAGCAGTTGCTTCTTTTTTAGCGTCAGCTTTAGCCTTTGCTGCTTCTTTCTTTGCGGTTGCTGTTGCTTCTTTTTTAGCATCAGCCTTAGCCTTTGCAGCTTCCTTCTTCGCCTCAGCAGCAGTCTCTTTAGCTTTCGAAGTTTCTTTTTTTGCTTTTGTTGTCGCTGCTTTTTTAGCAGTAGCAGTTGAAGCAGTTTGTGCCATACTTAAGCTCACACAGAAACTGAGCATAGCAATTAGTGAAAGTAGTTTTTTCATAACTTTTTAAATAGCTGATTGAATATCTGTTACTCTGCTGTCAGATTAGCCTAATAACTATGTACAATTTACATATATCGTACCAACATTATCAAGAAATCTAAATAAATATTTTCATTAAAAGAAATGAAGCTACTAAAAGGGATAATTACTATGCAATGGTAGCTGTAAGTTTGCTTCCGCTAATAGCTGTGCTATAAATTTTCAGCGTTCTTGTATTTCCGGTCGTACCTTGTGGTCCCTGAAGTACGGATCCATTGGTAGCGTATTCAGAAAAGTGCAACTGACATTGTATTTTATTATCTGCCTGTTTCCATACCAAGCTACCTCCCTGATGCGGACAAATAGATTCTGTTGCTACAAATGCTGCAGCAGTATTTCCATCAGCTATCCTAAAAAACAATACGCCATTTACTTTCGCCTGGTCACCCACAGCCTTTAGTTGAGTTGAAAGATCTACTGTGGCAGTATTATTTCCTGGTCCTGGATCAGGTTTGTCGTCAGGACCATCATTTCCACTTTTTCCACAGCTCGAAAGGCATGTTCCTGTGCAAACCAATGCAAGGCCAAGCCCTAATGATTTGATAAATTCGTCACGTTCCATAGTTTTTGATTTTAGTTTAGTAAATTTTTGATTTCTTGTCCGGATCCTGATTTTTTGACTTAAACAGGGTAAAGTTTCTTGATATAGTGAAGCCAAAACGAACCCCGCCTTTGCTCCACGATTTTTTAGTATTTGGAATGAAATTATTTTCCACTATATACTCCGAATTCATGAAGTTTAAAGAGAAAATATGCCCTCCGGTTTCTATTTCCAAACCAACACCAAATGGATTGTAATAAGTTTCCGTTAAATCTTTGGGTCTCGATAATCCATTTACAACAGTGTAATCGGCAATAAAAGAAAGTCGTTTAGTAATTTTCATTCTTCCCGCAAAACCAAGGGAAAACAGGTTTTTGGAATCACCGCTATCCTCAATATTATTTCGCACTAAAAACCCTGGCATTACCTCAAGAGAGAGGCGCGATGAAAACTTACGTGATATAATAGATTGAAAGAAATAAGAGAATCTGTCACTATATTGTCCAAACTCGCCATCATTAAATGGCTCCCTGGCAATCCAGCCAAGCTGGGCAAAGAGGGTCATATTAATCGGCATCGAACTATTACTCTTCTGTTTTAGCAGCTTGTACTTACCCGAAAAGTTGAAAAGTTCGTCTTGCTTACTTCTTCCTATTGCAACAGTAAAATCATCGGTAACCCCATAATCCAATCCAATAAACAAATCTGTTGCAACATCCAGGCCGTATAAAGTGTGTGCACTTCCAAAACGTCCGCCTATATCACCAAAATGGTGACGGATCCTGAGATCCAGATCATGTTTCTTTTGAGTTTCACTTGAGTGAGATAAAACTACATGTGTTGACTTAAAGGCGGCATCTACAGTAGTAGCTACACCCCCGCTGTCCAGGGCTTTTAACAATGAGTCCGCTTCCTGAGCTCGAGCATGCAGTGTAAAAAGCGAAAAGGAAATCAGTAAATATTTAATCTTATTCATGGGTTTGGTTATTTTAATGAATTGAACTTACCTTCAGCTTTTATCGTAATAAACTCAGCAATCTTGGTAAACACCAGCTTTGGTATTTTAATATCATGATCCACACAGGCAACTTTAAATTCTGTACTGATTTGTACAACCCCATTGGTTACGGTTACTTTTCCTGGAATTGTTCGTTTCTTATCTACTCCATGTACAGAAAGAATACCTGTAACCGTTACAGCATAATTACCATCTTTGGTAAAATCCACTGGCTGGTCTATCACCCCTTTAAATTTTGCATAAGGATATTTGTCACTCTCTATATAATTTTCGTTGAAATGCTCCTGCATAAGCTTTCTGTCAAACTCAAGCGTCTTAACGGCTAGCTGCACAACTATTTCTCTGGTTTTGGCAACAAGAACAGCATTACCGTTATCGCTTACAGCCCTTATATCCTCTAGCGGTGTAGATGAGAATAAGCCTATTCTAATATTTTTGCTCACAAAGTTCTGCGCCCCGGCACTAAAATGCAGCAGCATGAGTACCACCAACAATCGGGTTATTTTTCTTATCCTATTCATATTTAATTGAGCTACTGCCTTATTTAAGTTTTAATGAACTTATATCTCCTAGTACGGAGTAAGAAACAACAAGGTTGCCTGGGCAGTAAATATTTTCACATTTGCACGTCGCTATCACCACCACGTCATCCTGACCTCGCAGCTTCTTCGAGGTCAGAATGACGATGGCATAAAACAAAAAAAGGCCCGCAATCTCTTGCAGGCCTTTCGTATAATTCAAATAATACTATTTAGCATTTTTCTTCTCAGTAACCTCAGTACGGATCTCTTGAGCAAGTCCTTTTAGATCCTGCATTGCTTTACGAACTCTAGTACCGGCTGCGCCATTACCTGAATTATAAAATTTGTCTGCATCTGCTTCGATTCCAGCAATAAGTTGTTTAAGTTTTGAAAATTTTTCCATGTTTTTCTTAAGTTAAGATTTTAAAAATATTTGATATAACGCTCTAAAGGTAATAATTATTGGATTTGCACCAAATCAATGTTTCATAATCTCTAATCATTTTTTCCACATCCTATTCCCATTGTTAATAAAAATGACTACAACACCACCATTTGCCCTGTCCTCACCGATTCATCACAGGCAAATGCAATCCTTAAACTATTAACCGCATCTTCAGTTGCATCAGTAAGGTCCAGATCTTCCTGAATAGCTCTCAGAAAAAAGCGTTGCTCACGATTACATAGTTCCTGATGATCCGGTTCATCTTTAAGATCAACCCACTCATCGGTCCTGGCAAACTCATCATCTTTATCCAGATCAGCATAATGTACTTTTATTGATTCTGTTTTAGTATGTGAATCAATTGAATCTGATTTTCCTGATTTCGATGCTTCTTTGGCAACTATAGATACCGCGCCCTTCGGGCCAAAAACATCTTTAATAAAAAAGGCTGTTTCACTAACCATTGGGCCCCAGCCTGCTTCGTACCAGCCAACTGAACCATCCTCAAAACGAATTTGAAGTTGCCCGTAATTGTAATTCCATTCAGGTATTTCATCGGTAAGCCGGGCACCAATAGCACTTACCTGAACAGGCCTTGATCTGGTCATCTGGCACATCACATCAATATAATGCACCGCACAGTCTACTATGGGGCTTAAACTTTTCATCAGGTTACGGTGTACGGTCCATTTCGAACCATGGCTTTGCTGATTCAGGTTCATCCGCATTACCAGTGGTTTACCCATTTGCTGCGAAAGTTCAATAAACTTCTCCCATGAAGGGTGATAACGCAATATATAACCAACAACCAGTTTCTTACCGGCCTTTCTCGCAGCTTCAGCAACACGCTCCGCACCTTCTACAGAATCCGCCAGAGGCTTCTCTATAAATACGTGGCAGCCGCTCTCCAGTGCTTTAACGGCAAAAGCCTCATGAGTATCCGGATAAGTAGAAATGCAAACTGCATCAGGCTTTGTAGCCTCAAGCGCCTCATAAAAATCACTGAACAGCCGATAACCTCCACCCAGCTTTTCATTTACAACAACCTTACTGTTACCGGTCGATACAATTCCACATATTTCAAAGCCGTCTAAGGTGTGATAGGCCATAGCATGAGATTTACCCATGTTACCGCATCCAACAACCAGAACACGCAAATTTACACTCCCAAACTCCATCCTGCACGATAATTACGTTTAACAAATTGGTTCACCTCATCAAAGTTAGTAACCTTAAGATTCGCTTTATCCCAGATCAGTTTAATGTCTCTGCCTGGATAACTGATTCCACCATCAGCATTTCTCCGCTGAACATCGGTTCCTCTAATGGCCAGGTTTGCTATTAATAGCGTTTCTGTAAGCGGTCCTGCAATTTCAAAAGGAGAACTTAATTCTATCTTTCCATAACCTGCAATCGCAGCTTCGGCCCATTGTGTATAATGGCCATCTTCACCACCTGGTACCCTAGGGGTTTTCTGTTTAGTATGATCATGCTCATTCCTTGATAAAGGCAGCAATCTCGGGTTAGATCCATAAACATCACAGATCATTTTTCCTTTGGTTCCTTCAAACAATACACCATTATCGCCAAATGCCTCATTAGGTCCTAACTCTACCGGACGCACGGGCTTAATACCACCGTCCATCCAGTGAAGCTGTAAATCACCTTTCGTTCTTTTCGTTCCCTTAAAGGTCATGATCACGTGACTTGATGGCGGACAACTTTCAGGGAAATACCCCCTCTTAAATTCATCCACATACACACTACCCACACTGCATTGAACATCAAGAGGCGTATCAAGACCTAAAATGCTAAATGGAGGTTCTACAAGGTGACAACCCATATCGCCAATTGCACCTGTACCATAATCCCACCAGCCTCTCCAGTTAAACGGAACCATTTTGTCTATATAAGGCTTATATGGGGCACTGCCCAACCACAAATCCCAATCCAATTCTTTAGGAACAACACCATTAGTAGCAGGCCACGAAATTCCCTGAGGCCAAACAGGGCGGTCAGTCCAGCAGTATACGGTATGTACCTTACCTATTAAACCAGCCTCGCACCAATCCTTCAATTGCCTTACTCCGTCACCAGAAGCACCCTGATTACCCATTTGTGTAACTACCTGATAGCGTTTTGCCGCTTCAGTTAATACACGTGCTTCATAAATATCATGTGTTAAAGGCTTCTGAACATAAACATGTTTACCAAGCTGCATTGCAGCCAGGGCTATCATAGCATGATTATGATCTGGTGTAGAAACTACAACACCATCAATGTTTTTCGATTCCTTGTCAAGCATCTGGCGATAGTCTTTATAATACTTCGCCTTCGGAAATCTCTTAACAGAACCAGCGGCCCTTCTATCATCAACATCACATAAAAATGCAATATCAGATTTACCACCTTTATAAATATTCGCTATATCACTTTCACCTTTTCCACCAACACCAACGCCGGCAACCTGTAAACGATCGCTCGGCGCTAAAAATCCTTTTCCTCCCAATACATGTCGGGGCACGATCATAAAACCAGCGGCTGCAAGCGCGCTGGTTTTAATAAAGTTTCTTCTAGAATTATCTGCTGATGAGTTTAACTTATCTTCAGTCATGTTTTTTATTATTATATTTTTTTTCTACTCGTCATCCTCAGTTTGCTCGTCATCCTGAATTTATTTCAGGATCTCTCACTTGCTAGTCCGACTTTCTCTTGCAAGATCCTGAAATAAATTTAGGATGACGATCGATTAAAGCTAAAAATAGAAATCCTACTATTTCTTAGCTGCAGCTTTTTTGCTTGCAGGGGCTTTAGCCGACTCTTTTTTACTTAAATCTTTGATTCTTATGTTTCTGAATTCTACAGGAGAGCCATGTCCAAGGAAACCAATGTGGCCGCTGTCGCGTAATAAACCCGGATGTTCCTTACCATCTGCAGCACCATTCTTTCTAGCCTCAGTAATGTCGCCATCAAGAATTACGGTACCATTAAGGATCACTTTAATTTTAGGGCCTTTTACGACAACTTCTTCATAATTCCATTCGCCAACTGGTTTAAGGAAACCTCTTTTTGCTGGTAAAGTGCCATATACAGAACCATGGTACTGATACACATGAAGGTCTTTATATATTGGAGCCTCATTATCTAAAATCTGAAGTTCCATACCTGTATAAGCAGCATCACCTTCTAAAGGTGCTCTAATGCCCAATCCGTTATTGGCACCTGGAGTTAATTTAAATTCAAAACGGTAAATAAAGTCGCTAAATTCCTCTTTAGTAAATAAGTTACCACCTGAACCTTTTCCTGGTTTAGGACGAATCGCAATATTTCCATCCTCAATAGTATAATCAACTGTGTTACCTGTCCAACTGTGCATGTTTGTACCATCAAACAGCACTTTATAACCTTCTTTTTTCTCTTGTGCACTTAACTCAAATGGTTTTGCACGAGGGATTTCTCTGATGTAAAGATCGCGATAAGCAACTGGCGAACCATGTGCTTGTAATTCGATTTGCTCTTCAGCAAAAATCGGAAGGCTTCTGTCCCAGTAGTTTTCAAGGATTACGTTATCAGTTACCAATACACCGTTTAAGTAAACGGTAACACGATCACCTTTCATCAAAATACGGAAGGTATTCCATTCGTCAAGTTTATTGTCAGCAACTTTAAGTGGCTTGCTTTCATTAGCCTGATTGTTGTATAAGCCACCAGAACCAACCTGAGCACCTACATTTGTACGGGCATTATCCCAGATTTGAACTTGTGGAGTACCACGCAAATAAATACCGGCATCACCCTCTCCTTTTTTATCATCAATAATTTTCCAGTCAACAAGCATTTCAAAATCACCATACTTTTTAACAGTAGCAAGGTTATTTCCATGACTCATGAACTGAAGCTCACCATTAACAGGTTTCCAGCTATCGCGTGCCTCGGCATCAGCTTTTTCCTGCTCAGCAGCAAGCGTTTTAGTATCCATTTTAGAACGCTTAATCGGATCTGCCACTAAACCTTTCCAACCGGTAAGGTCAGTTCCGTTGTACATAGACACAAAACCCTCACCTGCTTTCATTTCCGAAATGTATTTACGCATTCCTTCTTTCTGATAGCCACTATCACCACCGGTTATTACCTCGATGGTTTTGTTTAACAAACCTTTAACCAGGTCACCATTATATGTTCCGGCAAGTGTAATGTTCATTACTGCATTTGCAGCAGCTTGCTGTAAAGCAGCATCATCTAAATATTTACCGGCAAAAACAATTGCATTGAAACATTTAGCTTGCTCAACATCTTTTAAAATTTGTTGTTTTTGCTCATTGGTTTGAGCCACAGCCATCGCGTTGCGAAGTAATAACAACTTCTGCTCCGCAGGATAAACACCTTCTCTAACCGAACGCAGGTATCCGTTGATAGCAGTATTCAGGAAAGCAGTATTTTTAGTCTCACGTGCAATCTTAATTAATTCAGGAGCTGCACTGGCATCAACCCATGCAGACAATGCGTCTAACGCAGCTTTTTGAGTTTGCTCGTTACCTGATGCAAAAGCATCAGTAACCGCCTTTAACGATTTCTCGCCACCTAAACTTGCCAGAACTTTGTAGAAAAGTAATCTCTTGTTTTCAGGTGCCGAAGCCATTTGTTGTAGTACTGCATCAACCTGTTGTGAATTGTCACCACCACCACTTACTGCAGCAATAATAGCTTCCTGTACAGCAGTTTCCTGAGCTCCAGAGCTTTCATTCAATAAAGTAAACAATTGAGGTAAATTCTCTTTCACAACAACGTGACTTAAAGCAGCGTATGCAGCTTGTTGTACTTCAGGATTTTTACTTTTTAACTGATCATAAACTGTATTTAACTGACCGTTTGCAGCACGCGAAGCAAGCAAATTGATTAATGCAACCTGTACATTTGGTTTCGCAGATGGAATAGCAGCAGCAATCTTTTCGGTAATTCCTGTTCCTTTCATTCTGTGAATGGCGTTAGAAACCGCAGTCACATTAGCAGTATCACCTTTGCTTGCCAACTTAAGCAAATCATCAAGCACCTGGTCCTGACCAATATTAACAGCAGCATTTATTGCAGCTAGCTTTACAGTCTCATTCTTACTTTTAAGCAACTTAATTACCGCTGGTAAAGCTTCTTTAGCACCACTTTGGCCAAGCATACTTAAAATACCGGCTTTTCCATCATCATCAACTTTACCTAATTTCTTAACCCAAAGAGGTGTCGAAGCTGAGGTTACATATGGTACAGCAAATTTCAAAGCAGCAGCACGATATTCAGCATTTTTATCGCCTGCAGCATCTAAAAGGAGCTCCTGGTTATTGTCTTTATTTGCTTCAACCAATACTTTTAAAGCACCGGTACGCACACCTACCAATTCATCAGTGTTTACTTTGCCAGCTATATCTTTAGCAATTTTTTCAGCAAGTTCTTTATTGCCATTTTTAAGCAATTGTTCTGCGTAGATCAGGTAAACTGCGGCAGTATTAGTGTTTTCATATTTAAATCCACTTTTATCAGCAGCAGCGGCAAATACAGCTTCAGACGAAGGATCTGCAATATAAGCAAGTGCATACAATGCTACTTTAGCAACATTTGCATCGCCATCGGATGCCAAAGCATTGATAGGCTGAGCGGCTTCTTTAAAGCGGCTGTCGCCTAACGATTCTATAATCGAAAGTTTGGCAGCACCGTTCGCTTTTGCCAGGCCAGCCAATAAAGCTGCTTTCGAAGCCGGAGTATTGATTTTAACCAAAGCTCGTGCCGCAGGATCTGCCAGTTGGTCGTCAGTTAAATACCCTTGTATACAAGAAACCGCGTCATCTTTACCAACCAAATCAAACTGACTGATGATAAACGATTTATTTTGTTTATCAGTTAATTTATCTAAGGCTTTGCAATAAGCAGCAACCGCCATTTTTCTCCAGTCTTCTTTTCCATTCTGAGTGATGTAAGCAGAAAATCCGCCAACAGTATACTCAATTAATGAATTATTGCCTTTACCTGGGGCGCTAAGGCCACTTATTAAAGTTACATAACCCTCTTCTCCAAGATTGGCTATGTCGTTTACATTATTTTTAAATAGCTCAGCATCAGCCGCAGGCATCTGGGCAAGTAAATCAGCAATGCGGGTAGTTACGGTTCGTTCGTCTTTTTTTGCCTGTCCGTTTGCCACATCTTGCAGCATTACAACCGCCAACAGGATAAAGAATATCTTTTTTATCATTATGATATGTGTAAAATGTTAATCTGAATTGTTTAAATGAACTGCTTAATTAAATAGTAAAAGGTACACGCATTACTGGGTTAATTAATCTGTTAGCGCCTTCATCATCAATAAACTCTTGTTTTACCGGATCAAATTTTAACGAACGGCCCAACCTCAAGGCAATTAAACCGATGTTAACGATATTGCATGAACGATGTCCATTTTCTTCATTTAAAGCGAATTTCTGTCTGGTTTTAACAGATTCAACAAAGTCGGTCATTTGTGGTGTCGGATCAGGGAAAGCGGCCAGTTTACGCTCTAAATCCGGAATATCCGATTTAAAGCCCGGGTATAATTTACCTTTAGGTCCTTCAATGTAAGGCACGTTAGTATCCTTTCCTTCGCCATCTAAAATGATTTGACAACCATCAGCGTAAGTATAAGTTATCCTCCTCCATATTCCAACAGCATCAGTATGTTGTTGCGGAGCATCAATTTCAACAGAAACCGGACTGGTATCATCTTTACCTAAAAAGTACTGGATAGGGTCAATATAATGTTGTCCCATATCACTTAAGCCACCACCATCATAATCCCAGTAACCACGGAAGGTTTGATGAACCCTGTGTGCATTATATGGTTTATAAGGCGCAGGGCCAAGCCATCTGTCGTAATCCAATTCAGGAGGTACCGGCTGAGGCTCAAGGTGATCCTTACCTACCCAGTAAAACTTCCAATCATAACCTGTATGTTTACCTACAGTAACCTTTAAAGGCCAGCCCAACAATCCGCTGTCAACCAACTTCTTAATTGGTTTTACAGTTGTACCCATTCCATAAAAAGTATCTTTAAAGCGGAACCAGGTATTTAAACGGAACATTCTGCCATGTTTTTGAACAGCTTCCATTACACGTTTACCTTCTCCAATAGTATGGGTCATTGGTTTTTCACACCAAACATCTTTACCTGCATTTGCAGCATCAACTGCCATAATTCCATGCCAGTGAGGCGGAGTAGCAATGTGTACAATATCAACTTCAGGAAGTTTAATCAGTTCGCGATAATCGCTAAATGTTTTAACGCCTTTATCCAGCATAGATGTTGCCAAATCAAGGTGCCTTTTATCAACATCACAAACAGCAACTACCTGAGTTCCATCATATGTAAAATGACCACGTCCCATTGAGCCAACGCCTATTACAGCCTTGGTAAGCTTATCACTTGGTGCAATAAATCCTGTTCCTCCAAGTACATATCTTGGCACAATAGTAAATGCGGCAAGTCCTACAGCCGATTTCTTAATAAAATCTCTTCTCGAATTTTGGTTTTCTGGTTCTTTAGGTTGTTTAGGCTTCATATTTTCATTTATGTGTGAATTATATATTCAATTGTATTGTTTTCATATATCAGAGCTTCACTAAAATAACATATCACCGCACAGTTAGAATTAACTCGCAGTAAGTTCGTCGGGCTCATATTTGGTACAGAGTCAAATACCGGTTAAATATTGACTGTTGGATTCATTTTTTTTATGGTTCTTCAAGGTTAATATATATGGTTGTATGGGTATTCAATTTTTAATACCTCCAAAGGCACTGCTAAATCGAATACTTGCATTGTTAATATTAGCGAGAAATTGTCAAAAACACAAAACATTATTAATTTATTTACGTATTAAAAATACTTTTGTGATTTTTTAACATAAGTTATCTATATTTAACGAAATAGAGTAATTAAAGCTATGGATCTTCGTCTATTAAATAACATAACAAAACCAACACGCGATAAGCAGCTGATCTATAAATATCAGCTTGTGAAACATCTTTTTAATTTAGGGCCAAGTTCAGTTTCTGCATTATGTGATACCATGAACATGAGTACTCCAAGTATTTTAAAACTCATTACTAATTTAACTGACGAAGAATGGGTAGAAAAGAAAGGCTACGGAATATCTATGGGTGGCAGAAAGCCCGATTTATACGGCTTAAGGGATAGAAAAATCCTGATCCTCTGCATTGATATTGAATTATTTCATACCAAAATAGCAGTTATGGATAACAATTATAACTATATAGTTGATGCCAAAACCATCGCTTTGCCCATCTCAAAAAGCAGCAGATCCGATTTCTTTAGTATTTTAAGTACACATGTAGAGGGTATTCTAAAAGCTCAAAACATTACCAACGACCAACTAATTGGTTGTAGTGTTGGCATGCCCGGCTTAATTGATTCCGAAAAAGGCAAAAGCTATAGTTATTTTCTTAGCGATCAGGAAAACACCTCTTTAACGGCCGCATTTGAAACCACGCTGAAACTACCCGTTATTATACAGAACGATGTAAATGGATCATCAATGGCAGAATTTGCACATGGAATGGCAAAAGGTAAACAAAATGCTTTGATTCTGTTAATGGATTGGGGTGTTGGATTAGGAATTATAATGGATGGGAAATTAAGAAAAGGTGCCTGTGGTTTTTCAGGAGAGTTAGGCCATATCCCTTTTGTAGAGAATGGCGCATTGTGCTATTGCGGCAAACACGGTTGTCTGGAAACCATCGCTTCGGGCAATGCTTTATCAGAAATGGCAAAAGAAGGTATTTTATCGGGCAAAAACTCTATGCTCAATAAACTCTCTAACGAAGAATTACAAAGGATTGAACCTGATGTAATTATAGAAGCAGCAAATAAAGGCGATCAATATGCCATCCAGCTACTATCTAATATTGGCACTTATATGGGAAAGGGAATTGCTGTACTTATTCAGTTGTTTAATCCGGAACTGATTATTTTAAGCGGGAAAATTGCCGAGGCCAAACAATACATCACCCTGCCGATGCAACAGGCAATTAATACATATTGCATGACGCAAATCAGAGAGAGAACAACAATTGTATCATCTGAACTTGGCGAAAACTCAAGGCTTTTGGGTTATGCTACAACAGGTATTGATCATTTTTTGGAGGCTTGTATTAAGAAAGCCGGAAAATCAAAGTCCCGGCTTTCTGTTTAATAAACCGCTCGTCATCCTGAATTTACTTCAGGATCTMGTTTAAGCAKGTTTTGAATTACAATTCCGGGATCCTGAAATAAATTCAGGATGACGAATGCCTCAATACAACCGCCCTACTTTACTACCGCACTTTAATACCCCTTGTTCTGAATCAACTTAGGGTTTAAAGAAATTTCCCCGTCCGGAATCGGCAGCAGCTGATTTCTAATCAGATCATACCCATTCGCAAATTTCGTATCTATCAACTCCCCATTTGCTCCTTTTACCTGCTGTGGATAAATCTTAGGACCAATTTCCCACCTCCTAACATCATCCCAATACAAACCTTCCAATGCAAGCTCAATCCGGCGTTCTTTATGTAATTTCTCTCTCGCTTCCTCTAAACCTAATCCTGTCKACAAAGCAGGCAACTTAACATCCGTTCTTCCGTTTCTGATCTTGTTAATCAGCGCAATAGCTTCAGGAATATTCTTATTCTGACCCTCAATCAAAGCTTCAGCTTTAGACAATAACACATCAGCATACCTTAAAACAATAAAATTCAAAGGCGATTCAGATGCAATTACCTCCATGTTTTCTATGGTATACTTCCTTATTCCGAAGCCCACCTTTTGCCCAGTATGGTTCTTTATTTCAACCGGATACAACTGCCCCTGAAAATACGCTCCGGGTCTTAAAATCGTAAAATCCAATCTCGGATCTCTATTCTTGTACGGTTCCGCAGCATTAACCGGCGAACCATCCAACGTTTCATAAGCATCAACCAGATTTTGAACAGGTGCCACAGAATTCGATCCAATAATACCATACTTCAAATTTTGAGGCTGCCAGTACCTGTCAAATATACTCCCCTGCGAAAAAGGGCCACTCATAAACTGCACATCAAACAACACTTCCTGGTTATTTTCATTTGCCACCTGAAACAAGCCATAATAGCTAGGAAACAGATTATAAATACCCAAAGCAGTTATTTTATCAGCGTACTCCACTACTTTATCCCATTTCTTCTGATACAAATAAGCACGCATCTTCATTCCATACACAGCTCCCTTAGTAGCCCTGCCTTTTATCGGCGCTTCAACATCCAACCTTTCAATAGCAGCGTCATAATCAGCATGCACCTGAGCCCACGATGTTTCCAGATCGGCACGCTCAAGATTTCTTGATTCCTCAACAGAAATCGTTTTGGTAAAAATCGGAACACCACCATAAGTGTTTACCAGCAGCGAATAAAATACGCCCCTCAAAAAGTAAGCCTCGCCTTTCATTACCTCTTTGGTAGCATCGGGCATCGGAACTTTATCTACATTATCTAAAAAATAATTGGCTCTGTTAATGCCCTTATAGCAATCTCTCCAGCGCTCAATTACAATTCCTGCATCACCGGGCTGTATAGTACCGTTGCCCACCTGCATTTCCATTCCTTCCCAATGTGCCCACTGATAAGCATTTGGAGATGCAGCGTCCAGTCCGCCACCATAGCCATAAACATGCCTGCTCTGCAAAGTATTGTACACTCCATAAAGTGCCAGGTAAGTATCCCCCTCGCTTTTCCAAAAATTATCCTCTGTAATTCTATCTTCCGGTGTAACCTCCAAAAAGTCTTTAGTACAAGAAGAGAAGAACACAAGAATAACCGACAATAAACTAATTATACGTTTCATAATTTCTCTTATTAAAATTGTAAATTGACACCTAACGTACTGATAAAGGGTATTGGATAAAGGCCGCCGCCATCATCAAACGTATTTCTCTCCGGGTCAAACCCTTCATAATCACCCGAAACAAATGCAGGTAAATTTTGGAAATTAGCATATACACTTATTCCACCCATTTTTAAACTGTTTATCAGTTTTTTTGGCAATTGATAGCTCAGCTGTATATTTTTAATTTTAAAATAGGAAAGATTTGATACCCAGAACGATGACTCATACCTGTTCCACGTATCATTTACTTTAATATGAGGCAATGTATTGCTCCTGTTTTCAGGTGTCCACGCATCTCTCCAACGCTCGGTAATTACACCGCCCGATATCCCCAAAGGCTCGGCCCATCTGCTTTTTGTAAAAGCATTAACACCTGCAGCCCCAGTAGTTACCACATCTAAATTCCAGCTTTTATAGCTAAAACCAAGATTTAAACCAAAGGTGAACTTAGGAATTGTATTACCTAATGATTGCTTATCCTGATAATCCAAACGACCATCACCATTTACGTCCTCATATTTCAAATCTCCGGCAGTAGGCGTATAAGCATTGTTCGACATATGTTGCTTTGCCTCTTCATTTGTCTGATACACACCTTGGAATTTAAAGCCATAAAGCGATTGAAATGAATAACCCTCACGGATAAGGTATAGTTGATCAGGAGATTTCCCACCTCTAAATTTAGTTACCTCATTGGTTACATAGGTCAGGTTTCCGCCAACCCTATAGTTAAATGCATCATCTCCGTTTCTGGATTGATAGGAGATTGATGTTTCAAATCCCTTATTCGTCATCCTACCCACATTTTCTACCGGTGCACTCACTCCGCCTAAAATCTGAGGGATGGGCAACCGCACTAAAATATCTGATGTTTTTTTAGTAAAATAATCCATTTCAACATTTAGCTTTCCGCTAAACATCGTAAAATCAACACCAATGTTGGTACTCTCAGTGGTTTCCCACGAAATACTACGGTCTACCAGCGCAGTAATGGCTGCACCCGGCACCAAGGCACCGCCAAGGTTATAACTAGAACCATAATTCTGAGTAAGGGATAACAGATATGGATAATCTCCGGCAATTGCATTAATGTTCTGATTCCCCAAACGACCCCACGAAGCCCTTACTTTTAAATTCTGTATCGCTTTAAAATCCTTTAAAAAGCGCTCCTCACTTAATCTCCATCCGGCAGAAAAAGCAGGAAAAAAGCCCCACCTGTTGCCAGCACTGAATCTCGATGATGCATCGGCTCTTAAATTGGCCTCTAACAAATACTTCTCATTAAAGTTATAATTGATCCTGCCGAAATAAGACTGCATCCTCCATTCTGTCGTATTCCCATTAGCAAGCGGATTAAAAGTACCCGCATCTACCTCAGACAAGCCTTCTTTAGGAGGTCCCGA
The DNA here is from genome assembly GCF_056395985.1 of Pedobacter sp. 05T44. Taxonomy (NCBI): domain Bacteria; kingdom Pseudomonadati; phylum Bacteroidota; class Sphingobacteriia; order Sphingobacteriales; family Sphingobacteriaceae; genus Pedobacter; species Pedobacter sp. 05T44. The sequence continues at coordinate 24,043 of NZ_JBFTKO010000022.1, forward strand.
CCGCTGACTCAGCATATTTTTTAACTGATTCTCTTCTACCTGCATACCCACAACGGCAGTTACGTTATGCACTTCATTAAATGTTTTATTAAAATCAAGCGTATTAAAAAAGGCCCAGTAAAATTGCTCATCATTCGTTCTCGAGTTATTGATGGTCGAAGGATAATCCAAAACACTTGTCTTAATACCACTATCGGTATATGCATAATTTAACTGATTAAATCTATCTCTCCTGTTGTTATTAAACTGACCAGAATAAAGCGACTTAAACGTAAGTTCAGGGGTAAACTTAATGGTAGCATTTAAACTCCCTTTTATAAAGTTGTTTGCATATTGTGTGCGCCCGTTATACATATCAGGCAATGGGTTCCTCGTATCCACTATTGGCTGACCTTTGTTTGGCCCGCTTAAATAAAGCGCCTGCGTTGCACCGAATTTGCCGTCACGGGTATATGGAGCAGTAAATGGATACCCCCCATTCTGCATCAGGTACATCACCCGGCTAATTTCATCATATGGCCTTTGCGTAATTTTTCTGGTTGCCTGTACCGTTCCTCCTATCTCCATCCACTTATTCACCTTACTGTTCATGTTCAGGTTTAACCCAAATCTCTTCGAATCAGTTTCTTTAATTATACCATCCTGATCCATATAATTAAACGACAAATAATAATTCTGACGCTCAGAGCCACCCTTTACAGAAACATTATGCTCCTGGATTGGGGCGGTGGTAAAAACTTCATCAAAGAAATTGGTGTTTGGATATAGAAAAGGATCTGTCCCATTTTCAAAAGCGCTAATCACTTCCTGAGGGAAAAGCGGGTCGCCACCATTATTGGCCACTGCTTTGTTCCATATCCCCATAAACTCCGCGCTATTGTCTATAATATCAAAACGACGGCCCAGTTTCTGAACCCCATAATATCCATTGTAAGATAATTGGGAAGGCGAATCATAACTGCCTTTTTTTGTAGTTACCAGCACTACCCCGTTTGCAGCCCTTGAACCATAAATGGCAGATGATGCAGCATCTTTAAGCACCGTCATAGAGGCAATATCGCTGGGATTCAGCTCATTTAAGTTTCCTTCAACTCCATCAATTAAAATCAAAGGGTTTGTGTTATTTAACGTTCCAAATCCACGAACCCTTAATGTTGCGCCGTCACTGCCCGGAGATCCCGAATTCTGACTTACCCATACGCCGGTTACCTTGCCCGACAATGCCTGCGAAGCATTTGTAATAGGCCGGTTATCCATTTCCTTGGTAAAGTCAACAGAAGATACAGCTCCGGTCAAATTCACTTTCTTTTGGGTACCATATCCTACCACTACTACTTCCTGCAGTGCAGACGTGTCTTCTAAAAGTGTAACATCAATGGTTTTATTTGTGGATACAGGAATTTCCTGAGTGGTGTATCCAACAAAACTAAATACCAGAACCCCATTATCTTCAGGAACTGAGATGCTGTATTTTCCGTCGTTTCCCGTAACAGCGCCGGCAGTTCCCCCTTTTACTTTTACACTTACCCCCGGCAAGGGCAAGCCTTTTGAATCTTTTACAATTCCAGATATTAATACCTGCATAGCGCTTTCCTGCATAATAGCAGCAGTTTTTTTAGCAAGTTTTTTCTTTACAACAACCGTATTCTTGGTAATCACATAGGTAAGCGGCTGGTCTTTAAAAACAGCATCAAGTGTTTCCTTAAGGGTTGCATTGGTTAATTTCACATTTACCGGATTTACATCTTTCAGCATGTCCGAATTAAAGGCAAAATCGTAGTTAGATTGTTTACTTATTTTTTTTAATACTACTTCCAGAGAGGCATTTTCTTCAGCAAGGGTGATTCTTTGTGCATATGCCGAAGCTGTGATCTGGGCAGTTAATAGTATCAGTAATAAACATAATATTCTCATTAGCCTTCTAAATAATATAGAAGGCGGTTTATAGGTTAGATCAATTTTCATGAATGTTTTGGTTTAAGGTTAATAGGTTTGATTCAGATAGTACTTAATTGCTAATTGTGACCTCCCTTCCTTTAATGTTGTATTTCATTGATTCTGTTAGCTGAAATAGTTCAAGTACCTCAGAAATGGTACTTTTACGAGATATTTTTGCACTGAAGTTCAGTCCCGACATATTACCCTTATACACAACAGTTACATCATACCAGCGAGAAAGCTTCACCATAATAAGCTGTATATTCTCTTTATTGAAAACAAAATCACCATTTTTCCAGGCCATGGCTTCTTCCAAATCGGCAGGCAAATTCTCCAGATTTTCTTTCTTTTTATTCCATCTCGCCAATCTGCCCGGCACAAGTCGTGTTCTATCAGCCCCCTTGATCACATCAAGTGAACCCTCAAATAAGGTTGTAGAAATGTCTTTATCTTCTTTGTAAGCAGAAACATTGAAGTGGGTACCCAAAACCTCTACTTTCATGTTGTCTACAAACACCCTGAAAGGTCTTTTTTTATCTTTTGCTACTTCAAAGTAAACCTCGCCACTTATGTCAACCCGCCTCTCATTACCTGCAAAAAGCACTGGATAGGTAATGGATGATTCAGCATTCAACAACGCTCTGGTCCCGTCGGGCAGCGTTACCTGATACTGACCGCTGCGAGGGGTGGCAATCACATTCTTGCCTACTTCGTTATTCCCACTTGCATTGCCATTTGACTGGCTGTAAACAACTTTACCATCTTCTGTTTTTGTTATTTTCAGGCCAGATTCCTCTGCTAATACTCCATTTCCTGCCTTATCTAAAACAATAATACTACCGTTGGCAAGTTTTAATGTTGCTTTGTTCCCACCCGGAGCAACATCATCCATCGGCTTATCTGCTATTTCATTGTTTTCTTTAAGAGGCTTATTATAAGAAATAAAGTAGTAAGCACCACCACACAGGAATGCACACAGTAAAATCACTGCGGCAATCCGTAAAATGTAGGAAATAGTATGCTTTGTTTTTTGTAAAGGCTTATCGGTGATATCCGTTTGCAAGCGCGTCCACACACTTGCCAGATCATGTTCGGCCAATTGCTCATCCAAATCAAAACCGCTGTCATTGATATTTTCATACCAATGCTCTACCAGCAGTTTTTCTTCATCTGAGCAAATACCTTCCTTATATTTTTTTATCAATGCTTTAGCATCGAATTCTGAGCCAGCCATAGTTTTTAATGCTTCTTAAAACTATAGTCGGCCAAGTAAGGCGCAGGGGGGTAATAAAAATTGAAATAAATTCAGGATGATGAGATGGCTAACTCACATCATTCATATTTGATTGCATTTATAGGATTTGCTGATGCAGCTCTAACCGCCTGATAACTCACGGTCAGGTAAGCAATCAAAACAATGAATCCAGCTGAGCTGAACATCATGAACCCTGTGATCTCAGTTCGAAAATCAAATTTAGATAGCCAGATATTCATCAGGTAATAGCTTAAAGGAAGGCCTATACAAATAGCAATCAACACCATTTTTACAAAGTTCCAGCTCAGCAAATTAACAATGCCTACATGACTTGCACCTAGTACTTTTCTAATACCAATCTCCTTAGTCCGCAACTCTGCACTATAGGCCGAAAGCCCAAGCAACCCCAAACAAGATATAAAAATAGACAACCCGCCAAACAAATTAGAAAGTATAGAAAGCACACGTTCCCTTTCAAACTTCTCCTGATAAAGGCTGTCCACAAATTCCAGATCCACCGGATAAACGGGGTTCATCTCTTTCGTGATCTTAGTGATGGTTACCAAAGCTTCTTTGGTACTTCTTGCACTGTTCAAACGCATCGTAATCACGTTTGGCAAAAAGGGTCCCCATGCCACTACCATAGGCATTTCCTTTTTGGTAGGATCAGCCCAGATGATATCTTCAAACACACCAATTACAGTCCTTCGTATTCCTTCATAGAGCACCTTTTTACCAATGGGCTGTTGCAGGTTCATAGCTTTAACCGCACTGGAATTCAGCATAATTGCAGAACTATCTGAAGCAATATCTTTGCTAAAATCACGCCCTATGACCATTTTTACGCCTGTAGTATTGCTGAAATCATTTGTGGTAATGATCTGGTTAAATCTCAGGGATTTATCTGCAGGTAGCATGCCCTCCCATTCGAGCCCGCTGGTCACAGAGTTTTGCGTAGAGATGCTCGCAGTGGTTTTACACATAGAAAGCACTGCCCCAGATTGTACCAAACGGTTTTTAAGCGCATCATAATTTTGGAACAACATCCCCTCCATTGGCATTTCTACCAGCGAGGTACTGTTGTAGCCCATTGGCCTGTTTCTGAGGTACTGAAGTTGATTATAAACCACAATTGTACCGGTGATAAGCAGAACCGCAAAACTGAATTGAACTACAACAAGGGCTTTTCTCAAAGTCACCGAAGATCCATTCTGCCTGATCAATCCCTTTACAKTATCAACGGGTTGAAAAGCGGATAAATAAAAAGCCGGGTAGCTGCCCGACAAAAGTGCTGTAATGAAAACAACAACACAGAGATAGAGCCAGTTTGTAAAGCCTAAGGATTGCAGGGTAAGGTTCACATGTAACAAGTTATTGAACAGTGGCAAGCTGATCTCAACAATTGTAATTGCTAAAATGAAACTAAATGATACCATCAGAATGGCTTCCAGCAAAAACTGATGAATCAATGAGCCCCTTCCAGCTCCCATTGCCTTTTTAATGCCCACTTCTTTTGCACGTTTACCAGCCTTTGCCGTAGCAAGGTTCATGAAATTGATGCAGGCAATGATCAGGATTCCGATGGCCAGACCAATAAAGATGCGTACTTGCCCAATCTTTCCGTCCGCTGGTTTCCCGTTTATAAAGTCTCCGTATAGATTGCTTTTAAGTAATGGATAAATGAAGATTGAGGTAACTTCTTTATTGCTGTGTTGGTTTAAGAAATTGCTAATGTTCTTATTAAAATCATCGACATTAACCCCTGGGTTTAACTTTAGTAATGTGTAAAAAGAATAATTATCCMATTGCATGGCCTTGGGAAAAATACCCACATTTTCATTGGTCGATACCAGACTCTCAAACCTGTAGCTCATGTTTTCCGGCAGGTCTTCTATAATCCCCGTTACAGTAAGATTCGCAAAATTCATGAATTTGAGAGATTTGCCGATGGCAGAGGTATTAGGGAAAAGCCTTTTTGCCGTATTGCTGGTAAGGATAACGGAATTAGGTTTTGAAAAAGCAGTTTCTGCGCTGCCGCTGATGAATTTATAACTCAATATTTTAAGAATATCCGGCTCAGCTATGCGGTTATCTACTTTCACGCTGGTTGTACCGTTGACTAGTAAGGTTTGACTTGGCCAGGTTATAAATGCCGCTGCTTTCACTCCTGCTAATTCTGATCTCATGGCCAAAGGGAGCGCATTTGGAGAAACACCAGTGGTACCAAATACCTTACCCGTTGCATCCAGAAAATTGGTTTTCACTTCATAGATGTTTTCGGCATCTTTATATTGAGTGTTAAACTTCCACTCATTAGCCACATAAAGCAACAATAACAGAGATGCGGCCAAACCAATAGCCAATCCTCCGAGATTAATTAATGTAAAACCCTTATTTTTCCAAAGGTTCMTCCAGGCAATTTTTAAACTAAGCTTATCCATGCACTGCAATATACCAAGCCAATGCCAAATTTAAACAAGCTCATTTAAAGAACAATAAAGCAAATTATAGATTCCAGGATGTACGGTAGTGAACAGCAGGTGTTCAATTCTGAACGAGAGACTATCCTTAGAAATTACTTATTAAACAAAAGCAGCAAGAACGGCAAGTATGTACTTAGCCTTACTCTTAATATACGCAAGGCATTTTTAACATGGCTACGTACACTTTGCTCAGATATGTTTAACCTTTCGGCGATCTCTGCATGAGTCAAATTTTCTTTCCTGCTCAACTCAAACACTTCGCGCATCCTTGTGGGTAAATTCGCAATCTCTTTGTCAATTATCGATGTCAGGATTTTTTCTCTTACCCGATGATCTGTTTGCGATGGATAACTCTCAATAAAAGACTGAAAATGACTAATGTACTGCTCGGCTGTAGAGCTTCTGTCAATAGTATCAATAATCTTATACCTAACCGCCTTAAATAGGTACGAGGATAGCTCTCCTTTTATATCCAAAGTGGTCTTTTTCTCCCACAAACTCAGAAAAATCTCATGAATAATATCTTTTACCTGCTCTCTATCCTTAAGTTTCCTATAAGCATGCACATAGAGCAATCCTTTATACTTGTTGTACAAAGTTTCAAAGGCCTGCTGATTCCCGAATTTCATTTCTAGTAAAAGGCTAGCATCATTGTTATGCTCTACAATCATTTTAACAGTAAAGTTTAATGTTTAGATAGCGGTTACACCATAGAAGTATATCCAGAGAGGTATTCGACAAATAAAATTCTAAAGTAATTAATATATTCACAACTACATTTAATATTTATCAAAAACTAAAACAAAATCGGCAATTAATAACTTAAGATAAATGACAAACTAGTTAATTATGGCATTTATAGATTACTACAAAACCCTGGGACTAGAAAAAAGTGCTACGCAGGACGATATTAAAAAAGCCTATAGAAAATTGGCCAGAAARTATCATCCCGATCTAAACCCTAACGACAAAGATGCCAATAGGTTGTTTCAGCAAATAAATGAGGCTAATGAGGCGCTGAGCGATCCCGAAAAGCGCAAGAAATACGATGAATACGGGGAACATTGGAAAAATGCCGATCAGTTTGAACAGGCAAAACAATCGCAGCAACAAAACCAAAATGCATACTCCGGTGCAGGTTATCAGGGCGGCGGTTTTAGCGGTGCTGATTTTGGTGGCGAAGGATTTAGCGGTGGCGGAGATTTCTCTGATTTCTTTGAATCTTTGTTTGGCAATGCGGGAGCACAGTCAAAACGCGGAAGCCGTAAATTCAAAGGGCAGGATTACCAGGCAGAGATTAGCATATCGCTTCGCGATGCCTACAACACACACAAGCAAACGCTGGCAGTAAACGGCAAAAACCTAAGGATAACCATTCCGGCGGGGATAGCGAATGGGCAAGTAATTAAATTAGCTGGTCAGGGTGCACCTGGTGCAAATGGTGGCCCTAACGGGGATTTGTACATCACATTTAATATTGGCGACGATCTGCACTTTAAAAGACTTAACAACGATTTGTATACCACCACAGAAATAGACCTTTATACTGCCGTTCTGGGAGGCGATGTAACGGTTACTACATTTGACAGTAAAGTAAAGCTTAAAGTGGCCCCTGGAACGCAAGGCGGAACTAAGGTGCGACTAAAAGGGAAAGGTTTTCCGGTATATAAAAAAGATGGAGAGTTTGGAAACCTCTTTGTAACGTATACAGTTAAGATACCAACCGAGCTTACAGAGAAACAGAAAGAGCTTTTTAATGAACTAAAAAACCTGGGGTAAGGCATTTAAATTAAATTAATCATGGAAACAGAATTAATAACAATAACAGAATATTGCTTTAAGTATGATATTGAACCGGAGTTTATTATATCCCTTGAAGACTCAGGAATCATTTCATTAATGAGGGTTGAATCAGAAAAGTACATACATATCAGACAATTTGGTGAACTGGATAAGTACATCCATCTGCATTACGATTTGCAAATCAATATCGAGGGAATAGATGCGATTAGACATTTGCTAGAAAAAGTAGATGCTATGCAACAGGAAATTCAGGAGCTTAAAAACCGGTTGCATGTACACCAGTAAGGAGGTTCATCATCCTCCTGGTAAAACACCCGTCATACTCTTATTAAAGCTATCTTCATCCTGAAATAAATTCAGGATGACGAGCATTTTGAAGTCCCTAATTCTCAAACACCACCGTTTTATTCTTATAAACAAACACCCTATCACTCAACACCAGCCTCATGGCCTTTGCCAGAACCGCGGTTTCAATCTCTTTTCCTGACCTTACCATATCCTTAGCAGTAAACGAATGATTTACCGGAATAATCTGCTGGGCAATTATTGGCCCTTCATCCAAATCATTTGTTACAAAATGAGCTGTAGCACCAATCAGCTTCACTCCTCTTTCAAAAGCTTGCTTATACGGATTTGCCCCGGCAAAAGCAGGTAAAAAAGAATGGTGTATGTTAATTATCCTATCGGCAAAACTAGCCACAAAACGCGGCGATAGAATTCGCATAAACTTAGCCAGAATCACATAATCAGGACTATACGCATTTATCTGATCAATCATTTCCTCCTCCGGATCATTCACCCCATCAGCATAAGAAATCAAAGAAAAAGGAACATCAAAGCGCTCGCAAATCTTTTTCAGTATATCATGATTGCCAATAACCCCAACCACAGTGGCTCCCAAAGTACCAAAGTTATTGCGTACCAAAATATCGGCAAGGCAATGATATTCTTTAGTGACCATTACCACAATCCTTTTCTCGGCAACAGGATTAACATGAATAAGTGCGCCGGCAGGTAAAATCTTGCACATAGCTTCTGTAAGTAAATCCTCATCAGAATGCCCATCAACCTCCAAACGCATAAAAAACATACTTTCGGCCTTATCAACATGTTCCCTCATAGAAACAATATTTAGTTTTGCTGCAGATAATATCTGCGAAATATCGGCAACCAGCCCTATCTGATCTTTACACTGTATTATTATTATCATCGATTGTTAAAATAGGAAAGCAAGATAATAATATTTCTTACAAGCGTGAACCTACTCTGCCGATCTAAAGTATTTTGAGTCTGCAAGGTATTTCAATATAGAATCAGGGTCTTTATCCTTTACCTCGTTAACGGTAAACTCCTGCAAATGCCCCAGCTCCAGTAAAGAACCGCAGCCAGTTTTAATAAACAAGTCCTTTAATTGCTCATTCTTTTCGATATGATAAGAATTAAAGGTCGAAAGTTTATCTATCTCGAGGTATATTTTATCCGCTTTCTGCAGCCCTGCAAGCTTTTCCAGCTTGATCCCTTCGGGAGTCCCGTTATTGGTTAAAAATAAAAAAGTATGGATAACCAGCCTGTCGCCATGTAGTTCAACCTGCAGGTATCCTGCCTTTTTATCAGAAAGATAAAACTCAATCAGGCTCCTATCGTAATCCTTATGATGCTTAATTTCCGGATTCATAAAGGTCATAAACACAATAGAATGCATAATACCGGGTGTAATATTTATCCTCTCCTGCAACCTTTTCAGGGCATGCGTTTGTATATAAACATCAAGCGGCACATCTAGCCCGGCAACCCTAAAGCCAAGTGCCGATGGTTTAACTTTAGCAAAAATCCAATTCAGTTCCTCATCAACCCAGCCCAAACGAATCATCGAATGGTTCTCTCCGTTAATAAGCATCGATGTTTTATTTGTCTTAAACTCGTACAAATAAATATCATTGTAGTTGCTGGTGATCTCAAAACAGGCCGTTTCACCATAATCAGCCTTAATGATGCTCTTGTTTAAATCACTTAAAAACACAATAATATCCTGCACCAGGGTGCCCATCATTTCCTGAATACTTAAATAAGCCTCGGTATCCGGAAAATAATCTTTAAACTCTTCTTTAAGGAGCGCTGCATGAGGAAAATAGTTAGCAGGAACCACATGCAGGAAATGAATAAGCAGCAATCCTTCAGAAAGAAGCATACTAAACAACACCCGCTCACCATTGTTTAAATTAATATATTGATCTTCCAGAAAAGCACTGAGCAGCTTATTAGCCTTTATAACTGTCGATTTAGAAACATCAGAGTCCGGACTTGCCTTTATTTTTAATGCCGGATACCTGGTGGCATACATATGCGCAAGAATTCGCTCGGGGAATTTCTCAAAATATCCCGGTCCAACAAGCGCATTGCAAAGTAGTTCCATACGCTCAATAAATCTTTTCTGATGCATTAATGCCTGTTTAGCTGCATCTGGATTTGAACTACCGTTCCCTTTTTTCTTCTTCTGTTTGCTCATACTTAACTATTGCGATGATCAATTTCTACTAAAATATATAACATGAGTTATAAATGGTAATTTTTAATGTAAACCATTGTTAAATAGCACTTAAACTTMACAATGCGTTAACATTGCAATGATATTTTTGTTAAAAGCAAAAGTACTATGAACTCTGTATTTAATTTTTTTAGTCCTAAAGACAAAACATTTCAACCCATGTTTGAGCAGGCAGGCAACAACCTTGTGCAAATTGCCAAAACGCTTGTTCTTGCAGTAAACACTCCTGATCAGGAAGACAGAAAAGTACACATTAAAGAAATTGCAAGATTGGAACAAGTAGGCGACGATGTTACACATCACATCCTTTTGGGCTTAAGTAAAATATTTATCACCCCGTTTGACCGGGAAGATATACATGCCCTGGCAAGTTCTCTGGATGATATTGCCGATTATATTTATGCAGCAGCCATGAATATGGACTTATACAATCTAAAAAACATAAGCAAGCCAATGATAGAACTGGCCGAACTGCTTTTAGAGATGTGCAAGGATTTAAATATCGCCATAGCTGAACTTAGGAACTTTAAAAACACCAGGCTTATTGCTGAGATATGTATTAAGATTAATAAGGGAGAAAGCACAGCAGATCATATTTGCAATACCGCAGTAGGCAATTTATTTGACCACCAAGCTGATGCTATTGAATTGATTAAACAGAAAGAGGTACTGCAAAGTATGGAAATCGCTTCTGATAAATGCGATGACCTTGCGAACGTATTGGAAACTATTCTTATAAAGAATGCATAATCGTATTAATTAATGAGGGGTTAACACGATCGTGTTAACCCCTCATTAATTACTTACCTTTTACTTACTAAACTTGTAAATAGAAGTTGTTTTATACTGTTGCCCCGGATTTAAAACCGTGGTTGGAAACGCTGGCTGATTCGGAGAATCAGGGAAATGCTGAGTTTCCAAAGCAAGTGCAGTTCTGAAATCATCCTTTGCACCGCCTTTAAATACATTTTTGCCTTGCATAAAGTTACCGCTGTAAAACTGCAACCCTGGCTCTTGAGTATAGATATCCATGATCACACCAGATTTATCACCTTTTACAGTGGCAGCATGGATCATACCTAATCCTTTAGTGCCATTTAACACATAGTTATGATCATAACCTTTACCTGCCTTTAACTGATCGTTAGCTTCTTCAATACGTTTGCCAATAGTTGTAGCAGTTGTAAAATCAAATGGTGTACCTTTTACAGTTACATTTTTACCAAGAGGGATTAAAGTAGTGTCAACCGGAGTATAAAGGTCAGCAAAGATTTGAAGATCGTGGTTTAAAATATCGCCACTACCCTCTCCGTTCAGGTTAAAGAAAGCATGATTGGTTAGGTTAACCACAGTTTTCTTATCTGTAGTAGCCTCATAATCCATTTTCAATTCATTATCATCGTTAAGGCTGTAAGTAACTTTTACTTTCAGGTTTCCAGGGTAACCTTCTTCCATGTCTTTAGACAAGTAAGTAAGTACCAAAGTTTGCGAATCAGGCATTACTGCATCCCAAACTACCGCCTGGAATCCTTTTTTACCACCATGTAAAGTATTTTGTCCGTTGTTAAGCGCCAAAGTATATTGTTTACCATCTAAGCTAAATTTGCCTTTAGCAATCCTGTTACCATAGCGGCCAATTGTAGCACCAAAATAAGGCTCAGTAGAATTCGCAAATCCATCAACACTATCAAACCCTACTACAACATCTACAAGTTTACCATCTTTATCTGGCACAAGCAAACTAACCAGTCTGCCACCATAATTAGTAAAGGCGGCCTGTACATTGTTTTTATTTTTAAGCACATACAGATTGGTTTTTTTACCATCTATTTCCTTTTGGAATTTTGTACTATCCAATTGAACAGTTGCAGCGGTACTATCGGCCTGCGCTACATTCGAATCAACTTTTTTTGGTTCATTACATGCTGTAATTGCAAGTAAAAATATTGCAGCTAAGCCTGGTTTTAATGTTTGCTTCATTTAATATTTGGTTTTAGTTATAATGTGTTGTGTTAATTTCAATAAGCCTAAATTAATGTATTATTTTAAAAGCGCCTTCATAAGTGCAGTATTTTTCAATTAATTCTATCTTTTATACATCATTAGATGAATTCTTTTAAAAGATATAGCAAATGATTTGTAACAGAACAAACCCAGTTTCACTAATAATTGTAATAAAACAAACATTATTTGTTAATTCCACTAAAATTGTTTGTATTGAAATTCGGCCAGAGAAACCAGGATCAGGTTTCGGGAATCCTTTGGGTGTTTAACAGGTATGTGACTGGTGTACACACATATGAAACCCCGGTTTAGCTCCTGTGAGGTTTGGGTGTCAGACCAGTGGCTAATACTCCTCAATTGATGTTAAAAACTTCCAATTGATTACCCAAAAATCGGATGAGTTTTGGCTTGGTTTTAGGTTGAGAAAGTAAGCGTTTTGCGGCTTATAATATAGTCAGTTTTTGCTACACTCTGAGACCGACATTGTTCGTACCTCGTTCGACCAGAGCCGAACATGTAGCGAACCAGAGTGGCACCAGGTTCGAAGCGTTTGAACTAATCAAAAAAAAGGCAAAAAGGTTGAATGTCCGGGCCAAAATTTTACTATGCTTGCATTGTATTTACCGGTTTATTTAAAGGCCTTTAACTTCTTCAAAGCTTCCTCTGCTCTGCTTTTCACTTCACCTTCATTAAAACTGATCAGATTAACATTAACAAAATCATTGCAGTCGTACAAATAATCGAGTGAGTAATCTCTCACATCAAGATAGAGCGTATCTAAAACCTTCCCAATTTTCTCATCAAACTTTCCCGACAACCAATACTCATCCTGAGCCCTAATTTGGACAAATACACTTTCAAATTCAGGAACCTCAATTTTTTCGGAACATAACAATGAAAGCAGATATAAATACTTTTTCAKGTGTATTTTGTCTGATAACTTTATATTAGTGGCTATAACACATTTACCCGACAGAATCAGGAAATTCCAGTTTTAAACTCTGTTGCATAATGGTGTAGAAATTTGCTATCTGTAGTTGAGGTACAAATAATTTGTAACATCTTATTTCCTGCAGCTTATCAGGATTCAATCTTTTTCTCGTTCATGTTCTTAAGGATGAATTTTTAGGCAAAGCATGGCCATTACGAAGAGTTAATTCGTTTTTTAATGCTGTTTTGTTAACTTTCTTGTTGCTTTAAAACAGTAGTCATCCTGAACTCGTTTCAGGACCCCGCACTAGAAAAACTCAATCAGAATGATCGAGAATAAGCGAGTAAAGAATTGCGATACGTATTTCCATATTTAATAATCATGGCTGATATTATATGAAACTTTGAAGGAGGTAGTTAGGGATTTGCTTTATTAATGCAAAAAGCGCGGTACCCAACATATCCGCTAGACTAGGTACTGGTATACCCATAACAACGAATAGTGTGCCCACGCATTTTACACGTGAGTACATTTCACCTATCCCTCTGTTTTTATTTTAAAATTACCAGTTTTTGTCTAACAAAGCACTCGGTGCTAAATGCTCCAACTATTTTGAAGATTTCGCAAAAATATAATATTAGTCCGTTACATACATATCTTGTTTCGACTAACATATATAGGTTTGATTCAAACAAACAAATTAGGACGACAGATTTTTTATATTCACCTACTAATTGTTGTTGGTGGTATTACCTCCAATTGTTTTTCAATAAATTCCTTTATCAACATAATGGTAGTTCTCCAATAAAATTCAAGATGTTTAAATATAGTTTCTGTAGGAAAATTTTCGATTGCTAACGTTAATATCGTCTGGTTTTCTATAGGTGTTAATGTAAATCTTAGGATTGAATAGTTTTGAGGTATGTCCACAAGTCTCGATACAGAGCTAAAATGACTATATTCAAGAACGCTGTTTATGTCATACTGTAAAACGATCCCCTTATTTTCAAACTTTATATGATGAAATCCACTAATAAGAATTGGACCATTAATTTGCCAATCGGTATGAACTTCTATTTCCATTTCCGGCTCTCCCATCCATTGCCTCATTAACATGGGTTGGGTTAAAGTTCCCCATACTATTGCCGGAGAGGCGTTTATTGTAATTGTATTTTCAATTCGATTAGTCATGGTAACTTATTTGTGTTTCAACAATGTTTCTATCGTGCTTTATCAACATAAATCATTGCCTCGTCCATTCCTTTTGCGTAGTTGTTTACGGAGTAAGTAATTGGTATATCTGGCCTCAGAGGCCCATCATATCCCTTCCAGGTTTCCCAGTACCTGGTAGAATAGCCAATAACAATTTTGGTATGAGGTAGCCTAAAACCCCTTACTTCTCCATAATGATTTACGCTCCCACTAGTTGCCTCTCCCAACAAGATTGCTTTAGTGCCCCGCTTAAGCGCTACTGCATTCATTAATGCCGATGAGAAGGTTCGCTTTCCAATGAGTACATAAAACTTCCCCTTAGTGTTTAAATGGCTTTGCTCAATACGTTCAATAAAAGGGGTTAAAATACCCGAATTACCGCCACCATTATCACGCAGATCAATAACAAGGCGTTTAGGCTTATTTTTAATGATCGCAGCAAAGAGTTCATCGTTAAAGGCAGAAAATGGGTATCCCTCTTGCTCCTGGCATTTGTTGTAATTGAAATACAACGTACCAGTTCCTTCATCATAGTTGTACCAGTAATTTCCTTTTTTCTTTTTGGAAAGCAGCATGTTTTTCGCTTCTACCAACGGCAAATTATCGACGTTTGCGCCAGCCACAGATTTAATGACTCGTTGAATCTTTTTACCATTTAGATCGGTGAAATCAAATGTAGTCTCATCTGAATTGCTGGTAATCTGTAAACCTTTCAAAATAAGAGGATTATTAATGAAACGCAAAAAACCTGTGTCAAAGAATGAAGGATTTTCACTTTGTATGATCTCTTTGAAACGACTCATCACCTCATTAATGGCATGTCCATTCACCGCAGTTAGCTGGCAAAGTAGCACGTCAGCATTGGCTGTGTCTGTTGCTGTTACATATATTCCTTCAATAAACTTGTTAAACCTAATAGGTACAACTTTGGTAAAAACCGGTTCTATATGGGTGTGTTCATCGCGAATAGCAACAGTGAGTTTGAAAAGTTCAGTAGTAAATTTCTCATTATCGGAATCTGTTAACCGGGATTTAATTGAAGCTATGTTTTTATCAAAATCTTCTTTACTGATCTTGGCAAACAGATTGATGTGCCGCTTAGACAGCGTATCTTTTAAATATTGCAGATCTTGAAAATAATCGGCTTTTGATAATTGCTGACAAAAACTTAAACCACTTTGAAGTAGTATAACGCAAAGGAGAATTGTTAATCTGATCATGATTGTTTATTTCATTGTATACACCAACAAGACATCTAAAATATTATAATGTTGCATAATGAATATGAAAATTATCCGAGATCTAAAGCATCTCTATTGGTTTTCCATCTACTTTATTATCACTAAAGTCCACACCTATTACACGTTCAAAAAGAAAGCGTTTCTTATTACTATGAAATGCCGGATACTCTTTATTTGTTTGAATTTTATTGCCTGTAAAAACAAGTCCATCCACAGACTTTGCATATAAAATAGGCTGATCGAAGGTATCAAACTGGTTATTCAGTATCCTTATCCCCGAGTGAAAATATTTCTTTTGATTGGTAAGATCGGGGATTTCTGGATAAATGGAGATTATGGCAGAGGTAAACTGGTACATACTGGTCAAGGCATTTACAAACTTATTATCGCGAATAGTAATGTCTCTGCACGATCCTGTTTCATACCAGCCATTACTATCGCCACATAGCAATATCGCACATCCGGAAGTATGGTCAAATAAGTTATTTGCTACAAGTGTAGGTTTTGGCGTACTGAACAGTGCACCTCTTGCTCTGTTGTTGCGAATGGTATTGCCCGTAAAAACAACTGACGGTGTCCATGATAAGTTTTCAATTCCAATATCCTGTTTGGAAGGATCAATTACAGGATCCAGCGCTTTGGTAAATTCAATTTTAAATTCCTTAATCGGATCAGTGCTATTGCGCAATATTGGCTTAATGGCCGCAATAGTATTCTTTGCATTCCATAGTTCCATGGTTTTAGACTGTATGAACTGCACTGTATCCTGTATGTTTCCCCAATCAAAACCATAAGATTGCTCATGCATGTAATTAGCAATTACCGTATGATCATCTAGTTTCTTTGTTATTTTAAGATAGGTTCCGTGGATATTAATTGCGTCGTCCATCATACCCTCGTACAAACCATTTTTAGAGATGATTTCTCCTTTGCATCCCGAAAAATGCGTTGCATCGGCCTGTGTAGTGAAATATCGCGGGTCATTTTTCCCTCTCAGGCAAACGCCAAAACCATCCATATAGATGTTTTCTGTAAGCTGTGCCAAAAGCCCCATTCCCTCTGCATAATGTACCTTTACATTTTCAAAACTGATATTTTTGCCTTTGTGAACAAAAATACCGGGTGCAGGGCGATGCCAGCTCCTCATGGCTATTACCGTTCCGGAAATCAGTTTCTTATTCTTCCAGTGGTACGCTTTGATTTTACCTGGCGAAACCTCACTTACACTCTTGGTACCTACTCTAATATCACCACTATTGAAAATAATATGTTTAGTGCCGTTTTCGAAGGCAATGCCTGATGTTGGCTGCATTTCCCATCCTTCTCCTGTGTTGTAAAAGGTGCTGTCTTTTAATTTATATTTCACCCATGGTGCAGTTTCAAATACAATATTGCCTGCTGTGGTATCATTTGAAATTATCTTTACCTGGGTAATCTGAGGCTTTTCGAAGTCTATACTCAGATCTTTTATTTTCACATTACTGCTTTCAATTAATGCCAAAGGAAGCATACGCCCATGAAACATCAGGTCGGTTCCTTTACCAATCAAGGTAATGTTGTTGAATTTTTCTATTTCTATACCTACTATTTTTGGGTTGTCCTGATCGTGATTCGAGATATAATATTCTCGCTTAATAGCACCTTCTGGATAAAAATCATACCTACCTTTTTCAAACTGAATAATCACCTTATCGAGATCCGAAGTTTTACTTTTGATCTCCTTAAGCAATGAAGTTAGCAGAGGTGTGGTATTTTTTCCAGAATTAGGTTTTATGCCATAAGCCGATAACTTGTATATTTTGACGTTACTTTGCGCCATTAATGAAAAGTTTAGAGCTGTGGTTAATAAAACCAATAAGATGATTTTTTTCAAGGTGTGTAGTTTATTTTAGTTTTACGAATCTCAAAACTATTAAAAATATTGGATTGGCGAGGGATTATCAATTTTAGCAACTACTRAACAAAAGGGATAACCATAAATTCGCGAATTAACGCAATATATTGACTTGATATACTGGCACTATGAGTTATCACGTATTATTCTATGACGTTAAAAAAAGTTAAACTTGATTGCAAAATATAGCAGTGAATCCTTAATTCTGTAAATTAGATCTATGATAAGAATTAAACGCTCTCTTTTCCCCATACTCCTGTTATGCAGCGCATTAACACAGGCGCAAAGCAAGTTTAACGGCAACTTTGAAGTGCTAGACAGCACAGGAAATCCGGAGGGTTGGAATCTTAGAATAAAAACCCAAAGCCCGTACATCGTAAAACTGGATAGTACAATTAAACTGCAAGGAAAATATGCCATTTCTATTACCGACAGTGCAGGTGCTGATTACGGGGGCATAAACTTTAAAATAAACAAAAGATTTAAGGGAAAACAATTAATGCTAGTTGG
This sequence comes from Pedobacter sp. 05T44, assembly GCF_056395985.1. Classification (NCBI taxonomy): domain Bacteria; kingdom Pseudomonadati; phylum Bacteroidota; class Sphingobacteriia; order Sphingobacteriales; family Sphingobacteriaceae; genus Pedobacter; species Pedobacter sp. 05T44. The sequence goes on from NZ_JBFTKO010000022.1 coordinate 41,859, forward strand.
GAACCTAAAAACCCAAAACGTAACTGGTGGTTTTGCTGGGATCTGGATGCGCACAGATGGCATCAATGGAAAAAGTGTGGGCTACGAGAATTCAGAGAATCAGGCTTTAACAGGCACAAATGACTGGAAAGAGTTTATGATTCAGCTACCTTATGATGGTCGTGAAATAGTAGCCATAAACGTTGGTGCGGTACTGGCTGGCAAAGGCACGGTCTGGGTTGATAGCTTGCGCCTGTATCTGGACGAAAAGCCAATAGATGAAGCGCGGGAGCAACAAGCTAATATATATCAGGCATTAAAAGACACGGTACTAAATCAAAACTCTGGAATAGATGCCATTCCTTTAACCCCCTCAACTCAAAAAAACTTAAGCTTACTCGGGGAAGTATGGGGCTTTCTAAAATACCATCATCCGGCAGTAGCCAATGGTGATTATAACTGGGATGCAGAACTTTTCCGTGTATTGCCTGAGGTTCTTAGCTGCAGAACCGATATACAGGTATCGCAGGTGATGGAAAAATGGGTTGATAAATTAGGCAAAGTTCCGCCCTGCGCAGATTGCAAAACACAGCCTAGCCTTGCAACCATCGCCGTTAGACCTGATTACGGAAGCTTATTCAAGAATAAAATTTTTAGCAAAACGCTTTCTGCCAAACTGGATTACATTTTAAAGAACACAAACATCACAACGAATTATTATGTAGGTGGTCTGATTAATATAAGAAACAGTTCTTTTTTGCATGAAAACAAATACGCTGACAAGAAGTACCCTGATGCAGGTTTACGCTTATTGGCGCTTTATCGTTACTGGAGTATGATTCAATACTTTTGTCCAAACAGAGAACTAACTACTGAGAAGTGGAGCACTATCCTTCCTGCTTTTATCCCACAGGTAATTAAAGCTGATAATGAACATACCTATGTAAAGGCAATGGTTAAACTAATTGCAAGTATCCACGATTCGCATGCATTTATTGAAAGCGAAGTCCGTGAACAGGATCTGGGAAGATATAGATTGCCCTTTGATGCCGGATTTGTGGGGGATCAGCTTATAGTTACAAGTTCTCTCAAAGAAACCTTTGACCTTACTAAGAACCTAACCCGAGGCGATATTATAACTGCTATTAACGGAGAGGAAGTACAATCGTTAATTAATAAATACTTGCCTATCACCCCAGCTTCAAACCATGGAACTGCATTGAGAGATATGACTAGTGTTTACCTGAGAAGAGGTATCGATAGCACTTTTAACCTACAAATCATTAGAAACAATGTGCCCATGACTGTGGTTCAACAAGGCTTAGAAATAAGCAAGGTCAATGATGTTTACCTGCAATCTCATAAACCTGCATACCAATTAATAAATACCGGTATTGGTTACGTTTATTGTGGCGCTTATAAAAACACCATGCTAGACAGCATAAAAACAAAATTTAAAGATACAAAAGGGATTATTGTAGACATGCGTGGCTATCCGGTTGATGAAATGGAGCGTACCTTTGTTGCCTATTTCAAACCAGACTCGAGTATATTCGCAAAATTTACTGGCCGATCCATCAGCAATCCTGGTATGTTTACATATGAAGAATCTGCCAAAACCGGGATTAAAACAACAGATTATTATAAGGGAAAAGTGGTAGTGCTTGTTAATGAAAATTCACAGAGCAATTCAGAGTTTGTTACGATGGCTTTGCAAAGTGCTCCAAATACTACTGTTATAGGCAGCTCGTCTGCTGGTGCCGATGGCAACGTTACCCCTATTTCTTTACCGGGTGCTATTACAACCTGGTATTCTGGCCTGGGGGTGTATTATCCTGACGGCACTAATGCTCAACGTGTTGGAGTAAAAATTAACAAAGTAGTAAGACCAACCATCGATGGCATACTAACCGGAAAAGACGAGGTTTTGGAAGAGGCTAAAAAACTGATTTTGATAAATAAGTAGCTATATTAAGATTCTTTTAATTCCTTTATTCTAGCTTTTAAAAAGCCTTCTTTATTTTTTTTTATCTCTTTCAACAATGCTTTCCTTTCAGCAGGTAGGGTAAAATATTTTTCGGCCCATAGGTTAATTTCGATCATTATAGGCAATAGATCAATCCCTTTTTGTGTGAGCCTATATAAAACTTTTGCCTTGCTGTCGGGATGGTTTAGTTTGGCAACAATCCCATTTTCTTCGAGCATTTGTAATCGGGCGGCTAAAATATTGGTTGCTATTTTTTCGTCCGATTTTAAAAAATCGCCATATGTGCACTGTTTCGCAAACATAAGATCCCTAACGATCAGCAGCGACCATTTGTCTCCCCAGACATCAAGTGAACAGCTAATAGGGCAATCCGACCTCTTCTTTGTATCCATAATAAAAATATTTATAAAATCACTTGCATTTTGCAAGTTGAAATGTATATTTGCACTTGCAAAATGCAAGCAAATTTACGAATTAAATTTATATAAACAATGAAAACAACAGGAAATACAGTATTCATTAGTGGCGGAAGCGCCGGAATAGGATTAGCAATTGCTAAAAAATTAAATGCAACAGGCAACAAAGTCATCATTAACGGACGTAATGAAGAACGCCTTCAGAATGCACTAAGAGAATTAGGCGATGCTGTCGCTATCCAGGGCGATCTATCGGTAGAAGCTGACAGGGTCCGTATCGCGGCACACCTGAAAGAGCATCACCCAGATGTGAACATCATCATAAATAATGCCGGAGCAGCCTTTAGTTATCTTTTGAATGAAACCTCAAATGCACACGAGAAGGCTGTTATAGAAATGAATACAAATTACTTTAGTGTAATCCACTTTACGGAATTGCTACTGCCACACCTGCTGCAAAAAGCAGAATCAGCGGTTGTAAATGTTTCTTCGATAGCTGTTTATGGTAGTAATAAATTTATACCTACTTATGGYGCAACAAAAGCTGCATTGCACAGCTATACCGTTGCATTGAGGTACACCTACGAAGAACAAAAAAACGTCCAGATATACGAAGTATACCCTCCTTTGGTAAATACAGAATTTTCGGCGGAAATAGGCGGTGCAAATGGCATTCCTCCTGAAGAAGTTGCAGATGAATTCTTTATAGCACTGGAAAAAAATCAGTTTGATGTTCCCGTGGGCAACACAAAGGCTTATGCTTCAGCATTTCAGGAAGCATTAGAAAAACTAAAGGGCTAGATTTTTAAATCTAATAAGAATTATCATCAGGAAATCGAGACGATTTTCTCATGATAATTCTATTTTAAATGTGACTAAAATTAGTAGTTTACAGATAAGCCCAGGTTAATTGCTGTACCCCTGCCCTTGGAATAAAAACCAGGTTGCATAAACCATTGCGCCCTTGCTGGAAAATAATCCTGGTTAAACAGGTTTTCCACCCCTAAGGTAATCCGGGTGTTTTTATTAGCCCTGTAGCTGCCTGTAAAACTGAATAGGTTATATGCTTTAACTGCTCCTTCGTTACCATTGTAAACGCCTGAAGCATTTTTCTCGAAGCGGTTACGTGACGCTATTCCGGTATAATTAAGTGTTAAATCTAATATGGTCAACGGGCTATAAGTAACCGTTCCGGTAATCTTTGGTGCCGAAATTCGGCGGCCATTCATATACATGTCTGCACTGTCATCAAAGTTGCCATTGTTATCAATGTCGCGTTTACCTTCGGTGTAACTATAACTTGCACCCAATTCTAATGACGGCATCAATTTGTAATTGGCAGCGAGTTCAAATCCATATATTTCTTCTGGACTTCTTGCGGTATTAAACAATCCGGTAGCTGCATCGTATACGACTTCAATACCAAGTTTCGATGTACTTTTGTACACAGAAGCAAGAAAAGTCAGCTCCTGATAAGTACTTTGAAAACCAGCCTCATAATTATTCACCTTTACGGCATCGGTATTGATCTTATCAATGCTATTCACTTTAGCCTCACGCAATGCCAGACCAATATCCATCACTGAAAAGCCTTGAGAGAAACTAACAAAAGGACTGAACAATGCAAAACGGTTATATTTTAATGCAGCATTATACAAATAGGTGTTGTACTTTAATTTGCCACCAGTAACCTCAAAAGAAGGCGTTAATGTTCCCCCTGTTGCATTTGTAGTGCGCAATGTTTTGTAGTCGTCGACATTAATATTTACATGTTCCAGACGAATTCCCGTGGTAAATATCAAATCTTTTAATGCCGTTATACTTGCCTGTGCAAATGGAGCCAGGTTGGCCATATCCATTTCGGGTACCCAGGTCCTGCCATCAACTAAAGGTTGTGCAGTTTTATCCTTTAAAAAATCTGCACCATAAGCTAGTGTTGCCTTTAAGGCCGAGGTTTGTAATACAGGTGTTTCTAAAAATAAGCGGGCACCTTTTTTCTCATTTGTAGCAAGCGATTGTCCATCACCACCATCAAAACGACCTAAAGAGACGTAAAATACATCTTTGCGTTTTTCAAAGTAAGTATCAACATGCAGACTAGTGTTCAATAATATGCTGTCTATTTTATATGATAGATGGATATTATGGTTGTAATCGACCCCCGTTGGTATGCCTAGAGGTTTGCCTAAAACTCCTGTAGCCTTTTGACCCGTGGCAAGATTACCATTTACTAGTGTGAAATTGCTGTTCTGCAAACTGCTGTACAGATTGTAAACGAGTTGCAAACGTTGGTTTTTAGTTGGCTGGTAACCAACTTTGAAGAATGCATTGTAACTGTCAGTTTCGCCTAAACTATAGTTCGGACCAACCACATCACCTTTGGCATCTTTATATTCACCGGTTTGTTCATAAGTTCCACTAGCTACGTAATCCATTTTTCCAACCTTCCCGTAAAACATTTGATTGATGCGTCCACCTCCGGAGTTTTTTGGGTTGATCATCGATCCATTTAAGTTAACAGACGTTTTTCCTGCAAACTTTGCCGCAGTATCTGGAACAAGTGTAATGTAGTTGACTAATCCGCCGGCTGCTCCATTTCCATAAATTGCCGTTGCACCTTTTACAACTTCTATTCGCTGCAAAACTGCAGGGTCGATAGAACGTAGATCTACCTCTGCATTTCTTAAGGGTGAAGACTGGCTTACACCATCAATCATAACAAGCATTGGACGTCCTCGAAGATTTTGTCCTACATTATTTCCTGTTTGTGCTGTTGGCGCGAACCCCGGAACCTGATTGGCTAAAATGGTGCTTAGATCAGGGTTGATAATCATTTCTGATTCTAGCTTCTTTTTTGAAACAACACTTACTGAACCAGCTATGTTCCGTATATTTTCTGGTTTACGTGTCGCAGAGATGACAACATTTTCCAACGTATTGTTCTCTTGTTCCAATATCCAGTTTAAGGTTGTATCACGTTGTAAAGATCCTAATTCTATATTTAGGTTCTTATATCCTACAGCCTTTGTTTTTAATATTATCGGTTTCCCGGCTTTTACAAATAATGTAAAATGTCCCTTAGTATCGGTTTGTGTTTTTATCGATTTGTCTGCCTCGATGGTTACAAATGGAATCCCAGAATTTTTATCAGTAACCACGCCATTAATTTTAATATTCTGTCCATAGGTCAGAGAAAAGGAAAGCATTAAAAATGAGAGCAGCAAAAGTAAGTTTTTAATCATCGTATTTATTTTTTGCCGAAAGTAAGCAAAGTGCATTAATTATAATGAATCTAAATAAAAATACATGATATTACGCTTACTCTTGATCATGCAGATGATGATCTTGTTAAGGGCAGCTTATTGGTATGGGATGCAAAAGGTGTTCTGGTAAAGGAAACTAAATAAATGACCTGATTTTTAAGATTCTGTTAAGGGAGTAATTTAAATTGTCCCTTTAACAGAATCTAGAGGTTCCAGAAAACGTACCTAAAAAAGTTTTTCTTGCGGTGGTTTAACGCCTGCCAATCGAAGATATACAGTTGTTTGTCCTMTGTGATGTGCCTGATGCTCAAAAACTTTAGCCAGAGCCAATCTTTTGGTCATATCAAATTTTCCAAATAATTTGATGGGTGCATCGAGTTGCGCATCGGTCATCTTTTTTATGTTATCGATCACAAAATCATAGCTGGCCAGTACCAAATTGCTCACATTGGTTTTGGATTTATCACTGGTTTTTTCCAGCTCCCCCTGCCCAACCGGGCTCTTAGTACCTGTAACAGCCGAAACAAAACCATAATTGGCATCACCCAGGTGTAACACCTGTTCGGCAAAAGATCGCATTTCTGGAGTGGGCTTTAAAGCATAGCCACTTTCTGGCATTGCATCCAGATATTCCTTAGTATAAGCTTTTGACCTTTCCCATTCCTTTATCAGATCGGTTACTGTTACTTGCGCCTTTGCCATTTGGCTGCCTATGATTAAAAATAGTACCACGGCTAAACTTTTAAGTTTCATGTTTTTTAGATTTTAGGGTGAGTATTTAGACTTTTCCTTCTTATAAATTTACTGTTTTTCAAACAATTAAGCTAAGTTAAGTTCTTGTCCTTGATAGTGAAATCGGATGGTTTCATAGTTATCTAATTAATCTTTAATGATTAATCAAATTTACATGCAATGATGCTGCCTGGCATAGGTCAAAATAGACATTTTAGCGGGCTGATTTGGACGAGCAGAAAATAAAAATATAACTACCTATTGTTTCGTACGAAAAAATTCCTACATTAGATTTATGAAAGCAAATAACGAAACTGAAAACAACAAAATTGAACCTACTAAATCGGAACTTGAGATACTCCAGGTAGTATGGGAATATGGTCCGTCGTCAGTTAGATTTGTAAATGATAAACTAAATGAACGCAGGGAAATMAACTATACTTCTACTTTGAAGCTGATGCAAATCATGGCCGAAAAGAAAATCCTGAAAAGAGATGAAAGCGCGGTAAAACACATTTACCATGTTACAGAAAACGAAGAGAAAACAAAGCGTCACCTCTTGAAGAAATTTGTAGACGCAATGTATAATGGTTCTGCGAGTAAGCTGGTAGTACAACTACTAGGAAACGGAAGCACATCAAAAGAGGATGTGAAAGAGATTAGAGACCTGCTAAACAAAATTAATGAGGAATAACTAATTAATCATTTTCAATATGAAACATCAGCTGATACAAGCAATTTGCGATACTTTACTACAATCTCTGTGGTTAGGTTTGGTACTTTCTGTGGTTACTGGTTTAACTATCATTTTTACCCGTAAGTCGAGCGCCAGGTTAAGGTATAGATTACTGGCTGGATATCTTTTAATGTTTACTTTGGCCACAGGCTTGACCCTATTTTTCCATTTGACTGGTACCGAGGACATTAAGGACGTATATAATCAGACAATTGGCTCAAGTGAGAACAACATTCTTTTTTCCGGTTATCAATATTTGAATTCAAAATCGGAGATCATTGTGCTTATCTGGTTTTTAATGATTTGCATCAAATTTACCAGGCTTGGTGTAGGATTTTATAATCTGTATCGTTTGAAGCGCGAACAGCTGATACCAATAGGGAAATACTGGGAAGATAAGGTCAGCTATTTGTGTGAGGTGTTGCAGATTAAAAATAAAATAACTGTAGCTGAGTCTGGGATTGCAAAAATACCAATGGTTCTTGGTCATTTAAAACCGCTGATTTTACTTCCGGTTGGCTTGCTGACTAATTTATCCGTTGCCGAGGTGGAGGTAATTTTACTTCATGAGTTAAGTCATATTCGCCGTAGGGATTACCTGGTCAATGTATTGCAAAACTTTCTGGAGCTTATATTTTTCTTTAATCCGGCAGTTTTATGGATATCAACGCTGATTAAAGAAGAAAGGGAAAACTGCTGTGATGATATGGTAATAGCCACTAAACAGAATAAAACAGTTTATATAAATGCTTTGCTTTCTTGCCAGCAATACCAGGCAAATCAGCGATTTGCAATGATGCTTTCTGCAAACAGAAACAGTTTAGTTGGACGTGTGAGACGGATGGTTTCAAATGATAACCATACTTTGAGTGGCATAGAAAAAAGCTTACTGACTGTTTGTTTGATAACTGCTGTTGTGTTGACTGCAGCATTTTCGTCTGTAGGTTCACAAAGCGTAAGCAACACTCCTGATCACTTGCTTACTCTTGTGGCTAAAAATACAATTAAGCCACAGACCGACACATTAAAGCTTCGAAAAAAACTGACCACCAGGCCGCCAAAGAAGAGGGTTAAACTTAAAAGAAGTAATTCTTCGAAGCTGCCTGGAGCAAATGTTGTTCAGTCTGAAATGATTAAGATAAAATCTGATGAAGCGAAAGCGAGGTTTGAAGAAGACAGGAAGAGGTCTGAGGTGAATAAGAGAAGATCTGATGAAGCAAAAATAAGATCCGATGAAACAAGAGCGAGAGCTGATGAAGCAAGGGCGAGAGCTGATGAAGCGAAGATAAGATTGGACCAATCCAAAATAAGAATAGATGCAGCTAAAACAAGAGCCGAGGAGGTCAGGATTAGAGCTGAGGAGGTTGCGGAACGATCGTCTAAGTTACGTGTGAAAATAGAATCTTCCGGGCCTAAAGGAAGTCCTGGTCCAACTGGCCCAATTGGAGATTCGCCGAGATAAAACTTACAGAAAAGCAAAATACCTGAGACTAAACAAATAACAATTATTTACTGCAAAATTTAAAAATCACTAAAAAGTGAGAGGAAGCCTATTGCCTAAAATTTAGAAACTTTATGAAAAGAAACGTATTAACGATAGCTTTTGCGCTATTGTCGGTGACTCTATTTGCCCAAAAAAGCAGCCTTACCGGAGTGCTGATTGACAGTGCCAATCAAAAAATGACCATTAATTATGCTACAATTTCCGTTTTTAAGGGGCAGGACTCTGTTTTAACGACCTACAAACTGTCTGACGACAAAGGTGTGTTCAAGATTTCAAACCTGGAAGCTGGAACAAAGTATCGCCTGGTGGTAAATGCCTGGCAATATTTGGTTTTACGTAAAGAGGTTACGCTAACTACAGCAGGCACTAACTTAGATCTGGGGAATCTGCTAATGTCTGTGAAAACAAATGCTTTAAATGAGGTGGTTATCTATTCAGAACGCCCCCCTATCATTGTTCGAAAAGACACGATTGAGTTTAATGCCGGATCGTTTAAAACCCTTCCCACTGCTGTAGTAGATGATTTGCTGAAAAAACTTCCTGGTGTAACGGTTGCTGCAAATGGCAGTATACAGGTAAATGGTAAAGATGTTAGTAAGATATTGGTTGACGGAAAAGAGTTTTTTGGAGGGGACCAACAGATTGCGACCAAGAATCTCCCCGCAAATATCATAGACAAAGTTCAGGTTACTGACGATCAGGAGGCCAAAAGACAGGATCCGGATCTACTGGCCGGAAATGTGCCACAGGTAATCAATTTAAAGCTGAAGAAAGCCATCAAACAGGGCGCTTTTGGTAAACTTTATGCAGGTGGTGGTCTAAAAGAGTTATATGAAACTGGTGGCATTTTAAATTTTTTCAGAGATACGACACAACTAAGTCTGCTGGCTTATGGTAACAATGTGAACAAACCAGGTTTTAATGTTGGAGAGATTTCACGTATTGGTGGGTTTTCCAGAAGCGGCATTAGTTCTATGTATACCAATAGTGATGGAACTGCTTTTGTAAATGACATTTCATTTGGTGGCTCTTCTGCAGGAGTGCAGCGTTCAACCGGGGCTGGTGCAAATTTTAATACACTTACCAAAGGTGGGATAATAGTGAACGGTAAGTATTTCTTTGGGTCGATTGATAACTCCCTTGAACAGATCATTGATGCTAATCAAAATCTGGGTAATGAAAAGCTACACACCACAACCAATTCCAATCAGCGCAACAAGAATTATAACCACAACATTGGCGCCAAGGCTGAATGGCAAATTGATACGCTGACCAAGCTAATACTGGAGCCTTCTGTTGTTCTTCGCACTGTTCGCAACAATGGCTTTCAACAAACTGAGACCAGGGATGCTAGTAGCATTTTACTGAACAATGGGATAAATGATAGTAGATTGCGGGGAACAAATACAGAGTATTATTTTAACGGCAGTTTCTGGAAAGACTTTAAGAAACCTGGAAGAACTTTCTATGCTGCCATAGGCATCAGTGAAAGAGATAATCTCAATGATAATTTTAATATAGCGAAGAATGATTTCTATAATCCGCCTTCAAATAGTGTAACAGATCAGCTAAGAGATAACAACATCCGTAATTTTGGACTGAGCTTAAATGCCAACTATGCCGAACCGATTAGCAAAGCGTTTGCACTAAGTTTTGCTGTTGGCGGCAATTATCTTGACAATGAAAATGCCCTATTTACTTTTTATAAAAACCCACTAAATCAGGCGTATGATATTGCGGTTCCTACACTATCAGAAACAGTTACTCAAAATGGATATAAAAGCAATTCACGTGCAAGTTTGAGATGGAAGATTACAAAGGACTTTAACATCCAGCCAGGTTTTGTACTTAATACCATTGACCTGCAAAACAATTTCAATAGCGCAGCCTCATTTGAACAGCATTACCGCTTCGTTGCCCCTTCGCTGACGGTGAGATACAAGACCTTTAGTCTGGATTACTCCCCATCTTTCAGAGAACCAGATGTAAAATACATTCAGCCTGTAGCCAACAACTCTAATCCTTTGTTCATACAAGAAGGTAATCCTAACCTGAGACCTGCAAGAGCTCATCAAATTGGAACAAGGGTATCTAAATATGACACAAAACATTTGCTCAATTATTTCTATAATGGCTTCCTGACATTTCAGAAAGATGCAATTGTGATGTCCAGGGTAGTACGCGACAACGGTGTTCAGGTAAACACTCCTGTTAATGAAGACGGCATATGGCAGTTTAATGGCGGTGGGTCCGTAAGCAAGGAGATTAAAAATGGCAAGAACCAGTTTACATTTGGAGGTGGTTTTTGGCTAACCTATAATCACGATGTAGTACTGGTTAATTCAGTAAAAAGTTTCGCCAATAATATAGCTTTAACCCCAAGACTCAACACTCGACTTAATTTAAATGATAAGTTTGAGTTTGCCGAGACCTATAACCTGGGTATTAATAAAAGTTCTTATGACGATCCTTTTTATAGTGATCTGGATTTTCTGGTACATACAAGTGAAACTGAACTGGTTCTTCGTTTTCCAAAAAAAATGGTTTGGGAAACAACCTATAAGCTACAGTACAATACCCAAACCATAGCAGGGTTTAACAATAACATTCAAATTTGGAATGCCGGCCTTACTTTCTTATTCCTAAAGAACGACAAAGCTCAGTTGAAGTTTGCGGTGAATGATATTCTAAATACTAATACAAGGAGGTCTATTAACATCAGCGAGAACTATATCCGGGATATCAGCACGAATAATTTAGGCCGTCATGGCTTGCTAACTTTGACTTACAACATTCAGAATTTTGGCGGCAAGGTTGGTGGCAGAGATACCTTTTTTAGATTCTAATTTAATCAATCAATGCTTGCTTTTCAGGATCATTTAAATACTCAAACATTAAGTCAATTTGCCCGGCCAGCACCCTGTCTTCCGAAAGCTCCGGTAAATCATCTTGTTTGAAAAAGCCCATATCTAAAATATCAAATGCCTGGTTGTATTCTCCGCTTGTAATTTCACACTGAATAAAGATCTTGTATACGTAATCTAATTGAGGAGGATGTGGATGGCAGCGTTTATCCAACACAGCTAATAGCTTTATCGGTTTAACATTAAAGCCCGTTTCTTCTAAAGCTTCTTTTACAGCGGCTTCCGTTGGAGACTGTCCGATATCTGCCCATCCGCCTGGCAGAGACCATTTGCCATCTGCTTTCTCTTTGACCAGCAAAATCTCATTTTTGTGGTCAAAAATAACTGCCCGTATATCTACTTTGGGGGTGATATATTCCTTTGCTGCGCTAAAATAGCCAGCTAACTGATCTGATGGTAATCCGGTTGCCATGTTCATCATTTCTAAACTGATCTGCTCCAATTCCCGATACCGATCTGTATCATATTCATTGTTGGCATAAGTTAAACCCAAATGGGCAATAGACCTGAGGCGCTTGGCATAATTTAAAATCGTTGACGACATAATATTAAAGGAGTTTTATCCCGGCTTTCCGGTAAGGTTGTAATAATAAATCTTCGGGATCCAGATTGGTGATCATCAGGTCGATAACATCTGTTTTACATATTTCAATGGTCGATACTGCATTCAGCTTTTCTGTGGTAGGTACAACGATCAACTGGTCGCTCATTTCGCTAATCCGTGTTTTAACGTCCGCTTCTTCCAGTACAGGGTCCGTTACACCCTGATCGATATGCAGACTATGTACACCGAGTACGCTGATATCTGCGTGAAGGGTATTGTACTTTTTAAGCACATCGAAACCGGTAGAAACTTTCGACTTTTTGGAAGCTTTCCCTCCTGCAAAAATGAGTTCAATATTGGGAAAATCAAAGGTTAAATTGGCAATAGGATAGCTATGGGTAATGAGGGTTAATTCAATGTTCCGTGGCAAATAGCTGGCAATTAGAAAAGGTGTTGTACCACCATCGAAAACAACAACTTGCCCATCTTTAAACAGACGTGCTGCTTTTTGGGCTACAACCCKCTTTTCCCCATTTGCATACAGTTCTCTTTCCTGGTAAGTAACTGGTAATATGGCTCTTGGCTGTGCCCCACCTTTTACCCTGGTTATTAAGCCGGCATCGGCCATCTCGCGAATATCACGCCTTATAGTATCTTCTGAAGTTTGCAGTTTTGCTGCCAGTTCCTGATAGCTCACCTGATCGTTCAGACGCAACTGATCTAAGATATGTTGTTGGCGTTTTGATTTTGTCATTGCAAATTATTTGCATCTAAAGTACAAATAAATACAATATATTTGCATAATATTTACAAAAAATAGCGTATATTTGCATATTTAATACTAATTCAAAGACAATGACAAATTTCAAAGTAATCATTTTTGACCTGGACGGAACCATTGCAGATACCTTACCATTATGTATTGCTGCTTTTAAAAAGAGCATAGAGCCATTGTTAGGTAAGCGGATTAGCGACGAAGAAATTGTGGCAACCTTTGGCCCATCTGAAGAAGGCACCATAAGAAAACTGATTCCACTCCACGAGGATGCCGGTGTAAAATCTTACCTGACGTATTACGAACAACTACATTATACCTGCCCAGCCCCTTTTCAGGGGATTAAAGAGTTACTCGAAAGCTTGCAAAATAAAGGCGTACAACTGGCCATGGTTACTGGAAAGGGTAAGTACAGCACAAAAATTTCGCTTGAACAATTTGGCCTGTCAGAATACTTTGATGTGTTAGAAACCGGTTCGCCAGATGGCCCTAATAAAGTGAACGGTATCAGATCTGTGTTAAAGCGTTTTAAGGCCGAGGCCGAAGAATGTCTGTATGTTGGTGATGCACCAAGCGATATAGTTTACTGTAAGGAAATTGGCATCCCCATTGCAGCAGCAGCTTGGGCAAGTACTGCCGATATTACTGCCTTGCAAGCACTAAACCCCGAATGGTTATTTAAATCAGTAGAGGGATTTCAAAGTTGGGTTTTAGATTAAACTCATCATCATGCTGAGGGTCCAGCCTTAGAAAAACGTTCCTTTTGTGACCGATCGTTTCTGATCAACTGCTTTTCCCGTCAGCCATATTTGACGATTACCAATTTTCACTAAAATTGATTCAGTGGTTTGAACCGGAGCTAATCAAGCATCCGGTATTTCAGGTTCTACCAACTTAATCAATTTTTCAATCGATTCCTGCCAACCCAGATAACACATTTCGGCTGGTATTACTGCAGGAATCCCTTCTTGCAATACTTTTAGCTCCGTACCTACCGATGTTTTTTGAAACCAAACAGAAGTGGTCATTACTCCTGGCAGGTTTGGATCGTCAAATTTATCTGTGTATTTCAAAAACTCACTTGGTTTAACCTCTACGTATTCTCCACCAAATGAATGGCCATTACCAGTTGTGAAATTTTGAAACGACATTCTAAATGTACCACCTACCTTAACATCCATACTGTGTACAGTACAAAGGAAACCATAAGGTGGTAACCACGAAGCGATAGCCAAGGCTTCGGTGAAGGCACGATATACCTTATCAGGCGATGCCTTAATAACTCTGTGCAATGAAACTTTGTTGTCTGACATAAGAGTAGTTTTTAGTATTGATTTATGTTTATGTTAATTTTCTTTAACAAAGATGCACGTAAAAATAGGTATTGATCAGGGGCATATACGACAATTTCACGACCAATTTGCGACATATTAAGCATTATCGCCTTAGGTCTGACATCCTCATTTTGGCTACAAAAACCCTCAATTAGCCTACGAGGAGGCAATGCTATCTGTTGACCTTTGTTGTATCATTTATTTAAAATATAAAATCATGACACATCAAAAAGATCATTCAAATGCAAACAAAGTTTGGTTCATCACGGGCACTTCCAGAGGTTTTGGGCGCGTTTGGGCTGATGCAGCGCTAAAACGTGGCGACAAGGTTGCAGCTACTGCACGCAATTTGGAAAGTATTGCAGACCTGAAGGAAAGGTATGGTGAAAATGTGCTGACTTTAGAACTTGACGTAACAAATTCCGAGCAGGTAAGGGCTACAGTGGAACAAGCTTATAAGCATTTCGGCCGACTCGACATTGTGTTGAACAATGCCGGCTATTCATTGGTAGGAACTATTGAAGAAGCCAGCACATACGATATTCGCGCACTTTATGAAACCAATGTTCTTGGCCCTGTTGCCGTTATACAAGCCGCTTTACCATTACTTCGGAAACAAGGATTTGGTCACATATTGGGAACATCTAGTAATCTGGGCCATGTTACCCTACCGGTTATCGGTTACTATAGTTCATCAAAATGGGCATTTGAAGCCATACATGAAAGCCTTGCCGAAGAAATTAAAGCCTTTGGCATCAAGGTAACTATTATAGAGCCAGGCGCTTATGCTACTGAATTTGGTAGTAAGGATTCATTGAAGTTTGCACAAGGAATGGAAATTTACACAGAATTTAAAGCAACATTTTTTGAAAGCCTAAGCACCATGGAAAGAGGCGATCCGAATGCGACTCCAGATGCGCTATTCAAAGTTGTAGATGCAGAAAATCCGCCACTACGGCTCTTCCTCGGTAGCCAATGCCTGCCATTGGTGCGTGATATTTACAATGAGCGTTTAGCTGTCTGGGAAGAATGGGAAGAAGTCTCTAGTTCCGCACAGGGATCCTCAAAATAATGCAATCTAAAATAAGATAACTTGTTAAAGCAGGAATGATAATCGATATTTAGCCAACCATTGGTTATCATTTCAATTGGCGATGAAAAAGAAAGAAAACATTCCACAGAAAATTGCTTCCTTAATAGATGCCCATCATGCTTTTGGGTTACCTAAGCCGAAACATCCGTTAGTGAGTCTGCTCAATGGTCCTCACTCACAGATGGAAGTGGTTAGACCTCTTCAAAATCATGTAATCGGTTTCTATAAAATATCATACAAACCCAGGCTTGGCGGGAGGTTAAAATATGGACAGGGTTATTATGATTTTGATGAGGGTGGTTTATTGTTCATTTCGCCCGGCCAGGTTATTGGCAGCGAAGATGATGACGATATTGTATGTTCTGCATATACTTTGCTCATCCATCCGGATTTCTTTTTAGGTTATCCACTATCTAAAAACGTAAAGCAGTATGGCTTTTTTTCTTATTCAACGAACGAAACCTTACATCTTTCAGAAGAGGAAAAAGCAACGGTCATAGAGGTTTTCAAAATGATTGAAAATGAGCTGAACAGCCGGATCGACGACTTTAGCCAGGATGTGGTGATTTCTCAGATTGATTTATTGCTAAACTATGCCAATCGTTTTTATAAACGCCAGTTCATTACCAGAAAAGCAGTAAACAGTGACTTGTTACAACAATTGGAAAGGATATTAGACACTTATTTCACAGATGAAAGATCTTTAAGCGAGGGTATTCCTACTGTTCAATATCTTGCCGAAACACTAAATCTATCACCCAGTTATTTAAGTGACATGCTGCGCTCCCTAACCGGACAAAATGCACAGCAGCACATCCATCAAAAGCTTATAGAAAAGGCGAAGGAAAAACTATCTACCACTAACTTATCCGTAAGTGAAGTTGCTTATGCGTTAGGTTTTGAACATCCACAATCGTTCAGTAAGTTGTTTAAAACAAAAACCAACTTATCGCCATTAGAATTTAGAAAGTCATTTATATTATGAACATTCAGCTAACATCAAAAAATGCGCTGGTTGGCGCAAGTACTCAGGGATTAGGACTTGCTATAGCAGAGGAACTGGCTAAATGCGGGGCCAATGTAACCTTAATGGCCCGTAATGAGGCCAAACTAAAAGAAATCACTTCCCTTCTGCCCGTGGTGCACGAAAATCAGGTTCATCAGTATCTTGTTGCCGACTTTTCAGATTTTGAAAAATATCAAATAATCATTTCTGATTTTTTCAAGAACCATACCGTCGATATTTTGGTGAACAACACCAACGGTCCGAAAGCGGGAACCGCATTAAACCAAGACGTCAAGTCCTATCAGCAGGCCTTTGACCTTGTATTCAAAACAGTTTGCGAAACAACATCACTGGCGCTACCCCACATGATTAAACAAAAACATGGTCGCATTATAAATGTGTCTTCCATTTCTGTAATAGAACCAATAGATAATCTGGTGCTTTCGAATGCTATTCGATCTGCAACTGCAGCCTGGRCCAAAACACTATCTAATGAAGTAGCAAAACACCATATTACCGTCAATAATATTCTAACAGGCTATTTCGATACCGAAAGGATAAATGACCTTATTGATAAACAAGCAATCTCAAGTGGTCAAACGGTTTCTGAAATCAGGAAAGGAAGAGAAAACGAAGTTCCGATGAAAAGGCTTGGTAAATCTGAGGAATATGGTTATTTAGTGGCTTTTTTGGCATCAGAATATGCTTCATATCTCACGGGAGCAAGCATCCCACTTGATGGTGGCCTTGCTAAGTCATACTAACAACCCTAATAAAAAACAACTTTGAGAATTAATAACAGATAAAATGGACAATACAAGAGTATATAAAATGTCTTTTGCGAGCGTTTATCCGCATTACATTCAAAAAGCGGAGAAAAAAGGACGCACAAAAGAAGAATTAGATGAGATCATATTTTGGCTGACAGGATATGAC
The DNA here is from genome assembly GCF_056395985.1 of Pedobacter sp. 05T44. Classification (NCBI taxonomy): domain Bacteria; kingdom Pseudomonadati; phylum Bacteroidota; class Sphingobacteriia; order Sphingobacteriales; family Sphingobacteriaceae; genus Pedobacter; species Pedobacter sp. 05T44. Next base: position 59,088 of record NZ_JBFTKO010000022.1, read on the forward strand.
AAACAATCCCTGCAACAACTCATCGACAACAAAACCAATTTTGAAACTTTTTTTGCTCAGGCACCGCAAATAAATCCAAATGTTTCAAAAATTACGGGTGTAATTTGCGGTTATCGTGTGGAAGAAATCGAAGACCAACTCATGCAAAAGATACGTTATTTGGATAAGTTAGTTGACGAATTGGCAAAAGGAAAGGATATGGAAAAAATTTTAAGGAAATAAACAGATTCAGACTTTGTTTCACCATCATTTACCACTCACTAAAAACTCATTTAATCTTTTAGTTAATTCATTTTGTTTGATGCAATTCATGAAATAAACAACTCCGATTTTCGAATCCTTGTAAAACTCAAATATTGATGTAAAACGATCATCATTATTCCCGGGATGAAAATATTTCACACCATATGGCGTTTGCTCTGCAAATATCCCAAGGCAAGCCGATATTTTTGTCTTCATTTCCGCCGTATCGAGCTCCAATTGTGGAGCAGACATTGATTGGAAAGTACTGTTAGCGGTGTCGCTTTCTTTCATTAATTGAATCACAAACTTAGCATAGTCTTTAGCATCGGTGTATAAACTATAAGATACATAAGGTTGTAGATACAAATCGTTTTTACCCCAGGTTTTATTGTCTTTTAAACCATCTGTCAAATGTTTTTTAACATATTCAGTATAGGTCAAATAGGAATTTTTAATCGACAACGGATTAAATACATATTCCTTAATAAGCTCATCTGTATTCTTCCCCGTTAAATGCTTTACTACCTGTCCGAGATATTCAAAAGCTTCACCCGAATAGCCAAATTTGCTACCAGGAGTAAAGTTAATAGTTAATTTATTGTTTTCCCGCCAATTAGGAAACCCCGTAGAATGGTCTAAAACCATCCTCGCTGTTATGAGCTTATAACGTTCATCGGAACTGATATCATCATAAGGATAATATTTATACAACGGCGTATCTAAACTCAATACACGTTCTTTAACAAGTTTAAGAACGGCATATGCAAATACAGTTTTGGTCATTGACGCTGCTTCGAAAATCGTATTGTTATCCACACGTCCATGTTCAGCATTTCTAACCCCCGTTGCCTTATAATACACTATTTTATTGTTTTTTATGAATGCGATGGACAGTGCAGGTATTTTAAGCGAATCCATTTGTTGCTGGATAAATTTATCGATTGCCGTACTTGATAAATTTTCCCCCTTCAAGGTTTTTATCTGAGCATTTAAACTCTGAGTAACACAAATACTTACAAGCAGTAACAAGATTTTCAAGCTTTTCATATCTTAATTGAATTGGGGTTTTAATATAAGATGATAAATCACTTACGAAGGTTACAAGATTATTATATTAAATTTATATTCGTTTTAAATACCACACCATGGCACCCGCCATATAGCAACATCATTGCATCAATATATAGCTTTCCGATTCTATAATTGCGGAATAGGCACTATGACTGTACTTTTTGTTATATTTAAAGTTCAAGATTAATATGAACGGGCAAACGAATTTTAAGTTAAACGGCCGGATTTGGATCGAAACTCCAACAGGAAAAGTATTAGGCCACGGCAGAGTAGAGCTATTAGAACGCATTCATGCCAGTGGCTCACTTCGACAGGCTGCCCTACAAATGAAAATGTCGTACAAACAGGCCTGGGATTTAGTGCAGCATATAAATGGACACTTTGATGATGCTCTTGTGGTCCTATCGAGGGGCGGTACAGGTGGCGGAAAGGCAATTGTTACTGAAAAAGGGCTTGATATGATTGCAGAATTTAAAAAACTACAGGAAAAATTCACCGAATTTCTTAAACAGGAAGAGAATTCTATAAAAATATAGCTATTACCAGTATCGGACACTACAATATATGATAAAAATCATATAAAACACAAATAGTTATTGATTTGCCATTGACAAATGCGGCATTCATCCTATATTTACCGTTATACTTTAAAAAATATAACGATAAATATAGAACTTTCAGACGCATATCAATAAACATGAATGATTTTTACAAACTTTTAGCTTGCGTTATTGGATCATTCTTTTTGTTGCTCCKAATTTTTGCACCTAACCCCTCCCCTTATCAGTTCACTTATCCAGCTAATTTCGGTAATCGCATTACCATTCCCTCAGATAATCTAACTACCAAAGAAGGTGTGGGCTTAGGGCGTAGGCTATTTTATGAAACGAGACTCTCGGCAAACAATAAATTATCTTGCGGCAGCTGCCATGAACAATCTAAAGCTTTTACCGATGGAAAATCTTTCAGTGTAGGCGTAGACGGAGCTTTAACCAGCCGAAATTCTATGGCTTTGGTTAACCTACTTTGGGCACGCAAGTTTTTTTGGGACGGGCGTTCGGTTGGATTGGAAGAGCAAGCTGTATTTCCGTTAACAAATCCACATGAAATGGGTCAGGCATTAGATGTGTCTGCTCATAAATTAAGAAATACGGATGTGTATCCATCTTTGTTTAAAAGTGCATTTGGTGATACAGCTATCACTCCTTCAAGAATCACAAAAGCCATTTCGCAATTTGAAAGAACCCTTATATCTGCAAATTCATTGTATGACAAGTATCTGAAAAAGGAATACCAGCCCTCTCCCATTGAACTGGAGGGAATGAATTTGTTTATGACCGCACCCCAACCTGACCGAAAAATACGAGGTGCAGATTGTGCCCATTGCCATGGAGGGGTAAAAACCTATATGGAATTGTTCCATAACAATGGATTAGATAACGTCTCTAAAGATAATGGCATACAAGCCATTACCGGGTTGGACTCTGATCATGGCCGATTTAAAATCCCAACCTTAAGGAATATAGCGCTGACCGCCCCTTACATGCACGACGGTCGTTTTATTTCATTGGAGCAGGTGCTTGATCATTACAGCGAACATTTGGAAACCAAACACCTCAGTCCCTTCTTAAAAGGTGTATCAAATAGAAAAAACGGTACAGGTCTTCAACTTACTATACAGGAAAAGAAGGCTGTTATTGCCTTTTTAAATATGCTTACCGACTCATCATTTGTAAACAACCCCGAATTTTCAAATCCGAATTTATAAACCAACCAATTAACCATCAAACTAAATGCCTAAAACCTACTTATCCTTACTCTTTTTAGCACTCTCCTTGAGTGCCGCAGCCCAATCAGACATCAAACCAACCGACACATTGCCCATCACTAAAAGGGTATTCAAATTGGGGGAAGTGCAGATCAAGGGAAAAACCGAAAATGAAACCAATACGGTAAACAGTGAAAAAATTGAAGCGAATAACAAACTTGATGTTTCAGGTGCTTTGAACCTATTGCCAGGAGTTCATTTAACCAAGGTTGGGGCCAGAAATGAATCTGTTGTGCTGGTTCGCGGTTTTGATTTGAGGCAGGTTCCTGTTTTTATTGATGGAATTCCTGTATATGTGCCTTATGACGGATATGTAGATCTKGGCCGCTTTACTACTTTTGATGTTTCACAAATCAGTGTCTCCAAAGGTTTTTCATCAGTTACCTATGGCGCAAACACACTTGGTGGTGCGATCAATATTGTATCGAGGAAACCGGTAAATAAACTTGAAATTGATGCGCGTTCAGGATTTATGAGTGGAGATGGGCATCGTTTGAACCTGAATGCAGGATCAAATTTTGGTAAGTTCTATTTTCAGGGAAGCATCTCACAGTTAAAGCAACAGGGTTTTCCAGTTTCTAAGGACTTCGTTGCCAAACCAAATGAAGACGGCGGTAAAAGAGAAAATGCATATCGTGAAGATGTAAAATATTCATTTAAGGTGGGGTTTACGCCAAAAGCAGGTGATGAGTATGCATTCAACTATGTGAAACAAGATGGCCAGAAGGGCAATCCCCCTTACGTGGGTGATGATGCTAAAATTACTCCACGTTTCTGGCAATGGCCTTACTGGGATAAAGAAAGCTACTACTTTTTATCAACCACAGGCATTACTAAAAACAGCGCCATAAAAACACGTTTGTATTATGATAAATTTGGCAACCTGTTGAGTGCTTTTGACGATAATACCTACACTACTCAAAAGAAAGGCTCTTCTTTTCAGAGTATTTACAAGGATGATACCTACGGCGGGTCATTAGAATATAATAATCAATTAAGTACTACACATTTTTTAAGTGCGTCGGCTCAATTCAAAAATGATCGTCATAAGGAATACAATATAGGCGAACCTATTCGTACTACCAGAGACTATACGGCTTCTGTAGGATTGGAAGACTCCTATCAGGTAAACGAACAGTTAGTATTGCTGCCGGGTATAGGGGTTAATCTGCGCAGCAGCCTTGAGGCTCAGAATTACAATTCAGCCACTAAGGAAATCACTAACCATCCTAAAAATGACAATTATGCTTTTAATGCCCAGCTCGGTGCAGTTTACCAGTTAAACGAACAGCATAAATTGAATGCATCTGTTGCACGAAAAACGCGTTTCGCAACCATAAAAGACCGTTATTCGTACCGTATGGGAACTGCCCTCCCTAACCCGGATCTGAAATCGGAAGCAGCTTTGCATTACGAAACCGGTTATTCCGGAACCTTTATTAATAGAATTCAGGTTGGCGCGAGCCTCTTCTATAGCCGTATTACTGATGCCATTATGCAGGTAAGTAATGTGCAACCCAATGTATCTCAACTCCAGAATACAGGTAAAGCAGAATTTTACGGTTCAGAGTTCTCGGCTAACTACATGATCCTTAATGGGTGGAATGCCGGAGCGCAATACAGCTATTTGCACCGTGCAAATCTGAGCAATAAAGGACTCAAATTTACAGATGCTCCAGATCACAAAGTTCTGGTATCTTCAGGTTACCAGTTCAAAAATATAGCTTCGGTACTGGCCAGCATGGAATACAATTCTTCGCGCTATAGCACTAGCTATGGTACTAAAGCAAGTGAATTTGCAGTTGCAAACTTTAGCGCGCAAGTTAAAGGATACCGCTGGATTTCTATTGAGGCAGGCGTGAACAACGCTTTCGATAAAAACTATGCAATTAGCGAAGGCTTTCCGGAAGCAGGCAGAAATTACTTTGTAAATTTAGTATTCAATAATCTTTAATATGAAATCCTATAAAATAATACTCCTTGCTTCCCTATTTATTGCCTCGCTGGCGTCAAACAAATTGTTTGCTCAAACTGATGCAAAACAGTTATCGGCAGTTATCGAAGGTGAGGTGAAAACCAAACTGGTATTAACTCCTGCTGACGTAGATAAATTACCTAAAACCACTATTACCCAGAAAGACCGGACAGAAAAAGAACATACCTATACCGGCGCTGAACTTGGCCTTGTGCTTAAAAATGCGGGAGTGACCTTAGCCGAAGAATTAAAAGGCGAAAATCTGACCAAATATCTGCTGGTAGAAGCCAGCGATGGTTACCAGGTCCTTTTCTCATTGCCTGAAGTTGATCCTGCATTTTCTTCGCGTAAAATTATTCTGGCCAACAGAAAGGACGGCGCCTTATTATCAGCAGATGAGGGCCCGTTCCACATCATCATTGAGGGTGAAAAAAGGAAACCGAGAAACGCGAGACAGGTTATTTCAATAAAGGTTAAATTTGCCAATTAACAGGATGAAAAAGCTATTTCTATTTCTGCTTTTAGTGTTGTCGTTGACAACACATGCGCAACCTTTAAGAGTTGCTGTAGCTGCCAACGCACAATTTGTAATAAAAGCCTTGCAGGCAGATTTTAAAAAGAAAACCGGAATTGAAATAGAGGTTATTGCAGGTTCTTCGGGAAAGCTAACTGCTCAAATAAAGAACGGCGCACCTTATGATGTTTTTCTTTCTGCTGATATGGATTTTCCAAATGCTCTTTATAAGGAAGGTTTCGGAACTAACCCACCGAAAGTGTATGCCTTAGGCAGTTTAATTGTATGTAGCACTTCAGATCTGGAATTGAAAAACTGGCGGAGCCTGTTAACTACCAACAAAGTAAACAAGGTAGCTGTAGCTAATCCTGTACTAGCACCTTATGGAAAGGCAGCAGAACAGGCCTTGCGTCATTACAGGTTATGGAACAAGATCAAAGATAAAATGGTACTGGGAGAAAGTATCTCGCAGGTGAACACCTATATTTCTGCAGGAGTGGCTAGTGTTGGTTTTACAACAGAAGCATTGATATACGAAAGGCCCGATGCTGCAAAACTCAAATGGGTGAAGGTTGATCCTAGAGTTTATGATGAAATAAAACAAGGAATGCTTATTCTTACTCATGCCAAAAAGGGGAATTACGATAAAGCTTCAAAGTTTTTCAGTTACCTTCAATCGCCCGCAGCTAAACAGCTTTTTAAGAAGAATGGGTATAGAATTCCGTAAGTTTAAAAAGAATGGATTTAACACCTATATTCCTTAGCCTAAAACTTGCCTGTGTGACAACGTTAATCCTTTTTGTGATTGGCTTGCCCATAGCTTATTGGCTATCTGGCCGTAGTTCCATCCCTAAGCTAATCATTGAGGCAATAATTACCATGCCATTGGTGTTGCCTCCTTCAGTGCTGGGATTTTATCTGTTACTGGCTTTTAGCCCTAAAAATGCTTTGGGAGAATGGCTGCAGGAACATTTTAATATACACCTGGTATTTTCATTTGAGGGCTTAATCTTAGCGTCGGTTATTTATAGCTTACCCTTTATGGTGAGTCCGGTAAAATCGGCTTTTATACATTTGCCTACCTCGATTAGAGAAGCATCCTATACCATGGGTAAGTCAAAGTTTGAAACCCTTTGGCATGTATTATTACCCAATATCAAATCCTCTTTGCTAACTGCGGCTGTGCTTACTTTTGCTCATACCTTAGGAGAATTTGGTGTTGTTTTGATGATTGGCGGAAATATTCCAGGTGTAACCAAAGTTGCCTCGATCGCCATTTATGATTCGGTAGAAAGTATGGATTATGCCAATGCAAATTACTACTCCCTGATTCTGTTTTCAATCACTTTTGTAATAGTCCTGACTGTTTTTATTTTGAATAGAAAATCTGCAAAAAGCCCGCTTGAATGATAGAAATTAATATAAAAAAAAGAGTTAGAACCTACAATGGAACTAATCTGATTCAGGTAAAGGCTTCATTTCATCATCGGCACATTACCCAGATTATTGGTCCTTCTGGATCGGGTAAAACAACGCTCTTAAAAATTATTGCCGGTTTGATTAAACCGGAAGAAGGAAAGATAACGGCGAACGAGAATGTGTGGCTTGATACCAAAGCCAACAGGAATCTGGAACCTCAGAAACGTAGTGTAGGCTTTGTATTTCAGGATTATGCCTTGTTTCCAAATATGACTGTTATAGAACACCTTCAGTATGGTTCAAACGATGCTCAATATATTGACAGGTTAATAGCGATAGGCAGGCTTGACGCTTTTAGAACACATAAACCCAAGCATCTGTCAGGTGGCCAGCAGCAACGCCTGGCTATTTTAAGGGCTTTATCTACAAAACCTAGTCTATTACTAATGGATGAGCCTTTTTCGGCTTTAGATAATGTGCTCAAAAAGGATGTAATGACCGACCTGAAAACTTTATTTGATGAGTTAAAAATCACCTGTTTGGTTGTAACTCATCATCCGCTGGAAACGGAAGGGTTTGCAGAATATTCCTTTGAGCTTGTTTAACTTGCAGCCTGGCATTAGATCTCTCACTTCGTCATCTCGATTTCTATGACAAAACCAAATCATTTTTATAAATGGTTTGGTTTTTTATGACGGCAAAGATTCTGTGGATTATTTTGTTTCTAACAGCATTCAGGACACTCATTTTGTTTTTACCATCTTGAACCTTCTGTTTATAAT